>NZ_JACHFQ010000005.1:0-392488 GCF_014201975.1 Treponema ruminis | reverse complement strand
TAAGTGTCTACTATTTGGGATTTTCCCTTTTATTTTAGTGTCTACTTTTATGGATCCCTTCTTCTAAATGTGTCTACCATTTGGGGTATATTTTACTTAGCCGCTTCAACGGCCTTCTGTTGTGCACCTTGCGCAAGCCCTTGCCGGAGACCTTCCTGTTTTGCAGCCCTGGTTATATC
Source organism: Treponema ruminis (assembly GCF_014201975.1). NCBI lineage: Bacteria > Pseudomonadati > Spirochaetota > Spirochaetia > Treponematales > Treponemataceae > Treponema > Treponema ruminis. The sequence goes on along the minus strand of NZ_JACHFQ010000005.1, from coordinate 392,309 downwards.
CCTGTCATGTAAATTCATAGCGGCGTAATCCCTCCTGAATTTTTCGTTGTCCTTTATCTGCTCAACCAGCGAGGACAGACGGTTTGTAAAGTCGTCTTCTCCTGGCTCGTTCGTGTGGATGAAGTGAAGAAAAGTTCTAACCTGCTCGTCTTTTTCTTCACTGTATGCACTTGCATTATAGATGACCTTCAAGGATTTGTCATTCAAATTTACTGCCGGATTCTCCAAACATGTGTTTTTGAACGTGTAACATGGGAGGCCGTAATACTTTTTCTGCTCGTCTTTGAACGGGTCGCGTTTGCAGATGAAGAGGATGTAACTGTCTTTCAACTCTGAATAATCCTGCCCCTTCATGAGACTGTCCATGTCTATCATCGACTGGTAATAGCGGGTGCGTTTGCCAAGTGCGTCCTGCGGGTAGGATTGCATCTCTACATCTATGATTTTGTCCGTGTCCTTTAGATACACGTCTAGCCGGACTCCCTTCGTTGTGTAATACGGTGCGATTGTCTTTTCCAACTCAGGGTATTCGATGTGGTTTACTTGTATGTGCAGAAGCCGCTCAACAAGCTCCGCGCAAATCTCCGGATTCCGCAAGACTTCCTGGAACATGCCATCGTCCATAAAAGTCAATTCGTCAACAGGTTTTGGTTTGAAAATGCTTTCTGTCATAGAAACTCCCATAAAAGTGTATTTGAGAAAGAAAGAATCCGTGTGCGGCCGATCACAAATGTTCTTCTAATTCTCATATATATTTATTTCCAAAAAAATTCGATTTTCGGCAATGTAAAACAGAAAAAGTCAGAAAAATCCAAAAAAAAATTGGCAGATTGATGTGGTGAAGGATAGCCTTTAGTGTCAACAGAATCGCAAGTAGGAAATAAAAAGTTCAGCCCCAGTTGTCACAATTTCGTGGCTGGGGCTGCTTTTTTTGCTTTGATAGAAGTTTTGTTTTTGGAAAATTTATTTTGCGGTGGCCGGTTCGCGGTTAAGTTCTTCTTTTAATGCAAGTACTTGCTCCAGAGGAAGTGAACAGCCTTGTGATACAGTTTCCGCAGTAACTCCGAGTTTTAGCAAATTCTTCGCGTTTTCAATGGAGGCAGCTTCCTTGCCATACTCAACGCCATCTTCAAAGCCCTCGGCACGGCGGTTACGGTCATAGTCTTCCTGATTGAATTCTGTGAGAAGGTTTCCGACAATGTTCATCCGCTGCTCCTTGAAATAGCCCTCCTGCGCATAGTCGCAGGAGAGTTTTTTGTTAATGCATAATTAAGATTTCGTCCTTGAGCGCCAGCACCTGTTCCAATGGCAAGGAACAACAGTCGGCAATTTCTTCAGCAGAAAGTTTGTTGAGTTTGAGCAAGTTCTTCGCGTTGGAAATGGTAGCTTGTCGTTCACCATACTCCACGCCGTCTTCAAATCCTTCGGCACGGCGGTTGCGGTCATAGTCTTCCTGATTGAATTCTGTGAGAAGGTTTCCGACAATGTTCATCCGCTGCTCCTTGAAATATCCGTCTAGAAAATTGCCCTTGATGGCAAAGTCCACGGCCTCGTTGATTGCGTCTTCCGGTTTCATTCTCTTGTCGAGGTTCGCCTTTACGCGGTCAACGAAGACACAGTAATGATACAACGACTCGCACTTTTTTTGAAGACTTTCGTTGTGATTTTTGTTGATGTTGATTACGGTTGCCGTCCATTCGAACTCTCTGCTCTCATCTTTGAGCTCAAATAATTCGGAAAGCCTGTATTTTACGATGTCGTCTTGTTCCTGCTTTCCGTTGTAGAAGACGACAAATTTTGGGGAAGGTATCTTGATTCTAGTCCGTCCGAAAATATCCAGATTCCGTTTGGCGACTTCCTTCTGATAAAGCTGGGAGAAGTAAATCAGCCCTCTGAGCGGCATGTTGGGATTGACCGTGGACTGCTGCTCAAAGAGGTGCATCTCCGAGTTTATCAGGAAGGATAAGTCATTCTTCATGGTGACGTAAATGACGTCGTCAATCGTGGTGATTTCTAGAGCTGAAATGTCGGTGTAGTTTTTGTCGCTAAGTGCGTTGTAAAGCGAGAGAAGCCAGCGCTTACTTCTGTCATCTTTTCCGCTGTAAATCGATCGGAAGAGAGTGTCACGAAATGTTCTTTTCGTTGCGTCAATGCCCGGCAGGGTAGTTGATTTTATTTTAGCCATCTTCTCCTGCATTTTCGTTCGATTCTTCTTGATTGCCTTTGTTTTCTTTTTCATACGAACTCCTTTGGATTAATGTGTGTAAGCTCTTTTTTCTTACACATATTAATTGTCTTTAAAAGTGAGTTTTCGGCAGTCCAAATCGAAAAAAGTCAGAAAATTCCAAAAAAAATCGGATGATTTTTAGTTTTTTTGCTATAATCATTTGGAAAATGAAAAAAATATTTGTTTTGCTGGCTTTTTTTCTTTCGGGGCTTTGCTTTGCTCAGGGGAAATATCCTGTTGGGGAGAAAATTGAGATGGATTTGAACGACGAACTTGAATCTTCTTTCTATATAATTGAAATATCTGATGAACTTTTTGCCCGTATGCAGGGAAAGTCTTTTAAGGCTGACTGCACAATTCCGCGCTCGGAGCTCCGCTATCTTCATGTACTCCACAAGACTTTGGACGGAGCGACAAAAGAGGGCGAGCTTGTCTGCAACGTTAAAATCGCGGACCTTCTTCTGGGGATTTTCAAGGACTTGTATGCGGCCGGCTATCCAATCGAAAAAATGCGTCTTGTGGACGAGTATGATGCGGACGACGAAAGAAGCATGAGCGACAACAATTCTTCCTGCTTCAATTTCCGCTTTATTTCCCACACGACGACTGTATCAATGCACGGAGCGGGGCTGGCGATTGACATCAATCCTCTCTACAATCCCTACTACAAGCTTGTGAAGGGCAAGCCCAGCATTGAGCCTCTTAACGGTGCGCCTTATCTTGACCGCAGCAAAAATTTTCCATATAAGATTGACCACAATGACCTGGCCTACAAGCTTTTTACAAGCCGGGGTTTTGAATGGGGCGGCGACTGGAAGGGCGTAAAAGACTGGCAGCACTTCGAGTTTATCAATTAAAGGGGGAAAGCCTTCCCCCTGGTTCGCACTCTGGAAGCTTTGCTTCCGGCATTGCTCACACACCCCCTTCAGCGGGGCAAGTTTACCTGCTTTGCGGCCCCGCTACGCCCCGATTTTTCTAATTGTAGAAATCTTCAAAATTTGATAAAATCTCCTTAATTATTTTTTATCCGTCTGCTCCACGCCAGGGGTGGATGAAAGGAGAATTAAAAATGGCAAAAAATGAAAAGGTTGTGGCTGATCCACACGCATGTACTTTGGACAAAATCATTTCACTCTGTAAGCGACGCGGTTTTGTATATCAGGCTTCCGAGATTTACGGAGGACAGGCTGGTGCATGGGATTACGGCCCGCTCGGTGTTGATTTCAAACGCAATATTCAGAACGCATGGTGGAAGGAAATGACCCAGCTCCATGATGATGTTGTTGGTCTTGATTCCGCAATTTTCCAGCATCACACAACATGGAAGGCTTCTGGTCACGTTGACCACTTCTCAGATCCGATGGTTGACTGTCTTGAGTGTCAGGCCCGCCACCGCGCAGATAAATTGATCGAAGATTTCGTTGCCGCAAATCCGGACAAAGATCCTGGAAAACCAGTTGATACAATGACTCACGAAGAAATGAAGGCATATATCGATGCCAACATCAACTGTCCTACATGTAAAAGCGAGAACCGCAAATATACAGCTGTCCGCGAATTCAACCTCATGTTCAAGACATATCAGGGCCCAATCGCAGATGAATCACACCTTATCTATCTCCGCCCGGAGACTTGTCAGGGTATCTTCACAGATTTCAAGAGCATCGTTCAGTCAAACCGCATGAAAGTTCCTTTTGGCGTTGCTCAGGTTGGTAAATCATTCCGAAACGAGATTATTTTCAAGAACTTCATTTTCCGTACCTGCGAATTCGAGCAGATGGAAATGGAATATTTCTGTAAGCCTGGAACAGAGGACGAGACTTTCGAGCGATGGAGAAAAGACCGCTGGAATTTCTACCTCAAGTACGGTATCGCAGAAAAGAACCTCAAGTGGCACCACCACGACAAGCTCGCTCACTACGCAAAAGACGCTTACGACGTTACATACAACTTCCCGATTGGCTTCGAAGAGGTTGAGGGCATCCACTCTCGCACAGACTTCGACTTGAGCCAGCATCAGGAATATTCTAAAAAGGACATGAGCTATATCGATCAGGAAGACGGAAACAAAAAGTTCATTCCTTACGTAATCGAAACTTCTGCAGGTCTCAACCGCAACTTCCTCATGTTCCTCTGTGAAGCATACGAAGAAGAAAACGTCGGCAAGGACGGAAAAGAAGACTACCGAACTGTCCTTCACCTGCATCCGAAATTGGCTCCAATCACAGTTGCAGTTCTTCCATTGATGAAGAAAGATGGTCTTGCTGAGAAAGCTAAGGAAATCCAGCACGCCCTCAAGGAAGACTTCGTAACTGACTACGATTTGAGCGGAACAGTTGGTAAACGCTACCGCCGCCAGGATGAAGTCGGAACACCGTTCTGCGTTACTGTTGACTACGACACAATCAACGAAAAGAACGACGACGGCTCTGTAAACAACAACTTCGGCACAGTTACAGTCCGATTCCGCGACAGCATGGAGCAGGAGCGCGTAAAGATTGAAGATCTCCACGCATTTCTCACAAAAGCAATCAAGGAATACAAGCCCGTAAATCGCTAATCTATGGACTATATCGCTTTGGGTAAGTCAAATCTTCTTGTTTCTCGGACGGCGTTTGGTGCGCAGGGAATCGGGGGAATTGACGACCCGGAGACAGCATTCCAGATGATTCGCATGGCCTATGAAGACGGCGTGAACTTTTTCGATACTTCAACTAAGGCACCGGAAAGCGAACGTCGTCTTGGCAAGGCCTTGAGCGATGTGCGTGAAAACGTATTTATCGCTACAAAAAGCTCTCCCCGCAATGGTGGCGAGCTTGCAATTGATATTGATGTAAGCCTTCGCAATCTCGGCACTTCTTACATCGACCTTTACCAGCTCGAAAATCCTGAAAACCTTCCCAAAATCAATGACGGCACTGAAATAATCGAAAAACTGATTGAATTAAAGTCTTCGGGTGTCGTGAGGCATTTCGGCATCGTAACGGATTCCATGGATGTCGCCGAGCGTGTCCTTTATTCTGATGCGGGCTGGGAGACGATTCAGTTCCCCTTTAACATGCTTTGTCCTGAGAGTGTGGAAGAACTCACACGAAGATTTTACGAAAAGGACATTGGCTTTATCGCGATGCAGCCTTTGTGTGGCGGCGTAGTAACGAACCTGCCGCTCGCCCTGGGCTATTTCCTGCCTTTTGAAAACGTAGTCCCAGTCTGGGGAGCCAGAAGTCTGGACGAACTCCAGCAAATCCTCTACTTCACAAAAAATCCGCCGCGTCTTGACGAACAGTTCTACGAAGAAGCTGATAAAATAAGACAATTTTTCAATTAATATAAGCCTGGACGCCTTTGAGCTCGTCTTTGTTGAGGACGCGGACAATCTTATTCTTGTCGTTGTCTGTGATAATCGTTTTTGGATTTCCGCTTTCATTCTTTTCGCCGACCAGCTCAACAATCGGTAATCTTGGATCCGACGGATTGCTTTCTGCAACCTGGGCGATTTTTCCGTTTGAGAGATAAACGTAAGTTCCAATCGGGAAGAGGGAAACTGCCGTAACCAAGGCTTTGATTACAACGTCGTCATAGCGCTTGTCTTTGTTCATAAGAAGCTCGATTGTAGCCTCGTAAAGTGAGCGCGCTTCCTTGTAGTGACGCGGAGAAGTAATTGCCTCGTAGCTGCATGCGACCGAAAGAATCTTGCCGTAAGCCGAAATCTTGTTGCCTGTAAGTCGTCGCGGATAACCCTGGCCGTTTTCGCGTTCGTGGTGCTCCAAAACTGCAACCTGAATCGGAAGCGGGAATTCGAGTTCCTTGACGATATTGAAGCCCAGGACCGTGTGGGTTGCCAGAAGATTTCTTGCCTGTGGTGAAAGGGCCTTGTTCGTGAGGTAAAGCTGGGGCGGAAGTTTAATCTGGCCGATTTCGTGAATTATTGCCGCAACACCAAGGTCAATCAGCTTCTGCATAGGCATGTTGATCTGCAATGCAATTACAATCGAAAGAATTGTCGAGCGCAGACAGTGGCTTGTAAGGAAGTTTTTGTCCAGCTTGTGCTCTTCGCTAGGCTGAATGCGGAGAAGATATTTTTTGTTTGCCTTGACGAATTCGATGAGCAGCGAGATTGACTCGGAAAGCTCGCCGATTTTCATTTCCTTGTGAGTGACGTAGCGGGTGAAAACGTGCTGGGTGTAATCCATAAATTCGTTATAGACTGTCAGAACGTTTTCCATGCGGTTTTTATTTGGATTATTCTTGATTTCGAGATTTATTTTTGAGAGAGTTTCCTTGAGTTTTGCGTTGAGGGCGTTTGACTTGTCCTTGTATTCGTCGTTCAGTGTGTCCAGAAGGTCGAGGTCAACATTTTCAAATTCTGCCGGTGGAGCTGAGGGTGCGTCTGTGTTTACAACTACTTTTGGCTTTGTATCGATTACTTCAGCGGATTCAGAATAAAGGGTTTTGAAGCCCCATTCAACGAGACGTCCCTGAAGGGCTTTGCTGAAACCGATATTTTGGTCGAGAACTATAAAATGTTTGTCGAGGATAAGCGGAGCGCCAAAGCGTTGCCCATCCGATAATTCTGCTACATTAAACGAAGTCATAGAAATCTCCAGCTATAATATCGGCAGAAAATGTGAAAAACTTGAATTAAAATGGAGAAAGGTAAAAATCCGGCGAAAAAAAAGACAAAAAGCCTTACACGCTCTTTGTCTTTCAAAATCATGGAGACCGAAAATGTTGCTCACTTGCATTTCACAGCTACAAGGAGCCTTCATTTTTCGCGGCACAGGGTGTCTGGATGTTACGTTCTTTTGACAGCGGACGAACACATCCTGTACTGCACGGTACAATAATATTTTCGGATATTTGTCAGGGGAACTTTAGGAAAAAAAATGAAAATTGAAAAGGGAAAAGGTGCTTTTAGCCCAGAAGATTCTGGTATTGGGCCACGCTGTTCATCAGTTCCTTGTAAATCAGGCGGGATTTTTGCAGGGATGACTTGATTTCGTCTGCCAGAGGCGGGAGATTTTGGAAAAGTTCAGAAAGGCGTTTTTCGCTTGGAAAGACCAGAGATGCGATTTCCTTGTACTCGGAGTGGAGGATTTTTGCGTCGATTTTTTCAAGCTCAGGCAGGGCTTTTTGGGGCACAGCGGATTTTATGCCGTCATCAGCGAGCCGGAAGCCTTTTTTGGCGGTGGCGTAAAGTTCTTCGAGACCGGATTTGAGGTTTGAGAGGGCAGTGGTGAAGAATGAGTTTGAAGTTGAAGTTTTCCGCGGCTCAGGCACAGCCTTCGCCGAGACTCGCTCAAAACCTGTCTCACAGGTTTTGCCGGCTCCGCCGTCGCTCCCTACCCTTTCTACAGGGGTATTTACCCCCGTACCCCCCTTGCTGTTCAGAAATTCCTTTTTTTGCTCGGATTTTTCAGGGCGGGAAAGAATTGTGTCCATGCTTGCGATCTGGAATCCCGGGATTTTGAGTGATTTATTTGAGAGAGTGTAGCTTTTTATTGAGTCTTTGAATTCTTCCTGCTTGCTTTCGAACCACCAGGCGAACATCTTCATTTTGCTGTCGGTCAGAATTGGCCGTCCTTCGTAGTCTGATTCCTGGCTCATGCCTGCTCCGAAGAGAATCTGGGAGCCTTGTTTTTCGGCGGTTAAAAGACGCGTGGATTTTGTGTGAATCGCTTCTTCAAAAGTGGAGCCTTTGATGTGTGTCTGAAAACCCGGGTATCCCAAATCGAGGCCTGCGCAGAAAATTTCTTTTGCTCCGATAAAGCGGGCAAAATCCCAGGCTGTCGTTGAGACTGAGCCGCCTGCTACAAGTTCTCCCTTGCTGCCGATTTGCTTTTCGATGTACTGACCCAGCGGGAAAAGCGAGGCGCACATGACGATTTTTTTGCACTCAAAGCGAAAAACTGCGGGATAAGCCGCGCTTTCTGTAATCAGAATGCTGGAAGGGCTTTTGAGGCCCGCGATGTGTCTGTAAGCGTAATATTGAGGGTCGGCGAGAATCACAAAATCCGGCTCTACTCCTGCCCTTAGACAGGCTCGCAAAGCTGTGTCCACGGCGATTAAAATTGACCGCTTTTTTAGTTCTGCAAGATGGGGCAGGGCTTCTTCGAGAGTTGGACCAGCCGCTAGAATTACGCACGGTAAATCTTTTGGGCAAGAATCTTTGTAAATATTTACGCCGTCTGTCTCTGCAAGAAAATGCAGGTTCCGGCAGGTGTTTTTTAGCCAGAGCTTTGAGAACTTTTCGAGGGTGGATGCGTTTATTTCGACCTTGCGCTTGTTGCGCTCAATCAGCGAGCGGAGGGCCTGAAAGTAGTCGGCTGCGTGCTGGCTCTGGGCTGCATTTTCACAAATCGCCGTGTGCTTTAATCCTGCTGTATGCTCAATCAGGCTTACAACGCTGTCGATTCCTGTTCCCAGCGCAATGATGAAATTCGCGTGTTTAAAAAGAGGCTCCCAGTCGACGAGGGAAAGTGCCGTAAAAAAATATCGCGGATCTGATTCGACTATTATAATCGTGTCATTTGGGTAAAGGTTTGCGTATGAAATCGGGGCATAGCCAAGTCCGCAGGAGAAAAATGCCGCAGAATAAACTTCGGTCAGCGAGGACTTTGCCGTTTTTGCCGCCTGTTCCGCCTCACGAAGGGGATTGTAGGCTGAGTGAAGGAATTTTCCGCCCTCTTTTGCCGTGGGGCAGTTTGATTTGGACGGAAGGATTTCAATCGGTGCGATAAGGTGATCTGGAATGTCGTCCGGAATGTCAGCTTCGCTTTGAAGGGAGAACATTTTTGCCAGATTGGGGAAGCGGCCCATGAAGAGACGAAGATTTTTATTCCAGATAGAGTTCAATTTCCATGTTCTCCGTGATTGGCGTTCCTGCCGGCGGCTCCTGATTCTTGACCCAGCCGTCGCCGTTGATTTTTATCCTAATGTTCCTGTAATTGAGAAGGGGGAGCAGCTGTCTTTTTGAGACTCCGTGGAAGTCTGGCACGGTTCCTTCGAGGACGATTGGCTTGGTGCCAGCGATTGAGACTGAGCCCGGGTGAGCGAGGCTTGAAGCCTTGCCTCGTGCCATTCCCAGATGGTCGATGATGACGTCGGCTGCCTTTGCGATTACCGGGGCTACGATTCGGCCTGCGTAAGTTTCTCCCTTTGCCTTTTCGATTACGATGTAGAGAATGATTTCCGGGTTTTCAATCGGGAAAATGGCCATACAGTTGGAAACGAAGTCTGTTGTTGAGTAGGCGCCTGTGTTGGGGTCTGCCATTTGAGCCGTACCGGTTTTTACGCCCAAAGAAACGTCCTTGAGGTCTGCCCTGTGGCCGGTTCCGCTTGTTGCGACTGTTTCCATGCATTCGAGGATGTAGTCAGTTGTTGATTTTTGGAAAACCCTGTCTCGGAGAATAGGCGTGTGAACAAATTCTTCCTTGCCCTCGAAATCCGTGATTTTATTGACGAAGCTGAGCTGAACCGGCACGCCGTTGTTTGCGATTGCCGTTGCCGCCTGAACCATCTGCAGGGCACTTACAGTGATTTCCTGACCGATTGCGATTGTTGGCTTTGAGCGGGCTGACCAGAGGCGATCGTTCGGGTTGCGCAGAACTCCCGGAGTTTCGCCGGATATTTCCGTGCCCGGCTTTTCACCGAATCCGAGCTGGTGGAGTTTTGCAAGGAAGGGCTCTGAGTCAATCTTTTCGCTCATCTGGGCCAGTGCATCGTTGCAGGAATATTTGAGGGCCTCGCGGGCAGTTTCCCATCCGTGGTGGTCGAGACAGGTGATTCTGATTGTCTCACGGCCGGTCTTTTTTGAGAAAATGCCGTCGCAGAGGAAAATGTCTTTTGTGGTGATTGAGCCAGTGTCAATGAATGAAGCAACCGAGAAAATCTTGAAGACTGAGCCCGGCTCGTAGCTGTCGCTGGCAGGCTTGTTTTTAAGCTCTGTTTTTGATGCGCTTGAAAAGTCATTGAGGTTGGCGGAAGGCAGGCTGATGTAAGAAAGGACTTCGCCGGTTTTTGCTTCGGCCGCAATCAGCATCATTGACTCAGCCTGAGTGTCTTCCATTGCCTCATGGGCGATTTTTTCGAGATTTGACTGCAAGTTTGCGTCGATTGTGAGATAGATGTTCTTGCCCTGGACGACGGATTCTCCATCAGTTTGCGGTGGAAAGAGGGTGTCTTCCATGGAATATTCGATTCCGGCCAGACCTTTGCCTTCCTTGCCGACAAAACCAATCAGCTGGCTTGCAAGTTCGTTTTCCGGGTAAACGCGGCCCTGCAGCTTGTCGAATTTTACGACTGAAGAAAAACCGTTGTGGCTGCAGGCCTTGCGTAATTCTGCGTAAGTGTTTGAGTCTATATTTTTTTTGATGTATGTGAATGATGAATTTTCTGATTTTGAAATAAGGGCGAGGATTGAAGATTCGCTTTCGTTGATGATTGGTGCGATGACTTCCGCGAAATTTTCCTTGTTCTTGATTGACTGGGGCGAGGCTCCAAAGTCGTAGAAGGCAGCCGGAACAGCCAGAGCCTTTCCGTTCCTGTCCAGAATTGAACCGCGCTGAACTTCGGTGAGCTCCGTGAGAGGGGCTGGCGGCTCAGTGAAAGCAAAAAATCCGTATTCAACGATGACATAAGCTGACAAGAGGACTGCACAGACAATCAGAAAAATGAGAGGGCCTTTTTTGATGTAGCCGTTTACTTGCATAAAACCTTTCCAAGAATATTTCGCTCAGAGACGAATCCGTAAGTGCGGGAATCGACCGAAACTTCGTGATTGTCACCGATTGCGAGAATGTAGCCCTGAGGCACGCTGGCAGAATCTTTGAGCTTGAGATATTGAATCTGACTCAAAGGAATCGAAAAATCTCCTGCCTTTAAAATATAATTATAATCGCTATTGCTTAAAATTTCTAGTTTATCTCCACCGAGAGCGATACATCTTTTTACAACTATTTTATTGTTATACAGATAGATGACCACATCCCCGCGCTCAGGCCCCTTCCACTGGAGCAAAAGTTTTTCTCCGTAGGGCTGGGCGATTCCGTAAGCGCATTTTGAGACGAAAAGCCTCTCTCCGTCTTTGATGGCCGGATACATTGATTCGCCTGAAACCGTGAGGATTTCAAAGACAAAGAGCTTGAGCAGCAGGCCCAGGATAAGCCCCAGACAGACAATGAGACAGAGAATTTTATTTGATTTTGAAAAATGAATTCTTTCGGGTAAATTTTCCATTTTCAGCTTTCAACTTTCAATTTACTTCTAATTTACTACTTTTTTTCTTCCGATAAAAGACTTATGGAGATAATTAGTTTCGTTGGCTCTTCGGCGGCCGTTAAAAAAAGTTATTCTAGCTCAAATTTTACTCTTCCCCGAATTTCAAAGGTTCAGAAAAAAAATCCTGTGCATAAGTCTCCTGAAATCGTGGTCGCACTGGACAAGGCCTATTCAAAAACTGAAAGGCAGTTTACCGTCGCTGGAATTTCCAAGATTCTCTCAATTTTCGTTCTCTTTGCATTTCACCTGATTGTGCCATATACGGTTTTCAATCTTCTTTCTTTTGTTGACAATCACACGACTTCAATCGTTTTTGACTCAAATTCTGATTATGAATACGAGGCTTTGAGCGGTGCCATGTCCCGCTTTGCCATGTACGACACTCTGGCTGACAATGTTGATGAAAACGGCAACGTTCTTTCTGAGGACGGCTCGATTCTTACGGCTGCCAGCGTTGGAATCGGCGAAAAGGTCACTTTCCAGAATTATACCGTAAAGGCCGGAGACTCAATCAGCACGATTTCCCGAAAATTTGGTCTTTCAAACATTTCGACCCTGATTGCAGTCAATGACATTTCAAACGTGCGTACTCTCCGTTCAGGTCAGAAACTGAGGATTCCTTCGACTGACGGACTTGTCTACAAGGTTCAGGCCGGAGACTCACTCAATTCTCTTTCAGTAAAATATCATGTCAGCGTTGAGGAAATCCTGGATGCAAACGACCTTTCAAGCGACACACTTGCAAAGGACATGGCTCTTTTCATTCCAGGCGCAAAAATGGACACAAACCAGCTCAGAAAGGCTATGGGCGAACTTTTCTCATATCCGATTAAGGCTGCATGGCGGCTCACATCAAGATTCGGTCCGCGTTCTGACCCCTTTACAGGCGTTGCTTCAAATCACACTGGAATTGACATGGCTTGTCCTACAGGAACTCCGATTCGCGCTGCAATGAGCGGTCGTGTAGCTTACGTCGGCTGGTCAAATATCTTCGGAAACTACATAATCATCAATCATGGCGGCGGTTATCAGACACTTTACGGCCACATGTCTCAGACTCTGGCTAAAAAAGGACAGGCTGTTGACCAGAGCACGAAAATCGGTCTCGTCGGTTCGACAGGATATTCAACAGGCCCTCACCTTCATTTTACGGTTTACAAAAATGGAAACCTCGTGGACCCATTAACATTGCTGAAACGCTAAAGTGGTGTTAAAATATGGAAGAGGTTTTTATGGATTTTGTATGCGTCTGTAACAATTGTGGAAAGACAATCGAACGTGAATTCCATTACTGCCCCTGGTGCGGTAAAGAAAACGTTGAGCCAAGTGATGCTTCTGTTCTCGAAAATGTATTCGCTCAGCTTGAGGTAAAGCAGGCCAACGACAGGAATTCCCGCATCAAAAAAATCGAAAGCAAAATCGCCGAAATTGAAAAAGGGTTAAATGAATTAGGAATTAGCAATTAACAATGAGTAATTGGACGAAGCGAATCTTTTTTATTTTTTCATTTCTCCTTGCTAATTGCTCATTGCTCACTTCCTTACACGCACAAGTCAAATTTGAAAATCCCCAGATAAATGCAGACAGCAAGTTTTTGTTTACAGTCAGTCACAATCTGGGCGGAACCATTCCCTATAAAACGCTTTTTCTTGCTGATGCCACAAAGACTGAAGCCACCAAAATAATCACCTGCTTTCCTGAGCGCATGGAAATGCTGGCGGGCGGCTCTGTCCTGCAAGTTCGAAACCGCTATGGCTCAGCCCGATATTCTGTTGCCGATTCCACTTTAAGCTGGATCAGCCGTGAAGATTCAATTCCTGCCGATGCAAAGGCCATGCTGCCCCAGGCTGTGAGCCCGGACGGAAAATGGGCCTGCTTTGTCAAAAAAACTGATGCCGCGACCGGAAAGCTCTACCTTAAAAACATGTCCACTCTCGAAGAATTCCTTCTCAACGATAAGTGCGACTTCGATTTTGATGAGGTTCCTGCAAAATGGGCTGGAGACGGAAGCGTCTTTGTCTACGAAAAGGCGGGAAACCTTTACTTCGGCGACCCAAAGGCAGTTTATCAAAAGGTTCAGATGGACGAAGAATTCCGCAAGATAGGCGAGGGCACAATCAACTGCGTCACCTGGGCTTCTTCAAAATACCTCATCTACATCAACCGGGATTTAGTCTATAAAATCAGCGCCAAGGAACTTTACACCCGCACCCTTTATTCCCAGATGGTCGGAATCGGAATCGTAATCGGCCGCCTTCCGCTTGGATTCGACGGCCGCAAGGACAAATTCTGGGTCAACCCGTTCATAAATCAGATTGTCACAATCAATTCAAATTCAGTGATTTCAAGCTACCGGGTTAATGGAACGGCATCTTCTTATCTTACAAGCGTTTATTCAAAGCCCTTCAAGGACATCAAGGGCTCTCCTGTTGACTACGACGTCTTTTTCTGTACCGACGGCAGCCAGGTTCTCTGGGTCAATTTAATCGGCCTGGAGGACGGAAAACGCAATTCCACGGTTTACAGGCTTTCTGACGAACTCAAGGAACTCAACCGGGTCGAAAATGCAACCCATCCCCTTCTTTCTCCTGACGGGCGCAAGGTTGTCTTCGCTTCTCAAAAACTTGCCTACATCTACGATTTGGGTTCTTGGCTTGAACTGGGGCGTCTTGGCGGTGAGTCAGTTTACTCATATGTCTGGGGAAGCAATTCTCTTCTATATATAGGTGGTGAATCCACAGTGCGCGAGTGGAAGCTTGGAGAAAACAACCGCTTTGCAAATACAGGCCGGGTTCTCTTCCTTTCTGCGGCTCAGGCTGCTTTCTGGAAGCCCAATGCCGAGAATATAGTCTGTGCCCAGAGCGCAGGCAACAAGGCCACTTTCTACGACTACGATTCCTTCAAAAATGTCTGGCAGGCCAGCGTGGAAGATACCCGAACTTCATTTGAGTACATGAAAAAGGCTGAGGTTTCAGTCTACGCCGTTCAGAATGCAAAATATCGTGTTTACACAGGCCTCACGGATAACAAGCTTTTTGAAAACGCCCTTTATATCCGCAATTTTGCTGGCAGCGGCACTTCATACGCAGTTTACCCGGAGACGGTAAAGCCGGGCGACGAGCGCAAAAAAATTGCCCTGGTTTTCGATGCCCTGGATTCAGCTGACGGACTCACCCACATTCTTGCGGTGCTGGCCGGCTACAATATCAAGGCAACTTTCTTTTTGAACGGAGAATTTATCCGCCGCTATCCTCTGGAGTGCAAGCAGATTATTGAAAGCGGACACGACTGCTGCTCAATGTATTTTTCAACGGCTGATTTGACCGAAAAGGGCTTTATCATAAACGAAGAATTTATCCGCCGGGGACTGGCCCGCAATGAGGATGAATTCTACGCGGCGACTGGCCGGGAACTTTCCCTCATGTGGCATGCTCCCTTCTACAAGGCTAACCGTGAAATCAAAAAGGCCGGAGAGGCGAGCGGCTACCGTTACGTTGAGGCTGGCCGTCTTGCCCTGGACACTTACACTCTGGAAAAGGCCGCTGACGGCAAAAAGTGGTATTTGGGCGCAAAGGATCTGGTCAAGCTTTACGTTGATGCCGCCGAACCAAATATGATTATTCCGATAAATGTCGGTCTTTCTGCCGGAACCCGCACAGATTATCTTTACGAAAAGCTTTCCCTCTTGATTGGAGATTTTTTGGATTTGGGCTACGAATTCACTCTCGTCCGAAATATAAAATAGAAAATTAATTCACGACTGGGAGCCATTTTTGGACTGTCATCCCATAATTTCTTTGCCCTGCAAACTCACTTTTATTTTTTTTGATTTACGAAAAATCCTGTGGTAAAATGAATTCCAGAGGTGAACTCGGATATGAAAAAGTTTTTATCTAATTTGTTTTTGGGGATGCTCTTTTTCGTGGCATCTTTTGGTCTTTCTGCACAGACTCGGACTGTTGATGTCTGGGACTTCGGCGGCGTTGAAGAAAGTGATGCGCAAAATCATATTGCAATTTCTGACATTGAAGGCCTGGAAGAACTTGGCGATGACGGCAAATTTACCGGTCCAAGTGAGTACACTTTCGGCGATCTGACTTTCAAAGTTGATAAAAATGACCGTGCCTACAATTCCGGGGCAAAAAATGCAGGTTCACAGAGCTACGTTCACACCACTTTTGATGACGGCTACGAGTCAAACGGTGTCTGGTACTGCAACGGCAAGGGCGGCGAAAACAAGCGCTACCTGCTTTTGGAGAATGTCAGGGCTGGCGACCTCGTTACTTTTTATGCCCAGACAAGCAACGGCGGCGACGAAAAGATTCATTTTTCTTCACTGGACGAAGAGGGCGAGCGTGACGACATTCAGGATGAAGTCGATTCAATCACAAACGAGGCAAAAATTTATTCATATATCGCGCTTTCTTCAGGCTCTTACAAAATCTACTGCGATGCAAGCGTAGGAAAGCCGGTTTATTTCCGGGTTAAGCGAGAGCGCGGCGTTCAGGTTTCCGGCAACCTTTCTTCACTTCCTGCCGGAGAGCCTGAGCTCAAATTCATCCTCCGCGAAAAAAATCTTGAATTCAAGGCAAAGATTTCCGGAAAGAGCTACTCGGTCGGTCTTCCTGCAGGCTATTCTTTTGTTGCGGCTCTGGGCGGAATCAAGGGCTATGGCGTCAGAAAAGACTCTAAAATCCTTGAAATCGATGCAAAGGCCTCATCAGAGTTAAAAAAGGACATTGCAATTGCCGAGCAGACAAGCTTCCCGATTTCAGGCAAAATTTCCGGTTTCAATATGGGCTTTGCTCCAAAAGCAGGCTCGAAAGTCCTTCTTACCCCGGAAAAAAATCCTTCGGCCCTGCCGGTTGAACTTTCCATCAAGGCCGAGAACGGTGAGTATTCTTATTCCGGTGAAATTGAACCTTCCGTTTTCTACACAGCAAGTCTTTATGATATAAATGATTACGAAATTACAAGCGATTCTTCATTTGAGGGAAGCTCATCTTTTGAAAAGGACATTACTGTTGCAGCCCGAAAAACATACGACGTTTCAGGAAAATTCTTCGGCGAAATCAAGGAATTCCCTAAGTCAGTTCAGTTCAAGAATATTGCAGACGGCTACATCTATGACGGCCGGGTTTCAACCTTAAACTACTCGGTTGAGCTTCGCGAGGGCGTTTACGAGGTAATCTGTGAAACTTCAATCGCCCGCACGGTCAATCACATTGTCGTAGAAAAGGCTCCTGTAATCAAAGATATTAAAATGTCACTCAAGCAGGACACAATCCGTCCTCTCCCGCCCAAAAAAGAACTCTGGGTTGGACCAAAACGCGGTCAGTATCCTAGCGTTGCAGAAGCTGTTGCGGCGGCAAAGGCCATGAATCCCCTTCAGGAGCGCGACCGAATCACAATCATGATTACTCCGGGTGTCTACAGAAATCAGCTGATTGTTGACGTTCCTTACATCACACTCAAAAATGCTGACCCGACAAAAGAAGTCAAAATCACCTGGTACTACGGAATCGGCTACAAATATTATTCTGCTGACGAAAACGGCTGGTACAACGAGGACCTGGCCTACGACAAATTTGCCAAAAAAACTGTCGCAAAATGGGGCGGGGCAACTTACATCAAGAGCGTGGCAAAGGCTTTCCACGCCGAGGGCATCACATTCGAAACTTCTTTCAATAAATATGTTACTGACGAGGAAATTGCCGATGGAGTTGAGTGCGAGGGCTTTGATTTCGTCCGCAAGCTCAATTCTGATGTGCGCTCAAAGGCTGCGACCGAGCGTTCTTGCGCGATTCTTGTTGAGGGCGACGAGGCAGAATTCTTCGACTGTAAATTCCTGGGAAGTCAAGACACCTTCTACACCGGTTCAAAAATCAAGGGCTATCTGAGAAAGTGCTTTATCGAGGGAAACACTGATTTTATCTTCGGCGACGGTAATTTTGTCTTTGAAAACTGCGAGATTCGTTTTGCGGGCTATTCTGACAGGGCCAGCGCTGGCTACATTACTGCTGCCCGGACAGAAGCTGAGGCCAAGGGCTATCTTTTCCTCAACTGTCTTATTTCAAATGACTCAAATGCCTTTAATGCAGCCGGATATTTCGGCCGTCCGTGGGGAAAGGATGCCGCTGTTGCCTGGGTCAACACTGTTTACGGCTCAGAAGACGTAATCACTCCGGTCGGCTGGACTGACATGAGCGGAAACAAGCCTGAAGATGCAAGATTCCGCGAGATTAACACGACTTGGGCTGGAAATGCAGTCAAAACTGACGAGCGTACAAAGGACACGATTCCTCAGATTACAAAAGATTTCGTCATGAAGGTTTATCTGGGTCAGTGGAAGCCTGAATTCTACACTGAACCAAAGCCTGCCAAAATCAAGGCAAAAAAGCCTGTCTTTACAAGCGATGACGATCTTAATCTGGTTTATCCGGGCCACACAATGACAGTCAATTATACTCTCGGAACTGCTGATGCCGATGACATGTCCCTCATCAAGTGGTACCGGGACAAGGACGGAAAATCGACCCTGGTAAAGCAGACTACAGGCTACGGCGACAAAACTTATCTGATTCAGTCAGAGGATGCCGGCGGTTCAATCCGCTGCCTCATCATTCCTCAGATTCGAAGCGGAGACAGTGCAAAGCCGATTGAGGTCAAGCTCGACAAAAAAATCAACGAAGGATTTTCTATTCCTGCAAATGCAATCGCTGACAGGGCCCGCGTAAATGGTGCGGTAAATGTTTTCCTCGCTTCGGACTCAACCTGTAAGGATTACAGCGCGCTTGGAATGTGGACTGAAGGCAAAATCCAAAAAGAAGGCGGCTGGGGCGAATTCCTGCCAGCTTACTTTAACGGCACGGTTTCCGTAAAAGATTATGCCAACGGCGGACGCTCAAGCCGAAGCTTTATCAACGAAGGCCTGCTGGACAAAATCGAAGTGAATATTTCAAAGGGCGACTATCTTTTCATTCAGTTCGGTCACAATGACTGTGCAAATGCCGCAGGTTACCTTGATGAGCGCTATGTTCCTCTTGGCCGCCCAGACAAAAAAGGCATTTATCCTGTCGTTCCGGGCAAAAAGGACGAAACTCCTGCTAACTACAAGGCCAAATACGGCGAAACTTTCTATTCTTATGACTGCGGCGGAACTTACAAATGGTATCTTTTGCAGTTCATCGAAGTGGCTAGAAAGGCTGGGGCAACTCCTGTTCTTGTAACTCCGGTTTCAAGGCTTTACTACACTTCTGACGGAAAAATCCGCCCTCACCACGACTCAACCGACACAGGAACAGGCACTCAGACCACTGAGAACAACGCTTATGTTGAGGCCGTCCGTCAGCTGGCAAAAGAAGAAAAGGTGATTTTGATTGACGCATTCGAAATGACCAAGGCCCTGTACGAAAAAGCCTATGCCGACAAAAAGGACAATTCCGAGGCTCAAAAACTCATGTCCGAAGGCGACAGCACCCACAACAACAAGCTGGGAGCCTTTGTCATCGCAGGTCTTTTCGCAAAGGCAATCAAGGCCCAGATTCCGCCGCTGGCAAAAGGCGTAGTTAAGCCCGCAAAAGCAATCGGCGAAAATGCCGACGGCAATCTGACTTTCACTGTTGACAGCAAGGGCCGCTTCAATTGCGCAAGCGAATACTGGACGCTAAGCACCCAGAAGATGCTGGATTCCTTAAACAAATAGAACGAGCTAACTTTAACTGATTCTTATAAAAGAAACCGTGTTCCTTCTGAGAGCATGGTTTCTTTTTTTTAATTCTGTTATAATCTTTTCCATGGCACAGAATACAATCGGAACAATTTTTAAAGTAACAACCTTCGGCGAAAGTCACGGAGCAGGTTTGGGCTGCATCGTTGACGGCGTTCCTGCCGGAGTCAAAATCGACGAGGCACGAATCCAGGCTGCTTTGGACAGACGAAAGCCTGGGCAGAGTTTTGGCGGCAAGAACAATGCTTCCGTCACAGCCCGCAAGGAAGACGACAAGGCTCAGATTTTGAGCGGCATTTTTGAAGGTAAAAGCGAAGGTACTCCGATTGGAATCGTGATTCAGAACACAAGCCAGCATTCAAAGGATTACGGGAATTTGGCAACGACTTTCCGTCCGGGACACGCTGATTTTTCTTTCTATTCAAAATATGGTTTCCGTGACTATCGCGGAGGCGGACGATCTAGCGGTCGCGAGACTGCGGCCCGTGTTGCTGCCGGTGCCATTGCCCTTCAGGTACTCGAATCTTTGGGCGACATCAAAATCACTGCCTACACTGAGCGGGCAGCCGGCGTTTCAATAAACAAAGTTGATTTTTCTGAGATTGAGCAGAATGCCTTGCGAGCTCCTGACAATGAAGCCGCTGCCAAAATGAACGAAAAAATCGAAGAAATCCGTTCCAACAAAGACAGTGCGGGCGGAATCATTGCCTGCCGTGTTTCGGGGCTTCCTGCCGGACTGGGCGAGCCCGTTTTCGGAAAGCTTGATGCAGAGCTTGCCAAGGCGATTTTGAGCGTTGGAGCCGTCAAGGGAATTGAATTCGGTGCGGGTTTTGGTGCTGCGGATTTGACTGGCAGCGTAAACAATGACAATATGCGCGTGGACTCTGACGGAAAGGTCGGCTTTGAAAGCAACAATGCCGGTGGAATTATCGGCGGTATTTCAAACGGTAACGACCTCTTCTTCCGCGTTGCGGTAAAGCCTGTTCCGAGCATTTTCCAGAGCCAGAAGACAATCAGCGTGGACGAAGCTGGCATTTACAGCGACTGCGACCTTGTGATTGAAGGCCGCCATGACGTCTGCCTTTGCCCGCGAATCGTGCCTGTTATCGAGGCGATGACGGCGATTGTTCTGGCAGACCTTATGCTCCAAAACAGAGCAAGCAGAATCTAAAGCCTCCAGCTTACGAGGGCTCCAATGATTCGGCCGGGAAGGCTGGCTCTTTCGTAGGTGCGGTCGGCTACAAGAGGGACTGTCTCAAGGACTAAGTCTCCCAGCCTGTACTGAATCTGACCGTAGACTTTTCCCTGTTCGACACCGCCGTAGATGAATCTTGGAATATCCTCTCTTGCTTCTATGCATGCGGCGTCTTCGAGGGCTGTCTTGCCTCTTACATGAGGAACTGTGAGGGCCTTATTCCAGGCAGGAACCAGCCGCACGAATTTTCCGTTTGTGTTCTTTGAGCCGATTGCCGGAACCGCGTAGAATTCCGGGAGCTTTTGGGCCGGATTAAAGTCTGCGAAGTTCTGGAAAGCCCATTCCATCATTTCCGTGCCGTCGTGAACCCTGCCGGCATTACCCTGTTTTGAGCCGACTCCTGTTCCCATCATCGTGACTGAAATATAGCGCACTCCGTTTCGTTTTGCCGTGAGGGCGAGATTGTAGCGGCTTTCGTAGATGAAGCCTGTCTTGATTCCGTCACAGCCTTCCATTAATCCCAGAAGAGGGTTGGTGTTTTTCTGATAAATTGCAGTTGAGTCTCCCCGGTCTTTTTGCCATGAAGGGAGATTTTTACCCATGGGATATTTGATGCTCGGTGCTGAGTGAAATTCTTCGACCGACTGAGGAAAGCGCCTGATGTATTCGCAGCAGAAAGCGGCAAGTTCCCGGGCTGTTGTCAGGTTGTGCTCGTCGTAGCCGCTTGGCTCAACAAAGTGGGTGTGGGTCAGTCCGAGGGCGGCACATTCTTCGTTCATGCGCTCGACAAAAGCCTTTGTGCTGCCCGAAATGTAATCGGCTACGGCCAGGGCTGCGTCGTTTCCTGAGGCAACCGCAAGTCCCTTTAAAAGTTCACGCAAGGTGACAATCTGCCCCTGTCCCAAAAACATGAGGGAAGCATCTTTTGGCATGTTGATTGCCCAGCTTCGCTCCGGAAGGGGAACAACGTCGTCGAGGGAGATTTTTCCTTCTGCCGCATCCTTAAAGACAATGTACATTACGAAAAGTTTGGCGATTGAAGCCGGTGGAATGACTGCATCGGCATTTTTTTCGAAAAGAACGCAGCCGTTTGACGCATCGATAAGAATTGCCGAGCCGGCCCAGACGTCTAGCTTTGTATTTGGCATAGAATATGGAAGATTTTTGAGGATTGCCGTGCGTTCCTGGGGGTAAAGTTCGTTGAGAAGGGCGGAAAGCTCAACTTCCTGCTCCGGGGAAAGGGCTTTTGAGTTCTCAGTCTGTGTGAAGCTTGCGGAATAGCTGATTAATGCATAGCTTAAAATTGCAAGCACGATTACTGCGAATGAGGTGAGTACGAAAGTTTTTTCAACTGCGGAGAAAGAATTGAAAATCTGGAAAAAGTTCTGTTTTTTGGCGGATTTTTTTGCCTTTTTAGAAGAGAAAGAAGCCGCCGGGATTTCGTCCAGTTCTGAAATGAATTTTACTTTGGATTTTTTTTGTGGATTATCCAGTTTTTTTGCTTTTTTACTTCGCTCGTCGATGAATTCATCTGTTACATCATAAATTTCCATGGGCAGATTATAGCAGAAAATTTTAAGAATGGGAATTTGATGTTTGGGGGCGTTACGGGGGATCCCCCCGTAGAAGGGGTAGCCGATTCTTTAGATGAGGCGCAGGGGGAGACTTCCCCCTCTTCTGACACTTGAATATTTTCTTACATTCCTATAATATGAACTTATTGATTATGACATTTTTTGAAATTTTGTCATATTGAAAGGAGAAGCAAATGGCTAAGAAGTATGCATTTTTGTTCCCGGGACAGGGCGCACAGGCTCAGGGAATGATTAAAGATGTTTGTGAGGCTTTCCCTGAAGCCCGCAAGGTCATTGATGAGATTTCCAAAGTTACAGGAAAAGATATTCCGAAATTGCTCTGGGAAACTGAGCAGACAGAATTAAACAGAAGCGATAACAGCCAGCTTGCAATCACTGCGGCTAGTCTTGCAGTTATGGCAGCCCTCAAATCTAAGGGAATCGAGCCAAGTGCTGCAATGGGATTCTCTCTCGGTGAATTCCCTGCTTTGTATGCCGCTGGAATCCTTTCTTTTGAAGATGTAATTAAAGTTGTTTGCGAGCGTGGTTCAATCATGCAGAAAGTTTGCGAGCAGATTGCAGAAGAAAGCGCAGGAAATGCTCCTGGAATGAGCGCAATCCTCGGTCTTCCACCAGAGAAAGTTGAAGAAATCGCAAATGGAATCGAAGGCGCTTATGCCGCAAACCTCAACAGCGTTAAACAGACTGTAATTTCAGGAACTGCTGACGGTCTTACAAAGGCTGAGGAAGCTGCAAAGGCTGCCGGTGCCCGCCGAACAGTCCGCCTTGCAGTTGCAGGTCCTTTCCACAGCCCTCTCATGCAGCGCGCCGCTGACAATTTCAAGGTTGCTTTGGAGCCATACACATTCTGTGACCCGAAAATCACACTTTTCTCAAACGTTACAGGCAAAAAGGTAACTGAGGGAGCTCCTGCAAAGGCAAGCGCAGTTGACCACCTGACTCACCCGGTTCGCTGGACAGACGAAGAGAAAGTTCTCGCTGACATGATTGGCGAAGACAAAGACAATGAATGGGTAATCCTCGAAGTTGGTCCTGGAAAAGTTCTTTCAGGCCTCTGGGGACAGACAGAACTCGGCGCAACTTTGCCTTGTACATCAGTTAATACTGCTGATGGAATCAACGCACTGTAAAAAAGGAGAAGATTATGTTATTGAAAGATAAAAAAGCACTTGTAACTGGTTCAAGCCGTGGTATCGGTAAGGCTATCGTTGAGGCTTTCATTAAAAACGGAGCTGAGGTCTGGGGCTTGTGCTCTAAGCCAAGCGCTGCTAAAGAAGATTTGGAAAAGCTCGCTTCTGAAAACGGAGTCGCTTTCCACGAGATTTATGCTGATGTCGGAAACGCTGAGCAGGTTACAGAAGTCGTTAAGGCTGCCCTTGCTGAAGCCGGAACATTCGACGTTCTCGTAAACAATGCCGGAATCACACGCGACGGTCTTTCTTTCCGCATGAAGAAAGATGACTGGGACGACGTTCTCCGCGTAAACCTCACAAGCGTATTCCTTATCAGCCAGATTGTTTCAAGCAACATGATCCGCGCAAAGGACAAGAGCTGCTCAATCATCAACATGGCTTCTATCGTCGGTCTTCACGGACAGGGCGGTCAGGTCAACTATGCAGCATCTAAGGGCGGAATCATCGCTTACTCAAAGGCTCTTGCAAAAGAAGTCGGAAGCCGTGGCGTTCGCGTAAATGCAATCGCACCTGGATTCATCGAGACTGACATGACTGCCGTTCTCAAGGACGACATGAAGGCTCAGTGGGTTGAAGGCCTGCCACTCAAGCGCGCCGGAAAGCCAGAGGACATTGCAAATGCGGCCTTGTTCCTCGCAAGTGATTTGAGCACATACATCACAGGTCAGGTCATCGGAGTCGATGGCGGTATGGGCTGTTAAAAAAGCAAAAAAATTTTAGGAGAAAATAAATTATGAGAAGAGTAGTTGTTACTGGATTGGGATGTATTTCACCTTTGGGAAATTCTGTTGATGCAACTTGGGCTGGAATCAAAGCTGGAAAAAGCGGAATCAACACTATCACACATTATGACAATGCAAATTTCAAGGTAAAGTATGCTGCTGAAGTAAAAGACTTCAAAGCTGCTGACTATATGGATTCTTCTGCTGCACGCAAAATGGCTTTGTACACACAGTACGCAGTTGCAGCTGCTAAAATGGCTCTCGAAGATTCAAAATTGATGGGAAATGCTGAGGTTCTCGAAGACGCTGCAGTTTACCTGGGTGTTGGTATCGGCGGTCTCGAAGTTACAGAGAACACAATGAAGGCTTACTTTGAGTCTAACCAGACACGCATGTCTCCGATGACAATTCCTATGCTCATTCCAAACGAGGGTGCAGGAAACATTTCTATGGCATTCGGCTTGCACGGTGCTACACACACAATCGCTACTGCATGTGCTTCTGGTACAGACGCAATCGGTAACGCTTTTGACCAGGTTCGCTCTGGCCGCTACGATGTAATCCTCGCTGGTGGTGCTGAGTCAACTCAGTGTGGTTACGCAAACTTGGGATTCAGCATGCTCCACGCTCTTTCTGCTGGATACGCTGACGATCCTACAAAAGCAAGCCGACCTTTCGACAAAAAACGCGACGGCTTCATCATGGGCGAAGGCTCAACAATCCTCGTTCTCGAAGAATATGAGCACGCAAAGGCACGCGGTGCAAAAATCTATGCAGAGGTTGCAGGCTACGGCGCTTCTTCTGACGGATACCACCTCACAGCTCCAAATCCGGACGGAGTTTGCGGTGCAAAATGTATGACAATCGCAATGAAAGACGCTGGCGTTAAACCAGAGGAAGTTACATACTACAACGCTCACGGAACTTCAACAAAATTGAACGATTCTGGCGAGACAAAAATGCTCCACATCGCTTTCGGTGACGCTGCTCCAAAACTCCACATTTCTTCTACAAAATCAATGACAGGTCACTGTCTCGGAAACGCAGGTTCACTTGAGGCTATGATTTGTGTTAAGGCAATCGAAGACTCATACATCCCTGCTACAATCAACCTCGACGAAGTTGACGTAGAGGGCGGCTGTGACTTGGACTACACTCCAAACAAGGGCTTGGATATGCCAGTAAACGTTGCGATGAGCGCAAACTTCGGTTTCGGCGGCCACAACGGCTGTCTCGTTTTCAAGAAAGTAAACTAAGGGGAGACTTTTATGGAACCATTTACAGATATTGAATCGCTTTTGCCACATCGTAAGCCTTTCCTTTTCGTAGACTCAATCGACAGCTACGATGAGAACGGATGTGTCTGCCACCGAACTTTTACTGACGAGGATTTCTTCTTCAAGGGACACTTCCCTGAGTATCCTGTCGTTCCTGGCGTCATCCTGATTGAGACAATGGCACAGGGCGGCGGTGCTGCTTTGAGCTTGCAGAAAAAGTTCGACGAAGGAAGCCTCTTCTTCCTCGCAACTGTAAACAACGTAAAGTTCAAGCACCAGGTTCGCCCGGGCGACAAAGTCCGCATGGAAGTAACAAACAAGCGCTGCACCAAAAACATGGTAGTCCAGGCCGGCAAAGCATACGTAGGAGAAACATTGTGTGCTCAAGCCGAATGGATGTGTCTGGTTGGTAAGGGTAGCGAGCGTTAAAAAATCGCATGAGATGCGATTTTAGCGAGTCTCGGTGAGAGCTGAGCTCGAACCGCGGGAATTAATCTGCCTGATAAATGCTTGGTTTAATTCTTTAAACTATTGCATAAATATACGAAAATTTTGTATAATTATTACACAGGGGACGACGGCGTTTGGGCGTACGGAGTCCCCTTTATCTTTTGTATTACTTATAGGAGTTATATATGAAAAAAATCGCAATTGTTGCCGCAGTTTTGGCTTCGGTAGTTTCACTCATGGGCTGCAACAAAAAAGCAGAAGCTGGTGAGTTCACTGTTGAAAAGGGCAAGTTCAAAGTCGGTATGGAAATCGGCTACCCACCAATGGAATATTTTGACGCTGACGGAAAAACTCCGATGGGCTTCGACGTTGAGTTCGGAAAGGCTTTGTCTGAGAAACTCGGTCTTGAAGTTGAGTTCATCGATACAGCATGGGACGGAATTTTCGCAGGTCTTGAGACAAACAAATATGATGTCGTTATCGCAGCCGCTACAATCACACCAGAGCGCCTTGAGTCAATGGAATTCTCAAAGCCATACGTTGGAAACGGTCAGACAATCGTTGTAAATGCAGCAAGCGGATACCGCCCAGTTTCACCAAAAGAG
Organism: Treponema ruminis; assembly: GCF_014201975.1. Taxonomy (NCBI): domain Bacteria; kingdom Pseudomonadati; phylum Spirochaetota; class Spirochaetia; order Treponematales; family Treponemataceae; genus Treponema; species Treponema ruminis. The sequence continues at coordinate 366,037 of NZ_JACHFQ010000005.1, read as the reverse complement.
CTTGAGGGCAAAACAGTTGCATATCAGGCAGAGACAACTTCTGACATCTTCATGGAAAAACAGGCAAAGGCAGGTCTCAAATTCACTCCTGCTGAATTCGACAAAGTCCTCAACGCTTACGACGAGCTTAAGCTTGGCCGCTGTGACGCTGTTGTTTCAGACGCACTTGTTTTCGCAAATTATGCTGATGATCCTTCTTACGTTTCAACATGGGTTGGTGATGCTGACGAGTATTTCGGTGTTGCAATCCGCAAGGGCAATTCAGTTCTCTTGGACAAGGTAAATGCCGCAATCGATGAAATGAAGGCTGACGGTACATTGAAAAAACTTTACCTCAAAATCTTCGGCTCTGACTTGAGCGACACAGTTAAATAGGATATAAAATGACAGCTTTACAGAAAATTATTGGCTGGATTCCGGCGCTTTTAGACGGCGCAAAAATCACAATTCTTCTCACGCTTACTTCTGTTGCCGCAGGAATTGTAATCGGACTTTTCCTTTCGCTTGGAAAGATGTCAAAGGACAAATTCCTCAAAAAAATCTGTGGCGCATATATTTTCTTCTTCCGGGGAACACCGCTTTTGATGCAGCTGTATTTTCTGTATTTCGGTCTTCCGAAGATTTTCCCGGTTCTTACTTTGCGCAATAAATTCCTTGCCGCTTTCATTGCTTTCGGCCTCAATTCGGGAGCATACATGGCTGAGTACATCCGCGCTGCGATTCAGTCAATCGACAAGGGCCAGAAGGAAGCAAGTCATGCGCTTGGTTTCAACTACTGGCAGACAATGGGGCTCATTATCGTGCCTCAGTCTATCCGCCGTCTTATTCCTGCAATCGGTAACGAGTTCATCATGGTCTTGAAGGACGCATCCCTCGTTTCCCTGATTGCTTTGGAAGACATCACAAAGGTAACACGAAGCATCGCATCATCTTCAGGCAACGAGCTTGTTTACGTTCCTGCTATGATTTTGTACTTGATTATCACCGCAGTATTCTCGGTTGTATTCAATAGAACAGAAAAGCGTTTCAGCGTTTATGAATAAGGTGGGGGAGCAAAAATGAGCATTATTAAAACTGAAAATATCGATGTTTCTTTTGGCGACCTTCATGTTCTTAAGGGCGTTTCGCTTGAAGTTCAACCCAAGGAAGTAGTTTGCATTATCGGACCTTCTGGCGCCGGTAAATCAACTTTCCTCCGCACTTTGAATGGTCTTGAAAAGTTCAGCAGCGGAAAGATTTTTGTTGATGACAATCTTTTGGACGAGTACGCAAACGGGAATCACGTTTTCAAAATGCCCAAAAAAGAGCGGGCTCAGGTCCTTCTTGAAATGGGAATGGTTTTCCAGAGATTCAATCTCTTCCCTCATAAAACAGTTTTGCAGAACGTAATGATTGCGCCTGTTCACGTTAAAAAAGTGAGCAAGGCAGACGCAAAGGCTCGTGCGATGGAACTTCTTGCGCGAGTTGGTCTTGCCGACAAGGCCGATGAATATCCGAGCCGTCTTTCAGGCGGTCAGCAGCAGCGTGTTGCAATTGCCCGCGCCCTTGCAATGGAGCCGAAAATCATGCTTTTTGACGAGCCGACCAGTGCCCTTGATCCGGAGCTAGTAGGCGAAGTTCTTAGCGTAATGCAGGAGCTTGCAAAAGAGGGCATGACGATGATTGTCGTAACCCACGAAATGGGTTTTGCCCGCGAAGTTGCCAACCGAGTTCTTTTCATGGAAAGCGGTTCAATTGTCGAAGAAGGCAGCCCTGACCAGATTTTTGGAAACCCGAAAAGCGAAAGACTTCAGCAGTTCCTTAAAAGCGTCCTGTAAGTCTCAACAAAATTTTAAAATTACTTTTAAAAAGTCGGTAGAGATACCGGCTTTTTTTGTCGATAATATAGAGAATATCTTTTAGAATTTTATGGGACTCGTAAATTGACGGCAGCAGAAAAAACTTTGGACTACGGGGACTTTGTTCCTGCGAAAAAAAAGAATTCTCCAAAAATCGATGAAAGTCAGGGCAGCTTTGTCCGTGTGAACCCAAATGTCACTAAGCTTTCCATCGATGGTGATAAAATCACGCTAGTCTCAAAACTCAGTCCCTTGCCGGAAAAATTTGAAGAGCCGGAAAGCCTTGCACAGCCAGAAAAACCTTCAGAGCCGGTAAAAATCATTGGCGGTGACGACTTTGACTTTGCTGAGCCGGATGCCTTTGTTCCCCGCCGCAGTGATGAAATCAAGAAATTCCTTGCTGATGACAGGCGTTCATTAAGGCTTGAAAAAAATGCGGTCCAGCTGCTTCAAAAGTTCGAGGACAAGGAAAGAAGCAAAGAGCAAAAGGCGGCCAGGGTAAAGCATCCGATTGGCGTTAAGCTGGTCGTAATCATTTCCTTCCTTTTGATTGTGGCAGTCGGCGGCGTAACCTATGCTGTTTCTTTCTTCGTAACTCAGGACACCCGCTCAAATGCCGAGGAAAACAACCTTGCAATCAACAGCCGCACGGCAAGCGACACTGAAAACCGAATCAACTCTGCTGTTTCAAGCGTAACGATGTTCCTGGACTTGATGACCGGGGCCGTAAAGGATGACGACAGCGCCAAGGAAATTGAAAAGCTCTTCTTTGACCGGAATCGGGATATAGTCGCTGTTTATTATTCCCGCGCTGCTGACCGGGGAATTTTACTTGCCAGCAACAAATTCCTCGTCACCCACGAAATTGAAAAGGAAAACGTGCTTTCTTACATTCAGCAGGAAAGTGAAAGCGGCGAAAAGGCCAGAAACGGCTCCTTCGAGATTTTAAATGCGACTCCATTCTTTAATTCTCCGCTTATTTCGATTTTCTGCCCCGCAACTTCTTCTTCCGGCGATGGATTTGTCACCTTCCTTTATTCAACGGAAGGAATCGGCGAAAGTTTTGCTTCGGGCAGCATAAACCAGTCTTTCTTCGTCAACAATGACGGAATCGCCTTGATTCACAGTGACCTTGAAAAAATGAATTCGGGCGTTGATTTGAGTTCCCTCAAAATCGTTCAGGAAATGCTTTCAAGCCCAAGCAGCAACGGTCAGATTCCGTATAAAGATGAAAACGGTGACGAATACATCGGAGCTTTCCACAAACTGGGAATCGGAACCGGCGGCGTAATCACTGTCGTAAAGACTTCCGTAATCCTTGAGGGCGTAAAGCGAATCACTTATCGTAACATCTGCATCATGTTTGCGGTCGTGGCCCTTGCAATCCTCATAATCTACTTCTTCGCAAAATCCCTGAGCAAGCCATTGAAGGCCCTGACCGAAGTCGTCAACGAAGTCAACAAGGGAAATTTCAACACAGAGCTTTTTGACGACCTCAAGCTCAAGCGCAAGGACGAAATCGGTGTCCTTGAGAGAAGTACCAAAAACGAGCGGGAGATTTTGAACATGGTTTCCCGCCTCACGAACAAGGGCGTAACAAAGGCAGTAATCACTAAAAAAATCGACTTTGATCCTCATCTTAAGGACATTACTATTTTCTTCAGCGACATCCGCGGCTTTACTGCAATTTCTGACGGCTTCAAAAACCGCTTCGGCGAGCACAGTGCGGCTGAAATCATCGGCTTCTTGAACGACTACATGAGCCGCATGGTCACCTGCATCAACAAAACCGGCGGCATCGTTGATAAATTTGAGGGTGATGCAATTATGGCCGTCTGGGGCGTTTTGCGTACGGACAGCCTGGACTGGGAAAAAATGAATGAAAATTCAGTGACAAGGCTCACGATGGAAGAGGCCCACCGAGAATACGTTAAGGCGGACGCCCTTTCTGCCGTTACCTGCTGTATCGCAATGCGCTATTCACTGATGAAATACAACAAGGATGCGGCTGCCTTTACCGAAGCTCACAAAAATGACCCTCTTGCAAAGTACAAGCCCCACATCAGGATTGGTGCTGGCTTGAATTCTGGCAGGGCGACAGTCGGCTTCATGGGCTCCTTTGACAAAATGGAATTTACTTCAATCGGCGACTCGGTAAACTTTGCCAGCCGTGCCGAAGCCTCAAATAAACCCTGCGGAACTGACATTCTGATTACACAGGACACTTACGACATCCTCAAAAAAGACTTCATTCGCTGCGAGGAAAACAATTTCATCATCAAACCAGCCAACATTTACAATGAGATTGTCGTCGAAAAAATCCCGGTTGAATTTGAAGTCAAGGGAAAGGGAAAACAGCATTTTTACGGCGTAGTCAATATGCCGAACTTCGATATAGCCAAATTCTTCTCGACAGAGAAGGAAGAATATGAAGTTGACCTTGATTGTGAGAGAGCGGTTGGACCTGCAGGCCCCAAAAACTTGAAGGAAGTGAGGGAACTGCTGGGAATTGATACTCCTGATTTTGAAAAGGTAAATCTGGATGCGGAAGAGAATAAAATTCAAGTCGCTGCTCCGTGATTTTTTTGTAGTCAGCTTCTGCCTTTCGACCGCAGGTTTTTTCGCGTATCTTTTCTGGCAGGATTTGAACTCATTCACAGTCCGTGGTGACAAAGTTGAAATCGGAACAATCTCATTCAAGCACAACGTTGCCCAGCGCAAATTTGACGACCGCGTTGTCTGGGAACGCATTGCCACCGGAACAAAACTCTATTACGGCGACACAATCCGAACGGCTGATCTTGCAGAAGCTGTCCTCATGCTAAGTGATGGCACGGTCATCGATTTGGGCGAAAATACCATGATTAAGGTTGATTTGAATGCAAACGGCGGAGTTGAGCTTTCAATTTCCGGCGGTGACATTCAGATTGACTCGACTACGGCCCGGTCTGGAATCGCGCTAAAACTTGACGACGGCTCGCGGGTAAACGTGGGGGCGGGTTCTTCACTGGCGGCAAAATCAGATTCAGAAAACGGAATCCACAATGTCGAGGTAAAAAGCGGAAGTGCCCAGGTCGTGACCGAAAGCGGCCAGACAGCCGACCTTGCCTTTGGAGAATCGGTCAACGTTGAGAGGGGCAGGGAAATCCAGAAAAATGCAGTTACGGTAATTTATCCGCCAAAAGAACTGAAAATCCTCAACACGAAAGATGAACTTCTTCCTGTCCGCTTCGAATGGAAGTCAATGGACGGCGAGGGAGTTACGATTCAGACTTCATATTCCCGGGATTTTACGAAAATCGTGACCAGCCGGGAAATTTCAAATTCTTCGAGCGCGGAAGTCCGGGTTCAGAACGGAATTCTTTTCTGGCGGCTCTTTTCTGAAAAAACTAAGACGGCCCCGGTCACAGGCAAACTCACAGTCGAAAAGCTTGAGCCAATCGAAGGAATCTCTCCGGCCAGCGCGGCTTCCTTCCGCTACAGGAATAGTCTTCCCCGAATTTCATTCAGATGGAGCGGAAACGAATACGCCGAGCGCTACAGGCTTTTGATCTCTTCAACGGCCGACATGCGCACAATCGTTTCTGACAGCGAAGTCAGCGGAAATTTCTTAGCCCTTGATTCACTTGAGGACGGAGACTACTGGTGGCAGGTCACGCCATACTATTCAATCAATAATCTGGGCTATGCCGGGGCAAGCCAGGCCCAGCCATTTAAAGTCGTAAAGAGCCTGCAGATTCGAAGACCGGAACTTGCGGCCCCTGCTGATAAGACCCAGATTTTTTACAAGGAAAATGTTCCGACAAATTTTATCTGGAAGAGCGAGCTTAAGGATGCTGACTACGAGCTTTCAATTGCCCGCGACTATGATTTTAACAACGTCGTTTATTCAGTAAATACTTCTGAGACCCGCTTTGTGAGGGAATTTTCTCCGGACCAGCTGCGTGACGGAACCTATTACTGGAAGGTTTTGAGGAAATCTGGCGACGCTGAGGACAAAAATCCTGAGTCAGAAATCCGTTCGTTCAGGGTAACGCGGTATGTTCCACAAGATAACAAGCTGCTCTATCCGCCGGAAAATGTTTCTATTGAGGGACCAAAAATTACCAGCACGGCCTTTATGTGGAAGCTTTCGGACGAGTATTCTTCAAAAGCAAAGGCTACAGTCCTTCAAATCTCTTCAAGCCCAAGCTTCACTACAATTCAGATTGAAAGGACGACTTCGGCAACAGTTCTGGACAACATGAATCTTCCGGCCGGAAATTACTGGTGGCGGGTCGGCGTGCGCGATGAAAACGGCGGCCTTACGGGGCTCACTCCAAGCAGGACTTTCACGGTTCTTTCGGAGCTGACTCCGCCTGAAATTCTTTCTCCGGCCCAGAATCAGGAGCTGATGATTTACAACTATGCCCCGGTTTCAGTTTCATGGAAAGACGTTCCTGATGCTGAGTATTATACAGTCAAAATTTGTGATTCAAAGGGCAATCTCATAAAGCAAAAGGAAAATGTCCGCGACACAAGTGCCAGCTTCGTTCTTGAGGACGGAAGTTACACCTGCTCTGTCCAGGCGATTGCCAGTGCGACAAGAATTTCCGTTGCCAACGAAAGGAATTTCTCTGTCCGGGCTCCTTCAACGATTCTGGCTCAGTCACCGTCTAACGGCACTCGAATTGCAGGACTCACAGCCCTCAGAAACCCGGTGATTTTCAGCTGGCTTTCCGGCAAGGACAAGGCAAAGGGCTACAAATTCATCCTTTCGAAGCTGCAGAAAGACGGCTCATATAAAGTCGTGAATACAATCGATACGACAAAAAATACCCTTTCACTCAACCGGCTTACCGAGGGCACTTATTCATGGAAAATTGCCGCCTCAACCATGACCGGAATTCCACTCGATTCAAAGAGCCTGCGTTTTGTGATTGAAACGACACCGGAACTGGCAAGCCCTAGTCTTGAATTTCCTGCCCGAAATTTTGTTATTGACGGCGAATATCTTAAAAAGAACCGGGCGATTGAATTCAGCTGGAAGGAAGTCACCGGGGCAACGGCATATAATTTCCTCCTATATAAAGTGGATTCTTCCGGCGGAAGAAAAGTCATTTACAGCGAAAAAAATACCAAGGCTTCAAACGTCAGAATCAAAAATCTGGCAATTTTCGAAGTCGGAAAATTTGAATGGGCGGTAACTCCATATTCTTACGCAAGGGACGGCTACCTTGAGCAAAAGGGACCTGCTGCCGTCAGTTCTTTCAGGATTGATTTTGCCGCACCGACCAAAGTTGAAGGCATCCAGCCGGGGAAAATGTATGGAAACTAAGACCAGAAACCTGATTCGCCTTTTTCTTTCAATAATTCTTCTCATTCTGGCATTCCCGCTTGCTTCACAGGAAGCCTTTCCTCAGAAAATTGAGTGGAAGTCAAACGCAAATGCCCTGGAATACAAGGTCGAGCTTGAAAATCTTAATACCGGAAAAAAAGAGATTATTACGACTGAAAAAACATCTGCTGAACTTTCCCTGCCTCCTGCCCGCTACCGTTACCGGGTTCATGCCTACGACTTTTTGGGCAAGGAAGCAAGCCTTTCAGCATGGACGAATTTTGAAGTTTTTAAGGCAAGCAAACCAAAAATCAATAAAATAGAAAGAAAATTGCAGGTTCCAAAAGACGGCGGTTCAATTGGAATTTCTGTAGACATCGCTGACGTGAACAAAAATTCAAAATTCGAGCTGGTGAATGAATCCTTGAACGGAATTATCAGCGCGTCGGATAAAATGAACATGGGGCAGAGCAGTTCTGAAACTGACAGCATTTCTCATCTTGATTTTAAGAACGTACCTCCTGGAAACTGGCGTCTTCGTGTCACAAATCCAAGCGGACTTTCTTCGCTCTCTGATATAATCGTTGTCGATGGCGAAAAAATGTTCACCGATGTTGAGGTTGCCCTGATTCGTGAAGAAGCCGTAAAGGAAACTGAGGAAAAAGTCCGCCGTGAAATGGAAGAAAAACTCAGTGCTGAAATCGAAAAGGCGATTGCCCTGCACGATCTGGACAAGGAAAAGGCCGAAGCTGACCGGCTCGAAGCCGAAAAACGGGCCGAAGAAGAGAGGCTTGAAGCGGAAAAGCGGGCCGAAGAAGAGAGGCTTGAAGCTGAGCGGGCTGCCGAAGAAGCCGAAAGACTTGCGGAAATCGCCCGGGCCGAGGAAGAAAAGCGTGCCAAGGAAGAGGCAAAGAGGGCTAAGGAAGAAGAAAAACGCCGCCGCAAGCTTGAAAAGAAAAAAAACGGCTACCAGTGGAAGGATTTTATTCTTGAGGGCGGACTTGGACTTACGATGAGGCTCTATGACGAGTCTTTCAAGGAGTCCTATGATGAGTCATTTTCACCGGCTTTGAATGTCCGAGCCATGTATCTTCCCAAAAAGACTGAATCTCGGAAAATCGGCCTGGAAGTCTGCTATTTCAATCAAAAATTCACGCATGAGACGAATTTCTTGGCTGCTGAGTTGATTTCTAATGTGTTTGATGCGAAAATTGTATGGCAGCAAAAGCTTGTGCCTGCCATGTATTTGCAGTTAAAGGGCGGGGCTGGAATAAACATGCTCCAGAAAAGCATTTCTTATTCTTCCTCTTATCTGGCGAGAACTGCTTCGGATGACGCGACCTATTATTATCCTCTTGCGGCCGGAAACCTGTCAATTTTCTGTAATGCCTTGAAATTCATTGTCTTTGAAGTCGGGGCTGATTACAAGCACGTTTTTGCAGGTTCTTCTGCTTTTGGAATGGTTACGCCTTACGCCTGTGCAGGAATAAGATTTTAAATTAATAAAAAGGAGGTGCGGAAAATGAATGTACGGTCTGCCGGAAAATTCTCAGTTTTTTCTCTGATTTTAATCCTTTCCCTCCTCTTTTTGTCCTGTGAAAATAAATCTGACTATACCGAAGACATCGAAAACGATTATTCTTCAAAATATACCTTCTATTCTTCTGACCCGGAGGAAGGAGAATTTTTCTGCGTGGACTTGTCCTTCCCGATTGGCAAAACGGTCTCTCAAAAAGACTTCCCCAATGAAGAGTCGGCTGGCTTTAAGGGGCGCAAAACCGGCTACAAAATCAAGGGCTGGTCTTATTTCAAAAATCCAATGACTGGCAAAAAGGACTTTACGGAGTCTGACGAAAAATTCGAAATGAATTCAGACGGAACGGTCAAAAAAATGCTGGTTCTTTCTGTTCCTGCGGCCTTTGTCGTCAATGAATGGGAGCCGATTAACTATTCTGTTACCTTCTACGGAAATGGCGGTGTGGACTCAGCAGGAAACGGCGAGCAGACTCAGGCAAATTTCACTTACGATGAAGCCAATGTCCTCAATAAAAATCCCTTTAAATATCAGAAAAATGCTTTTGCCGGCTGGGGAAAAAGTCCGGACCAGGACCCAAAATATCCTACATATCTTGACGGTGAAGACGTCTTTAACCTCACATCCGAAGATGGCGGAAACATAAAGCTCTACGCCCTCTGGCTCAAAAATCTTGTCGTCGTTTCTTTTGATGCAGGCGAGGGCAGCGGTTCAATGGAAAAAGTCAAAATCACGCTGGGTTCTTCCCTTCCTGATTACGAGGCCATGGTCGCGGCATTTACACCACCGGAAGGCAAAAAAATCGGTGGCTATCATTCATTCCATACTGACGAAAGCGGCGGAGTCCATTATACAGGCTGGTACGAGCCGGGCCACGTCTTTACGGCAGAAGATTATCCCAACGAAGACATGACTCTGATGATTCAGTATCAGTGGCTTCCATATTTCGTGCATTTCCACAGCAACAGGTCGGAAAGCGGCGAAGAGGTTTATACACAGTATTTTGAATGGGGCCAGGCTCAGTCACTCATGGTAAATCCTTTTGAATACTGGGGATTTGAATTTACCGGCTGGAATACTGAAGTGGACGGAAGCGGACAAGATTATGCGGACGGCCAGGTTCTTTCTGAAAAAGTGGAAGCAGAAACGATTATCAATCTTTATGCCCAGTGGAAGGAACTTGTAAGAAAAGTCACTTTTGAGGCCAACGGCGGAATCGGTACAATGGAAGAGCAGGAATTCAGGGGCCGTGACCTTCCAAAATCTTTGAGCGAAAACAAATTCACTCGCGAGGGATATTATTTCATCGGCTGGAACACGGAGCCTGACGGAAGCGGAGTCTATTATGCCCCGGAAGAAGAAATCAACGGCGGAAACTGGTTCAGCGAAGACAAAAAACTTTACGCGCTTTGGGATATAATAAACTGGCAGGTAATTTTCGATACTGCTGACGGAAGTCCGATTGAAAGTCAGTGGGTCAGTCATGAAGGAAATGCAAGCAGGCCGGAAGATCCGGGCAGGCTGGGCTACACTTTCGACGGCTGGTTCAAGGACGAAGAGAGGACGGAGCCCTTTGATTTTGCAAGTCCGATAAAGCAGGACACGACGATTTACGCAAACTGGAATGTCGAGAGCCGGGTGGTCAATTTTGACTTGAATGAAGGTGACGACGAGCCATTTGCAAGCGTTACAATCACTTTTGAGGATTTGCCATATTATTCCTACAGCACGCCATCCCGAAAAGGATATTTCTTTATGGGCTGGGAGCCGGGTGCCATCACGCCGGCGAACTGGTCAACCGAAGAAATTACAATGGTTGCAAAATGGAAGGCCCGGGGAAGCATAGTCGGCAGTCTTCCGCCTGAAGTAGACGTAGAATTTACCCCGGAAGGAATGATTTTCGTGGCAGCGCCAGGATTTGAAAGATACGATTGGACAATTGACGGCACAAAACAGGCCGAAACAGGAAACAGTCTGACAGTAACATATGCAGATTTCTCGGATTCAAAACTTCATCAGGTTCTCGTAATCGGAAACCCAATAGACGAAGAAGATGACAGCTTTGCCGCAATATTCAAATTCAGGGTGCGCTAGGAGAGGATGATGAGAATGAGAAAGATTTGCGTGATGCTTGTGCTGCTGGGGCTGGTGGTTTGTGGCGCGTGGGGAGCTGAAGCCAGTAAGTTTCGTTGGACTAGAATTGCGGACGGTTTCTGGCAGAATGGAAATTCATGGCAATATGAAGATAAGACTGATAATCAATGGAAAAATGCTGATGATTGGCCATGTACTTCAACTACAGATGATGCAAATGACTCTGTTTTTATAAATACAAATGAAGGTGAGGCAGTCTCATATACTATAAAATTAACAGAGGATGTTAAGCTCGAAGCTTTGAACATTGATACCAAAAATGGAACATCCGTAACTATTGATTTAAACGGACACAATCTGATTGCTAATACAATGGCTTTAGGACATGTCGGAGATGACGGTGCTTCTGGTTCGGCCACATCTGCATTGACTTTTATCATAACTGACAGTTCTTCTTCAGCGACAAAGGGAAGTTTTTCAACAGGTACTGTGCATTTAACCAGTTCATCAACTAATTCAGTTATAAGGATTACAAATGATGTAAGTGTTAATATTACATCCACGTTAGATAATACAAGTTCTAGTCAGAGCGGACGACTGAGCGTAACAGGAGATGGAACAGGAAGTTTTAATACTCCGGGAGGAACTTCCGAAGCTTTCGTTACTGTAAATTCAAATTTAGTAAACCATAACGGCCACACAGTTCCAACCCCGATTGCAACAGATACATACTACTGGACTGGAAATGCAGGTGATTCAGAATGGACAACAAGCGGTAACTGGGCTCCAAATGCAGATGGCTCTGGTCATGTTCCGAATGGAGATTATCCTGGTCATGCTGATAATGAGACAGCGGTGTTTGGTGAAAATGTAAGCGAAATAAAAGATTTTCAGATTGGAAGTGAATCAGAAAACTGGACAATATATTTACAAAACAATGCTGAATCTACTGATTATAAAGGTGTTAGGATAACTTCCATTACGCATAATAATGAACAAATTGTAATTAATGAAAACAGCAAAGGTGCATTTTGGTTTAATTGTGCGAATGATAGTAAAGTAGGTTCTATTCATGTAAAGAATGGAGGGGTAAGGTTTCAAACAGGCAGTCTAATTATTGAGGGAGATTTACAAATTGAAACTGGAGTTGATGTAGTATCATGGAATACTTTTTTTATTGATGGAAAATTTATAAACAATGGTATAATTTCTTTTTTGGGCGGAAACACTTATAAACTTTCTGGAAATTGTGAAAATAGCGGAAAAATAAACCTGGGAAATTTTAGCCTTGAACTCAACGGTGGATATTCCGGCACAGGTGAACTATCACTTGCTTCAGGCACAATTAATTTTGCTGGTACAACAAATACCGTTAAAAAACTGACTGTGTCCGGGACTGGAAAAATCAATAATAATTCTTCTGAGGCTGTAAAACTTGCTAATGTAACCTTACCCGATGAGACAAATAATGTAATTTTCAAAGGAGACTTTACAATAGAAGAGGTGGGTGATGAAAAATTCCATGCTGCCTCTGCTGGAACATATTTTATAGACGGAGATGTTGATTTTTCAGGATGTAAGGAATTTGAGCATAATGGCTCTGATGGCCACGGTGCGACAATTTTCTTTTATAACACAACTTCAACTAACACAACTTCAACAGCTCATACTTTCAAAACAAAAGAAGGAATGAAATTATACCACTTTTATTTTGGCGGAAATGTTAATATTGATTTGAATGGTGAAGTAACTGTTGCTGATGAATGTAAAATGAAAATTACTAAAAGTGAATATATGCCATCTTCTTCGTATACAGCAACTTTTACAGGAAGCGGTTCCTTAAAGGGAAATCGTGGAGATGAATCTGTAGATATTTGTGCTTCAAGCAGTGGGATAGATGAAAAGTTTGTCGTTGATGCAAATGTCACTTGTGCAGGAAATTTTTATCAGCGGGCAGGAACAAAAGTTGTTGTCAATGCAGGAAAGACATTGGATGTAAAAAATGATTATCGTGGATGCGGTGGAAGTTCAGATCCTGCAAATGAGCTTACTGTAAACGGAACTATTTCTGTTGGAAATGATTTTGGTGCGGGAAGTGCGCCTTTTGATACAGGCGCAAATGACGCAAAAGTAACGATAGCCACTGGCGGAGAATTAACTGTTGGTAATGATATTAAATATGCAAAACTCTTTACAAATTATGGAACAGTCAGTGTAACAAAATCTATTACTGGTGTTTTAACTCTTGAAAATCGTGCCGGCACAATAACAGTTAATGAATCTATTTCCGGTATGACAGAACTTAATAACTGGCAGACAGCGCTGCTTTCAGTAGCAAATACAATTTCTGCAACTGATATTTTTAACGGCGGTACGATAAAAACGGCAAATCTTACCTCTTCTGGTAAAATAAATTCAACTTCATTGCTTGTGTTTACCGGGACTGACGGTAAACTTTCGCTTAACCCTGCGGAAACAAACATAATTACCAATATAGAGATTGATTCCGAAAAGAAAGTTAAACTTGATAATAACATTACAATCAGTGGAAATGTAAAAAATAACGGTACTTTTGATGTAGATGAAAAAACTGTTACTTTTAAAGGCGGTTCAGAAAAATCAGAAATCACCGGAAATACAATAGATTTTGTTGATGTAGTAATCAATAAAGATGTAGATTTTAAAAATTCGAACAATTTTATAAACCTAACTTGCGAACCGGAATCAGCAGCTACAAGCGAAATTTCTATTAATTTGGAAACTTCAGAAAAACAGATTGTAAGCAATAAATTGACTCTAAACGGCTCTGAAGGTGCCAAAGTCAAACTTGCAGGAAGTGGAAAATTCGTAACAGCCGGTTCTGATTCTGAGCATTTTATCGGACAATATCTTCTGATTGGAAAAGATGTTGAAATTTCTGACAATGATACAACCGTAAAAGCAGGAGCCTTCCTTGCAAAGAAATCTGAGGCAGATGGCACTAATTATTCAGTAATCAATCCTCATGGCTGGAAATTTGAGGGCATTATTTACAAATGGACTGGAACAGATTCAACAGAACCAACAAATTTTCATCTTCCTGCAAACTGGGAAATCGGGGTTGTTCCTGATTCGTCTGGAATTGTAACTTATGCAGAGTCTGTTACAAATCAGCCTGTGCTTACTAAGGCTGTTACAATCGGGCACATAACTATTCCGGCTGGCTGTTCACTTGATTTGAACGGAAATAATTTTGAGGTGACTGGAATTTGTGATGAGCTTCCTGAAGGTTCAACTTTTGATATTTCGAATGCTTTTGTAAACAGCGGAACTGTCATTTTAAAAGGTACTGAAACTGTAAGTCTTCCGGCAGGCAAAGTTGATGAGCAGGGAACATGGCATTACAAGGGAGGCGGAAGCGGCACTGTCAAAGAAATTGAGAATCTTGCCTACAAAAATCTTATAATCAGCGGAACAATTGGCGTGGCTACTGACTATACTGTTGTGGCAGGTGATGGAATTTCTTTCGGAACTGACTCAGAAACTGCTAAAATTACAGGTTCGGCTCATTTCGGAAGTCCTGTTACGCTTGCAAATGATGCGATAATTGGCACCAGCGGTGCTTCAATAATATTTGATAAATCTATAAACGGTGAAAAGAGTCTTTCCCTTGCAGGCGGAAACATTGAATTTGAGGAAGATGTTGGAAGTGAAACTCCGCTTTCTTCTATTAATGTAACTGACGATTCAACAATTACCAGAACGGCGGCTTCCCTAATCAATTTGAATGCTAACATTTCGATTGAATCCGGCAAGAGCCTGACCTGTGGGCACGATATAAAAATCAGCGGAAACGTGGCGAACGACGGAACTATTGATGCAAGCGGGAAAAAACTTGAAATCAAGGGAACTGGTGAGTCAAACCAAATCGAAATCAGCGGAAACGGCACGATTATTGTTGCGCCAGCTGATTTTACGGCGGACTACCTTTCAATCGGTGCGGACCTTGTCATAAAGGAAGGAACTGATGTAAAGACCGGCTCTCACAAGGCATATTCCGGCATGGTTAATACAAGTCTTCCTGCTGCAACATCAGATCCTGAAAAAATGGCTTATGCTGCTCTCTTCAAGAATGGCTGGGATTTGGGTTATGAATTTGAGTTTATATGGCAGGGTACGACAGATAATTCTTGGGGGGAAAAGTCAAACTGGGATGTAGGAATTGTTCCAGGGGCTGTCTCAGAAAATACAGTCGGCGTTGCTGTTGTTATCCCGGATAGTATAACTGTCTCAAACTACCCGAAACTTGACGGCCCTGCTTCTGCTTACGAAATTGCTACGCTTTCTGTCGGTACGGAAAATGCTTCTCCCCACAACGCTGTTTTAACACTTTCTTCGGTTGTTTTGAAAGTAAGTTCTAGTCTTACTAATTATGGCATAATATCTTATGCAGGAAATGCAAGAATCACGAATGGTACAACTCCAATTAATGATGTTTTAAATGGAGGAACTGTCGAATATTCTGGAACTACAAGCCAGACGGTTACAAAATTTTCATCAACTACGCAGGATGACTATGTGAATCTGAAGATAACAGGAACTGATGTTAAAATTGATGATAAAATCAGTGTCGCAAAAAATCTTAATATCATGCAGAATGATTTCTCTTCATCTCAATTTGGTTCCCTGCTGGTAAACAACGCTTTAACCTTAAAAGGTGATTTATTTGTTGCAACAGCCTGCTCTTTGAAATCCAATTCAGCAGGATCCATTATTTTTGCAGGCTCTTCCGAACAGACAATTGATGTCGCAGCTGAGCCTGCAAATGCACAATTCGCAAATCTTGAAATTAGCTCAGGTTCTTCAATAACGACAGCTTCGAACTTTACAATTACCGGCAACCTGACGAACAATAATGAAACAGGCGGATTTAATGCGTCTGCTGGAACTGTCACCTTCTCGGGTGCGGATTCGACAGTTTCCGGCAAGAACGTTTTTTATGATGTACGCTCAACTGGTGCAAAAATCACTTTTTCTGCATCAAATACTTTCAACAATGCAGCATTCACTGGTGCATCTTCAACTGTGACATTTGCGGCATCAAATACATTCGATACAGCTTCGTTTATTGGTGCTGGTTCAACCGCAACATTTGCTGATGAAAACACCTTCGCATCACTAAAATTCAATGGTGCAGGCATTACTGCAAAATTTGCCGCAAACAAGGAACAGACTATTACGGATTCATTCTCTTCGATAGGAACTGCCACCGGAAAAGTTCACCTTACGACAGCGGCATCTTCTCTCGTGATTGATGACAATCAAAGCGGAACTTGGTGGATTCTCAATTTCCCTTCCGAAAAGGGCAAGGCTCTTACCGCTCCCGATTTTGTTTACACTGATATTTCCTATTCAAAATCAAAATATGACATTGTTCACGCCTGGGCTCCTACAATTGATGAAGGGGCAGAAGATTCTACTTTGAACTGGTTTTCAAGAAACTATTACTGGATTGGCGGCTCCGGCACTGACGGCTCAAAATGGGAGGCAAGCGCAAACTGGAAGCACAGGAACGATGCCGGAAACCTTTATCCAGTACGAAAATGGCCGACCTATGACAAAAAAAGGAATTCGATTTTCATTGAAACAGCGAGCGGAAATAAAGACTTGATTCTCGAAAATGCAGTAACCATGAAAAATCTTGCCGTAAAGGATGGTGCTGCGATTGATTTGAAAGGCTTTACTGTCTCTGCTGACGATTCTGATAATGCAACGAAGGATTTTGTGAACAAGGGCACTGTCAGGCTTTACGGCGCAAGCGGTCAGATTGATTCAAGCGTAGAAAACGGCTCTGGAAGCACCGTTGAGTATTATGCCGAGGCCGCGGGAACGACTTCTGCCTTTGTCTGGGGAAATGTCTATGAAAATCTGAATATTCTCGGTCCATTTGCAATGGATTCTGACATCAGTGCGGTTAACCTAAAATTCGGAAAGAATGAATTTTACGGAGCTTCTGCGGATTCAGTCAGGAAATTTACTGTCACAGGCTCAGCTTCAATTTTAAACGGAAGCGGAAACGCGCTTTATCTGAAGGGTGAAAATGTTTTTGCAAATCCTCTTGCAATCGGCGACTCTTCTGTAAGTCCTGCTCTTTCCGGCGGAAACATCATTCTCAACAGCGACGGCAACCTGCGACTGGCTTCCGTGGTCTGTGATTCCCTTGAAGTCCAAAGCTCGGTTAAATTTACGCAGGATGTAAGTTCCCCTGTTAAATTTTCCGGGGCTTACTCAACGGTAGACGGAAATAATGTCGCTTTTGCGGAAAATGCAACTTTTACGGGAAGCGCAATAAATCTTCTGGGACACAACACTTTCGCTAAAGCCGCTTCATTCTGTGAGGACATAACTCTTTCAGGCAGCAATACTTTTGCGGATTTTATTTGTAAAACTCCGGGCAGCACACTGACTTTCACCCCCAACACGACTCAGACCGTCTCCCAATTAACGATTCACGGCTCTGATGCAAGCAAAATCAACCTGACTGGAAGCGGGGAGTGGATGATTTCTCCTGCTGCGGGTGGACTTAATCATTCGATTGCTCATGCGGTCATCACTAATTCGAATTTTACTGATTCTGCAAATCCTGTCATCGTTTATGCAAAAAACGGTTACAACACAGACGGAACTGGCAACACCAACTGGATTTTCGCGGGGCATGAATATGTCTGGACGGCTTTGGATTCTGCTTATCCTCATGAATGGAATAGAAGTGAAAACTGGAGCCCTAAATCTGTTCCGGGGCGCTATGCTGATGTAAAGATTAACCAGCTGGCTGGCGGAAATTATCCGGTTCTGAGCGGCGATTTGTATCTCGACAAGGGAAGTAAAGATTTTGCCCTTGATGATGACGGTGACGGAAGCCCTGACAGAAATGAAAGTCTTGCAAGCTGTCTTACAATTGCTTCGGGGGCGGTCTTTGACTTTAACGGCTTCCAGCTCACTTTGAACACGCTGGTAAACAAAGGAAGAATCCGGCTTGTGGGTACGGAAGTTATTACTTCTGACGGAGCTATTGGAATTGCCCAGCTTCCTTTGGACTCAAATTCTTTCCTTACGGGTCTTTTTGAATATTACGGTGATTTTGGTCTTCGCGTATCCCCGAATTTTGGCGACAAGTTCTCCCTTCTTGAATTTACGGACGGCTCTAGCGGTCAGATTTCCGGGGCGATTTCGGTTTCTGGAGAAACTTTGATTTCAAACGGAGCAGGAAAGTCTCTTGAACTCACCGGGGATAACACTTTTGCCGGTGACGTACAGATTAGCGGGGCTGGAAATGTCACGCTAAAAGGTCAGAAGAGTGATACAAGTCCTCTTAGCCTGACCGGAGCCGTTGATTCTTCAAAATTGACTATTAAAAGCGACGTCGTTCTCAACGGAAACGTCACGACTGCTGATACTCAGGATTACGAAGGAAAAGTCACCCTCAATGCGGGAATTGTTTTCAATGCGGCTGATTCACGTCTATCTTTCGGCTCGGACATCTTGAGCGGAAATGAAAATTCTGCCCTCACTTTCGAAAGTCCGGCTTCTTTGGGCGGAAACGTCACGACGGCTCTTTCTCAGACTTACAAAAAGAACCTGACTTTGCTGGCTGACGTGATTTTTACTGCTGGAGCTGGTGTGAAATTTGATTCTGCTTCCGAACTGAGCATTACTTCGGATAAGTCTGCGAAATTCAAGAGTCCTCTTTCTGCAAACTGTGACCTTGCAATCACGGTTCCCCTCTTTGACTTTGATTCCAACGCCTCTTTCAAGCATACTGACAGCACAAAAGCCCTTACCCTAAAGTCTGGAACTGCCCTTACATTTAAGAATGTTGCTTTTGATGCCGGAAAACTGATTATCGACGAGGGGGCAAGCTTCACTCAGACCGGCGTAAATCTTGCGACCGCCGTTCAAAAGGTTTCTGCAATCGAAAACAATGGTTCCTGCGTTTGGGATTCTGGCAGCGAGGGCGGAAGTCTCCTGCTTGCCGGAAGCATTTCTGGCAGCAAGGCCGACCAAATCATCTTCAACAAAAAGAATGTAAGTCTCTCGGCTACTCCGATTACGATTTCCGGCGTCTTCTTTGATCTGACGGTTCCGGGCGGAATAAATGCCACAAACGGCTCTGGTCTTGTCGTCCGGCGGAACTTTACCGTTTACGGAAGCTACCTGCACAACAGCCAGAGCCTCACTCTCGGCTCGGTAACTTTTGATGACGGAAGAAAATACGCCAGTGCAAACAATGATGACGGCTCAGCCGGCTTGATTTCTTCTCCTTCAAACCTTGGAAGCGTAAAGATTGTCCAGGAAGGAAGCGGCAAGAAATTCACCTCGAATATAGAAGGTCTTTCATTCTCTTTGGACGATGCTAGTGTCGCAGCCGGAAGCATTGAATTTGCAGAAAAGCTCAAGGCCCTTTCCCTGACAAACGCTGAAAACACCAATTTTGCAATTCTTTTTGATTCTGCCTGCGAAATTACTGAAGCCGTCACTTTTGGAACGAGCGGAAACGTAATCCTGGGAACAAAAGAAGACTCTGCCTGCGTTTTTGCAAACACACTTGAACACACGGCGGGCGACACAAAACTTGCAGGCTCAATCCTGTCTTCTTCGGCAAAATTTGCAAGAACCCTTCTCACTCAGAACGTAAAGATTGACTGCGGCTCAAATTCCGTGATTTTCACCGGCGACCTCGATTCTGATTCTTCGGATTCGCCCCGAGCCCTTTCAATTGGAAACGAAACTTCACTCACCAGCGTAAAATTTGAAAAAACTTGCGGACTTGTAAATCCTCTTGCTTCACTTCTTGTTTACGGAAATGCTGAATTCGGCGGAAATCTTATTTCTGAAGAAATCGTAAACCTCAAGGGCAACGTCATTTCCTTTGCTGACGTAAGCCTCCTTTCAAAAAAGAAGTATATTCTTCTGGACGGTCAGAATTCACGGACTGTGGGAACTGCTTCCGGCAGCCTGACCTTTGCCTCTGACCTTTTCGTGGACATGGATACAGAGGCTTCCCTCACGCTTTCTTCTGATATAACATGGCAGAAAATCTTCTGCGGCTATTCAGGAAAAATCACTTCCGGGGCAGTCAAGCTCTCTGGAAAAGACCTGATTCTCTTTGGTCCGACCTACAGCCCTGATGACCCGCGCTATTCCGGCTCTGATTCAAGATTCGCTTACTTCGGCTATGATTCTCTGGCCTACAAGCCGGCATCTGCATCTTTGGGCTTCAAGTCAGAATTCTTGACAAGCGGAAGTCAGGTCATTCTTTCAGGAAATTTCTACGCCAACGGACTTGATTTGTCTGGCGCTTCTTTTGTAATTCCAAATCAGGCGGCTTCAAATCCAATCTTCAATTCAAGCAGCGACGTCACCGAAAGACAGTGGGGACTTCCTTACGCAGTTGCCTTTAATTCTGAAATCTCAAATTGTTCGGCTTCTTCCCCGGAAGGCTCGGCTTTCGTTACGGCCGCAAAGGCTCAGAATGTCACTGATAAGAGCGGAAATACTGGTTTCCAGTTTGAGCTTCCTCAAATCAGCGGGGCACACTCAGTCTCGGATTCTGTCATCTGCCTGACTTTTGACATGGCTCTGGAAAACTCAAAGGGCGAAGTTTCAAGCACAATCGCGCTTGTTTCTTCTCTGGAAAAGGGCGGAATCTTCTACAACGGAAAATCCCTTGCCTTTGACGGAAAATTCTACACGGAATCCGACGGAACTGACTGCTCTCTCCCTCTTTCGGAATCAAGTCTTGCCCTTACTGACATTCCGGCTTTCACTCCGCTTTACCTCAAGGTTTCTTCCGCCGCAAACAATTGGAACACTGACGCGACCGCATCTTCTGCAGGAAGCGAGGACAGCACTGACAGGAGTGGAATCCACCGCAACAGAACGACAGACCTGTCTTTGTTTGAAGGACTTTTCTTTGCGGCAGACGGAAAAACTATGTGCCGCAATTACGGAATCGGCCAGTGGAGCGAAAATTATGCTGACTATTCTGATGCTCCGATTTTTGCCACAGTCGACAGGGCTCGCCCGGTTCTGGTTGACCTTTTTACCGGCCAGGAACTTCACTCAACAAATACCGGTACGGCTGATTCTCAGAAATTCTATGATTCCCACAACTTTATCGAACTCAGGTATTCTGAGCCAGTGGACATCGGAAACCTTATGGCTGGGGCGGTCGAGCAGAATCAGAATCAGCAGGCCCAGACGGAATTTAACTCTGCTGAAAAACACGGCGGTGCAATCACAAATAACTCTGGCTCCGGAGGCCTGACTCTTGCAGGCTTCGTTTCAATCGAAAAGGGCGAGCTTACGTCCGGCTACAAATCAGGTTCGGCAGGCTCATATTCATTCAATTCGGACACCAACAAGGCTCATGCCCTTTACCGAAAATTCTCAAAAAATGCCGGGGATGAAGAGCAAATCTTCCCAAGCCGGGTAAGGATTTCTGTCGCAGGCTATGTTGACGAAGAAAATCCTCTCTCTCTGGACGGAGCGGAATTCCACAACTGGATTGGCTACATCGATTCAAGCACAAGCCCGGCCGGTCAGGTCATTCCTCTGGCAAATAAATTCATCACTGACCTTGCAGTAGATTCTGAGGGCCAGCCTGTCAAAAATATCTTTGATGAAAACAATTCTTCCCGCTCACTTTCAGTCAACGACCGGGCATCTTCTTCACCGTCTTCTCTTTACGGCGACTGGGATTGCAGTCACCCGGTTTTTGCCGCCTACGTCACCAACTTTAACGACTCTGATCCAAACGTAAGCTGGAATTATGGCGACAGCGACTACAGGCAGTACGAAATGCTGGGAACGGTTAATTCAAACACCAACGCCTATATCGACACGATTGAAATGCACCTCTTTGACAACACTCAGAATTATTCCGCTGACGACCTCTATAAGTGGGCTGCCCGAAAAGGCTGGTCTTCTTCCGGAAGCAACGTAATTCCTGGCTTTGAGGCTCCTGAAAGTGCCGGTGGTAGCCGGGCAATCCCTCAGTCAGCTGCCATGACCCACGGTGGAATCAGGCGAAGCTCACTTGACGGTGCAATTTCTGCCTTTAGATACAAATATTCTCTCGATGACTTTGAGTCTGACTTCCGTCCTTTTGCAGAAAGAGACATTTCCCAGCATGTAAAGAGTCCTATTTTCCGAGGTGAGACACTTTCCGAGACATTTACCGACAACGACCAGCCTTATCTGGGACTTACAATCAACACAAATGACTCAAAGCTCCCTATCCGAACGACATTTACGGTAACTTATGAGCCGAAAAAATCATTCATCACGGATTTGGCCGGAAACCGCCTGCTTCATACTGATTCAGGCTCCGATAAAAAAATCCTCCACACAATCGATATTACTCCGCCGTCATTTACGATGACGATTTCTCCGGTTGGTGAAAATAAAATTTACGCAGTCTTCACCAAGCCTCTGGCCTACAAGGGAACTTACCTCAGCGAGCTGGGAGGTGAACTTCCTTCGGTTCTTGAAAAAATCGCTTCCAACCTGGAATTCGTTTACTCAGAGGAAGACAATGTTGATACGACTTCGGCTCCTGACGGTGACAAGGCGATTTCAATTCTTTCTGCTGAGCTTGCCGTCGGAAACATGGATTATACGGCCATTCTCTTTACCCTCGACCGAAAGATTTCCCTTGATGACGTCGAAAAAATCTGGATCCGCATCAATGATTTGGGAGAAGGAACGGCAACCCTCTTTGGAGACGTTACTGCTTCCTACATTCAGGATAAGCTGGGCAATCCTGTTCCGGTTCACACCTGCCATGCCCTCAGCGATTTTGCAATCAATGCGGTGAACATGCTTTACGCCTACTCTGACAATACTGATGATGACGGCTGGGATGAACATGAAATTTACGGCCAGGGCCTTGCGCCAGAGTCAAGCGACTATGCGGTTCATGATTTCAGCGAGGACGGTGAGAATTACAACCGCCTGCGCTCAGGAAGGGATATCGTCTTCCAGTTTGAATTCTTTGATTCTGAGGATGACAAGGGAAAATCAGCCCTGAAGAACGGTGAGGCCCTTGCCCTTGTTTATGACGAAAAGGCAAACATCCGCCCGGAATGGAAAGGCAGCAAGTACAATCTTCTTACGGAAGGAGACTGGCGAATCTGGCTGGATAATCATTTCGAAGCCTTCTCCCTCAGCTATAATCCTTCTCCGCTTTCGGCATCTTTGCCATCTCCGCCGCTTTTTGCTGACGTCGAAGGTTCTGACATTTTGAAGAACATGACCTGGAGAAACGAGGATTTCAATATTGAAGCCGGAAAGGAATATCAGTTCTTCTTTAAGATTCTGGATTCAAGCGGAAACGTAATCCAAATCAACCATGACGGCGACACAAGAACTCCGCGCATTCCTCTTTACACCTTCCGAATGCCAAAAGAGCGGATTTCAGCCGGTGACTTCTCATATCTGGACTTGTGGTCATTCACGACAAGAGACTTAACAAGGCAGAGGGGCGGAGTCACAATCCTCAACAACGTAATCAATGCTGCGTTAGGCGAAAAGACAGCAATCGAAGTGAACATGAAGAATGACGGAAACCTGAACGTCTTCGTCATGACCCTGGACGGAAACATAATCAAGCGGCTTTCAAAAGGCTCAGTCAAATCGGGCACACACTACTTCTACTGGGACGGCAAAAACGGTGCCGGAAAGCCTGTTGCCCGAGGTCTTTATTTCATCCGCGTCTCAGGCAGCGGAATTGATGAAACCCGAAAGGTCATGGTCGTGAAGTAGGGCTGACGCTGGGATTTTTCAGTCATTTTCCTATGATTGAAACTTTCTCAGCTTTTCTTCATAATAATCAGGTTATGAAAAAAAACAGACAATCAGAGCGTTTTGACGATTTCGCCCGAATTAATTGCAGCGAACTGTGTATCGTCAGTGGCGTTCTGACAGACATCAGCAAAGAGGGATTTAAGGCAGAATTCAATGCTCCCTGTGATGTCGATGCCGAAAAGGAATATAACGTTCAGATCCGTCTTTCAAGAATAAGCGCCGAGCCTCTGGAATTGATTGCCCGGCCCATGTGGTCAAATTTTGAAGACGGAAAAACTTCAATCGGCTTTTATATTCTCCACTCAAAGGACACAGCCCGTCTCGAAAAGTACATCAAAATGCTCAAGGAAGACTTGAATTCCGAAGACGACACAGGCATTATTTCCTACGACACAGAATCTTTGTTCATATAAATCTCAAATCAGGAAGTCTCAAAAATGACAAAAATCGAGAAACTGCAGGGAGTGGCTTTTCTTGCCTTTCCCGAAATGAAAAATCTTCTGGCCTCTGAACTTGCTGACCGCTTCGGCTACGGAAAAATCGTCGAGTCTGCAACAATCAGCGGAAAGTCATTTGCTTCTCAAGGTTCTGCCGTCTGGTACGGGGATCTTCTTTACTGTCCTGATTTCAGCATTGATTCCTTAAATGAAGATGGGGGCAGCCTGCCTTACTGGGCAAGGACCGTCATGGCCCAGCCTTTTTTGCTTCACTTTGACTCAATCGGCGAGGCCGCAGGCGAACTCAAAAATATCCAGCGAAACTGGGCTCCTTACCAGTACCAGCTTTTCCGCCGGGCAGCCTTGATTCAGGACAAGCTTCCCTACATCAATTTAAAAGTGCGAAAATTCCCTGTGAATATCCCAAACAGCCCGATCGGCCTTTACACTTTGCTTGACGACAAGACTCTTATTGCTTCGGCTCAAACAAATTCGCCTCTTCCGGCCGGCAGCCTTCAGTTTGAGGAAGACCATGAAAATCCGCCCAGCCGGGCCTATCTTAAAATTCAGGAAAGCCTTTCCCTTTATCACTGTTTTTTCGGCGTGGATTTCCCGAAAGAGGGCGACAAGTGCTTTGAAGCCGGTGCCTGTCCGGGCGGCTGGACCTGGGTTCTCCGTCAGCTGGGAGCGGACGTCCTTGCAGTTGACAGGGCAGAACTTGCTCCGTCATTGATGTCTGACCCGCATGTAAAATTCATGGCTCACGACGCCTTTACTTTAAAACCAGAGGAAGTATGCGAGTCTTTGCAGTGCGAAAAACTCGACTGGCTTTTGAGCGACGTAATCTGCTACCCGGAGCGTCTTTTTGAATGGATTAAAACATGGCGTGAATCTGGCCGTGCCAAAAACATTATCTGCACAATCAAAATGCAGGGCGCAATCAACTGGCCGCTAATCGCCGACTTCGCCGCAATCCCCAATTCCAAAATCGTGCACTTGAATTACAACAAGCACGAGTTAACGATTATGATTCGAAATTATTAATCAGAACGCATAGCGACTTCTTAAAAGCCGATAAAGTGCAAATCATGCGGAAGCAAGGTTCGGCCCTGAATCCACTTTGTGCGGGCGAGCGCAGCGAGTCCAATTTCCAAATTCGCACAACCGTGGATTCCTAAGGGACGGTTCTTGCTGGAAGCATGATTTGAGCTTAGCCGATATTACTGGAAGTCGTATGGGGTCTCTTGGTAGACGTAGTAGTTGAGCCAGTTTGAGTAGAAGAGGTGCGCCGTGCTTCGCCAGGTGTTTATCGGCGAGCGGGTGCAGTTGTCCTCAGGAAAGTAATTTTCCGGCAAATCTATCGGAAGGTTTTTGTTTCTGTCCCGCCAGTATTCGTGGGAAAGAGTTTCCGTGTCGTATTCCAGGTGGCCCATCATGAAGATTGAGCGGTTGTCCTTTGATTTTGACAGTGTGACCTCACCTTCTGAATTTTCTGCGAGAATTACAAGGTCATCCTTGGCTTCGATGTATTTTCGGTCAACAGTGGTGTGTCGGCTGGTTGGAACCGGGAAAACGTCGTCAAAACCCCTCATGAGAGGATCTGCCTTTACAGTGCGGTGATTCGGCAAAATTCCAAAGAGTTTTTTGGGCAGGCCCTGCTTTTGAATTCCGTAGTTGTGGTAAAGACCCGCCTGTGCACCCCAGCAGATGTAAAGGGTAGAAAAGACGTTTTTCTTTGCGTAGTCCATGATTTTGCAGAGCTCTTCCCAGTAATCAACCTGCTCAAAAGGCATCTGCTCGACAGGGGCGCCCGTGATAATCATGCCGTCGTATTTGTGACGGAAAAGCTCGCTTGAAGGAATGTAAAATTTTTCAAGATGCTCGCCTGAAACGTGGGTTGATTCGTGCTCTTCCATGCGAACGAGAGAAATATCGATTTGAAGCGGCGTGTTTCCGAGCAGGCGCAAAAGCTGGGTCTCTGTTGCCTCTTTGGTGGGCATGAGGTTGACGATTGCGATTTTGAGAGGACGGATATCCTGGCTGGCCGCACGGTTTTCGGTCATCACGAAGATATTCTCATTTTCAAGAATGCTGCGTGCTGGCAAATCTGATTGAATCTTAATTGGCATGATGACCTCACTTTCTTTTGATATAGGGCCTAGTGTAGCAAGTTTTTCTTTTTTTTACTATACTTTATTTATGAATAACGATAGAAGAGCTGCCATTAAAAAGCTTAAGAGTCTGTATCTTTCTCCCAAAATTGACATAAACGATTTCAGGCTTCGTTTTGATGAAACTTTTTCTTCCGTATTTTTGCCCAACAATGTTGAGCTTGAGGAAAAATCCTTCCAGGGCATAAAGTGCGACATGATCGTACCTGAAATGTACGCCTCAAACCGAGTCCTGATTTATGTTCACGGCGGAAGTTTTGTCGGCGGGTCAAGGGCTTCTTACAGGCCTTTTGTTGCGGCTCTTGCAAACGCCACATCGAGCAGGACTTTTCTTCCTGAGTTCAGGCTTGCTCCCTCTCATCCATTCCCGGCCAGCCTGGATGACATTAAGCAGGTTTTCCAGTCGGTCTTTATTGAGACGGAAACGGCCCTTTCAATGAGCACTGACAGCGAGGATTTTACCAAGGTTCCTGAAATCCTAATCATGGCTGACACCAGCGGCGCTTCAATTGCCCTGGGCTTGATTTACGGTCTTCAGGGAAAGTACCGCGAGGCTATCCGTCAGGTTGTTCTTTTCAGTCCCTGGCTTGATTTTTCTGAGAAAAACGACATGTTCACCAGCAAAAAGGTGAGCGATGAGATTTTTACGGCTGATTCAGTCCGCCTTGCAAGCGAGCACTACACATATCAGGAAAACTGGAGCAATCCTCTGGTTTCGCCGCTCAAGGCCACAAAAGAACAGCTTGAAAATTTTCCGCCTGTTTTCATTCAGATGGGCGAAAAGGAAATATTCTACGATGATGCCGTTGTTTTCAGCGACATGCTCAAAAATTCCGGCGGCACATGCAAGCTCGACGTATGGAAGAAGATGCCGCCAATGTTCCAGCTGGCAGACGAAAATCTCTATCTGGCACATCTTGCGGTGGAGAGAATCGGTCAGCTGATTACGACGAAAGACCACTCTAACGAAAGTGTCCACGAAATTCAGCTCGAACTTGAAAGGAGTTAATTATGGAATTGGTTTGTCCTGCAGGTAATATTGATAAACTCAGCTACGCTTATGCTTACGGAGCAGACACGGCTTACATCGGTCTCAAAAGATTTTCACTCCGTATCAAGGCCGACAATTTTTACGAAGACGAGTACAAGCGTGTAATCGAACTTAAAAAGAAATATCCTCAGAAGAGGCTTTTCTGTGCATTGAACATCGCTTTCCACAATCATGACCTCAAGATGTTCATGCAGAACCTCGACTATTTCAAGCAGTACCCGATTGATGCATTCATCGTTCAGGATTTGGGCATGGTGCCCATTTTGCAGAAGGAATTCCCGGGCACTCATCTGCATCTTTCGACCCAGGCTTCCTGCATGAATAAAGAAGCCGTCAAAATGTATCATTCTCTGGGCTTTAAGCGTGTCGTTCTTGGCCGCGAAGTTTCCCTCGATGAAATCCGCGAAATTAAAGACGCCTGCCCGGAGATGGAGCTTGAGTGCTTTGCCCACGGAGCAATGTGCATCGCTTATTCAGGCCGCTGCCTCATGAGCGCCTATCTTACAGGCCGTTCGGCTCAGTCAGGCTTCTGCTCTCACTCTTGCAGATGGGAATACGACTTGGGCGTAGAAAAGAGCAAGCTCAATCTTGAGGGCGGAAAGATTTCTGCTGAGGCTGCCAAAGAAATTGCCCAGTCAGGAATTTTACGTTTGCAGGAAAGACAGAGACCGGGCGAGTTCTTCCCGGTTTTTGAGGGCGATGATTTTACGGCAATCCTTTCTTCAAAAGACCTCTGCATGATTGACCATCTGGCCGACATGAAAAAGGCCGGAGTCGATGCAATCAAGGTTGAGGGCCGCATGAAGTCAACTTACTACGTTGCCATGGTTGCCCGCGCCTACCGAAAGGCACTCGATGCCCTTGAAGGAAAAATTTCCGCAGAAGAAGCCGCTCCTTTCATCGCATCCCTTGACGACGTTGCCCACCGCGAGGCTACGACAGGCTTCTATTACAACCGCGGAGACGCAGACAAAACAACAATCGGTGCAAGTGATTCTCCATATCTGCTTGCGGCCGCCATGGGAAATCCATATTCAGACCAAGAATGTGAGAAAATCCTTGCGGCAGGACAGAAACTTGTCGCAGACCGCCAGGCTGAGCTTGCTGCAATGCACCCGAACGCCCGCGAGGCCGTTTTGCGTGACCTTGAGCAGCATCCGGAAAAGGTCATCAAGACTGTAGAAAAGCGAGAGGGCTGGAAGGTTTATCCTTACGATGCCCTGAACAGAGTCGATGCAGGCACTGAGCTTGAGTTTGTTTCACCTTCTGTGCTGGGCCGAAAGGTTTCTGGCAGCGAGTACGACTTTATCAACCCGAAGACCGGTGAAAAGCTGGACTGGGTAAACGCCGACCACGACTGTGCAATCTACACAGGGGTTCCGGTCGAAGAAAACACCCTGGTCCGAGTCAAAGACCCGGAATATGTAGAGGGCGAGATACGCGATTATGGCAGATAGTTAAGCCCGCCATGCCGTGGAACCCCGAAGTTGCGGAACATAGTGAAGCAATGAGCGTTAGCGAAGGGTGGAAGGGCAGCCGCTAGAGATTTTTGCGCCAAAATGAAGAAAAAACTTTTTGTATTTATTTTTACACTGGTTTCTTCTCTTTCATTCGCTGAATTCAACGACGGAAGGCTTACAAAATTCATCAGCTTTGACCTTGCTTCCACGACCAGCCGGGGAATCGAGCAGTATAACAGGCTTTTTTCCTCGGAAGTCGCTCTTCTTTCCCACTGGTGGGAGGGGCTGGCCGGCTTTCAGGCTTACGAAGATTCTTTTGACCTGACTTTCGGGGGCCAGCTTTGGTTTCCCTTTGCCAACTGGTATTTTGAGACGGCCCGGATTGCTTTGGGCTGTGGCGGCAGATACCATTTTCAGCGCTACAAGGACATTTCTTCCGAGCACGACTATCTTTTTAACACGACTTTCCGCTATCAGAGCAAGTCAGGCACGACCATCACTTTTTATGGCGGATATGGCGGAAAAGCCACGAAAATAGACGCCCTTTCTTCTTACGTTCCCTGGATTTATGACGATTACCCTGAGGCCGGTTTTCTGGTCGATAAAATCTGGCAGAACGGATTTGAAATTTACTTCGAGCACGCCCTCAACGATTTCTATTCTTACCCACTTTTTTGCTCGCCTCACTACAAACTCGGGGCGGCCGTCAATCTTGATTCAGGCCTTCGCTTTGGCGGCGACATTTCCATGCGGATTGCGGACGGTTATGCCACTTCTCCCTACGTTGACAGTCTGATTTTTAAACTTTCTGCGAGGTACACATTTTGAAAAAGCTTGCCTCACTTTCCCTTAGTTTTTTATTGCTCCTTTTTCTGGCTTCCTGTTCTGCCTATGGATTTTTCTGGGGCCAGTTCGCCGAGGATGACGTTGACGAGCGTTCTCCTTCCATGAAAAATCTCGGGACTCTGGATTTGTCCTCTCAAAAACTTCAAGTTTCTTCGACCTACAGTTTTCTTGTCTTTACGGATTCTCATTTCGGCTCGGAAAGGGAAGAATTGGATGAGGGGGCTTTTTTGGCATGGCTTGACGACTGGTTCAAAAAATATTCTGAGGGCGAGGACAAGGATTTGACTAAGATTCCCCGCTTTGCAGTGAATCTGGGGGATACGGCTGACGGCGGAAAGGAAGAGCAGTTTAAGGAATACCTTCGCTTTGAAGAAAAAATAAGGGCTCTTGCCGGAAAATATCTTTCTTTTGAAAATGAGCCTTCAAGTGCCTTCAAAGTCTACTCTATTTTGGGAAATCACGACCTTTACCACAAGGGCCAGTCCCACTTCATGGAGCTGATTTATCCCCACACTTCAAGCTATATCCTCAACATCGATGCTGATTCAAAAGATTCTTGGCCTGGATTTTCGTATTATTTCCTCGACAGCGCGAACGGAAGCCTGGGCACAAAGCAGCTGGCCGATTTTAAAAAAAAGGCCGGGGATGATCCTCGCCCAAAAATCGCCTTTTCCCACTATCCGATTTACGCCGGCGGCAGCGATATGTTCATGCTCATTCAGAATACCCTGGAGCGCAACACGATTTTAACCTATTTTGCAAAAAGCAATGTGAGGCAGGTTTACGAGGGCCACGCTCATTCTGACTATGGCTTTGACTTCGAGAAATTCCGCGAGGATGTAATCGGCTCTTTAAGGTTTACTCACAGGGCAGAAAAACAGTGTGCAATTGTCACCGTGAATGAAGTGAGCCAGCAGGTGCACACTGAAATCGTTAAGTTTAATTAGCAATTTCTTCTGCTGATTTCTAATTATTTCTTTTCCCACTCGACATTGACCATGCGCTTTTCGATGTTCTGAATTCGCTGGAAGGTGAGGCAGGTTGCCTTGTGGATGCGGAGGCCTTTTTTGTTGGTGTAGGCTACGATTGGGTCGCCCGGCTGAGGATTACAGCAGCCTGCAAAATTGAACTCAACGTTTTTGGTGCCCTCGACGATGATTTTGCCCGTGTATTTGCTTCGTTCCGCAAGTTCAGGATTTTCGCCCTTGGCAGAGCGGTGCTTGCGCTTTTCTTCCTGAATTGCCCGGCTTCTCTCGTTCTGGGCGTCCAAATCCCTGGCCCTCTGTTCTGCCGCAGCCTTGTCCTCGAAGGTCGGGTCGTTTGCAAGCAGCCATGAATGGATTCTCTGGCGGGCCTTGCTGGTTTTGACTACCTTGAGCTGATTTTCGGTGGGGTGAGCCTGAGGATTTGTGATGATTTCGATAATCTGTGTATTCTGCAGGGCTTGAGTAATCGGAATGATTTTGCCGTCTGCCTTTGCACCGACGATTTTTTCGCCGACTCCTGAGTGAACGTGATAGGCAAAGTCGATTGCGCAGCTTCCTTGCGGCAGATGAACTACGTCGCCTTTTGGCGTGAAGACGTAAATTTCATCGCCCAGAAGTTCGCCCTTGAGTTCTGCAAAGAAAGTTTCGTCGCTGAGGTTTTCTTTTTTTAGGTTCTGCAGCTGGTTGAAAATTCCAAGAGAATTGACGTCAACCTTGTCGTGGTTCATGCCCTTTTTGTAGAGCCAGTGAGATGCGACACCGTGCTCGGCCATATTGTGCATGTCCCGGGTGCGGATCTGGATTTCAAGCGGCTTTCCCTCACAGACGACCGTGGTATGAAGGGACTGGTAGCCGTTTGACTTTGGCATGGCGATATAGTCTTTGAAACGGCCGTCCATCGGTTTCCAGAGGCCGTGAACGATTCCGATCAGCGTGTAACATTCTGCATTTGTGTCGCAGATTACGCGGAGGGCCAGAAGGTCATAAAGTGATGAGGCCGGAACGTTTCGCTTCTGCATCTTTTTGTAGATTGAGTAAAAGTGCTTGGCACGGCTCGAAATGCTTACATTGATTCCGACCTTTTCCGCAGATTTATAGATTGCGTTTACAGCCTTTTCAAGATAAGTTGCCCGCTCGTCCTTTTTGGTGGCGACGATAGCCTTAATCTGCTGGAAAACATTTGGGTTTGAGTATTTGAGGCTCAGGTCTTCCAACTCGTTTTTGACGCTCTGCATACCCAGCCTGTCAGCCAGCGGAGCCCAGATGTCGATGACTTCCGCTGCAACGAGCCTCTGCTTTTTTTCTTCGATATTCTTGAGGTTGCGCATTCGGTCGAGGCGGTCTGCAAGTTTTACGAGGATAACGCGCACGTCGTCAATCATGGCAAAGAGCATTTTTCGGATTGAATCAGCCTGCTGAATCGTGGTGGCGTTGATTTTCATTCCGGTGATTTTTGAAGTGTCTTTGACGATTTTGTAAACAGTGTCGCCGAACTTGGCTTTTACTTCATCGTGAGAAATTCCTTCGACTTCGAAAATTGAGTGCAAAAGACCGGAAATGACGGTGTCAATATCAAGCTGACCTTGTGCCAGAATTGCCGCAACACGGATTGGATGGAGATAATATGGAAGACCGCAGGTGCGCTTGATGTCATTTGTTTTTTCGCAGAGAAAGTCCCAGGCGAACGTAAAACGATTTTTTTCTTCTTCAGAAAAATTGCCGAAAGTCTTGAAGAACTGTTCAATCAAAACTGCTGGATCTGTTTCTGTCTTATTGGTCGAAATATCAAATCCCATAAAATTCCCATCCTTACCATAAGATAACACAAAATTAAAATAATGGGTAGAAAATAACGAAAAATCTCTATAAATAAAAAAAATTATTGAATTTATGAAAAAGCGCGTTATAATCTTCAGTATGGAGAAAGTTTTATTTAAAAATAATTGTCACACTGGGCTTGCCATGCCCAAAATCTTCCATATAATCCGATTTGCGATAAGGCCAAATCTTTCTTATTTTCTAAAATCAATCACACAAAAAATTTCTTCTCTCGTAAAAACAAGTCCGCTTGGTTTTGCTTCGTTTGAGGCATAGCCGGCGGTCTTTTTTATATAAAAAGTTTCATTTGGAGGAGTAAAAATGAAAAGTAATGGGAAGATGCTCGATACAAGCTTGAGCATGACGGAATCATTCCGTCCGAAGATGGCACGACCGGGAGCATTTTTGTCTCTGGTTCGCAAGTTTGTCGCGCTTTTTGCGGCAACAGCATTTCTGTTTGCATTCACTTCATGCAGTTCTGATTCGGGCGGCGGAAGCGATGACAATCCACTCACACCACCAGCAGAAGAAATTACCGACGTTCAGAAAAAAGCCGAAGGAACCTACACAATCGGCGAAACGACTTACACTGTGGAAAATGGCAAAGTCACAGTAAAAAAAGAAGATGGTACAACAAAAGAAGTCGGAGAGATAAGCAAGGAAGGCGTCATCACAATCAAGCAGGATGACGGCACAACTACGGAAATCACTGCGACAACAGATAAAGACGGAAAAACTACAACAACCGTCAAAATCGAAACAAAAAAGGAAGACGGAACCACCGAAACAAAAACATACACTGGTGATTTGAGCACTGGAACTCTCACAAACAATGACAATCCAGAAGAAAAGCTGGAAGTCAAAAAGACTGAGCCAGAAAAGCCAGCCGAGAATCCAGAAGAGCCGAAAACGGATGACCCGAAAGAAGACCCAAAACCAGAGAATCCGAACCAGGACGATCCGAAGGAAGACCCGAAAACTGACGAGCCGGAAAATCCTGATCCGGAGAAGCCAAATCCTGACAATCCGAACAAGCCGGAAGACCCGAACACTGACCCAAAACAAGATGACCCGCAGGAAAATCCAAATCCAGAGAATCCGAACCAGGACGATCCTAAGGAAGACCCAAAAACAGATGAGCCGGAGAATCCTGACCCTGAGAAGCCAAATCCTGACCCAGAAAAACCTGAGCCAGAGAATCCTGAGCCAGAGGAACCAGAACCTTCGGTAACAGCAGGCAGCTTTGAAATCACAATCGATCCAAACTCAAAAATCATTGTTGAACCTGCTGTAACTGATACCACAATCACGCTCACTGCAGAAGATGGCTTCACCGGCTACACATGGCTCATCGACGATGGCAAAAAAGTCACTGAGTTCGATGGTGCGAAAGTTAGTGAAGACGGAAGAATTCTCACTCTAACACGAAAAAGCCTTACAAGGGACGCCAAATATCCGGTTTCGCTCCTTGCGATAAAAAATGGCATTCCGTACAGCGCAAATATCCTGGTGAAAAATGTAACAGACCGGAACTAAAAAAGGGAGAAGATAAATGAAAAGAAAAATATTATCGGCACTTGCGGCCATTACGGCACTGGCACTTGCTTCGTGCTCAATGTTCAACAGCGGTTCTGAAGAAGACTCTTCTCAGCCAGCATACATCAAAGTCGGCGTAAAAGACATCTCTCGCTCAGCTTTGCCGAACGTAACAAAAGAAGATGAATTTGAGCAATTCACGCTCACAGGAACTGCGGAAGACGAAAATGTTCTTGCCGTAAAAGAAACCTGGGCTACAGACGAAACTTTAACAGCCTGGACAAAAATGAAAGAAGCAAGCATTCCTGTAACAGAAGGAGCAGGCTACAGCTTCACTCTCTCAGCCGTAAAAGGCGGAGCAACATGGCAGGGCAGCTGCGCAAAAACAATTCAAAGCGGAAAGAACACACTTACTTTCACGCTCTCACTCAGCGCACTTTCTGCAGAAGGCAAGGGAAATCTTGAAATCACCCTCAGTTTGCCGGTAAGCGTAAAAGCCGTTGAAGCAAAACTTACAAACAAGGAAGACCCAAAAGTCACCGGAAAAACAGAATTCAAGGGTGGAGAAGAATCAGGCTCTGTTTCATTTGCCGCAAAGGACATTCCTTCTGGAAACTACCTTCTCACATTCAGCCTTTTTGGCGACGAGGCAAAAACATTAAAGCTCGGCGAATGGCGGGAATATGCGGGAATCACAAAGGGTCTTACAAGCTCATCAACTGACAAAATCAGCGAGCTTGAGGAAATTTACACGATTGACCTTGAACTCGGCGAAGGCACTTTGCAGGGCACAATTCCAGGCTCATACACTCGCTACTCAGACAAAATCAGCCTCCCGGATGCAAAAAAAGCCGGAGACACTTTTGACGGCTGGGTTGACGGTAACGGCGAAGAAATTACGGAAATCAAAAAAGGCACAGTAGGAAACATTACGCTCAAAGCAAAATGGCTTGGCGGAATCTACGTTACAGCCGAACAAGTCAAAAATGGTGAGCTCAAGACAAAACTCCTTGAAGCCAAAGGCGCAAACCTCAAAAACGTAAAGGTTGTTCTCCCGGAAGGCATAACAAGTATTGAATCTTCTCTTTTTGAAGGCTGCACTTTCCTTTCAGAATTCACAATCCCTGCTGGCGTAACTGAAATCGAATCATCTGTATTTAAAGGCTGCTCTGCACTTTCAGAAATCAAAATCCCTGCAAAAGTAACAAAAATCGGAGCATCTGCATTTAAAGACTGTACTTCTCTTGAAAGCTTCGAATATGACGGCACTGCAAAAGAGTGGGCAGAAGTTGAACGAGGCTCAGACTGGCACCAGAATGTTCCTGCAACAAAAATCGAGTGTACTGATGGCTCAGTAGACCTTGACTATGACGGAAAAGAAAGAATCTCGCCAATCGAGCTTGCGCTTGGAAAAGTGGAGCTTTCTGGTGACATCAAGCTCACATTTGACAAGGAAACTGGAATATTTACGGCAGAGGAAGGTTTTGATAGCTATCAGTGGTATTTAGGGGGCTCGGAATATACAAAGGGTAATGAACTGACTGGAGGCAAGCCAAACCAATTCAAAATATCCAAAAAGCTCGACATTGGTAGGATGAATTT
This sequence comes from Treponema ruminis, assembly GCF_014201975.1. Lineage (NCBI taxonomy): Bacteria > Pseudomonadati > Spirochaetota > Spirochaetia > Treponematales > Treponemataceae > Treponema > Treponema ruminis. The sequence goes on along the minus strand of NZ_JACHFQ010000005.1, from coordinate 330,501 downwards.
TTACATCACAGTGATTGCAAAGGATGCTGATGGAAAAGTTTATGCTGCAGAACATGATCTACTTGAGGACATTAAAGTCGTAAAAGTTACTTTTGTTGAAAATGCTGACGGCACAGGTGACTTAACTGCAAAAACAAAAACAACTTATCTTTACACTTTTGATGACTTCCGGTTGGATGAAGGTATTTTTATTAGAAAAGGCTACGAACTGGTATGCTGGAATACAAAGGCAGATGGAAGCGGAACTTCTTACAAAGTGGACGATAAGATTCCGGCTACAGAGGATATTACGCTTTACGCACAGTGGAAGGGGATTGTTAAAGTAAGTATCAGTTCAATTGATGCAGTTCTTTCCGAACTTGATGTCAGTGCCAGCAAAAATGTGGAATATTTTACGAAAAGCCCGCAGCCTCCTGCCGGGGAAATCAAACTTGCTTACTTTGATGATGAGAAAAACTGCCCTCTCTGGTATGACGAAAAATCAAGAACACTCTTCTATTATCTTCCAAAATGGCTTGTCTTGGAAATGCCGGAAATGTCAGATGCGTTTTTTGCCAACTTGTTTAACATCAAAGAAATCGAACTTTCTGATTTTGACACGTCAAATGTTACATCTATGGTCGGAATGTTCGCTGGCTGTAACTCCCTGACCAGTCTTGATTTGAGCAGCTTTGACACGTCAAATGTTACAGATATGAGCGATATGTTCTCTTGCTGTTCTGCCCTGGAAATCCTTGATTTGAGCAAGTTTGACACGTCAAAGGTTACAGGTATGAGCTTTATGTTCTCTGGCTGTTCTGCCTTGGAAAGCCTTGATTTGAGCAGCTTTGACACGTCAAAGGTTAGTGATATGAACTGTATGTTCTCTTTCTGTTCTGCCCTGGAAAGCCTTGATTTGAGCAGCTTTAAAACGCCAAATGTAACGAACATGACCGAAATGTTCGCTGTCTGTTCTGCCCTGACCAGCCTTGATTTAAGCAGCTTTGACACGAAAAAGGTTACAGATATGGTCGGAATGTTCAATAGTTGTTCTGCCCTGACCAGCCTTGATTTGAGCAAGTTTGACACGTCAAATGTTACAGATATGCCCTTTATGTTCGCTGGCTGTGGCGCTCTTACCACAATCTACGTTAAAGAGGAAACAGACTGGAGCTCTTCTATTAACCTTTTAGACAGCACCGAAATGTTCAAAAATTGTGAAAAACTTGCCGGTGGTTCTGGAACTGCATACAGTGAAAAGAATCCACAAGACGTAACCTACGCCCGCGTAGATGGCGGCACGGATGCTCCAGGCTACTTCACTGTAAAAAAGCCTGCTGTAGAGTAACACTAACACGAGGAGATGAAAAATGAGAAAACTGACAAAAAAAATATTTGCCCTGCTCGGCTCGTTTGCCCTTGCGGCGGCTCTGATTTCCTGCGGCGACATTGCCACAGGAGACGAAACACAGAATCTGAGTGAAACACAGGGAAAAGCCCTGGTTATCGTAAATATTGAAAGCGGCCTGCGTTCTGCCACCCTGCTTCCAAGCGACCTCACGGAAGATAAAATCACAGAGGTTGTGCTCCGTGCAAAAAAAGTTGAGGATGACCCAAAAAGAACCGCAGATCCGTCAGATGGATTTGATGTTTACCGTGTGTGGACAAGCTCAGAATCACAAACTGCAATCTCACAGATGAAAGCCACTACGGATATTATCGTTGACATTGCAACTTATGACTTTGAGCTTCTCCTTTATAAAAGTTCTGGCGAAGGCGGCTCTATTCTCTGCGAGAGTGCAAAACTTACCCAGACAATGCACTTGGGCAACAACACTCTCAACTTTGCCGCAAAATACGTTTCAGACGATAGTGCTACGGGCAGCCTCGAAGTCTATTTCAAATTTGAAAAGAAAGACTATGTTTCTGACATTAGAGTAAAACTTATGGACTTTCAGGAGTTCACTAAGACTAACATGGGTGAAGATGATAGTGGTTATGTTTATGCTTACAGACATAGCGAAGCCAGCACCGATGAGACATTCAAAGAATTGTACAGTAAGACAGGTCTTGAACCAGGTGATTACGTTCTCTTTATTTTGGTATCTGAAATCACGCCAGAGGTTCGTGAGGTTGAAACTTCCCGGCTTATTAACGTATATCAGAAACTCGTCCGCATCGCCCCATTCTGCAAGACTTTTGCAGAGATAAGCTTGGACGATTTGAATACTGATTACACAGTAAGCTATGTGTTGCCGGAAAATTGTCCTAAGCATAAGTTTTCACAAAGTCGTTATACAAGACATTATCCATTGATTCTTCCTTCGAAAGACGACATGAAATGGCCATTCCACAAATTCATCGGCTGGTATGTTAACGAAAACTATGAAGGCGAACCTGTTTACTACATAGAGCAGGGAACAAAAGGCGACAAGACATTCTATGCGAAATTCGAAGAAGACAGCCTGCTTGTCATAGATGATATTTCTACTCTTGATACGTTGGGTGAGCAACTTGCAGCTGCAAATGAAGCCGGACTAAAATCCGTTACAGTAAAAATCACGGACAAAATCCCCCTCGATCCGCTCGGTGAAAACTGGATGAAAGATGCCAGTGTTTATAATGAGTCTTCGCGTAACATGGAGTATAAATATACAAGTAACGCATTTGCTCAAATTACCAGTGTTCTTGAAGGCTTTATGAAGAGCTCCTCTACCAGTGATAGTGGAGAATATAACGGAATGAAGATTGAGCTTGACCTTACCGAAACAGGTATTTCTTATCTTCCGACTTATGCATTTAGTTTTAGGAGTTTAAGGGGCGATAGCTCGGATTGGAGGGATGCAGATTTTGGCTGTCTGACAGGTCTAAAGCTTCCTGATACGGTGACAGCCATACTTCAAGGTGCACTGCAAGGTACAGATATTACATCTTTTGAAGTCCCTGCGAATGTTACAGGAATAGGTATTGATGCATTTTATAGATGCTCGAATCTCAAAAGCATTACGATTCCTGCAGGCGTAATTGAAATAGGCGTGGAGGCATTCGAGGGTTGTAATAGCCTTGAGGTTGTCGACTTTGCAGAAGAAAGTAAGTGCACAAGTATCGGGAAGTGGGCATTTTGTGAATGCTCGAATCTCAAAAGCATTACGATTCCGGCAGGCGTAACTGAAATAGTCGATTGGGTATTCGCTGGTTGTGATAACCTTGAGGTTGTCGACTTTGCAAAAGGAAGTAAGTGCACAGCTATCGGGAAGGGGGCATTTTGTGACTGCTCGAATCTCAAAAGCATTACGATTCCTGCAGGCGTAATTGAAATAGGCGTGGAGGCATTCGAGGGGTGTAATAGCCTTGAGGTTGTCGACTTTGCAGAAGGAAGTAAGTGCACAACTATCGGGGAGGGGGCATTTTCTAAATGCTCGAATCTCAAAAGCATTACGATTCCTGCAGGCGTAAGTGAAATAGGCGAGGCTGCATTCGAAGATTGTAATAGCCTTGAGGTTGTCGACTTTGCAGAAGGAAGTAAGTGCACAGTTATCGGGACGAATGCATTTTATGGATGCTCGAATCTCAAAAGTATTACGATTCCTGCAGGCGTAACTGAAATAGGTATGTCTGCATTCGAAGATTGTAATAGCCTTGAGGTTGTCGACTTTGCAGAAGGAAGTAAGTGCACAACTATCGGGGAGAGGGCATTTTGTGAATGCTCGAATCTCAAAAGTATTACGATTCCTGCAGGCGTAACTGAAATAGGCAATTATGCATTTGACGAGTGTGAAAATCTTACAGAAATCAACTTTGCAGGCACAAAAGAGCAGTGGGGGAGCATAAAAAAAGGTTATAATATTTTCCCTGCTACGGTAAAAGAAATCAAATGCACAGATGGAGAGACTAGCTATACTTATGTCGGGGGGAAATGATAAAACTCGACATAAGATTTAGACACGGAGGAAAAAAAATGATTTTGGCTGTCCAAAACTATTGTTGCGTGAGGGATTGTAGGGGCGCGAAGCGTTCGACGTTCGGTTTTACCGAACTAAGAATGAAGCGATAGCGGAACCAGAAAAAGCCGGCCCCCGCCAAAGGCGGGGGACACGCCCTTTTATTTCCCTTGACTTTCGCTAAATTCTTCACTATCTTTCATATCGTAAAGGTTGCAGATCAAACCTATTGTCCCAGTTTATTGAACCATCTTCCTTTCGCTCTCTGCACGGTATTTACCACAAGTCTTCTGAAACTGGCAGTTGGACTAAGGCACAGTCGTGTCTTTATCTCACTGAACAAGGAAGACTTTTATGACAGAATCTATTTTCCACCCAAAGCCAGTTGACGAACTCACATTCACAGACGACGGCATGTTTCAGGCGGTCTTACGTGATCCGGATATTTGCGCAGAACTCGTCGAAAGGTTACTTCACATCCGCGTGAATCATGTCGAATACCCCGAACTTGAAAAGACAATCGCCCCCTACTACACCACAAAAGGCGTTCGGCTCGACGTTTACATCAAGGACACTGATAAAATCATCGATGTTGAGCTGCAATCTTACCCGCAGGAAGCACTGGGAAAACGCACTCGATATTATCAGAGCATGATTGACATGGACAGTCTAATGAAAGGTCAAGACTATTCTGAGTTGAAAGATAGTTACATTCTATTCATTTGTAAGCATGATCCGTTCAAAGACGAAAACAAAAACTTTTACGGACTTCCATGCTACACATTCAGGAACATCTGCGAAGAAAATCCTCTCGTAAATTTAAATGACAAATCCCTCAAGCTCATTTATAATGCAAGTGCATACGAAAAAGAAGTGGACGAGCGAATCAGATCGTTTCTACACTTCATCCACACGAACGAACCAGGGAAGGACGATTTCTCGAACCGACTTTCAGCTTTGGTTGAGAAAATCAAGGATAATGAGATCTTCAGGAGGGATTACGCCGCTATGAACTTACACGACAGAGATTTAACACGAGCCGCTAAAAAAGAGGGAATTATACAGGGAGCTGCAGAAGCAAAATTTCAAGCAGCTAGAAATTTGTATGCAAATGGTATCTCCCAGGAAATAATCTCAAAATCGCTGGATTTGCCTTTGAACAAAGTTTCTGAGATCCTTGGGCAAACTACAACGAAAAATCCAGGAGGGATTACGCCGCTATGAACTTACACGACAGAGATTTAACACGAGCCGCAAAGAGAGAAGGTATTCTAGAAGGTGCTGCCCAAAAAACTATTGAGGCGGCAATAAACTTTTATGCAAATGGAGTATCGGAAGAAATAATTGCCAAATCGTTAGGTTTGCCTCTGAGCAAAGTGTCAGAACTTCTGAATCAACAATCAATGAAATTTTCAGCCGGGGCTACGCCGCTATGAATTTAGGCTTGAGGACGTGAAAGTTCATTCCTAACAAAAAAATTTGACGGCAACCGATTGCTGACTTATACTATTTTTATAAAGTATACAATTTTAAAAGGAGTGTATTTATGAAAGGATTTGCAATGCTCGGCATTGGTAAAGCTGGTTGGATTGAGAAAGAACGTCCTGTTTGCGGGCCTCTTGATGCAATCGTAAAGCCTTTGGCTCTCTCTCCATGTACGTCTGACATTCACACTGTCTGGGAAGGAGCTTTGGGAGACCGCCACAACATGATTCTCGGTCACGAGGGCTGTGGTGTTGTCGCTGAGGTCGGTTCACTTGTAAAGGACTTCAAGGTTGGTGACAGGGTAATGGTTGCTGCAATTACTCCTGACTGGTCTTCTCTTGAAGCTCAGGCCGGATACCCAATGCATTCAACTGGAATGTTGGCCGGATGGAAGTTCTCAAACTTTAAGGACGGTGTTTTCGGTGAATATTTCCATGTAAATGATGCCGATGCAAACCTTGCATTCCTTCCTGATTCAATTTCTCCAGAAGAAGCATGTATGCTTTCGGATATGGTTCCAACTGGATTCCACGGCGTTGAGCTTGCAGACGTTCAGTTTGGTGATACTGTCCTCGTAAACGGAATTGGTCCTGTTGGCCTTATGTCTGTTGCAGGTGCAAACTTGCGCGGTGCTTCCCGCATTATTTGTGTTGGTACTCGCCCTGCTTGCCGTGAAGCTGCAAAAAAATACGGTGCTACAGATTTCATCAGCTACAAAGAAGGCCCGATTGACCAGCAAGTTATGGAGCTTACAAAAGGCGCTGGTGTAGATAAAGTTGTAGTTGCAGGCGGTGGCGTTGAGTCATTCGAGGCTATGATTAAGGCTCTCAAACCGGGCGGAAAGATTGGTAACGTAAACTATCTCGGTTCCGGCGACTTCGTAACAATTCCTCGCGTAGAGTGGGGTTGCGGCATGGGCCACAAGCAGATTGTCGGCGGTCTTATGCCAGGCGGACGCTTGCGATTGCAGAAGCTCGCGAGCCTCGTAGAATGTGGTAAGCTCAATGTAAAACATCTTATCACACACCGCTTCGAAGGCTTTGAGAAGGTTGAAGACGCCCTCATGCTCATGAAGGACAAACCAGCCGACTTGATTAAACCAGTCGTAAAAATTTCTGACTAAAATCTAATGCCGGGCTTTATGCCCGGCGTTTCCTTTATTTAAAAATATGAAAATACTTGTTGTGTCTGGCTTTCTTGGTGCAGGGAAGACCACTTTTATCAAAACTCTTTCAAACAAAATTGACAAAAAAATCGCCGTTCTTGAAAATGATTATGCGGCGGTGAACATTGACGAGGACATTCTTAAAAATCAGACTGATTTGAGCGTGTGGGAGCAGACCGAAAAATGCATCTGCTGTACAGGTAAGTCCGACTTTGCGATGGACATTCTTACTATTTCAAACACGCTGAACCCTGATTTCCTTATCGTTGAGCCTACGGGCGTGGGCTATCTTTCAAAAGTAATCGCCAACATTCAGAAAATCGAATACGAGCAGATTTCCCTTCTTTCACCTGTCACTGTGGTTGATCCTTCTGCTTTTGCCAACTGCATTAAAAATTACGGTGACTTGTACCGCGACCACATAAAATTTGCGGGCACTGTCGTCCTTTCAAAGTGCGATTTGCATTTGGATTCACTGGCACTTGAAGAAACCGTCTCCAAAATAAAAGAACTGAATCCCTGTGCGAATATTATCCAGACCCACTACGCTTATCAGGGCGAGGAATTCTGGCAGGGGCTTTTCAGAAAAAATCTCGACGGCTCGGTTGAGATTCCGCCACAGAGCGAGGATGGACTGTCTGAGGCTGAACTGGGAACGGAATTTGAAAGCCTTAGCATTGAGGACTCCGAAATTCCTTCGGCTGGCAGGCTTGTCGCCTTCATGGAAAATTTGATTCGTTCCCGCTACGGAAAAATAGTGCGAATCAAGGGAACTGTTAAATGCGCTGGCGAGCTTTTGCGCGTGGATTTTGCAGGTGACAAATATTTTATCGAAGGTGCGGAAGAATCGTCGCGGAATTGCCTGGTTGTTATCGGAAAAAACTTGGATTTCTATTCAATTAAGAAACGCCTGGAGAACAAAAAAGGCGAGAAGATTCCGGGGCATGGGCTGCAAAATCTGAGGTGATTAAATGTGGTGTGGTGCCTGCTCTCTTTCGAACGCGCTGCAAAAAAAAATAAAATTTGACGGCAACCGATTGCTGAATTATACTAATTGATGACTTAATAGTTAAAGAATAAGTCTGTATTACAAAAAGGAGGTACATTGTGCAAAGATTTACTTTGCCTCGTGACTTGTATCACGGAAAGGGAGCGCTTGAGGCACTCAAATCACTCAAAGGTAAGAAGGCTGTCATTTGTGTTGGTGGCGGTTCTATGAAAAAATTCGGGTTCCTTGACCGTGCCGAAAAGTATCTTAAAGAAGCCGGAATGGAAGTTATGCTCATCGACGGAATCGAGCCAGATCCATCTGTAACAACCGTTATGAACGGTGCAAAAAAGATGCTCGAATTCCAGCCTGACTGGATTGTTGCTATTGGCGGCGGTTCTCCAATCGATGCTGCAAAGGCTATGTGGATTAAATACGAATACCCGGACAGCACTTTCGAGGATATGTGCAAGGTATTCGGCATTCCAGAGCTTCGCAAAAAGGCTCATTTCTGTGCTGTTTCTTCAACTTCTGGTACTGCTACAGAAGTTACAGCATTCTCAATCATCACTGACTACGACAAAGGTATCAAATATCCAATCGCAGATTTCGAAATCACTCCTGATGTAGCAATCGTTGACCCAGAGCTTGCAGAGACAATGCCTCAGAAGCTCGTTGCTCACACTGGTATGGACGCAATCACTCACGCAATCGAAGCTTATGTTTCAACTGCAAACTGCAACTACACAGATCCGCTCGCACTCCACGCAATCAAAATGATTCAGGCTGATTTGGTAAAATCATACAACGGCGACATGGCTGCCCGCGACCGAATGCACGACGCACAGTGTCTGGCTGGTATGGCTTTCTCAAACGCTTTGCTCGGTATCGTTCACTCAATGGCTCACAAAACAGGTGCTGCATTTGAGGATGTCGGCGGCTTGCACGCTCACATCATTCACGGTGCTGCAAACGCAATGTACCTGCCAAAAGTCATCGCTTTCAACGCAAAAGACCCAACTGCTGCAAAACGCTACGCTGTTATCGCTGACTTCATGGGATTGGGCGGCTCTTCTGAGAAAGAAAAAATCGCTAACCTCATCAAGTATCTTCGCGGCATGAACGACGACCTTAAGATTCCTCACTCAATCGGAACTTACGGCGCAGACAGTTATCCTTGCGAAAAAGGCTTCGTTCCAGAGGACATCTTCTTGAAACGCCTGCCAGAAATCGCAAAGAATGCAATTGCCGATGCTTGTACTGGCTCTAACCCACGCCAGCCAACTCAGGAAGAAATGGAAAAACTTCTCAAGTGCTGTTACTACGACACAGAAGTTGATTTCTAATTATTAGGGTGTGACCGCCGCTTAACAGCGGCGGTCGTGCTTTCCGTGGTTCCGTGCTAACCGCACTCCATTCCTTCGCTTCGCTGCGGAACTGCTTCGCAGCCACTCCAATCACTCACACAATTGTCAACGACTTTTTTTTACTTCACAAATATGTTATAATTCTATCCATGAACATCATTGTTTCAAAAAGCAGATTGTCGGGCGCAATCACTGTTCCCGGTTCAAAGTCTCATACAATCCGTGCGCTTTTGCTGGCTACAATTGCAGAAGGCACTTCTCATATCAAAAATCCCCTGCCAAGTGCAGACTGTCTTTCAACTGCGGCGGCAGTTCCCCTCATCGGTTCAAAAATCGACCTCAATCTTTCTACTGAGGGTGAGCCGGGCACGGAATGGATTGTTGATGGAGCTGGCAAAAATCTTCATCTTCCAGACGATGTAGTAAATGTCGGTGATTCCGGCTCCCTTTTGTATTTTTTGACACCGGTTGCGGCCTGTTTTGAGGGCACTTCGGTATTTACAGGTGACGCCAGCATCCGAAAGCGGCCTGTCCTTCACGTCGTTGATGTCCTCAATCAGCTTGGGGCAAAATCTTTTGTAACACGACCTGGAGCAAACGGCTGTCCTCTGGTAATTACTGGCTCCATCAAAAAAGGCGGCACTGTCCGTACTCCCGGCGAAATTTCAAGTCAGTATATTTCCGGCCTCATGTTTGCTGGAATCCTCACTGAAAATCCAATCAAAATCGAACTTTCAAATCCAAAAGAAACTCCATACCTCACAATGACTCAGAAATGGCTTGAAAAAGTGGGCGTTGACTGTTCAGTTTCCGAGGATTTTAAAAATATTGAAGTCACTCCATGCAAATCTTTCAAGGGCTTTGACGTTACGATTCCAAGTGACTGGGAAGGAGTTGCTTTCCCTCTGATTGCAGCCCTCATCACGGACAGTAAAATCACGATTGAAAACGTGGATTCGAGCGGAACTCAGGGTGATGATGCAATCGTCGAGATTCTGCAGTCAATCGGCGGTGATATTATATGGAAGAAAGATGAAGAAACTCTGACTGTTTGCGGCGGAAAATGCTCAAAAGACGGAATCGGCCGCCTTTCAACTGAGAATCTGCCAAACGGCGAGCTTCATGTCAAAATTTCTGGTTTTCCGGATGCGGTTTGTGCCCTTTCTGCAATTGCCTGCTTTACTGAAGGAACTGTGGTTATTGAGGATGCCGCTGTCTGCCGGCGCAAGGAAACTGACCGCCTCAAAGTGCTTAATGTTGAGCTTACAAAACTTGGTGCGGAAATCGAAGAGCGTGAAGATTCTTTGATAATTCACGGCCATTCGCCAGTCTTAAAGGACGGTTCTCCAAATCCGGCTTTCAAGATGCACGGCGGAATCTGCGAAAGCTACGACGACCACCGCATGGCAATGTCTCTGGCTTGTCTGGGGCTTGGCCTATCAAAAGATGAAAAAATCATCGTCAACGATGCGGAATGCTGTGCAGTAAGTTTCCCGCATTTTTATGATGTGATGAATAAAATCGGAGCAAATTACAAGGAAGAGGTGTAAAAATGACAGATATTGAAATTGCACAGAAAAACAAGATGATTCCAATCACGGAAGTTGCACAGAAAATCGGAATCACCGAAGAAAATCTTGAAATGTACGGAAAATACAAGGCAAAGCTCACGATGGAAGAGCTTCGTGCCCTGCAGAAAAAGGCAAGCGAGCCTAAAAACCGCGGCAAATTGATTTTGACTACTGCACTCACACCGACTCCTGCCGGTGAGGGAAAATCAACTGTCTCAATCGCACTCGGCGACGGACTCAATAAAATCGGCAAAAAAGCCGTTATCGCCCTCCGCGAACCTTCACTCGGCCCTTGCTTCGGCGTAAAAGGCGGTGCTTGTGGCGGCGGCTATGCCCAGATTGTCCCGATGGAAGACATCAACCTTCACTTTACTGGCGACATTCACGCAATCTCAATCGCAAACAACCTGATTGCAGCCCTCATCGACAACCACATCAAGCAGGGCAACCAGCTTGGAATCGACCCGCGCACAATTTCATGGAAACGATGCGTTGACTTGAATGACCGCGAACTCCGCAACATCGTAGTCGGAATGGGCGGAATCGCAGACGGAATGCCGCGCGAAGACCACTTCTGTATCACCGTTGCAAGTGAGCTCATGGCAATCATCTGTCTTTCAACATCAATTTCTGACCTCAAAAACAGAATCGACAACATCACGGTCGCTAAGACTTTTGACAAGCGCCCTGTAAAATTCGGCGAACTCAAATGCACAGGCTCAATCGCAGTTCTTTTGAAGGACGCAATCAAGCCAAACCTCGTTCAGACTCTGGAAAAAAATCCTGTTTTCGTTCACGGCGGACCTTTCGCAAACATCGCTCAGGGAACAAACTCCGTAAACGCAACGATTTGTGCCCTTGCAACAGGCGATTATGTCGTAACAGAAGCTGGCTTTGCGGCTGACCTGGGTGCAGAAAAATTCATGGATATCAAGTGCCGGGCTGCAGGCATTTCCCCGGATGTAGTCGTAATCGTTGCCACAGTCCGCGCCCTTAAAATGCATGGTGGCATGGCGAAGGCTGATCTTTCAACTCCAAGCGTAGGAGCCTTGCAGGCAGGATTTGAAAACCTCGCTGTTCACATCGAAAATATCGCAAAATTCGGAGTTCCGGCCGTTGTAGCAGTAAACAAATTCATCACTGATACAGACGAAGAAATTGCACTTCTCGAAAAACTTTGTGAGGCCAAAGGTGCAAAGGCTGTTCTCTGCGAAGGCTGGGGCAAAGGCGGCGAAGGTGCCACAGAGCTTGCAAAAGTTGTTGCCGAGGTCGCTGATTCAGGAAAAGCAAAATTCAATTATCTTTATCCTGCAAACCTTTCTTTCGTTGACAAAATCAAAATCCTCGCAAAAGAAATTTACCGCGCAAAGGATGTTGACATCGCACCGGCTGCCCTCAAAAAACTCCGTGACTTTGAGGAACAGGGCTACAAGGATTTGCCTGTCTGCGTTGCAAAGACTCAGAACTCAATCAGCCACGACCCGAAACTCATGGGCGCTCCAAAAGATTACATCTTCCCGGTACGCGACGTTCAGCTTTACTCAGGAGCAGGCTTCGTCGTAGCACTTGCCGGTGAAATCATGACAATGCCAGGCCTTCCAAAGCTTCCTGCCGCCCTCAACATTGACATCGATGACGACGGCAACATCAGCGGTTTGTTCTAAAAGGGGCGTTGCGGGTACTCCCGCAGAGAGGGTAGGGCACAACGAAGTGTGACCGTAGGGGGAGACTTCCCCCGCATGATTTTACCTTGGAGAAAATATGTTCAAATTCTTTTTGAAAAAAAATTTTTGCGACGGCTGGGATAATTTTTTCTTTCTTATCGTCTCAAATATCATTATGATTGCTCTGCTTGTTGGCTCGTTCCTTGCGGTCCGATATTCAGCTGAGATAAATCCTTATCTTCCAAATCTTGCGATTGTGCTGGTTTCGGGAATTGTTATGACCGCACTTTTCGCATGGGGAGCAAATGCCGCGAAACTGGCAGATTTTTGCTCAGGCTCATTCGGGCTTTTCTTCTCGGCAATTAAGTCGGTCTGGAAAATCGGATTTGCCTTTGGCGTCATGCTTTCCGCAGGGCTTTTGATTGCGCGCTACGCAATTTCTTACTATGTTTCACTTTATCTCAGCTCTGGAAGCTACGTCGGGCTTGTCCTCACGGCTCTTTTGGGCTGGTTTGTCCTGATTTCCCTGATTGCCCTTCAGTGGTTCATTCCGCTTTATTTTTTGCAGGGCAACAACGGATTCAAAAAATGCCTCAAAAAATCCTTCATTATTTTCTATGATAACGTCGGATTTTCAGTTGAAGTTTTCATCTATAATATTGTGCTTTTCGGTTTTTCATGCATATTCTTCATGCTCATGCCGGGCCTGAACGGAATTCTTCTTTCATCAACAAATGCCCTCCGCCTCCGTCTATATAAATATGACTGGATTGAAAAAATGGTCGAGCAGGAACCTGATTTTGAAAAAGACCGTGACCGCCGAAATGAAGTGCCTTGGGACGAATTGATTGCCGATGACAAGGAAAGCCTGGGCCCTCGAAACTGGAAAAGTTTCTTGTTCCCCTGGAAATAGCCGCATCCATGTGCTGACGAGAATTTCTTGACGGAAATTCTCGCGGTCAACTGCTCTCTGCCACATCCTTGTGGCAATTTTTTTTATTCTGAAACTGATTCTATTGATAGAATTTCTGTAAAGGTATAAACTGAATTATTCATTTAAAACAAGGAGAATATGATGAAAAAACTTCTTTCTGCTGCTGCTACAATTCTTGCTGTTGCTTGCCTTTTGACTGGCTGCAACGAAAAAGACAGCAAAATTAAAATCGGTGTAATCCAGCTTGTTGAGCATCCGGCTCTCGACAAAAGCTATCAGGGCTTCGTTGACGGCTTGGCTGAGGCTGGCTATGTAAATGGTGAGAACATCACTATTGATTATCAGAACGCTCAGGGCGAGCAGGCAAACTGCGTCACAATCGCAAACAAATTCGTAAACGACAAAGACAACTTGATTTTCGCAATCGCAACACCGGCTGCACAGGCTGTCGCAAACCTCACAAAAAAAATCCCTATTCTTGTAACAGCCGTTACAGACCCGGAAACTGCAAAACTCGTAAAATCAAACAAAAAGCCGGAGACAAACGTTTCTGGTACATCTGACCTCACTCCTGTTGCCGCTCAGATTGCTCTTCTCAAAAAGATTGTTCCAGAGGCAAAAAAAGTCGGTCTTCTTTACTGCTCAAGCGAAGCAAACTCAATCTTCCAGATTAACATCGCAAAGGAAGCTTGTGCTGCAAACGGCCTTGAATATATCGAAGGTTCAGTTTCAAACTCAAACGAAATCCAGCAGGTAACACAGAGCCTTGTTGGCAAAGTTGATGCATTCTATGTTCCGACAGATAACATGCTTGCAGCTGGTATCGCAAACGTAGCAATGGTTGCAAACAACGCAAAACTTCCTGTAATCGGTGGCGAAGAGGGAATGGTTGTTTCAGGTGCATTGGCAACATACGGAATCAACTACTACGAGCTTGGAAAACTCACAGCAAAACAGGCTGTTAAAGTCCTCAAGGACGGAGCTAACCCGGCTGACATGCCAATCGAATACCTCGAAAAATTCGATTTCACATACAACAAAGAAACAGCTGCTGCAATTGGCGTTACAATTTCAGACAATCTGTAATCAGTGATTTAAAAATCTGAAGGCTCCCGGTGCTGAGAAGTGACCGGGAGTTTTTTTTCGCTTTTAACTTGTTTTCCTTTCTGCTACAATCTTTCCCATGAAAAATAATTTTCCACTTTCTGGACTTTTCTTCGCTACTGTTTCTATCTTTATCTGGGGAATCACTTTTGTTTCTACAAAATATCTTCTACGCTCCTTTTCATCTTATGAAATCCTTGTGCTCCGTTTTTTGCTTGCCTATGCAGGCTTGTGGATTTTACGGCCACGCAGGCTCCATCTTTCTGAACGCAAGCAGGAACTTTATTTCATGCTGGCGGGATTTTCTGGCGTTACCGCTTACCAGTTCATGGAGAACATGGCAATTTCCTATACTTCCGCTTCAAACGTAAGCATCATCGTTTCAATCTGCCCGATTTTTACGGCGATTTTCGCCCAGATTTTTTTGAAGGAACGCCACCTCACAATGTATTTCAACATCGGCTTCCTTCTTGCCATATTCGGAATTGCACTCGTAAGCTTTAACGGCGTTGTTGAATTCCACCTCAATCCAAAAGGCGACGTTCTTGCCCTCTGTTCAGCTCTGTGCTGGGGCCTTTATTCAATCTGTGTGTCAAAAATCAATTCCCTGCGCCTCGATTCTATTCAGGTAACCCGTCGTATTTTCTTCTGGGCGGTGGTCTTCATGCTGCCTATTGGAATTTTCTCCCTCCTTCGCTTTGGCGCCGCACTTCCGGCAGGAGAAGGCTTACAGATTCAGAACAATATTTCAGTGTTTTTTGACTCCGCCTTTAACCTCAAGCGATTTTCAAACCCGCTCAACTGGCTTAACCTCTGCTTTTTGGGCCTGGGTGCAAGCGCATTCTGTTTTGCAGCATGGAACATCGCCTGCGAAAAGCTGGGAACCGTTCGTGCAACAGTCGGCATTTACCTGATTCCTGTCGTAACGATTGTTTTTGCCTTCTTCGCGCTGGGAGAAAAAATCTCTTTAATGGGAGCCATTGGTGCCCTGCTGACGATTTCCGGCCTCTTCGTGAGTGAAATCAAGAAAAACTAAAATTCGGGCTGACATTCAATCGTCATGCGCTCGCCTGTGACCGGGTGAGTGAAGGTGATTTTTCTTGCGTGGAGCATGAGCCGCTCGCCCTCGTCACAGTGACCGTAGAGAGTGTCGCCGATAATCGGGCATCCAAAACCGTGAGAGTCCGCGCTTGCAAGACGCAGCTGGTGGGTTCGTCCCGTGTGAGGCATGAAAAGTACCCTGGTTGCGTTTCGCGGGAATCCGTCAGGGGCGTGGTAGCGTTCCACTCCCAAAATCTGCCATTCCGTGACCGCGCTTTTGCCATTTTCTGCATCCCAAATCTGGTGGGGGCGGTTGTCTACGTCGAGACGGAAAAAAAGCTCCATCTTGCCGTGGGGGGCGATTCCCATTTTGGGGAGAATGTCGTCAAGCAGGGCGACGTATTCTTTTTGGACTTCCTTTGCCTCAAACTGACGCATCATGGTGCGGTGGGCTTCCTTCGTAAAGGCAAGAATCATCACGCCGCTGGTTTCCATGTCGAGCCGGTGGACGGCAGTCTGAACGATTTCAACCTTGTCGCCGAAAAGCCGTTTGAACCGCGATTCGATGCAGTCCTGTTTGTCCTCTCCGCGGCCGGGAACGCTCAAAAGCCCGGACTGTTTGTTCACCACGCAGATTGAGTCGTCCCGGTACAAAATCCGGAGTCCCAGTATTGCAGGAAGGAGAATCCCGCAGCGCTCGTCACAAGGGGGAGTAAGTTGAAAATCTGGGCGGTCCGGCTTCGCCGTCGGGCTTTCCGCACTTCCGCTTTCGCTCCATACCGCACGCGGTACGCCTTCGGCGGTGCTACAATCCCTCCCGCTTGGAGCAGTATAAGTCGTTTCTGCAAGTGAAATCGGCATCAATTCATGCGCAAAGGCATAATCAAATAATTTTGGTGCGCAGCAGTCGCCGGTTCCGGTTGGGGGCAGTTTTCCACCGTTGTAGTTGGCACAAATCTCTTTGAGTGTACGAACCTTCCCATCAATGCAGTGAAATTTGTAAAGCGCGTGGACTTTTTCAAGCGATTGGGCACAAAGTTTTTCGCGCAGCTTCCGTAAATCTTCATAGGACTTCTCAGCATTTTTGCTGCCCCCACGAATCAACTCGCTTCCACTTTTCAGTCTCTTCGTGATTTCATGAATCTCCGCATCATTTTCAGAAAGCGCTTCTTCAATCTCTTCACTGGAAACAATCGGGCTTACGAATTGAAAGTTGAAATTTGAAAGTTGAAAAAACTTGGTGTCAGCGTTAGGATTTCCGTCCTTTTCATTGTTGGTTGCTGATTGCACATTTCTAATTTCTTTCGCGTTCCCTGAGTTGGTCACAAGGTTTATTTCGTCACCATTTTTGTCCTTGCAGACAAGGGCTCCCAGCATCACGCCCTGATTTTTGCGTTCCTCGCTTACGCGGGCAACTTGTGCCAGAACTAGCTCGCCTTTTTCCAGCGATTGAATCAATTTTTCGAGAATCTTTGCGGCTTTTTCTTGTGGAAGTGGTGGAAACATTGTGGGAATATTCTATAATGGAAACGAAAAATAAAGAAGTACTGAAAACCTTCCGAAAATAAATAATAAGGTTTCGTTGCGTTTAGGCAATGATGTTTTGGTGTTTGGTTTTAGGGGGATAAAATGACCATTACTATCGATGAAACAAAAATCGTTCAGACCGTCAAGAACATTTCCATTTTGCTCGTGATTGCGGCAATCTTCACTTTTTTGGGACTTTCAAGCAAAATTTTCCACTTCAGCGAATCAAATCCTGTCATGTATGAGATAAACTACAACCGTCTTTCAACACCGGGCAAGGGCGTTGCAACTTCAATGAAGAAAACCGGCGAAGTTCAGTCAAAAGTCCTGGGACCAAGGCGTGGAAACGGAAAGGGTGGCTCGAAATTCTTTGACGAAGTTGAGAAAGTCCACGGTTCTTCCAGCAAATAAGAGAATCAATAATGCGCGGACGTTTTGCTCCTTCTCCAAGCGGGCGGATGCACCTGGGAAACGTGTATTCAGCCCTGCTTTCCTATCTTTCTGCAAAAAAGGGTGGCGGTGAGTGGATTTTACGCATCGAAGACCTTGACCGCCAGCGCTGCAAAAAAGAATATTCCGCCCAGCTCCTTGAGGACTTGCTTTGGCTCGGCCTTAAATGGGACAATTTTTCAGAAGCCTCAGGCGGACTTTCCGGCGAGTTTTATCAGTCCAACCGCGATTCCTTCTATATAAATGCCTTTGACTTGCTTTGCGAAAAGGGGCTTGTCTATGACTGTTTCTGCAGTCGTGCCGATTTGTTTTCAGCTTCCGCTCCTCATGCAAGCGACGGAAGCCCTGTATATTCAGGAAAATGCCGCAATCTTTCAGAATCAGAAAAATCTCTTCTATATAATAAGCGGCTTCCTGCAAAAAGAATCATAGTTGAGGAAAAATCCTGCTCATTTTCTGACGGACATTACGGCAATCAGGTCTGCCAGCTTTCCCGCGACCTTGGCGACTTTGTAATCCGCCGTTCTGACGGAAACTTTTCATATCAGCTTGCCGTCGTCGTGGATGATGCTCTCATGGGCGTTGATCAGGTTGTACGCGGGCGTGATTTGATTTCTTCGACCTTCAATCAGCTTTATCTTTATGAAAAACTTGATTTTCATCAGCTTCCGCAATTTTTTCATCTTCCTCTTTTGCTGAGTGCTGACGGCCGCCGTCTTTCCAAGCGTGACAAGGACACGGACATGGGCTTCCTTCGCGAGAACTTTTCCGGTGAACAATTGATTGGAAAAATCCTTTTTTTGTGTGGCTGTATCGAAAAAGAAGAAAGTTTATCGCTTGAAGAGGCTTTGAGCGTCTTCGATTGGGAAAAAATCAAAAAAGATGATGTTTTTTGTTCCACTTTATAGAAGTCCATTGAAAAATTAACAAGAAAAAAGATTGCATATTCTTTCGTATTTTCATATAATTATTGAATATTTATGTAATAAATTTGCATAAATATTCATTTTCTTTGCATACAGGAGAAAATTATGGCATTTTCTTGTAATTTCATTGACGGCGGCGTTACTGCAGCCCAGGGATTCACTGCAAACGGTGTTTTGAACAAAATCAAATCAAGCCGAACGACTAACGACACGGCTCTTATTTTCAGCGAAAAGGTCTGCAATGCAGCAGGCGTATTCACACAGAACCGGGTAAAGGCAGAATGCGTTAAACTTACCCGTGACCATATCGCAAACGGCAAGGCTCAGGCTGTAATCGCCAACTCAGGAAACGCAAATGCCTGCACAGGCAAAGAAGGCTATGACAACGCAAACAAGGAAGCTGTCGCAGTCGCTGCAAAAATGAACATCAATTCCGACGACGTTCTCGTTCTTTCAACTGGTGTAATCGGTCAGCAGCTTCCGGTTGATAAAATCCTTAATGGCTTGGACAAGCTGGCAGACGGTCTTTCAAAAGAAGGCCACAAGGAAGCCCGAATCGCTATCATGACGACTGACACCCAGTACAAGGAAGTTGCCCTTGAAACTGTGATTGGCGGAAAAAGTGTCCGCATGGGAACAATGGCAAAGGGAAGCGGCATGATCCATATCAATTTGGGAACAATGCTGGGCTTTATCACGACTGACTGTGCAATTTCTTCACAAATGCTCGAAAAGGCCTTGAGAATTTCTGCAGCCGGAACATATAACTGCGTTTCAATCGACGGCGACACTTCTACAAACGATTCCCTTCTCATTCTCGCAAACGGAATGGCTGGCAACGCTGAAATCACTTCTGAGGGAGCTGACTTCGACGCTTTCGTCGAGGCTTTGAACGCCCTCAACACTCAGATGGCAAAGAAAATCGCTGCTGACGGTGAGGGAGCAAGCCGCCTCGTTACCTGTAATGTAGTCGGAGCTGACACTGTAGAAAATGCGCGCGGTCTTGCAAAGGCTGTAATCTGCTCAAATCTCGTAAAGGCTGCTTTCTTCGGAGCAGACGCCAACTGGGGCCGAATCCTTGATGCAATGGGCTATTCAGGCTTCTTCTTCACACCGGAAAAAACTTCTGTTTCATTCCTCAGCCGTGAGGGTGCAAAACGCTACTTTGAGGACGGAAGTCAGAACGGCGGCAAGGAAAATTCAATCAAAGTCTTTGACCACGGAGTTCCGCTCAATTTCGACGAAGACCTGGCAAAGAAAATCCTCACCGAAGAAGCTGTTGACATTCTCGTAGAGCTTGAAGACGGTTCGGCTAAAGGCACCGCATGGGGCTGCGACCTCACATACGACTACGTTAAAATCAACGGAGACTACCGAACTTAGTAGGAATCAGGAGAAAATTATGTCAGAGAATACAGAAATTAAAGGAAAAATCGACCCGCGCCTGGATAATGAGCACTGGTCTAACGTTTTGGTTCAGGCTTTGCCTTATTTCCGCCACTGGGTTGGAAAAACTGTCGTTGTAAAATACGGTGGAAATGCCATGCTCAACGAAGAGCTTAAGGCTGCCGTAATGAAGGACATCGTTCTTTTGAATACAATCGGAATCAAAGTCGTGCTCGTTCACGGCGGCGGTCCTGAAATCAACCACATGCTTGAGCGTGTCGGCAAGGAATCAAAATTCATCAACGGCCTGCGCTACACTGATGCCGAGACAATGGAAATCGTTCAGATGGTTCTTACCGGAAAGCTGAACAAGGACATCGTCGGCATTCTTTTGCAGGAGGGTGGCAAGGCTGTCGGTCTTTCAGGCGTTGATTCAGGCTTGCTCCGTGCAAAAAAAATCGACAAGGACGGAGCTGACCTGGGCTTTGTAGGTGAAGTAACCGAAGTTCACCCGGAAATCGTTCAATCACTTTTGGACAAGGGCTTTATTCCTGTCGTTTCAACAGTTGCTTTGGGCGAGCAGGGCGACATGAGCCGCTACAACATCAATGCAGACACTGCTGCCGCAAAAATTGCAATCGCGCTTGGAGCCGAAAAATTCGTTCAGCTCACAAACGTTGCTGGCGTTCTCCGCGATGTAAACGATCCGAAGTCTTTGATTCAGCGCATTCACCTTGAGGATGTGCAGAAGTTTTACGACGACGGCACAATCTCAGGCGGCATGATTCCAAAAATCGAGTGCTGCGTAATGGCAAGAAAGGGCGGCGTTCCTCGTACCCACATCATCGACGGCCGCGTACCGCACTCGCTTTTGATTGAGATGTTCTCAGACCGCGGTATCGGAACCATGATTTACTAAAATGAAAAGGCTGCCCAAACGGACAGCCTTTTTTCTTATTTATACATATTTGTTGAAAGATATTTGAAGGCGTTGTCGGCTAGAATCACTACTATGTTCTTGCCTTTTGCTTCGGGGCGTTTTGCAATCTGCGTTGCCGTCCACAAGGCTGCTCCTGCTGACTGACCTACAAAGAATCCCTCGTTTTTTACAAGTTTCCGGCCTGTTTCGTAAGCGTCTTCTGCCACTACATCAAAACATTCGTCATATTTTGTATCGAAAATCTTGAAAAGCTCAGGCACTTTGTCGTCCGGCACTCCGTTGAACTTCAGAACGCCGTCGATTGTGTTGCGCTCCGGGAATTCCGGGTTTTTGAGCGACTGTGGAGCCGGCTGAGCACCGATAATCTTTACATTCGGGTTCTTTTTGCGGAAAAATTCCGTGAGTCCTGAAAGTGTTCCGCCTGTTCCGACGAGCTGAACGACATAATCAACCTTGCCGCCTGTTGCTTCCCAGATTTCCGGGCCTGTTCCTTTGATGTGAGCTTCGGAATTGGCACGGTCGCCGCACTGATTCAAGTAATACCAGCCGTTTGCCTTTGCAAAATCGTTCATAACTTTGTAAAGACCTGCAAGCGAAAGTCCTGTCTTGAGCATTTCAGCAAAGCCCGGAACATCTGTTACCTGCAAAAGTTCTGCTCCCAAAGCCTTTAAAATCTGTGAGCGCTCAACTGAAACCTGAGGCTGAATGACTGCAACGAATTTGTAGCCCTTGGCGTTTGCGAAAGTTGCCTCACCAATTCCCGTGTTGCCGCTCGTGTAGTCAATCAATGTCATTCCCGGCTTGATGTCGCCGCGTTTTTCTGCTTCCTCGATGATGTTGAGGGCTGCTCGGTCTTTTACGCTTCCAGATGGATTGAAATATTCGAATTTGCCGAGGATGTTTGCCTCAAGGTTTTCGGATTTTTCGTAGCGGTGAAGATGGACAAGAGGTGTGTCTCCGACGAGTTCTGTGATTGAATCATAAATTTTTGCCATAGTTCTATTCTCCTTATAAAATTCCGTGTTAGCGGTGTTTTTTAGTTAAAATTGTTATATTCGATAAGCTCGATCAGGCTTTCATTTTTTTCTGCTGCGGCAAGTGAAAGAAGCGACCATGCGTTTCCTGCGCTTCCGATGTAAAGGCCGGTGTAAGAGTGGACGTCGGTTGGAATTGTGCGCCACCATGCTCCGCTCCATCTTCGTACCGATTTCTGGTGATAGATGTCGCCGTCTGCATCCGCAACGAATGACTGTCCGACCACGGTTTTTGCCGCTCTCTTTGCATATTCCAGGAATTCCGGATTTTTCGTGAGCTTGTAGACTGAAACAAAGTGCTCAAGTAAGCCCGGAGTTCCGCAGCACAATGCCTGACTCTGCCAGTAACCGCGGCTGAAAATTTCCGGTGCACCAGCCTTGATGATTCCCCGGCTTAGGCGCAAAACCCAGTCCAGATAGTGCTTGTCGCTTGTGATTTTATAGAGCAGATGGAACAGAAGTGAAGTTCCTGCTGGACCGTGACATGTGCTCAGATAGTAGAACTCAGTTGAAGGGCCGCGCTCAAGGCTGTCGAGGTAAGGCACGAGGACTGCATTTTCGTCACCAACTGCAATTCCTTCTATATATTTGGCAGCTTCTTTTGCCGCGTTCAAGAATCTTTCTTCTTTTGAAAGATTGTAAAGAATTGCAAAAATCCAGCCGACTCCGCTTGTTCCGTGCGCGCTGTTTACCCAGAAAACATCTTTCGGGAAATCGATGATTGTCAAATCAACGACATTCCAGTAAGTTCCGCCGCGTGGGGCAGGCTTTCCCTTGCTCAAAAGGAAATCGCCGAAACTTACAGCTGAATCAAGATATTTTTTGTCGCCGGTAATTTTGTAAATCGCTGAAAGATATGTGACAAATCCTGCGTCTCCGCACAAATCATTCTGCTCGCTCCAGTAAATTCCTGAATCAGATTTTTTTGCCGCCGCAAGAAGGTCGTCGGCAACTTTAATCACATAATTTTTGTAAGATTCATCGCCTGTAAGCTCAAAAAGCTTGAGGACGAGGTAAGCGCTTCCTGTCGGGCCGTTGTAGTAGCCTGCTGCCCAGCCCGGCATGTTTTTTACATGAACGAGTTTTGAAGCGCCGCTTGCCTTTGCATTCAATGTGCGCTCATAAAAAGCAGCTCCTTCATCAGTTTCGATGATTTCTTTTGCAGCTGATTTTGCTTCTTCAAGATATTCTTCTTTTTTTGTAGCCTGGTACAAGCGAAGGTAGAAAAGACCGACACCAGCTGAACCGCCGTAAAGGGATTTTGGTGTAAGCATCGGATAGTCCGTAAAATCTTCTTTTGAATCCGGGCTTTGATTCCAGCGTGAGCCGAACGTGCCGAATTTTTTTGTCGTTTTAATCCAGGAAGCAGTCTGCTCCGCGAATGTCACATAATCGTCCGTGTTATATTCCTTAAAAAGTACGTTTTCTGCCATCAAATTCTCCTTTTTAGCAATTTTTATTTTCATAATTACCTAGTAGGTTACTAGGAATACTTAGAATATATCGTTATTAGCCTACTAAGTCAATAGCTAAAAGAAAAATTTAAAGAAAAAATGCCGAGTTTTGCACTGTCCGGCAAGTGTAAAACTCGGCATTTGGTTTTTTATTGAAGTGCTTTTGATATTCTTTCCAACGCTTCCTGAAGAAGGGCCCGCGGAGTTGCGATGTTGATTCGCTGATAGCCTTCGCCTTCAAGACCAAACATCGTTCCGCGGTCCAGCCAGACCTTTGCCTTGTTTACGATGATGTCGTCAAGCTCGGAGTCTGAGTAGCCGTATCCAGAAAAGTCCAGCCACAAAAGATAAGTTCCTTCCGGCTCAATCAGCCTTGCCTTTGGCAGTTTTTCCTTTACAAAAGTTCGGACAAAATCAAGATTCGATGCCAGATGTTTTTTCAGCTCTAAAAGCCATTCTTTTCCCTTTTCATAAGCGGCCTGAGTCGCCGTGAAGCCCATGAGGCTTGGCTCGTCGTAGCCCGTTTTATCGCGTTCGTCGTGGAATTTCTTTTTGAGGGCAGGATTCTGGATGAAATTGACGGAGAACTGAAGTCCTGCCAGGTTAAAAGTCTTGCTGGCAGAAGTCGAAATTACTGAATTCCATGCGGCTTCCTTTGAAATCGTTGAAAAGACCGTATGCTTGTGTCCTTCAAATACGAAATCATTGTGAATCTCGTCCGCAAAAACAAGAACATTGTGCCTGAGACAGATTTCTGAAAGCCGGGTCAGTTCTTCGCGTGTCCAGACCCTTCCCACAGGATTGTGGGGGCTGCAAAGAATAAAAAGTTTGACATCATTTTCTACGATTTTCCTTTCAAAATCCTCAAAATCAATCTGCCATTTTCCGTCTTTTTCAAAAAGTGAGGAAGTTACTAGCTTGCGCTTGTTGGCAAGAATCATGTTCTTAAAAGGGTAGTAAACCGGAGTCTGAATTATGACCGCCTCGCCCTCAAGGGTAAAAGCCTTGATTGCACAGGCAATGGCAAAAACAACGCCCGGAGTCGTTACGACCCAGTGGCGGGTAATCTCAAAATCATGCTCTTCCTTCTGCCATTTTTTGACAGACTCGTAAAAATCTTCGCCTGGAACGGAATAACCGAAAATTCCGTGCTGAACCCTTGCCTGCAGGGCTTCAAGAATTGCCGGCGAAGTAGGAAAATCCATGTCGGCCACCCAAAGCGAAAGTACATCGGCTGGCTTTCCTCGGGCTACGGCAAGGTCGTATTTGATGGCGTTAGTATTTTTTCGGTCAGTAATTTTGTTGAAATCGTAAGACATTTTTTGCTCTCCTGTTTTTTTTGATTTAATAAACCTATTAAAATAGTAGGTAATAATATTCTAATATATCCCAAAAAATTATACAAGGGCTAGGGATTGGAGCACCACACGAAGTGTGTTCCGGAGCGACCTTTGGGAGCGTAGGAATGGAGCGCGGTTAGCGCGTAAGTGAAACGAGCACGATAACTAAAGTGCTCGAAAAAAGCCCGACCTGCTCACCATTAGGTGAGCAGGGAGCCTCCATATTTTAAGGGATTTTATTTGATAGTGATTCGGCCTGAACCGTTCGGATTTTCGTAATCAAGAAGGTAATTTTTGTAAGAAGAGAGAGGACTGTTTGCTGTTGAGATGTGTGTTATTCCGTCTTCACCTTTTGCAAATGATTTTACATAGGCAGAAGTCATCAGATAATCTTCACTGACATAGTCCTTTACGAGTTTTGTGTTTGCGAGCATTGCAAATCCGTCACCCATGTTACGCAGTGTGTAGTTCATGCCGCCTAATGTGTAAGTTTTGGCGAGGTCGATTGGCTCGTAAGAAGCAGTCTCTTTGTTGTAAACCTGGATGTCTCTTACGCGATATTCTGTTGGTGCGCTAGTCCAAAGTCCTTCAGCTGAAGTTTTGATTGTGTTTGGAATTGAAGTGTCGATTGTGAATTTGATTCCAGCTACATGCAGGAAGCCTCCGTTTTCGCCTGTTCCGACATTTCTTGCTCCGAATTCGAGTGCATCAAGAATTTCCTGACCTGTAAGCTCAACGAGACACATTACGTTTCCGAATGGCTGAACTTTTTTTGCGGAATTGTAAGAGTATGAACCGGCCGGCAAATCTGCCCGGATTCCACCGCCGTTTGCGATTGACATGTCGCATTTAAGCTGCTCGACTTCGTTGAAATAGTAGTAAGCGGCGTCTGCAACGAGGTCGCCCAGGTTTGTTTCCTGCTTTCGGATAAGGCGGGATTTTGGATTTTCCGGCTCGTTGATGTAAAGAGGGACATCAGAAAGCGCGATTTCTTCGTTCAATTTACCGTCAACTGTTGATACCAGGTCTTTTACGATGGCTGAAATTTTCTCGTCACTTCTGTCATAGCTTTTGATAAGCTCGGAAGAAGCGCCCTTGTCAGAAAGTGTAAGTTTACCGATTGCTGCGAAATAATATCCTGTCTGTGAGAGAAGAACATCTTTTCCGCTTGAGTCCTTTACGAATTTTTCTGGAACTGTTGAGTGTGAGTGAGCGTCGATAAAGGCATCGAGACCGTGAGTGTTTTCGATTACATCAACGCTTGTCCATGGAGATGAAGCAGGATCGTCACCAAGATGGCCGAGAGCGACGATATAATCAGCTTTTTTAGAAACTGCATCGATTGCTTTCTGAACCATGCTGTAAAGTTCTTTTCCGTCATCGCCAGCACCAATTTTATAGATGAATTTTGTTCGTGCTTCGTCCATAAAATATACAGGAGTTGATTTTGTGTAAGTCTCTGGAGTCATGATTCCGATGAAAGCAACTTTTGTTTTTCCGAATTTGAGGATTTTGTATGCATCTGTTACAGGCTTGTTGTTTTTTGCCAGAAGAAAGTTGCATGAAAGATAAGGATATTTTGCTTCCTTGATGATTTCGAAAAGTCTTTTTGTACCATAGTCGAATTCATGGTTACCGATTGTTGCGGCATCATATTTTGCGGCATTCATGATTTTGACGATGCCTGCTCCCTTGTCCATTGCGCCATAAGCAGTTCCCTGAATGTGGTCACCTGCATCAACAAGAGCGACCTCTTTTCCCTGAGCCTTGAGGTCATCGCGGAGTGCGACGATTGAACCGTAAGAAAGACCTGGTACTTTCTTGCCTTCTTTATCCTTTACAGTGTTTGCGATGTAAGTGTGAACATCATTTGTGTAAAGAATTGTTACTTCTCCACGAGGCTTGCCCCATGCAGAAACAGCTGAAATGAAAAACAAAGATAAAATTAGACCAAAATATTTTTTCATTTGAAGTCCTCCAAATTTTATAAAGGCCTATATTACTGTTTTTCACAAGCTTTGAGTAGATGCTTAATCTGTACGAAAGTAGATTTTTACTTTTTCGAGAAGAAGGACTTGCTTTAAAAGTCTGACTGCAAGGCCTGGCTTAAATCTTCTATCAAATCATCCGCGTTTTCAATGCCCACGCTCAGCCGGAGAAGAGTGTCCGTGATTCCGCGTGCATTGCGCTCTTCCTCTGGCACGTCAACGTGAGTCTGGGTGGCCGGGTAGGTAATCAGAGTGTCGATTCCGCCTAAGCTTTCCGCAAAGTGAATGATTTTTACGTTTTTCAAGACTCTTTCTACAGTCTCCTTGCTGTCAACATAAAATGAAATCATGCTGCCAAATCCGCTGGCCTGACTTTTTGAAATCTCGTAGCCCTTGCTTTCTTTAATTCCAGGGAAGAGGATTCCTTTTACGCGGGGATTTTTCTTAAGAGCCTCGACGATTTTAAGCGCGTTCTGGCACTGGCGGTCGAGCCTGACGGAAAGGGTTTTGATTCCGCGAACCAGCATGTAGCTGTCAAATGGAGGCAGGGCTGAGCCTGTTGTCTTTGTTATGATTTCAAGTTTTTCTGCAAGATTTTTGTCGTTTGTCGTGACAAAGCCTGCGAGTGTGTCGTTGTGGCCGCAGAGGAATTTTGTGCCGCTCTGAACGACGACGTCCGCACCGAGCAAAAGAGGCTGCTGTAGGTAGGGCGTGAGGAAGGTGTTGTCAACGATTAAAATCGCACCGATTGAGTGGGCATAGTCCGCCGTCTTTTTGATGTCAGTGATTTTCATCAGGGGATTGCCTGGCGTTTCAATGAAGATGATTTTTGTGTTTGGCTCAGCGGCTTTTTTCAGGTTTTCGACCTCAGTCGTGTCGGTGAAAGTCGTGTCGAAGCCCAGCTTTTTTCCGATTGAGTTCAAAAATCGCTCAGTTCCGCCGTAAAGATCGTCCGAGCAGATTACATGAAGTCTCTCTCCTTCCTTTTTATTGAGGATAATCGCATCGAAAAGGGCCGTGATTGCCGCAAGTCCGCAGTTGTAGGCAAAGCCAAATTCTGCCTGATCAAGCGAAGCGACCAGTTTTTCAAGATAGTCGCGGGTCGGATTTTTTAAGCGCGAGTAATCGTAGCCGGTTGACTGACCAAGAGCCGGATGTGCAAATGTTGCCGACTGATAAATTGGAAGAGCTATTGCGCCAGTCTTATCGCAGGGCTCGTAGCCTGATTTTCCCGTAACGCAAATGGTGTCGATGTTCATAATATTCTCCTAAATTTTAACCACAGATTCACACAGATATACACAGATGTTATATGCAATAATCGTATCCGTTGAACTGACGGTTTTTCTCTGCAATTTGTTCCAGAGTGTTTGAGTCAACGAAGTTGTTTATTACCGTGTTGAACTCATCCCAGAAATCATCGTTTCCCACAGAACTGACTGTCGGCGTGTCCGAGATTGTTCTAGGATTCAAATCTCCTTCCATTGCACGCAAAATTTCTCCGACCGTGTATGATTCCGGCTGGCGGGTCAGCTTGTAGCCGCCGTTATTTCCCCTTAAGCCTGTTACAAGCCCTGATTTGCTCAGTTGAATCAGAATCTGCTCCAGATATTTTGAGGAAAGGTTGTGCCTGTGCGAGAGCAGTTTGAGAGGAATGTAGCTTTCCTGATTCTGCTCTGCAAGTTCCGTCATGATGAGTAATGCATACTGTCCTTTAGTTGAAATTTTTAACATAGCTTATATTCCTATCTTTAAAGATTCCTTAACATGATGTTAATCTGCGATTTTCCCGCTCGATACCTATTGACACAGTAGGTTAATATCATAATAATGCAATAAACCTAGTTTTGCAATAGGTAATAGAAAAATAAAATAAAGAGGTGCAAAAATGGCAAAAAAACTTCGGCAGATAGCTATTTACGGAAAGGGTGGAATTGGAAAATCAACAACCACACAGAATTTGACAGCAGGATTGCTTGAACTTGGAAAAAAAGTTTTGGTTGTTGGCTGTGACCCTAAAGCTGATTCAACACGACTTCTTCTTGGTGGTCTTCATCAGAAAACTGTTTTGGACACAATCCGTGACAACAAGACAGAAATTCAGCTCGATGACTTGCAGAAAGTCGGATTCAAGGGCGTTCGCTGCGTAGAGTCAGGCGGACCGGAGCCAGGCGTTGGTTGTGCAGGACGCGGTATCATCACTTCTATTTCTATGCTTGAAAACCTGGGTGCTTATACAGAAGATTTGGATTATGTTTTCTACGACGTATTGGGTGACGTTGTCTGTGGTGGTTTTGCTATGCCAATCCGTGAGGGCAAGGCTCAGGAAATCTACATCGTTGCTTCAGGCGAAATGATGGCTTTGTACGCTGCAAACAACATCTGTAAAGGTATTGCCCGCTATGCAGAGCGCGGTGACGTCCGATTGGGCGGAATCATCTGTAACAGCCGAAACGTAGACCGCGAGCTTGATTTGCTCCGTGCTTTCACAAAAGAGCTCAACACTCAGCTCATTTACTTTGTTCCTCGAAACAACATCGTTCAGCAGGCAGAAATCCGCAAGAAGACTGTAATTGAGTATGCCCCGGACAGCTCTCAGGCACAGGTTTACCGTGATTTGGCTCAGGCAATCGATGAAAACACAAACTTCACAATTCCAACTCCAATCACACAGGAACGACTTGAAGAAATTCTCATCGAAAACGGAATGATGGAGCCGGAAGGAAACTACTCAATCTAAAATCGGCAGCGAGCCTTTTGCAATGTGCAATCAAGGGGGAAACAATGGGAGGGGGAATGTCTTCCCCCTGCGTCACACGATGTTGTGCCGCACCCCCTTCTAGCGGGCTCAGACGCCGCCCGCAACGCCCGCTTTTATACTGTCCTTCCTTCAACGGCTGCGTATTTACCTAGCACCTTCATCAAGTCGTCGAACTGGGCAGGAGTCAGGCTCTGCTCGCCGTCGCAAAGTGCCTTTTCCGGGTTGTTGTGCACTTCGATGATAAGACCGTCGGCACCAACGGCAACCGCCGCCTTTGCGAGAGTCGGAACCATCCAACGGATTCCACATGCGTGGCTTGGGTCGATGATTACTGGAAGGTGAGTTTCTTTCTTTAAGTATGGAACGATGCTGAGGTCAAGGCAGTTTCTGGTGTAGTTGTCGAATGTTCGGATTCCCCGCTCGCAAAGAATTACGTTCTCGTTTCCGCTCGCCATGATATATTCCGCGCTCATCAAGAATTCTTTTACGGTTGCGCTAAGGCCTCTTTTAAGGAGAATCGGATTCTTGAGTTTGCCGACCTCTTTGAGAAGGTCGAAGTTCTGCATGTTGCGTGCACCAATCTGAATGATGTCAACGTCCTCGAAAAGCGGAATCTGGTTGATTGCCATAAGCTCGGTTACGATTGGAAGTCCTGTTTCTTTGCGTGCGATTTTGAGAAGTTCAAGACCTTCGGCTCCCAGACCCTGGAAAGAGTAGGGAGAAGTTCTCGGCTTGAATGCACCGCCTCGCAAGAATCTTGCACCGCTGGCTTTTACAGCCTTTGCGACTTCGATAATCTGCTCTTCTGTCTCGACTGAGCAAGGACCTGCCATAATCGAACAGATTTTACCGTCGCCGATTTTATTTCCCTTTACATCAATAACCGTGTCCTCCGGATGGAAGCTGCGGCTGGCCTGCTTGTAGGGAGCTTTTACCCGCTGAGCGCTCTCGACAATATCGTTTGCCAACAGTTCTTCTGGAGTGATTCGGCTTGTGTCGCCAACAAGACCCCAGAGGGTGACGTCTTTTCCCTTTGACTCATGGATTTCAAGCCCCTTTTCATTGAGGTTCTTTTTTAACTCTTCAATCTTCTGCTTTTCAGCACCGTTTTTCAAAACAACAATCATTTTATTCTCCTTGTGTGTAATTCCGAACGCGTTTCGGAATCTTGGACATAAAAAAAGGACTTCCTTTTGTGGAAGTCCTTATAATTGCCAAGTAATTTCGCAACTTTACGCATTAAAACACGGCGTTTGACTTCCACTGCGGACACGAGAAAAATAAAAATAGCCATAATAAGAGTAAGCCTTCGTAAAAGAAGCGAACTGGCTAGAGAAAGATTTTTCTGTCGCATAAGAAGTGTTGCGATTCATGTGGATTATTTAATACCTTTTTAAGATTTTTGTCAAGCCTATCTTCTGCCAAAAGCTTCCAAATTCGCTAGCCCGCGTTTGAATTGCGCGGCGGCCAGCGTTCTTGCCGCCGTAGCAATTTAAGCGGGACTATCTTCGCCCAAATGCTTCGAGGTTAGCTAGTCCCCGCTTGAATTGCGGAATGCGCGCGCATGCTGTTGTGTCTAGTCCGCTTGTGTCGCCTCGCTTTAAGAAGTGGTAGGCTACTCCTGCAATCATGGCTCCGTTGTCACCGCAGAGCTTTAACGGCGGGAAGATGCACTTGATGTCGGTGCGTTCAGCGAGGATTGCACGAAGTCTTGAGTTTGCCGCAACGCCACCGCCTGCAACAACTGTTTTTATTCCTGTGTCCTCAACTGCTCGGAAAAGACGCGAAGTGAGCGTTTTGCAGGCTGTTTCCTGGAAAGCCGCGCAGATATTTTCGTTTGTCTTTTCGTAGCCCGGTTTTAGGAACATGTCTGCCTGATGGATTACGGCTGTCTTGAGCCCTGAGAATGAAACGTCGTAGCGGTTGTTTTCACGCTTGTCGAGTTTTGGAACCGGGAAAGCGAATGATTTCGGGTCGCCTGCCTGAGCGAGCTTGTCGATTATTACTCCGCCCGGATAACCAAGTCCGTAGAATTTTGCAACCTTATCAAAAGCCTCGCCAACGCTGTCATCAATGGTAGTTCCCAAAACTTCAAGGTCATCAAAGCCGTTGACTTTTGCGATGATTGAGTGGCCGCCTGAGACAAGCAGACCAAGGTAAGGATATTCGATATCGTTTGCAAGATGAGCCGCATAAATGTGCCCGAGCATGTGGTTGATTGCGATAAAAGGCTTGTTTGTGGCCCATGCAAGTGTCTTTCCGAAAGTGAGGCCGACCAAAAGACTTCCCATTAAGCCCGGTCTGTTTGTGGCGGCAATAGCGTCAACCTGGTCGAGAGTCATGTTTGCTTCGGTCAAAGCCTGTCGTACAACCGGCAAAATCCATTCAGCGTGCTTTCGACTTGCAATTTCCGGCACGACTCCCTTGTAAACCTGATGGAAAGGAATTTGTGTCGCCACAACATTCGAGATAATCTTTTTTCCGTCTTCAACAATTGCACATGCTGTCTCATCACAGCTTGATTCAATACCAAGAACTTTCATGTCTCTTCCTCTTTATCTCAACATACTTGGCGTGGCGAATCTGTAGCCAGCCGCTTTCATTTCAGGGTACATCTCCGCGAGAAGGTCGGGGAGAATCTTTACGCTTTTGTCCACATGACCGATTACGAGGGCCTTTCCGTGCCTGTTTGCATAGGCCAGTGTTTCCCTCATCCTTTCAAGCATTTTTGCCCTGTCTATGTCATTGTCCAGATAAGGGCCTGCTTTTTCAAAAATCGTCATGTCCCGTTCAAGTGCGGCCTGCGGAGCCTTTGTTTCGGCCGTTGTCCGCGAGTCAAAAAAGTATATTCCTTTTTCGGCACAAACTTCAAGAACCGCACCGATTTTTATTTCATTTGCCGTTATGAGGGAGCCTTCGTGGTTGTTCATTCCGCGAACGCCCGGTCCAAGCTCGGCAAGATTTTCCTTTATAATAGAAGCAATCTGATAAGAATTCATGTCCGCCGTGATTTTTCCAGGCCCCGGATCAAGATTCAGGTTCATCGACTGCATGGGCTGATGCAAAATCACTTCCTTTCCTGCGGCGCGAACGGCGTCAGCACAGGCCCTCGACTGGAGCAGTTTCGGCAAAACCGCGATTGTAATCGGGAAGGGGAGGGATGCGTATCGCCTGGTGTTCTCAACGCTGCGGCCTGCATCATCAATTACGATTACGATTGTCGCTCCCTTTGCAGCCGGAGGAATGTCGAAGCGGTTTCGGGGAACGTTCTGCTGAATAGTCTCCTGCTCTTTGGGTGGCATAACAGATGCAATCTGCGCCCCGCTATTTTTTTGCGGCTGAATATTTCCTGCCTGAGAAGTGTGGTTTGAAGGAAGAGTCTTTACGGCAGAACTTTCTTTCATTTCCTTTGTGATGATTTTTGGCTGGGAAGAAGAGTTCTTTTTTTCAGCCTTATTATTTTTCTTTTCTACAGTTTTTTCTTCCTGCTGCCTTACCGGCTGAGTCTGAAGGGGCTGAATTGTCGGCGCAGATTTTTCCTTTACGACTGTATTCTTCTGAGAATCTGCCTTTTTTGCAGGCGTTTTTTGAGTCTTTTTTTCTTCTTTTGGAGTATTCGCTTCCTTTTTTGGAGCCGCTTTCTTTTCCTGAGTCTTTGCTTTTTCTGCCTTTACTTCAGGCCTTGTCTTTTCGACTGTTTTTTCTGATTTTGCAGCCGGTTCAGCCTTTGCAAGAACTTCTGTTTTGGGAAGATTTTGCTTTTCGCCCTGATTCAGAAGGACGCTGAGGCCAATCGCAAGCACACAGATTAAGCACACTAGTCCCGAAAAGAGCGCGACTTTGTTTTTTGCAAGCTTGACCTTTGGCTTTTTTGCCCGAGTACGTGATGTCTTTCGTTTTTTTGCTGGAACTGTTTTTTTAGGCATAGAACTTTTCTATTTTAGTGCTTTTTTGAATTCTATTCTATGCGCTTTTGAAAAATTTTATGCCGTATACAATTCCAGTGTCTTTTCGTTCAGGGCTTTCTTGATTTTCTGCAGGGCCTTTATTTCTGTCTGGCGGATGGTTTCTGCTGAAACTCCCAGTGACTGGCCGATTTCCCGCAATGTCGGTGCGTGAACCAGTCCGTCAAAATTATAGCGACCGGAAATTACAAATCGTTCCTTTTCAGAAAGTTCCGAAACCAGCTGCTTGATGTTGCTTTTTGCGATTTCGATGAAGAAATTGCGCTCCGGGTCGTAGGTAAAATCCGGGATAAGCTCGCCGACTGTCACGGTGCCGTCTTCCTTGCATTGTGAGTCCAGGCTTGTGCATGTGTAAAGACAGTCAAGTGCGTTGTTGAGTTCAGTTTCTGAGATTCCGAGTGAGCGTGCGAGATCCTTTTTGCTTGCTTTTTTGCCGGTAACTTCCCTGTACTCGTTCTGGATTGTCGAAATCCGGCGCAGAACTTCTTCCTTGCGCTGGGGAATTGAAATGATTGCCGTTTTGTTATGAAGAAAACGGAGCATGTACTGCAAAATCCATGGATAGGCATATGTCGAGAAGCGGTTTTCGTAGTCCGGTGAGAATTTTTCGGCTGCCGCCATGAGTCCCATATTTCCTTCCTGAATCAAATCCATTACGGAAACCTTGTATGTCTTCTTGAATTTATTCGCAATGCTGACAACGAGACGAAGATTTGAATTTACGAGGCAGCTTATGGCCTTTTTGTCTCCTTCAGAGATTTTAACTGCAAGCTCCCGCTCACTTTCGAGGCTTAAAAGAGGGTATCTCTGAATCTGTTTCAAATACATCTCATACATTTTCATAATCAACTCCTGTCTATCTTAAATCCATAAAAGTGTAAGCATGAACCGTGCCAAGTTTAAAAATAAAAAGCAAAAAAAGAGAAAGAAAAATGTAACTCTATATAATATAAAGAAATAGAAATTAGAAAAAAAGTGTTGCTGAGAAAAATAAAAATAGGGAAGTGTAAAAAATGTTATAAAAAATTATTTCATGCGTATAAATTTTTGCACACTGGTGAGAAAAAAAATAGAAGTGTATAAAATTTTATATAGGGCAATCAACTTGCTGCGGCTGTTCCACCCTTACGCTAACGCTCATTGCTTCACTACGCGAAGCAACTAAAGGGGTTCCATAGCCGGCCCGAATTTATTTATCAATAAAAATTTTAACTCAGTATTTTACAATTTCAAGTTTTTTGATAAAATAAATCAATAATTCTATAAAAAGAAACAAGTAATTGAATGAAAAGTTGATTTCAGAATGTTCTCTTTTCATTTGAGGAGATTTTATGTACGTTACATGTTTGGATATGGAAGGCGTTTTGGTTCCGGAAATCTGGATTGCTTTTGCTGAAGAAAGCGGAATCCCAGAACTTAAACGCACCACTCGTGATGAGCCTGACTACGACAAGCTCATGCAGTTCCGAATCAATATCTTGAAAGAGCACGGACTCACCCTCAAGGACATTCAGAACACAATCGCAAAAATTGCTCCTCTCCCTGGTGCCAAGGAATTCATGGACAAGCTCCGCGCAAAGTGCCAGACAATCATTTTGAGCGACACTTTTGAGGAATTTGCAGCCCCTCTCATGAAAAAAATGGGCATGCCTACAATTTTCTGTAACTCCCTCGAAGTTGATTCAAACGGCTTTATCGTTCGCCACAAAATGCGCTGCGAAAAATCTAAGCTCACAACCGTAAAGGCCCTGCAGTCAATCGGCTTTGAGACAATCGCTTCTGGTGACAGCTTCAACGACCTTGGCATGATTCAGGCAAGCAAAGCCGGCTTTCTCTTCCGCACAACGGACAAAATCAAAGCCGACTGCCCGAACATTCCTGCCTTCACCGAGTTCGATGAGCTTTACGAAGCAATCTGCAAAGTGATTGACGAAAAATAAGGCTTAAAAGCAGCGGCTTTTAAAAGACCTTTGGGCAGAAAAGCTGGCTAAGTGCGCTTTATCTCGAAAGTCACATTTGGATTGCGTTTGCTGCCCTCGAGTGCCTTTTGTATGCGCTGCTGCTCTTCCGGCGAATCGGAAGTAGAATCCGCAATTTTGAGCGAGTCCCAGTCTTCGTTTTGAGCCCGAAATTTAACCTTACCCATAGCCCTGTCAAACCCGGCCAGCAAGTCTTGTCGGGTTTTATTTTTGATGAACTGCTGGAAATATTCGGAATTTTCGATTTCGGAAAGCTGCTTGGTAAAGGCGTAAAGTGCAAACTGGTTGATTGAAACTCCCTGCTGTTCGGCCATAAACTCTATGCGCTCTTTAAGTTCATGTGGAACCCTGATAGTGAGAACGCTTGTCTTTTCTGCTGACTCAAATTTTGAAACTGCCATAAAGCCCCCCTTATTTACTTTTGCCCCTGATGACCTTTTGCATGAAATCTGCGGGCGTGATTACCGTTACTCCGTCAAAATGAAGGTCGCTGTTGCAAGTGAAATCCCTCACGTTTTTGGTGATTAAATAGCGGGAATCGGATGCAAAAGCCAGCTCCATTATGAGATTGTCACCTTCGTCCTGCAGATTTGGCCGCAGGAGATACTTAATATCAATTTTGACACTTATGTAGGCGATGAAATTAAGCACATCCCAGACATCTTCTTCGGTGAGCTCGAAGAGTTCCAGTGAGCTTTTTCGTAAGCAGACATCGCAATATTCTACAAACACCGGTGTGGAAATGACAATTTGCAAATCGCCGTTTCGAACCATTTGAAGAATGGCGTGTGATGCCCCGCTCTGAGAATACAATGCCTGAAAAATTACGCAAGTGTCTAATACCACTCTCATGATTGAATGATAGCATATATGCTTGCACTTTGCAAGAAAAAAAATTATAAAAAAAACTCTCCGTAAAATCACGGAGAGCATGAATTTTCTTACTTGCTTAAAAGCTCAATTTCCTCTTCGGTAAGTTCCCTGTAGCCGCCGAGGGGAATGGCCGGATCAAGCTCCAGCTGCCCCATCTTTACTCGCTTTAAGTACACGACTTCATTTCCCAGCTGGGCGAACATGCGCTTTACCTGGTGAAATTTTCCCTCGTAAATCGTAAGTAAGCAGTCAATTACGACATCCTGTCGTGACGACTCGCTTTCGCGATTCGCGGTTTCATTTGCTTTTTGCCGCATCCGTGCGGCGGATTTGTTGTTTTCTTCATTGCTCATTGTGAATTGAATTTCTGCCGGTTCTGCATCAAAACCGTTTTCGCTTCCTTCGCGGTCAATCCAGAAGCCTTTCGAAAACTTTTCTGTGTATTTTGCCTTTTCTTCTTCGGTCAGGCTGTCCCGCAGACCCACGGCGTATGTTTTGGGAGCGTGAGTCTTTGGTGCGAGCAGTCTGTGGGTAAGCTGCCCGTCGGTCGTGAGAATCAGAAGTCCTTCGGTGTCGATGTCGAGGCGGCCCATGCAGTGAAGGTCCCCGCCCAGGAATTTATGGCGCAGGGATTCGTCGAGAAGGTCAAAGACTGTGCGGTGCTCGCCGTCCTTGTTGGCGCAGACTACGTCCTGGCACTTGTTCATCATGATGTAGACGTCGTGCTGGAGGCGGATTCTTTCTCCGTCTACGACAACTTCGTCCTTTGAAATGTCAATCTGAAAGCCCGGATCGTAAACAAATTTGCCGTTTACGCTGACAAGCTCGTCACGGAGCAGCTTCTTGACGTCTTTTCGTGAGCCGAATCCGTGATGAGACAAGATTTTATCGATTCTATCCATTGCTTATCTTTTCTCAATCGGAACGTATGCGCGTTCTGCAGAAATATTCTTGTATGCCGGACGGTAAATCTTTCCGCCTGCGACGATTTCCTCGATTCGGTGGGCACTCCAGCCTGCGATTCGGGAAATTGCGAAAATCGGGGTGAAAAGTTCCTGAGGAATGTTGAGCATGGAATAGACGAAGCCTGAGTACAAATCGACGTTTGCACAGATTTTTTTGCCGTCGCCGTGCTTTTCGTAGAGAATATCCGGACTGAATTTTTCGACCATCTTGTAAAGATTATATTCTTCGTCGAGGCCCTTTTCGTGAGCGAGTTTTGCAGCCCTGTCACGCAGGATTGTAGCTCGCGGGTCGTTGATTGTGTAGACGGCGTGACCCATACCGTAAATAAGGCCTGTGCGGTTGAAAGCCTCTTTGTTGGCAATTTTTTCAAGGTAGCGCTTTACTTCGGTTTCGCTTGACCAGTCTTTTACGTTTTCCTTGATGTCGTCCATCATTGCGGAAACCTGAATGTTGGCACCACCGTGACGGCGTCCTTTGAGTGAGCCGACTGCCGCACCGATTGCAGAATATGTGTCCGTATCAGCGGAAGAAACTACATGAACAGTGAGGGAAGAGTTGTTACCGCCACCGTGCTCAGCGTGAAGAATCAGGGCCAGGTCGAGAAGTTTTGCTTCTTCGTCTGTGAAAGCCTTGTTGTTTCGGATGAGGCGAAGGAAATTCTCGGCTGTTGAAAGCTCCGGGAGCGGATTGTGGATGTACATTGATTTTCCGTCGTAGTAGCGGCGCTTTGCCTGATAAGCGTAGGCAGTGAGTGTTGAGAATCGTGAAGTAAGCTCGATGCACTGGCGCAAAACATTTGAGAGCGAGCGGTCTTCCGGGTTTGAGTCGTAAGAATAAGAAGCAAGGACACCGCGGGCAAGTTTGTTCATGATGTCGGCAGAAGGAGCCTTCATGATCATGTCCTCAGTGAAGTTGTCAGGAAGCTGGCGGAGAGAACCCAGATATTCCTTGAAATGATCCAGCTCAGACTGTGTTGGAAGCTCACCAAATAATAGAAGATAAACGCACTGCTCGTAGCCGAACTGATTGTTGGCCTCGGCGTCCTTAATCAAATCTTCAACATTGTAGCCGCGGTAGACGAGGCGGCCAGGAATCGCGATTTTTTTGTCGTCCTGAACTTCGTAACCGACTACATCACCGATGCTGGTAAGTCCGACGAGAACACCGGTGCCGTTTTTGTTTCGGAGACCGCGTTTGACATCGTATTTGTCGTAAAGGCTTTTGTCGATTGGGTCATTTCGTTCCGCAAGAACGGACAATCTGCCGATAAACAAACTTTCTGATTCTGTCATAGCGTGCTCCTTTGCATATTTGTGTATATTTATGCAATTTTCGTGAAAATATATTCATAATTATACAAATTTGTGCATATCGTTGCAAGAAAAAAATTAGCGCTTAATTTGTCTTTCAATCTCATTTTCCACTTTATCTTCCAGCATCGAGAAAAAGTCCAGCCCGGTGCGGCTTTCCACTTCATCGACCGTCACCTGATAGTCATCGAGAGAGCCTTCGCATTTTTCGTTGGGGAAAATGTAGGCCATTGCAAGCACGCTTTGGGCATCTTCCGGGCTTGCCTTGTCATTTTCGTCTGCGTAGAGCGGGGCCAGAATCACTTTGTAGTAAAACTCCGGCACCACAACCTGATTTTCTCCGATTGTCTTGTATTCTGATGCCGGCTTTTCCAGAACCGGGCCTGAGACAACGTAGACCCGGCCGAAATTTGCTGCCCAGAGCCTCACCTGGCTTTCCAAATCCTTCCAGAGTCCGCGGTTTAGGCTTCCTTTCTGCGGGCTCATGTTGCTCATGTAAAAAGTTTCGCTCATTGCTTTTTCGCTGAATGCAAAATCTGCCGCAGGGGAAAGGTGTCCGCGGTCGTAGCCGGACTTTTTGTAGTCGGCGGGAGTAGCTGAGCCTGTAGTGATTTCCGGGTCGGCACGGAAGTCGTCGCTTCGTTTGGCGTTTTTTACAAGTTCATCTTCTGTTAGGCAGTAGGCGCTCCATTCTGCCTGCTCGTAGCTTTCACGGTAGCAGAGGGTGTAGTTTTCAAATTTTCGGATTTCATGGTCAGTTTTGGCTCCTTTTCCTGTGCAGACTGGAATCTCAAGCTTTTCCGGGAGTGCGACAAGTTTTTTTGCGGGGGCGGACTTTTTGGGAGCAGGCGATTTTTTTTCTTCAGAAGATTTTTCGCTGATTTTTTCTTCTATTAATTGCTTTGTCTCCGAGATGGCTTCTTCTGCCTTTTCGGTAACAAGGGCGACAGTTTCGTCTGCTTCTGAGCGGAATTTGGGGTCGTTTTTATAATGCCAAACGGTAAGGGCTGCGAAGAATATGAGGGCGAGGATGAAAAGTATGCAGTAAGATTTTTGATTTATCTTTCTTTTATTTTTTCGTTTTTTTGACATATCTATAGTATAGAAAAAAGCTGGTCTTTTAGCTATTATATTAGAATACAAAAAAAGAGGATTAAAATGGCTACAGTACAGATTCCAAAAGATTATAAGTCGCTGCTTGGTGAAAAAGAAACTGAGCATGCAATCGTCATGATAAAAGATTTTTTCCAGACTCAGCTTTCAACAGCACTCAATCTTACACGAGTCACGGCTCCGCTTTTTGTTCAGAGCGGCAAGGGCTTGAACGATGATTTGAACGGCGTTGAGCGGGCTGTAAAATTCCCTGTTAAGGACATGGGTGACGCTCAGATGGAAATCGTTCACTCGCTGGCAAAATGGAAGCGTGTCAAGGTTTCAGAAATGAAGCTTCCTGCAGGATTCGGAATTTACACCGATATGAACGCTATCCGTGCTGACGAAGATTTGGACAACATTCACTCGCTTTACGTTGACCAGTGGGACTGGTGTGAGTGCATCAATAAAGCTGACCGCACAATCGAATACCTCAAGTCTGCCGTACGCAAGATTTATGCTTGTCTCAAACGCACTGAATTCTTCATCTACGACCGCTACGAGCAGATTAAGCCGATTTTGCCGGAGAACGTTCAGTTTGTTTATGCTGACGACCTTCAGAAACGCTATCCTGATTTAACTCCGAAAGAGCGCGAGACAAAAATCTGTGAAGAATACGGAGCAGTCTTCCTCATCGGTATCGGCGGCAAGCTCCCTGACGGAACAATCCACGATGGACGAGCTCCTGACTATGACGACTGGATTTCTGACTCAGGCGACGGTCACAAGGGCTTGAACGGCGACCTTCTCGTTTGGAACCCGGTTTTGAAACAGTCATTTGAGCTTTCTTCAATGGGTATCCGTGTAAGCCCGGAAAGCCTCAAGCTTCAGCTTGAAGAGCGCGGATGTCCTGAGCGCGCAAGCCTCGAATTCCACAAGCGTCTTTTGAACGGCGAACTTTCATTCACAATGGGCGGCGGTATCGGTCAGAGCCGTCTCTGCATGTTCTTCCTTCGAAAAGCCCACATCGGCGAAATTCAGGTTTCAATGTGGCCTGACGAAATGAGGGGAACTTGCGAAAAGAACGGAATTCACCTTCTGTAATATGGCTGATACAGTAAAGTTTTCTTCTTCAAGTCTTGAATCTTCTCTTTCTTCTTTTGGCAGGCGCGGAGTTACTGAATTCACCTTGCAGGACGAGGCTATTCTTTCCCACAAGGGCAAGCTGCTTCACTTTCTGCAGGTCTTCCGTGAAAAGGCGGGCGATGTTTTCCTTACCCTGCCTGTCTCAGCTTCTGTGCTCGATCTGGACGTCTGCAAGGCTTGTGCTGAACTTTACTGTACCCTTGAAATCCCACTTGAGGGCCTGAGCAAGGGCAAT
Organism: Treponema ruminis; assembly: GCF_014201975.1. Lineage (NCBI taxonomy): Bacteria > Pseudomonadati > Spirochaetota > Spirochaetia > Treponematales > Treponemataceae > Treponema > Treponema ruminis. Next base: position 289,890 of record NZ_JACHFQ010000005.1, on the reverse strand, counting down.
TCCTATCTTTTTGACAAAAAATTCTATTCACGCCGGGCTGACATGCTCAACACTCTGGGCCTAGTCTTCGGTTTTGACATGAATTTTGCCTGTCAGCCGGGGGATTCTGTAAAGTCCTTCCGTGACAGGCTTGATTTTGCCCTTTCCCTTTACCCCAACCACATCGATTTTCCTCAGATTGACCCGTTAAATGGCGGTGATTCTTCGATTAAAATGCCCAAGCCGACTGCAACTTTTTCGACTCAGGACATAAAGATGACCAAGGAAACTGCCTTTGCCGCTTCCACTTTCTACAGCTATGGCCGGGCGGTCACATGGTTCCTTGCGGTTCTTGCTCCTTTAAAAATGACTCCGTCAAAATTCTTCCAGGACTTTGCCGAGTGGCAGAACCTCAACAACTGCTCCCTTCGTTCCAACTGGAAGCCGGAAAGCGCCAAGCACGCCGAAATCGAAAAGATGCAGCTTGCCTTCCTCAAATTCAAATACGAAGAAAAGAACAAGCCCCAGCTTTTTGAAGTCGTAAATAATGTCGTCCGCCTGAACGGTGCATTTTCGCGCTGTTTCGGAGAGGGCGAGGAAAGCCGCATAGAACTTTCATACAATCCAGACGAGCTCCTTTCCGGGGCCGCAATGAACATCCAGTCCTTTTTCGACAATTCCTTCATGGAAAACAGCACTGTCAAAGTCTTCATGGGCGAAGACGGCGCCGAATGGCGTTACTGCTAGAACTTTAGGTGCATTCAAAATCAGTAAAAGTAGATTGTGCAAAAAAATAAAAGGTAGTAAAACATTTTATATAAAAACATCGTGCATGATGTATGTATAAGGATTAAGTCATGAAAAATGTCGGTTACTACAATGGAAAAATGGGACTGCAGGAAGAAATGACAGTTCCCTTTTTGGACAGGGCTATGTACTTTGGTGACGGAGTTTACGATGCGACTTACAGTGCGAACCGCAAACTATTTGAAATTGACTGGCACGTCGAGCGGTTTTTTAATTCACTCAAATATGTCCAGATTCCCTTTACGCTGACAAAGGAAGAACTCATTGCCGAGTTGCAGAAATGCGTCGATGCAATGGATTCAGACGGAGTATGTTTTGTTTACTGGGAATGTACTAGGGGAACGGCTCCAAGAAATCATCTTTTTCCTGACTGCAAGCCAAACCTTATTATCAATATCACTGAATCAAAAATCACGGATTTAAGGAATCCCTGTAAATTAATCACTATGGAAGACACAAGATTTTTCCACTGCAACATAAAGACTTTGAACCTTCTGCCAAGCGTTCTTGGAAGTCAGAAAGCCTATGAATGCGGTGCCAAGGAAGTCGTTTTCCACCGGGGAAACCGTGTCACTGAATGTGCCCACACGAACGTCAATATCCTGAAGGACGGAACTTTCATCACTCCGCCTCTCGATGAACTGATTCTTCCGGGCGTTACCCGACGTCATTATCTTGAAGTCTGCAAGCGGCTTGGAATTCCTTACGAGGAAAGGCCTTTTACGCTGGACGAGCTTTTTGATGCGGACGAGGTTTTCATCACTTCGGCTGGCACTCTTGGTCTTCCGGCTTATGAAATTGACGGAAAGAAAGTCGGCGGCAAGGCAGGGGAGCTTTTGAAAAAACTTCAGGTTGCCGTTGTCGATGATTTTGAAAAGGAAACTGGAGTCAGACCGGACGTTATATAGAACTTTCGTACATGCTGTATTATAATTGCTCCATAGTTTTTAGAGCCACTGGAGGTCATTATGGCTGGATTAATCAAAAAAGTTAATCTTAGGGATCAGGTTTATGATTATATAAAAGCTGGAATTTTATCTCAGGAATTCAGCCAGGGGCAGAACATAAACCTGGACGACCTCAGCCGGAAACTTGGTGTCAGTAATACTCCAATCAGGGAAAGCATCAATCTTCTTGTAAAGGAAGGCTTGATTGAATACAGACAGAACAACGGATTTTTCGTCATATCTCCGGACAGGGAAACCGTGAATGAAATCCTTCAGGTTGTTTTCTTCATGGTAGTCGCCGCATACAGATTCTGCTACAGAAACGGAAGGATGGAAGCGGTGATTCAGAAAATGGGAGAACAGCTTGAAAATCAGCGTAGAATGCTGGACAGCGGGAATTCCCTCGGATACATGGAAACGACATATTTGTTCGAGCGCTGCATAATTGAGGGCGTAGGCAACAAAATGCTGATTTCAGAATATGACGGCAAGCAGACCATTCTGGGCTTTATTTCAACTTACTATTCCGACAACAACATTGAGGAACTGAGGAAGGTTTTTTCGCAGCACGAAGAAATCTACAGGCTCATCAAAGAGCAGAAACTTGAAGATGCGATAGTAAAGATGCGCGAACATTATTATAAGAAGTAGCTTTCCCGCTTTTGCATGTACGGTATTTCTTTTTTTAAGGAGATATCAGCTATGGGAAAAATTGAAGACATTGTTTTGCGTCATTCGGCAAGGGGAATGGATATCCTTCGCACAAAGATGAAGGGAGAATATGCAAAAGCCGCAGCCGAAATGATTCTTTCATGGGAAAAGGGAACCGTCTTTCTTGCAACCGGATTTTTTGTCGCGGGCTTTGCAGAAACGGACGGACCTGCCGGAACCATTTTTCTGGCCCTTGCCCTTAAAAAGCTGGGCTATAATCCCGTCGTAATCACTGATTCCTACACCAAGGGCTTTTTTGAGTGCAGGGATATTGAAGCCGTCTACATGCCTTTTGACGGAGACGAAGACTGGTGCAGGGGACTTCTTAAAAAATACCAGCCGGTCGGACTTATAAGCATTGAAAGGTGCGGAAAGAACAGCAATAATGACTATGCCAACATGCGAGGCGTGAGCATTGCCGACAGGACTGCCAAAATCGACATCCTTTTTGAGCTTGCTTACGGCCACATCCCGACAATCGGAGTGGGGGACGGCGGAAACGAAATCGGCATGGGAAATGTCGCTTCCATCGTTTCAGAAAAACTTTCCCTTGTTCCCTGTGTTGTAAAGACTGACCTTCTTGTGATTGCAACCGTTTCCAACTGGGGAGCCTACGCGATTACCGCTTATCTTGAAAAACTGAGCGGCAGGCATGTCCTCATGAAATTTGCGGATGTCTATGAATACATAAGGCAGACCGTGAGCATTGGCAGCGTGGACGGAGTCCGCAAGGAAAGGACTGTCAGCGTTGACGGTTTTGAGATGAACGTCGAGGAAGAAATAATAAATTCGCTCAGAGAGGCGGTTTAGTTTAGGACATATTGCCATGAAAATTGATTTGAACTGCGATTTGGGAGAAAGTTTCGGAAATTACAAAATCGGGCTTGATGAGGAAGTCATAAAATTCATTTCCTCTGCCAACATTGCCTGCGGTTTTCACGCCTCAGACCCTCTTGTAATGGAAAAGACAGTTCTCCTTGCAAAAAATAATTCTGTTGCCGTGGGAGCCCATCCCGGTTTTCCTGATTTAGTCGGATTCGGCAGAAGGAACATGAACGTAAGTCCTGCCGAGCTTAAGGCAATGATTGTCTATCAGCTCGGTGCCCTGGACGCTTTCTGCCGGTCAAACAAAATCAAAATGCAACATGTAAAGCCTCACGGAGCCATGTACAATATGGCGGCAAAGGACGAGAAAATGGCGCTTGCAATTGCAGAAGCCATAGCCGGATACGACGATTCCCTGATTCTTTTAGGTCTTAGCGGAAGTCAGATGCTTCTTGCGGCGGAAAAGGTCGGCCTTCCATTCAAAAAGGAAGTCTTCGCTGACCGTGCCTACGAGGAAGACGGCTCTCTTGTCGCCCGCACAAAGCCCGGTGCCATGATTGAAAGCGAGGAAGAGGCGATTGAGCGCATAATCAGCATGATCCGCTTGGGAAAGGTAAAGGCTATTACAGGAAAGGAAATTTCTGTGGAGCCGGATTCAATCTGCGTGCACGGAGACAATCCAAAGGCTCTAAAATTCGTTTCGGCAATCCTAAGCCGGCTCAGGGAAGAAAACATCTCCGTCGAGCCCATGGGAAGGTAAAAATCTTTTATCAGGTAGACAAAAGTATCATTAAAGGTTCCAGAAGAATTATTGAACATTTTTTTTGATTCTGATAGATTTAAGGCAATTAAAAACATCATGCACGATGTACTTTAAGATATACAACCAAGTCAACAAAGACGTTGCGTGTGTATAAAAAAAGAGCTGTACAGCCCTTTTAATTTATATGCAGAAAGTCTTGTTGAAGCTTGGAAACTTTCTCAGGGCTTTCTGTAAAAAAAACAAGGAGCCCGCTATGATTAGACTCAACAAAACTCTTGCCATTGGACTTATTGCTTTGATGGCACTTTCAAATGGCTTTGCCGCTAAAAAGCCTAAGACAATCAAAATTGGTTTTAACATTCCTCTTACCGGTGATTCTCCGAAAGTCGGCGAGAGTGCAAAATATGCCGGGGAAATCGTAAAGGAAGAAGTCAACTCTGTCGGCGGACTTGACGTTAAAGGCGAAAAAATCAAGCTCGAATTCGTTTATGTTGATAACGAACTCAAGGCTGACTCTGCAATCAACGCCGCAAACAAGCTTATAGACATTGATAAAGTCCTTGCTTCAATCGGACCTGAAGGTTCAGGCCGCTCAATCCCGGCCGGTGAAATCTACAATGATGCCCGAGTTCCGATGATTGCTCCTTGGTCAACAAACCCAAGCGTTACAAAAAACAGACCGTTCTGTTTCCGTGCCTGCTTCCTCGATCCTTTTCAGGCTCCTGTAGGCGCAAAATTTGCCAGCGAGCAGTTCGGCTCAAAGAACGTCGCAATCATCTACAACCTTGAGGACGACTATTCAAAAACACTTGCCGAGCTTTTCAAGGGCGAGTGGGAAGCAAAATACGGTAAGGTCGTGGTTTACGAGTCATTCGGCCAGAAAGACCAGGACTTCAGCGTACAGCTTACAAAAGTCGTAAACTCGGGCGCAGACTTCCTTTACCTTCCGGTTTACTACAACCACGTCGGCCTTATCACTTCTCAGGCAAAAGACCTGGGCTGGAAAAAGCCTGTAATGGGTTCAGACTCATGGGGTTCAGCTGACCTCTTCCCGCTTTCAAAGGGTGCCGTAGAGGGCGACTACTTCACGACTCACTATGCGGCAAAGGGCGCTACTGGCAAGACAAAGGCTTTCATCGAAAAATACCAGCAGAAATACGGCTATGTTCCTGATGACGTTGCAGCCCTCACATATGATGCGGCTTACATAGTCCTTCAGGCAATCCAGGACTGCGGACTTACCGGCAATCTCAAAAAAGACCGAGTCGCAATCAAGGATGCACTCGGAAGAATCAAGAGCTTTGAGGGAATCACTGGAAACATGAAGTTCAATCCAGAGGGAGACCCTCTCAAGGATGCCGTAATCGTCCGTGTAACAAAAGAAGGTGAATTCGAGTTCGTAAAGAGCCTGCAGCCGTAGTTACTGAAAAAAAGCATGAGGGGCTTTTGAAAAAGATTTACCTGGCAAAAGCCCCTTCTATTTCAAAAAGGAGGGTCACCAAATGACTTTTTTCATACAGAACTTTTTTAATGCACTTCAATGGGGCAGCTTTTATTCAATGATTGCCCTCGGCTACTGTCTTGTATATGGAGTTTTGCGCCTCGTAAACTTTGCGCACGGTGACATCTTCATGACATCCACATACATCGCATTCTTTCTGGTAGCCTTTTTATCAGCACATTTTGCGGGACTTACGGGAGTTCCCCTTTTTGTAATCACTCTTGTATGTACGATGGCGCTTACAGCCCTGCTTGGTGTCGGAATCGAAAAACTTGCCTACAAGCCCCTGCGTGCAAAAGGAGCGAACAGGCTTTATGTAGTAATTACGGCACTGATGATTGGCTTCATTCTTGAAAACGGAAACCTTGCAGTTTTTGGAGCTTCTGCGAGAAGTTTCCCGGACATCCTTGCAAAGCACGTCTGGAATATCGGACCGGTCACAATCACAAGCCTTAAGGTTCTTGTAATTGTCAGTGCAATCGTCATCTTTGCCCTGCTTCAGTTTATAGTTCAGAAAACAACACTTGGCATGAGTATGCGTGCCATTTCCTATGATAAATTCGCGATTCCACTGATGGGAATCCCTGTAAATACAGTAATCACCTTTACCTTTGCATTAGGTTCAGCCCTTGCGGCGGTTGCCGGAATCCTTTTCGGCATGAGCTATCCTGTCATGGACCCTTACATGGGTATGATTATCGGCTGGAAGGCCTTTATAGCGGCGGTCGTCGGCGGAATCGGTGACATCAAGGGCGCTTTCATCGGCGGCTTCCTGCTGGGATTCATCGAAATCTTCGTTACGGCTTTCCTGCCGTCAAGCTACAAGGACCTGGTTTCCTTCGTAATCCTTCTGGTTATCCTTACGATTAAGCCTACAGGATTCTTCGGCGTTGCAAAGAGCACAAAAATTTAAGGAGGACTGGATATGAAGTGGTTAGAAAATTTAAACAGCCGGATTGATTCAAGATTCAATCCTTCTCCAAAGCAAAGAAAATTCATCATGCCTGTCACGACGATTGCTTCGATTCTGCTTGTAACCCTGCTTGCAAAATTCGGAATCATCAACAACTACATTCAGACAATCATCGTAACAATCTGCATCAATATAATCATGTCGGCCAGCCTCAACATCGTAAACGGCTATATGGGAGAATTCAGCTGCGGTCACGGCGGATTCATGGCAACAGGCGCCTACGTTTCTTCTGTCGTCTCGCTAATTCTTTTCAAGGACGGAAACTCAATTACGGGGCAGGCTCTCCTTCCTGAAGGACTTGCTCTTGTCGGATTCCCGATTTCAATTTTGATCGGCGGACTTGCGGCAATGCTCGTCAGCCTTATCGTTGCGATTCCTTCTTTCAAAACCCGTGACGACTATCTTGCAATCATTACGGTTGCGGCAAACTTCATCGTCACGACGGCGATAAACAACATCCCTCTGGTCGGTGCCAGCCGCGGCCTCATGGGAATGAAAAGCGTAATGAACAGCATGGCGGATGTAATCGATGTTCCTTGGATTTTAATCTGGGGGCTTGTCTTTGCAGTCCTTTCAGTTCTTTCTATATATTACCTCATGAATTCAACTCTGGGAAAAGGCATTTCGGCAGTCCGCTACGATGAAATTTCAGCTGAAATCATGTCGGTCAATACAAACAACATGAAGCTGATTGCCTTTACTTTCAGCTCCTTCCTTGCAGGCATTGCGGGCGGTCTTTTTGCCCACCTGCTGGGATTCATCAACCCTTCAAGCTTCGGAATCATGAAGTCAACGGAATCCCTTGTAATGGTATTCTTAGGCGGCATGGGCTCTCTGAGCGGTTCAGTTCTTTCGGCAATCGTCTTTACGATTCTTCTGGAACTTCTGCGCCCGGCCCAGATCTGGAAGTGGGTAATCATTCCTTTAATCCTCATCCTGATTATGGAATTCCATCCTGAAGGAATCATGGGCTCAAAGGAACTCCCTCAGGTATTCCCGTGGCTCAAAAAACTTTTCCCGGCAAATAAAAATCAAATCCGGCCTCAGGCTCAAAGGGAAGGAGGGGCAGCATGAGCGAAACTTTATTGAAAATCGAGCACCTTACGCACAGGTTCGGAGGTCTTCAGGCTCTTACTGACATCAACGTTGAGATAGAAAAAGGTTCAATCAACGCTTTAATCGGACCGAACGGAGCAGGAAAGACAACAGTCTTCAACCTTGTAAGCGGATTTTACGTTCCGTCTGAGGGCGACATCGTTTTTGACGGAACAAGACTTAACGGTCTTCGTCCCCACAAAATCGCCGACCTTCAGATTGGCCGCACTTTCCAGAACATCCGCCTCTGGAGCGACATGACTGTTTTGGACAACATCTGCATAGCCCAGCACTCAAGAATGGGCTTCACCCTGAAAGATGTTTTCCTTCGTACAAAAAAATACAAGGATAGGGAAGCTGAAATCCACAAAAAGGCCTGGGAACTTTTGGAAAAGTTCTCGCTTGCAGACACGGCATTGGATTATCCGAAAAATCTTCCTTACGGCATTCAAAGGCGTGTAGAAATCGCGCGGGCACTCAGTCTTGAGCCTAAGCTTTTGATGCTTGATGAGCCTGCAGCCGGCCTTTCAACATCCGACCTCGACGGACTTATCAGCTACATCCGCTGGATTCACGATACTTTCGGAATCACAATCTGGATGATTGAACACCAGATGCAGGTCGTAAACACTCTTGCTAACCGGATAAAGGTAATCAATTTCGGAAAGGAACTTGCGGAAGGCACGCCTGAGGAAATTCAGAAAAATCCGGCGGTCATCGAAGCCTACCTTGGAAATTCTGACATCGATATTAAGAATGCGTATCCAAGCCTCTCAAAAAAGAGCTAGGAGGAAAAAACATGTTGCTTGAAGTAAAAGATTTGGTTGTGGGCTATGGAAACATCGAAGCCCTGCACGGAATAAATTTTAATGTGGACAAAGGCGAAATCGTCACTTTAATCGGGGCAAACGGAGCCGGAAAAACTTCGACCCTGCTGACCCTTTCCCGCCTTTCAAAACCGGAAGCTCCGACAGTCCGAAGCGGAGACGTTCTCTACGAGGGAAAGAGCATTTTAAAGCTTGAGCCCCACACGTTGATTCAGGACAGGATGATGTGTCTTGTCCCTGAAGGCCGGCATATTTTCGGAAACCTGACCGTTGAAGAGAACCTTCAGATGGCCTGCTATGCACGACAGAAGGAAAAATGGAATGAAATGAACATCATGCAGCAGTATGACCTGGTTTATGATTTGTTCCCCCGCCTTTACGAGCGCCGCAAGCAGAGGAGCGAGCTTCTTTCGGGCGGTGAGCAGCAGATGCTTGCAGTCGGAAGGGCATTGATGACGGACTGTCCTTTTATTATGCTTGATGAACCGAGTATGGGCCTTGCTCCTAAGCTGATGTTTGAAATGTTCCGCGCCCTCAAGAGGCTTAACGTTCAGAAAAAGATGACTCTTCTTGTCGTCGAGCAGAACGCGAAAGTCGCCCTTGATTTTGCGGACCGCGGATATGTCTTGCGCACTGGCGAAATCATTGCGGAAGGCACAAGCGACGAGCTGAGGGCAAACCCGGAAGTTCAGAAAGCATACCTTGGAGGATGATAATTCACAGATGAATGATGTCAGCGTGCTTGTTTCCAGTGAAGATTCAATTCAAATTCAGTTTCCGCAGAAAATTTGCGGCGAAATCAATGAGCGGATTACGGACTTTGTCGAAAACTTAAAGGCCTACACATGTGATGTGCCGGAAATAATCGAAATAGTGCCGACTTACTGTGCCGTAACCGTCTACTTTAATCCCGATGAAATCAGGCAGGATTTTGTCCTGAAACTAATCGGAGAAGTGATTGAAAAAACTGACAAGGGCGCATCATCATCAAAAAAGGGCGGAAAACTTGTTGAAATTCCAGTCTGCTATGAGGACGAAGAATTTGCTCCTGATTTGGCGGATGTTTCAAAACATACAGGCCTTTCAAAAGAAGAAATAATCGCCCTGCATTCATCAAGAGACTATCTGATTTACATGCTGGGCTTTTTGCCGGGATTTCCATATCTGGGCGGAATGGACGAAAGGCTTGAAACACCCCGCCTTGAAAGCCCCCGCACCAAGATTCCTGCCGGAAGCGTTGCAATCGGCGGAAAACAGGCCGGCCTTTATCCCAGTGATTCTCCTGGCGGCTGGCGTATTATCGGCCGTACCCCGCTCAAAGTCTTTGATCAGACGAGAAATCCTGCCTGCCTTTACGAAGCCGGAGACTCAATCCGCTTTGTCCCGGTTTCGCGGGAGGAATTTGACAGGATTGCAGAAAAGCAAAGCTCTTCTTCTGATTCGAAAATTCCGGGGCAGGGGAAAAGTGGCGGTCAGGCTTCAAGTTCCCTTCAAAGATATGTCTGCACGGGCGGAATAAAAATCCTCGAAGGGGGAATGTGCACCACCGTTCAGGACAAGGGAAGGTTCGGCTTCCAGCACCTGGGAATAGGCCAGGGCGGAGTAATGGACTTTGAAAGCTATCAGATAGGAAACAAAATCCTCGGCAATGATGAAAATGCCGCCTGCCTCGAAGCGACTCTCCTTGCTCCGACCATTCAATTTACCAGCGGCTGTGACTTCGTCATTACAGGCGGAATCTGCCAGGCGACTCTGGATGAAAAGCCAGTTCAGATGAATCAAAAATATCATGCGGAAAAAGGAAGCATATTAAAGTGCGGCTTTGTCATGAAAGGCCTGCGCTCATACCTGTGCTTTAAGGGCGGAATCCTGGTCCCTGAGCTTTTTGGAAGCCACTCTACAAATTTAAAAAGCAAAAGCGGCGGATATTTTGGCCGTAAGCTTGAAGCAGGCGATGAGCTTGCAATCGGGGATTTTTCCTGCAAAAAAGGAATTGGCGAAAATCCTGCACCGATTGAAAGCAATTCAATAGAAGAAAACGAAGTTCTTGTCCTTTCCTGCACGAAGGGAAGCCAGTATTCTTCTTTTTCAGAGGAAGCGGTCAGAAAATTTCAGGAAAGTGTCTTTACCGTCCTTCCCGAAAGCGACAGAATGGGAATCCGTTTTTCAGGCCAAAGCCTTGAATGCGGAAAAACTGACATCATTTCAGATGCCATTCCCTTCGGCTCTGTCCAGATAACTTCGTCCGGGCTTCCGGTCGTAATGGCAAGTGACAGGCAGACAACAGGCGGCTATGCAAAAATCGCGGCCGTCACACGAAAGTCGATGTGCGCTCTTGCGCAGGCCCTGCCGGGCACAAAAGTGAAGTTTACAATCAAGAGCAATTCCGGGCTTTTGCCGGAATCTTTTTAAGAGGTAGCAAAATGAATACAAATCCATATAAAGACATCACGCCTAAAGAAGTGCGGAAGTTAATCCGCGAAGAAAAAATTACAGGTCAGACATCGGGAATGTGCGCGGGCTTTGCTCAGGCAAACCTCTGCATCCTTCCAAAAAAATACGCATACGATTTTCTGCTTTTCTGCCAGAGAAACCAGCAGTCCTGCCCCCTTCTCGAAGTCAGCGACGAGGGCTCAAGATTTTTGAAAACTTCTGCCTCAAACTGTGATATTGCGACCGACGTGCCCAAGTACAGAGTTTGGAAAAACGGCGGGCTTGCAGGCGAATATAGTGACGTAAGCAGCTTCTGGCGGGATGACCTTGTGACCTTCGTTATCGGCTGCAGCTTTTCTTTTGAGGCTCCCCTGATTGAAGCCGGAATCGACGTAAGGAATATTTCTGAAAATCACAACGTTCCAATGTACCTTACAAACATCGACACGAATCCGGCAGGCATTTTCAGCGGAAAAATGGTCGTTTCAATGAGGCCGATTCACTACAGTCAGATTGTAAAGGCAACGACGATTACAGCACGGGTTCCAAAAGTCCACGGCGCTCCAATTCATATCGGCTCCCCGGAGTTTATCGGCATAAAGGACATCTCAAAGCCTGATTTCGGAGAGGCGAGCACAATAAAAGAGGGCGAAGTTCCGGTCTTCTGGTGCTGCGGAGTAACGCCACAAAGCGTAGTCATGAACTCAAAGCCAGACTTCTGCATCACCCACGCGCCTGGGCACATGCTGATTACGGATATTCCGGAAACTTTCTTACAGAACTAGGGGGCACTATGCGTTGTACAAAAGCAGTAATTTATAAGGATAACCTCAAATATAATCTGGAGCAGATTCGCCGTCATGTCCGACCAAAGACAGAAATCTGCGTGGCAGTAAAGGCAGATTCCTATGGTCACAGTGCAGTCCTCACGGCAAAAACAGCTCACGAAGTTGGCGGAATCAATTATTTTGCCGTTGCAACAGTCGATGAAGGAATTGAACTTCGTGAAGACGGAATCACGGAAAACATAATCGTCCTCAGCCTCTGCGTGCCGGAAGAATTTGATTCCCTCTTTTCATATAGCCTTACTCCCTTCACTTTCGGAGAAGACTATATTTCAGCCCTTTCAGAAGCGGCGGACAAGTTTTTCAAAAAAGATGAAAAATTCCCGGTCTTTCTTGCAGTTGACACCGGAATGGGAAGAATCGGCTGCTATCCTGATGAAGCAGGAAACGAAGCCAAGCTGATTGAGCAGAGCGCCCACCTTCATCTAAAGGGCATGGCAAGCCACTTCTGTGAAAGCGACAGCGTTACCACTGAATGCCAGAATTTTACCCACCTTCAGTATGAGGAATTCTGCCGTGCCGTCGAAAATGTTCAGGCAAAGGGAATCAATCCCGGAATATGCAGCATCGGAAACAGCGCCGCAATCATGAACAATCACGACATGTACTTTGACATGGTTCGGCCCGGAATCATTACATACGGCTACTACCCCGACCAGATAACAAAGGAATATTTGCAGTCCAGGCACGAGGACTTTGACATCAAGCCCGTCATGGCCCTTGAAACACAGATTGTCGCAATCAGGCATTTCCCCAAGGGAAAGTCAGTCTCTTACGGAAGGACATATTTCTGCGAGGATGAAACAGACATAGCCGTCCTGCCAGTAGGTTACGCCGACGGACTTTTAAGGCGCTTTTCTCCAGGCCTTGAAGTCACCATCAACGGCAAAAAATATCCGGTCTGCGGCAGAATCTGCATGGACCAGTGCATGGTAAACATAGGCAAAGACAACCCCGAAGTCCACCTCTGGGACAAGGCAATTATCTTCGGCCCCGAAGAAAGCGGAGCCCTAACCACCGCCGACGACCTGGCCAAAACCGGCGGCACAATCTCCTACGAAGTACTAACATCAATCGGAAAGCGCGTAAAGCGAATTGTAAAGTAGAACGATAACGAGAACAGCAAAAAAAAGTCCGCCGGAGCGGACTTTTTTCATTCTAAAAGAACGTTAACTTAGCAGTTCTCAGAGAAATATTTGATAGTGCGAACCATCTGAGATGTGTAGCTGTTCTCGTTATCGTACCAAGAAACAACCTGAACCTCGAAGAGACCGTCAGCAATCTTTGTTACCATTGTCTGAGTAGCATCGAAGAGTGAGCCGTAGCGCATTCCGATAACGTCAGAAGAAACGATTTCGTCCTCGTTGTATCCGAATGTCTCTGGGTCAGATGCTTTTTTCATAGCAGCGTTGATAGCTTCTTTTGTTACATCGTTGCCTTTAACAACTGCTGTGAGGATTGTTGTAGATCCTGTTGGAACTGGAACACGCTGTGCAGAACCAATGAGTTTTCCGTTCAACTCTGGGATTACAAGACCGATAGCCTTTGCAGCACCTGTTGAGTTTGGAACGATGTTCTGAGCACCAGCTCGTGAGCGGCGGAGATCACCCTTGCGCTGTGGACCGTCGAGAATCATCTGGTCACCAGTATAAGCGTGGATTGTAGCCATGATACCTGACTGGATTGGGAAAGCGTCGTTGAGAGCTTTTGCCATCGGAGCCAAGCAGTTTGTTGTACAAGAAGCAGCAGAGATAACATTGTCGCCCTTCTTGAGAGTTTTGTGGTTTACGTTGTAAACGATTGTTGGGAGGTCGTTTCCAGCTGGAGCTGAGATTACAACCTTTTTAGCACCAGCAGTGATGTGAGCCTGAGCCTTCTCTTTTGATGTGTAGAAACCTGTACACTCGAGAACTACGTCTACGCCGATTTTTCCCCATGGAAGTTCAGCTGCATTTGGAATCTTGTAGATAACGATTTTCTTTCCGTCAACAACGATGTAGTTGTCTTCGCCTTCACCGTCATGTGACTCAACTGTGTGTTTTCCTTCACCGATGCGGCCAGCGTATCCACCCTGTGCTGTATCGTACTTCAAGAGGTGAGCGAGCATTTTTGGGCTTGTCAAATCGTTGATAGCGACAACCTCATAACCTTCTGCACCGAACATCTGGCGGAATGCCAAACGACCAATACGGCCGAAACCGTTAATAGCAACTTTTACTGCCATTTTTATCTCCTTAAAATAAAGAATACAAAATTTATAGATATAAAATAACGCATTTAAAAGAATTAAGCAATATTCTTGTAAAAAAACTAACTTAAAACTCCGGCGCTATTTATTTTTCTCCCGCTCCTCACGCTCTTTTTCAAATTTCTCAAAGAAATGCGTGGTGATTGGAGACTCCATGTCCTGCCAGAAACCAAGCTCCATGACTTCGATTCCAGGCTTTGTATGCTCGAGCTGAACCTTGTAAATGCCCGGCTTGAGGTTGACAAATGCCGCAACCGCAAATGATTTCTTGCCGTCCGTGCTGCGGCACTCAAATGAGCCAATCGCCTTGTCGTTGACGAGGACGTTTGTGATTGACTGAGAAAGGGTGTCACCGCCATCCTTTCTGAATGAGCCATAAATCCTGTATTCGCCGCCCTTTTCAATCTTGAAGTAGACGACTGAAGCCAGGTCTTCGGCAAAGGCAGGACGGCCTGAAATAAGGTTTGCGCCTTCCGGAGCCGAATTGATGTCGCTTTCGACGAAGACTTCGTTACGGAGTGGTCTGAGCGGAGCTTTTGCGGCAAATGTTTCTGTGATGAAAAGCAGAATGTCCTTTGCGCAGAGCTGGAGCTGGGCCTTTGAGAGCGAGCCCTTTTTGAGCGATTCTTCGAGATTGTCACCGAAGCCGCCCTTGTCAGCCGTGTCGTTTACGCAGACCATGTAAATGTCATTGCGGGCCTTGAGCATTTCGCTGAACTTGTAGCCGTCTGCCTCGCCGCCCTTTACGCAGTCGTTCATTGTTGCCCACCAGTCAGTCATTACAAGGCCGGTAAATCCCCATTCTCCGCGGAGAATTGAATTGTTCAAATCGAAGTAAGAAGCTGCCTTGAAGCCGTTTACCGTGTTGTAGGCTGTCATTACGGAGCGGGCGTTACCTTCCTTGATTGCGATTTCAAAAGGCTTGAGGTAGATTTCGCGGATTGCGCGTTCAGAAGCGACAGAGTCAACGTTGCGGCGATTCTTTTCCTGATTGTTGAGGGCAAAGTGCTTGATTGTGGCGATTGCGCCTGTTTTTGCAAGACCCTTGCATGCCGCAGAAGTCATAATTCCTGAAATAAGAGGATCTTCTGAGTAATATTCAAAGTTTCTTCCATTGAGAGGGTTTCTGTGGATGTTGCAGCCAGGTCCAAGAAGAACGTCGATTTTGTTTTCCTTCATTTCGTTGCCCAGGACTTCGTAAACTTCTTCGACAAGAGCTGAATCCCATGAAGAGGCGAGGGAAGTTCCGATTGGAAGAAGGATTGCCTTTGTGCCGTTGTCCATGCGGATTCCGGAAGGACCGTCAGAACAGCCGACAGCCGGAACCTTTTTGTCGTGAAGAGAGTCGCTTAAGCCGCCGAAAGCAGATGCGATTCCAGCCGTTACCTTGCGGCTCATCATGCCCTCTCCGCGGACTAAAGTCATAAGCTCAACGTCTGAAAGGGTGCCGATGAATTCGTCAATGCGGCTCTTGTCTGCAATTACGTCGCTGAATGTTACGCTGGACTTAGTTGCAGGAATTTCAGCCGGAGTGCTTTCCCTGATTCTTTTTGCAATGTCGACTTTTGAAAGAGGAACTGTTTCTTTTTCTTCTATAAATAAGCCGTCAGAATTGACTTTTCCAGGTTTGATTCGCATAAATTCGCGGTTCGGAGCACAACACTGGCTCAAAGTCTCAAGGGCATAAGTCTTTTCGACTGAGAAAGCGCCTGATACAGCCGGAACTTTTTTGCATGAGAAACAGTCACTTCCAGCCCAGAAATTGTAGTCTCCTTCTTCGAGAACGTAGCTGTAGGCAAAGCCCGTAACTCCTGAGTCATCGTAAGAAGCAAAGCGGCTGACCGGGAATGAAAGCTCAAGCTCCTGACTTTCTTTTGGAGCAAGCTCCTTTGTTTTTGCGAATGCACAGAGGACGCGGCTAGCCTTTCCCAGTTTACCCTGAGGACACTCTGCATAAACCTGAAGGACTTCGCGGCCGCTTTTTGAGCCTGTGTTTGTTACTTTTGCGCGAACAGTGATTTTTGAGTCAGAGAATGAGTAAGATTCGCCTGAAACTTCAAAAGTCGTGTAGGAAAGTCCGAATCCGAAGGGGAACTGAACCTTGCTCTTTGCGAAAGTCGTGAAATATCTGTAGCCGACGTAAATATCTTCCTCGTAGAGAAGGAAATCCTTGTGTCCGAAGTTTTTTGATGAAGGATAGTCTTCGATTTTGTAAGCGATTGAGTCCGGGAGCTTTCCTGAAGGATTAACCTTGCCGCAGAGAACGTCTGCCAGTCCCTGACCGCCCATCATGCCGCCATGCCATGAGAAAAGAACTGCCGTGATGTGAGACTTGAAGACCGACTCGTCAATCCATGAAAGGTCCATGATGTTTGAGGTGTTGAATACGATTGCGACCTTTTCAAAGTGGGTGCAGATAAGCTCGATGTTTTTGCGCTCGATTTGAGTGAGAAGGAAGCTTCCTGCCTCTGCGCTGTTGTCCTGGTCTTCGCCTGCCGTTCGGCCAACGATGAAGACGGCCTTGTTTGATTTTGAAGCGGCCTCTTTAACCAGAGAGTCGCCCAGCTCCATTTCAACCTGACTCCATGGTTCTGCTGCCCAGGCGCCTTTACCGGCATCAAAAGGATGTTCCTTGAGCCAGTCCGAATAGACTTTTAAAAGCTCTTCGTTAAGCTGTGGAAGAGGGAAGCCTTCTTTTTTGAGGGTTTCCATGCCTGAAACAAAATTGACTGAAAAAGGAACGTGGACTGAACCGCCGGAACCTGTTCCGCTTTTGTAGTAATCGACCTGACATCTGCCGAAAACGGCTACATTATCAGAAGGCTCGAAGGGGAGGGTGTTTTTTTCGTTTCTCAGAAGAACGACGCCCTGAGCCGCAGCCTTACGCAGAATTTCGAATTTGTCCATAAAATTAAATTCTCCTCTTGGAAAAAGGAATTAGGATTTGTTATCTTCAGCGGTGAACTTCGTACGGAAATGCAAGACACGGTATTTCTTTGGAGTAATCCCGCAGTTTTTCCTGAATACGTTTATGAAGTAGCTTTCAGAACTGAACTGAAGGTAATTCGCTATGTCCGTAGTTGTGTAGTCACTAAAAATAAGCAGATTTTTTGCCACCTCGATTTTTTTGCTCTGGATATACTGGGCAATCGTGATTCCAACTTCGCTATGAAAGAGTTTTGATACATACGAAGTGCTTAATCCTGAAACCTGAGCCAAATCCTCAAGGGATATCTTATTGTGCAAATTGTCATAAATATAATCAATACATTGCGTGATGGGACGTGAATAAAGACGCTGTTTTTTGACTCCCTGCATTCGCTTTACATAGTTTTCGCAGAGTTCCTTGTGGATTTCGTTTATGCTCTCCACGTTGTTGCAGGTGTCAATCTTTCGGATGTAGATGTCGCTGAGGTTGTAGGCGGCTTCCATTTCAAGACCGGCCTCAATGACGTAGCGGGTAATCATGGCTACTGTAATGATGAGGTGATATTTTAAATTGCGGAGAGGATTGTCACTGAGCTTGCCGAATCCTTCGACGCAGAGAGGCTTGAAAAGACGGTGCATTTCTTCCATATCACCGTTTTTTATGCTCTGGAAAAAAGCCATCTCGCTGTCATAGGGAATATGATTTATGAGATACTCTCGGTTTTTGAATTCGGTTTCGGTAAGTTCGTCTTTGATACCCATGCTTAGCCCCCGTCTAAAAGTGTACAACGTTTTTCAATTTTTTAAAAGCACAGATTTTAAAAAAACTTGACAAACGTAAATCTTCATATATACTGTATGTAAAATCTACAACGTTGTAGATTTCTCTTTAAATAAGGGGGAAACATGAAAAAAATTGTTTTGTTGGCTGCAGCTTGTGAGAATCCCACAGATTCTTCATTCTGCTATGAATTCAAATCTGCGAGGTCAAAAAAATATGGCATCTAAAAAAGAAGAAAAAACAAAGGTAAAAAAGACAAAAAAAGTTGATTACAACAAATGGGGCTATTTCTTCATTGCTCCATTCTTTATCATCTTTACAATCTTCTCATTGATTCCTCTCATTTCGACCTTCGTAAACAGTCTCTATGAGAACTATCGTGTAGGTTTGATGACAATCGGACCTGATTTCATCGGTCTTGAAAACTTCAAATCGATTTTTGAGAGTGACATTCTCCGTTATATCGGTAATACATTTGTTATGTGGATTGCGGGCTTTATTCCTCAGATTGTGGTTTCATTGCTGCTTTCAATTTGGTTCACAAGCACTGACCTTAAAATCCGCTTCCAGCAATTCCTCAAAACAGTTATCTACATGCCAAACCTTATCATGGCTTCGGCTTTCGCAATGCTCTTCTTCACATTGTTCAGTACAAACGGTCCTGTAAACAGCATTCTCGTTAAATCAGGCCTCTTCACTGAAAATGTACGCTTCCTGGCAGAAGCCGGCTGGACCCGCGCTCTCGTCGCAATCATGAACTTCCTCATGTGGTATGGTAACACAACAATCATGCTCATGGCTGGTATCATGAGTATCGACACAAGCATTTACGAGGCTGCCCGCATCGACGGTGCAAACCCGGTTCAGACATTCTTCCGAATCACAATGCCATTGCTCATGCCAATCTTCATCTACGTTTTGATTACATCTCTTATCGGTGGTATTCAGATGTTCGATGTTCCTCAGATTTTGACAAACGGTGAAGGTACTCCTGACCGCACAAGCATGACCCTCATCATGTACCTCAACAAACACCTTGCCAGCAAGAACTACGGTATGGCTGGTGCTGTTTCTGTAGTAACATTCATCATCACAAGTGTCCTCAGCTTCTCAGTCTACACTATGACTATGAGCAAATACCGCAGCATGACAGGAGCTAAAAAATGAAAACATTAACACGATATATCATTTATTTCATTCTTATCGCGCTCGTAGTATTCTCTTTGTTCCCGTTCTTTGTTCTTCTTGTCAATGCTACACGCCTTCACTCAGAAATTCAGAAGGGCTTCTCGGCTCTTCCAGGTCTTGCTTTCGGACAGAACCTCAAAAACCTCATGTCAAACGACAATACTCCGATTGTAAGGGCTTTGTTCAACAGCGTCTTTGTTTCATCAATGTGTGCTCTTCTCACAACATACTTCTCAACAATGACTGCTTACGGCATTTACATGTACAATTTCAAGCTTAAGGATGCATCTTTGAAGTTGATCATGATGATCATGATGATTCCTACCCAGTGTTCTACACTTGGTTTCTTGAAGTTGCTCGATGCTTTCGGCCTCATGGACACACTTGCAGCCCTCTACATTCCGGCAATCGCAGCCCCAGTCGTTTTCTTCTATATGTATCAGGCAATGCAGTCAACGCTTCCTTACTCAATCGTTGAGGCAGCTCGAATCGACGGTTGTCACGAGGTTGCAATCTTCAACCGAATCGTACTTTACATGATGAAGCCGGCTCTCGCTGTTCAGGCAATCTTCTCATTCGTAAGCTCTTGGAATAACTACTTCGTTCCTGCCCTTGTAATTTCAAGCAAGGAAAAGAAGACTATTCCTATCATGATTGCTCAGCTCCGAAGTGCTGACTACCAGAAGTTCGATATGGGACAGGTTTACATGACAATCTGTATCGCTATCGTTCCTCTTATGATTGTTTACCTCTGTCTTTCACGATTCATCATCAAGGGTGTTTCTCTTGGTGCTGTAAAAGAGTAAATCTAAAATCATTAACCGGGCTTCCTTTTTGGAAGCCCTTTTTTTTACATTGACAAAATCCCTGCATTATCTGAAAATTAGGGCATGAAAAAACTCCTTGCCCGCATTTTTCTTTCTATTATATCGGTTATTCTTACAATCCTTCTTCTGCTTGCCGCAGCCCTTGCTTACTGTGCTTTTGACAGAAAATCCGCGCTTTCTTCAATTCCGCGAAACTATTCGCTTTATATCCATACAGATTCCGCCTTTGACACGGTGAACCCGCTTTTTGATTTGCAGGCGGCCGATCTTTTCCTTTCATCGCCTGAGTATTCTTCGCTCCGAAAGCCCTTTATGGATTTCCGTTCGTCTGATTTGCGCGATAACGGATTCGTGAAGTTTGCGGCTTCCCGCCAGGTTGACTTTGCAGTTTACGGCGACGGCTCAAAAATAGGCAGTGATTCCCATTTCGTCGCAGTCCTCAATCTGGGCATTTTTTCCCTTGCAAGCCGGGTGGGCTCCTACATGTACCCCAAGCTTAGCCTTTCTGACTCCCAAAACGAATTCCTTAAAAATCTTTCCTACGAAACAAACGAGCAGACTTCTTACTTTGTCTACAAAACTCCAGACCTTACCCTTTATTTGAAATCCGTTAAAAATCTTTTGATTGCTTCTGATTCTTTCGAGCATCTTCTTACGGCAAGTCTGGTTGAAAATGACACCACATACACTCCAGCCCAGAAAAAGCTCTTCCGTTCAGGAAAAAAGGGCGAGCTTAGGATTGTTGCCGACGCCAGCTCCCTCATGCATTCTGTAACCGGCGGCAATCCAATTCTCTCTTCAATGTCAAATCTGATTGCATCTGACTCGCTGAGCGTGGTTTCCTTTAACATCACTGATTCAGACCTTTCCCTCAAATGCAGGCTTCCGGTAACCAGCGAGTCTGAGGATGCTGCTCCCCTGGCTCCGATTCTTGCCAAAAAATCTAGCGTTCCTTCCATAATAACCCGCTTTTCTGACATTACCCAGTATTACACGGTTTTGAATGCCGGCACTCTTGAAGAACTTAAAGATGCCGTCCTGCCTTTCATTCCCGACGTAAAAAATCCTGATGAATACTGGAAAAATTGCGATGACTGGTGCAAAACCCTTCTTTCCATGGATTTAAATGAATTTCTTTTTTCATGGATGGGGGATGAATTTGCTGTCTTTGGCATTGAAAACCAGAACGACCCGGTTTTTGCCATTCAGATTAAGGATGAAAAAGCCCGCCAGTCTGTCTTCAACAAGCTCCTTTCTTCAATCCTTATAAAAGATGACAATTCCCTGATTTTGGGCGGAGTCCGCCTCTCAAAACTTGAATTTCCGTCATTCCTAAACTGGATGCTGGGTATTGTCGGAGTCAACATGCCGTCGCCATATTTTATGGTTCTGGATGGAACAATCTATTTTTCTGAGAGCGCAGAATGTCTTTCTGCCGTTTACACCAATGCCCACTCAGGAAAATCCCTGATAAAAAGCAAGACTTATTCCGAAGTTT
Organism: Treponema ruminis; assembly: GCF_014201975.1. Classification (NCBI taxonomy): domain Bacteria; kingdom Pseudomonadati; phylum Spirochaetota; class Spirochaetia; order Treponematales; family Treponemataceae; genus Treponema; species Treponema ruminis. The sequence goes on along the minus strand of NZ_JACHFQ010000005.1, from coordinate 268,714 downwards.
CAAAAGACCTGAAGAATGACACGTCAATTTCCCTTTTCTATAACCTTGAGCGCAGCGTTCCCTTCTTTTTGCGGAGTAACGAGGCTCTTTCCCAGGTTTTAAAATTGTACACGATGGGCCGCTTTGACGTGCGTATCGAAAAAGACGTCCTTGAAATAAATCTCCATGCCTGTGCCCGAAAATCAGGCAGCCTCTATTCGGTTCCGGGCTTCCCGCTTTCACTTGAGCAGAAGGCTTCTCCCTTGAACCTGCAGGTTGATTCCGGCAAAAATCCAAAGCACCTTTACTGGGTTGAGGGCCAGACTTCATTAAAAGCCCTTGACCTTTCCAGCATGCAGATTGCTTCAAAAGAAGATTCCGACAAAATCGAAATCGTAGCAAGCTCTAAGCCTAAAAACGGCGGCACGGTCTGGAGCGTCTCTTCCCACGGAGTCGTCTCCCTCCTGAATCCTGCCCTTGAAGCTGTCGGCCGCTTTCCCCTCATGCTGGGGGAAAATATTTCATGCAGGCCTTGCAGTTCAGGCGAAAATCTTGTCCTCGTTTCTGACTTGGGCACTGTCTTTATCGTAAAGCCGGATGCATCTTTAGTCACGATAGAAATTCCCGGCCTTTCGGCAAAGTCTGAGCCGGTCGCTCTTTCTGACGGCAGGGCTTTTGCGATTTACAGCAAGGGCTTTCTGGGAAAAATTTATTATTTTGAGGGCGAAAAGTGCGTTAATCTTGAAAATCCTTTTGAAATTCCGGGAATTGCCCTGGGGTCACCTGCAATCCTCAAGAATTCTTCCAAAATTTATGTGGGAATCATCACCCAGGCCGGAGAATTGAATATCTGGCGCGCCGATTCAAAGGACGGTGAGCAGATTGACGGCTTCCCGCTAAGGCTGGGCGGCGTTTTCATGACCAACCTTGTCGCAAGCGAAAAATATTTCTACGCCCTTTCAAGCGATGCCCTTTTGTACCGCATTTCTCTGGACGGCTCTATTCTCACTGTTCAGATTCCGAATTCAAGCGCAAGGCACGGATTCATCTGTCTGCGTGATACTGAAAACAACGGCCGGGAAAGCCTCTTTGTCTGCGCGGATGCAAACGTGATTTACGGCTTCAACGAAAATCTGGAGCTGCTTTCGGGCTATCCGCTGGCAGGCTGGGGCAAGCCGGTCTTTGCGGACGTTAACGGTGACAAAGTGAGCGAGTGTCTCGCCCTTACAATCGACAAAAAACTGACGGCATGGAGAACCAGGTAAGAAAATGAAAGTTGAAAACCTAAAATTGAAGATTAAACTACAGGAGGGGGAGGTCGCTCCCTACCCGCAACGCCCCTTTTGGCTCCTTCTTTGCTTTTGTTTCCTGCTCTTGGCTTCTTGTGCTTCGATGCAGGATGATATTGCACTTGATAATATTGCTGGAAATGCTGAGATTTCTGCCTTTGAGAGCCGTTTCAGTGAAATCGATTCGGCTTATTTTGAGGCCGACGAGTCCATTAAGGATAAAAATCTTCTTCGAAAGGCCGAACTTTTGCTTTCCGACATGGAAAAGACTAGTGAAAATCCTGCATTGAAAAATGCCTTTCTTGCCCGCCTTTATGCCCTTTCCGGCTGTCTTGCCTTTGACCTGGGCAAAAAATCACTGGCAAAAAAATATTATGAATCGTCTTCCTCAGCCTTTAAGGGTGATGCCCGCGCCCTGATTCTTGCCCGCCGCCTTGGAATCGAAAAGAATTTTGACGAAAAAACGAAGCAGTTTTCGGACAAGTCCCTTCTTGTTCTGGAAAAGGCTTTGATCAGCTATTCTTCCTGTGATTACGCCAAGGCCCTGGCTTCTTTTGACGAGGCTTTCCTTTCTCTTGAGCCCTTTTACCGCCGTTTTTATGGCGGCCTCCGTGATAAAAGCTGGCAGCTGCGTTCTGCCGAAGGAGGGAAGGGGCTTCTTTCACTTGAAAAACTTTCCGTCCTACAGATGATTCTGCTTACAAATCAAAATCCTGACCTGCTTTACAATTACACGGCCGGCAAGGAGCTTTCTGAAAAGGACCTGTACAAAAAAATAGCAGGCAGTGGCCTTCTAAATCCGGTTTCAAAGTCTCTTGATGCAGAAAACGCCGTCACCAAAGAAACTTCCGTCACTCGCCTGATTGCAGCCCGCTTCCTCTGGAACCTCTACAACCAGCGCAAAAACACGCCGCATCTTGCCGCCAAATATTCTGAAGCCTACAAAAACAAAAAGCGCAGCCCCATCCTTGACGTAAGGCTCGACTCCCCTGACTTCGACGCCGTCCTGGGCTGCGTAGAAAACGAAATAATGAACCTTGAGGACGGAATCGAATTCGGTGCCGAAAAGGAAGTAAGCGGCATTGAATTTAACGAAAGTCTGGGAAAGATTAAATAATCTCCGTCTTGCAAAGAAGGTCGCAGAAGGTGCAGATGTCACAGGTCTTACCTTCCGGCAGCTTTCCCAGTTCCTTTAAGATTTTTATCTGCGATGAAAGTCCTTCCTCGTAGCAGATTTTTATCATCCTGCTCTGCCCGGCATTTTTGAGCACGTCGTCAAAGGTGTCCGTGATTTTTCCGATAAAGAGGGGCTTGTTCTCGTTCGCAAAGCCGCAGCAGGGAGCTATGTCGCCTGTCGCGTGCACGAAAAGAATCTGCCCCATTTCAGCACAGTGCTGGTCCTTGAACCAGCTCTTGTCCTTCCAGGCCCGAATGTCACCAGCCTGATAGCTTTCTGTCTGAATATAGGCCGGCAAAAAATGCTCTCCGTCAGAAAGAGTCGCGATTCCCAGCCCGGATTTTGAAATCTCTTCCTCGTAAGAAAGATTCAATTTTTTTGCAAGAGATTTGAGCATTTGAGTTGTACCTGAACCGCTTTCTCCCTCACTTTTTACGCTTTGGATTTCAACCGCATCGCTTCCAAAAATATCCCAAACGGTCTGAATGAAGCTTGCAATCCGCTCTTCGCTCTGGGCGTGGAAAGTGTCGTAGCTCAGACCGATTTTTCCGTCGTAGCCTGCATCGTAGACTTTCTGCAATGTAGTGCGCAAATCTTCTTCGTTTTTCCACCAGTCGCCGTTGGTCATGATTCTGTCGAACATAAAATCCATGTCGATAGCAGCTTTTATCACCTGGCACAAAAAATCCGGCCTCAAAAAAGGCTCTCCGCCCGAAAATCCCACCTTTTCTATAGAAGAATCCGGCGAATCATTGACGCTTTTGAGAAAATTCACCGCATCTTCGGCCTTGAGGTTAAAAGGATTTCGGTTTACAAAACAGTGGGGGCAGTGCAGGTTGCATGCCGTCGTCACCGCAAAAATAATTTCTTCTGGATTGAACATAGCTCAATTATAAAGAAATTTAAGTACAGATTACACTCTCCGTGTGATTGAATTTGTATAAAAAACGATGTAAAATTGCACAATAACTTTCTTAAAGGAGTTTTACAAATGATTAAAACTGTTAAAGATGTTGATCTTAAAGGCAAACGCATCATCATGCGCGTAGATTTCAACGTTCCTATGAAGGAAGGCGTTGTTCAGGATGATACTCGTATCATGGCAGCTCTCCCTACAATCCAGTATATCCTCGAGCAGAAACCACGTTCTCTCGTTTTGATGAGCCACCTCGGCGATCCTAAAAAGGATGTTAAAAAGGCTCAGGAGAAGGCTGAAAAGGCTGGAAAAACATGGACTTCTGAAGACGCAGAGAAATTCATCAACGGCAAAAACCGCATGAAGCCGGTTGTTGAGTATTTTGCAAAAAAACTCGGCAAAGAGGTTACATTCCTTCCTGATGCACTCGGTCAGAAATCAGCAATCGACGCTCTCCCAGAGGGGGCAGTTGCAATGCTCGAGAACGTTCGCTTCCATAAAGAAGAGACTTCAAAAGACGCAGCTGAGCGCGACGTTATGGCAAAAGAGCTCGCTTCTTACGGCGACATCTTCGTAAACGATGCTTTCGGTACAGCTCACCGCGATCAGGCTTCTACAGCTTCTATCTCTAAATTCATGCCGGTTCCATCAGTTGGCGGCTTCCTCATGGAAAAAGAAGTTAAATACATCCAGCCAATGGTAGAAAACCCACCAAAACCACAGGTAGCAATCATCGGTGGTGCAAAAGTTTCTTCAAAAATCGCTGTTTTGGAGAGCCTCTTGAAAAACGCTTCTGCCCTCGTTATCGGCGGCGGTATGGCTTACACATTCCTCAAAGCACAGGGCCACAAAGTTGGTATCTCATTGGTTGAGGATGACTTCATCGACACAGCTAAAAAATTGCTCGCAGATGCAGCTGCAAAAGGCGTTAAAATCGTTCTCCCAGTTGACCATGTTGCAGCAGACAAATTCGACGCTAACGCAACTCCAGTTGCAGTTGACGGCGTAGATATTCCTGACAATCTCATGGCAATGGACGTTGGTCCAAAAACAATCGCCCTCTATACAGAAGTTCTTTCTACAGCTAAATCAGTTGTATGGAACGGACCGGTCGGCGTATTCGAGTTCGACGCATTCGCAAAGGGTACAGCTACAGTAGCTCAGCTCGTTGCAGACGCTACAGGCCGTGGTGCTATGACAGTTGTTGGTGGCGGTGATTCAGTTGCAGCCGTTAACAAATTCCACCTCGCAGACAAAATGAGCCACGTTTCAACAGGTGGCGGTGCTTCCCTCGAATTCCTCGAAGGAAAAACACTCCCAGGTATTGCAATTTTGGCTACGAAGTAGACAAAATTGCTAAGCACGCGTAAGCGTGCGACGCATTCTTGCTACGAAGTAGACAAAGCCTGAGGCACAAAAAAAATCCTGCTCATTCGAGCAGGATTTTTTTTGTGCTTAACGCTTATTATTTGCTTGCAAATTTACAGATTGTTGTGAACTTGTCAACTTTGAGTGAAGCGCCGCCGATCAAGCCACCGTCGATGTCCGGCTGAGCGAGCAATTCTTCTGCGTTGCCGTCGTTCATTGAACCGCCGTAGAGAATCTTGATTTCGTCAGCTGCTTTCTGGCTGTAGAGGCCTTTGATTACGTTGCGTACGAAAGCGTGTACTTCCTGAGCTTCTGCTGGAGTAGCTGTTTTACCAGTTCCGATAGCCCAAACCGGCTCGTAAGCGATAGAAATGTGAGAGAGCTGATCTTCTTTAACGCCAGCGAATCCCTCTTTAACCTGGTTTTCACAAATCTGGTTTGTAACGCCAGCTACGCGCTGTGAGTAAAGCTCACCGATACAGAGAACTACGTCGAGACCGTTGTCCAAAGCCTTGTGAACTTTTTCGTTGATGAGCTTGTCGCTCTCGTTGAACTCGTCGCGGCGCTCTGAGTGACCAAGGATAACAGTCTCAACGCCGAGGTCTTTGAGCATTGCCCAAGAGATTGCTCCTGTGTGAGCACCGTTGTCTGTTACAGTCATGTTCTGTGCGCCCAAGATGATGTTTGAGCCTTTTACAACCTGTGATACAGCATCAAGATATACGAAAGGTGGTGCAATCATGTATTTAGCATTGAGGCCTTTGAGGCTCTCAACCAAACCCTGAGCAAGAGCGACTGCCCCAGCCTTGTCCATGTTCATTTTCCAGTTACCGGCTACATACTTTGTTCGTGCCATAGGAATCTCCTTAAAATTGTTTGCGATGTTCTATTCTACGATTTTTTTGAATCTATGTCAAAATAGGGGAGAGGTCTCTCCCCTGCGCTGCACTTTGTTGCATCGCACCCCTCTCTGCGGGCTCAGTCGCCGCCCGCAACGCCTGCTCCTCGCTTGACTACAATCCTTCTTTTCTATAAAATTATCTCTACTTATTTCAAATTGTATTCATTCGTTGGAGAAAAAAATGGATTCTATCATTAAAGGCGTGCTCTTAGTTGCATTCGTAATTATTTGTGTTCTTCTTGTTCTTCTTGTCCTCGTTCAGGATCAGGACAACAGCGGAATGGGTGGATTGCTTGGTGGTGGAAACTCTGCTGCTTTCGGTTCTCATTCGGCTTCGGTTCTCACAAAGGCAACTGTTGTTTTCGTCGTCCTTTTCTTTGTCGTCACTTTTGCAATCGCAAAAATGCTTCCTACAAAATCTGATTCTACAGATGCTGACCTGCTTTCTGCTGCAGAGGCCGCTGGTAAAGTTGAAGCTGCCGCTGAGTCTACTCTTCCAAAAGAATCAGACGGAAAATGGTGGAATGAATCAGAGAAAGAAGCAGCTCCTGCTGAAAGTGCAGAAATTGCTCCTGCTACTGAGTCAGCTGCACAGTAATTCAAAATTTAAATCTTGGAGAATGATGTGGTTTTAGGACAGGTTTTTCCAAAAAATACTATTGTAATGGATTTTTCCAGCACGGAAAAAGACGAGCTTTTTGAGGAACTTGTTGAAACCATTCATTCTAATTATCCGGGCTTTGATAAAAACGAAGCCCTTAATGTCCTTAATGAGCGTGAGTCGAAAATGACCACCGGAATCATGCATTCGGTCGGCATTCCTCACGCTCTAATTCCTTCTATTAAAGATTCAATTGGTGCAATCGGCATTTCTCATGATGGAATAGATTATGATTCTTTGGACAAGGCTCCTGTTCATGTCGTTTTCATGATTATCGGCCCCGATAACGATCCAAATCATCATATTCAGATTCTAAAACAGCTGGCATCCGTTTTGCAGATTCCTGATTTTGTCAAAAATCTACTTTCCTTAAAATCAACTTCAGAAATTTACAATTTTATTTGCACATCCGAAGAATCTTTGATAGAATAATACATCGTACTTTTTCGAGGTGAATCATGGCAGAAAAAGAAGTAAACACAATTGCACATCTTTTGGAAATGGAGCAAAAGGCTTCGGCCATGACGTTAAAAGCTCAGGAAGATGCCGATAAAAAAATCGCTCAGGCAAAGGCTCAGGCAGATTCCGAATTCAAGGCTCAGTACGAGCAAATAGTCACTTCACAGGAAAGCTCTTTCAACAGCAAAATTGCCACCCTTCAGTCTGGCAAAGAGCAGAAAATCTCCGAATACAAATCAAAAATTACGGCTTCTCCTCAGGATAAAGCTGCTTTCAACTCGTATCTTGATTCAGTTCTGCTGGCTTAAAGGAATGCGTTATGGGCAATTTGGACAAGTCAGCGGCTTCAAGTTATGTTTACGCCAGGGCAAGCGGTCTTCTCTCAAAATCATTCGTCGGTGCGAATGCAAACAAGCTTTTTGCCGTCCAATCTCTGCGTGAACTTTACACCCTTCTTTTTGACAGTGAAATCCCAAGTGTTCCCGAAGTTATGCTTGCCAAGGAAATCGAAGTAAAGGCAGCCGAAAATTTCATCAGCCTTTACAAAAGCCTGCTTGCCGAATTTGACAAGCCGTCTCCAATCCTTTCCGAAATTCTTTCTTTTTACGAATATGAAAATTCAGAAATTTCTGATTCAGAATCTGATAAAGCCCGCATTCTGGCGCTCTGGAAGGCCGTTTCTTCATTGAGGGGCAGCGACAGGGCCAATCTTGAGCAGCTTTACAAAATGGAAATTTCTTTCAAAAATATTCTCTGGGTTCTCCGCCTCAAAGTCTATTATCATTTTACTGCAGAAGAAATTATGGAGCAGCTCGTTTTTGCCAAAGAGGGCAGGAATAAAGATGACGAGCTTGCCAGGGATGCACTTGCAATCCTTAATAAGGACGTTTCTTCTTATGACGACTGGAAGGGCTGGAAGTACGCCAGATTTTTAAATCCTCACGAAGAAGGCCTTGTCTGGGAACTTGATCCTTGCTGGATTGAACGTTCCCTCAAACATTATCTCGCAAAGAATTATACACATTTCTTCCATAAAGACCCCATGAGCGTCACGAGTTTTGTCGCATGGTTCAGAATCAAACAGTACGAACTTGATTGTATCCGCACTGTGGCAGAAGGCTTGCGTCTCGGAGTTGAGAGCGAAAAGGTAATGGAAGTAGCTGGGCTTAACGCTCAATTTTCTGCGGGAGTATAGGGGAGCAAAATGGCTAGAACGACACCAATGAACCTTGTCGAACTTATGATCATGAAAAATGACATTCGTCCGGTCCTTGAATTTCTTGGAAAAAAGGGTAATTTTCAGTTCCAGAATCATAAAAGTGACTCATCAAAAGTTTCGGATGCTTCACGCTCAGGTGAGGCAAAAAATCCAGAAAGAGATTTATTTGTCCGCTTGCAGGATGCGCGCTCTTTCTTGAATGTAGAAGATATTGATGCTGCTTTAATCGCTTCATCAAAGCAGGCTGGTGAAAATGAGATTACACTCGCAGAAAAGTTCCTTTCAAACGTCGAGGAACTTAAAAAACGCCAGGTCGTAGCCAGCGATGAGCTTAAGCGCGTAAAAGAGTCAAAGGAAGAGGCTGAGTCTTTCAAAAACCTCAAGGTTCCTTTCTCAGAACTTGACCATCTTTCTTTTCTCTCCCTCAAAATCGGCAAAATTGACCCGGAAAAATTCGACGAAATTGATGCGGCCGTAGGTAACCGGGCAATTATCGTTCCGCTTGGTGATGACAAATCAAAAATCATGGCCGCAAGTTCAAAAAAGGCCCGCTTCTCACTCGACACCGAGCTCAAAAAATTCGGCTTTGTTCCTTTTGAGATTCCTTCAGACTTTAAAGGCGTGCCGGATGAAGTTCTTGCAGGTCTTGAGTCAAAGCTTGCAGACTCACAAAAGGCAGTTGAATATATCGAAGAAGAAAAGCGCAACCTGGCTCAGACTCACGCTGAGTCCCTCAGGACTTTGCTGGCTTCATTTGCAATTGCGGCTCAGATTGTTGACGTTCAGAATAACCTGGAGTCAACCAGCCTTGTTTACCGAATCACCGGCTGGATTCCTTCCGATTCATGCCATTCAATGATGAAGGAAATGGACAAGCTCACTGAAGGACGAATCGCAATCCGCGTTTACAATCCTTTTGAAGTTCCTTCTGTCATTAACGGCACGGAGCAGGTTCCTGTCCGCCTCAAGCACGGCAAGCTGGTCGGTGCCTTTGAGCGCATGATTTTCAGCTACGGCTCACCTGTTTACGGAGCAATCGATCCTACTCCTTTTGTCGCACTTTTCTTTACGATTCTTTTCGGAATCATGTTCGGCGATGCAGGCCAGGGCTTTATCTTCCTCTTGATGGGCCTGCTCATGGGCTTTAAGGTCATCAAGGTTGGCGGCTGGAACAAATTCGCGCCAATCTTCATGGCAATCGGTACCTCCAGCATGATTATGGGTCTGCTTACCGGCGAATTCTTTGGCAACGAGGAAGTTTTGCGTCCTCTTTCACTTGCAATCACAGGTCTTTTTGGCGAGCCTCATGCTCCTATCCTCCACCTCATGCCGGACGGAAGCGCACATTCAATTAAAACAATGTTCATGTTCTTCGGCGCAACAGTCGGAGTCGGCTTCATCATCAATTCTGTAGGTCTTGTGCTTAACATCATCAACAACATTATCCTGCACAAAGTTCCAAAAGCCCTCTTCGGCAAAAACGGACTTTCAGGCGCCGTATTCTTCTGGTATGTCGTCGTCATGGTAATCCGCATCGTTCTTTCAGGACATTCTGTTGATTTGACCGACGGAATCGTAATCGGAGTCACTCTTTTTGTTACCATGTTCTCCGAGCCTATCCACCGGATTATGGAGCACGAAAAACCTGTCCTTGAAAACGGTCTTTTTGCAGCTGTAATTGAAGGTGTCGTAGAGCTTTTGGAAACTCTGATCAGCTACATGTCAAATTCAATCAGCTTCATCCGAGTCGGTGCCTTTGGTCTGGCTCATGCGGTTTTGGGATTTATCATCCTTACGCTTTCTGAAATGGCAGGGCCTGCTTATCTTGGCGTCATGCTGGTCGGAAATGCGATTGTTGTAGTTCTTGAGGGAATGATTGTTGCAATTCAGGTTATCCGATTGCAGTACTATGAATTCTTCTCTAAATTCTTCAATGAAACGGGCAGGGAGTTTAAGCCTTTCTCGTTTGATTATTAGCAGCATTTGCAAACTCTGTTAGTTTTCAAATGCTGCTGACGCCCAGCCTTCGCTGAGCGCGAATTTAATGGAAACTTTTCAAAAATTGAAATTTTTGAAAATATATAGTGAGGTTTTATTATGAACAAAAAAATTCTTATGGTTGCGGCTCTTCTTACAGGATTCGCTCTTTTTGGAACTGTCGCTCAGGAAGCTTCTGACAAACAGCCTGCTCAGACAACTCAGGTTGCACAGACTGAAGCTGCTGCACAGCCAGCAAAAGATTCTTCTACAATCAAGTACATCGCTGCTGGTCTCGCTGTTGGTATTGCATGTCTCGCAGGTGGTATGGCTGTAGGCAAAATTGGTGCTGCCGCAATGGGCGCAATGAGCGAAAACGCTGAGCTTTCTGGTAAGGCTCTTCCGTTCGTAGGTCTTGCTGAAGGTATCTGTCTCTGGGGATTCCTTGTAGCTTTGCTTATCATCATTCTGTAAATATATGGAATATTTTGTCATCGCAGAAAGAGAAATTATTCTCGGCTTCAAATTGGTTGGTGTTGACGGTACAGTTGCGCTCAACCGCACTGAGGCATTGGACGCTTTCCGTCGTGTCACCGGGCTTGGCGGCACAGAAAGTGTCCCTGTCGGTGAGCGACCGAAAATTTTGATTCTGACTGAAGACGTGTCTGCCATGATTGAAGATGAAGTCCTCGCATGGCAGAAGGGCAGTCAGTATCCGCTGATTGTTGAGATTCCTGGCATTCACGGCCACATGGAGGGCAAAAAATCCCTCACAGACGCGATTCGTGAAGCGGTAGGCATCTCGGTTTAGGGAAAAATAATGGAAGAGTTACGCTCTACTGAAATACTTGATAAAGAAATTGAAGCTGATGCGCGCAAAAAGGCTGAGAAGATTTTCGCACGGGCAGAAGAAGAAGCAAAAGCAATTCTTTCTGATGTTGAACGCCGTGTAAATGAGGCAAAAGCCCAGAAGGAATCTTACTACTCTGCAAAATATGCACAGGCCGAAAGAAGCGTGAATGAGGCTTTGCCTCTTGAAAAAGGCCGTTTCCTTGTTTCGTTTTACAGTGATGCCGTTTCAAAGGCATTTAATGAATATCTCGAAAATCTCGGGGAGTCAAAAAGACTTGCCCTTATAGAACATAAATTGGAGCATTTGCCTGAAAGCTTGCTTTTAAAGAAGGTAAATGCCCTTGTATTCGGATTTAAAGTTTCCGATGCAAAAAAACTTCTCGAAAAATCCGTTAAAAATCTCGGAAAAGTCGAGGAAGTTTCTTTTGAGCGGTCTGGCGAGGAAGAAGCCCTTGGAAATGCTTTCCACGAAGGAATCATCCTTTCTTCTGATGACGGATTCGTAAAAGTCCGTGCTACAATCGACCAGCTTGTCCGCGAAATCAAAGACAAATACAGCATGGAGCTGGCAGAAAAATTGTTCGGCGGGAGGTTGCCTGAATGAGCGTAATTAAAGGTAAAATCACAAGAATCTCCGGCCCGATTGTTTATGCCGAAGGATTGGAAGGCTGCGGTCTTTATGATGTAGTCGATGTCGGTGAAAAGAAAATCATTGGCGAAATTATCCGCCAGAATGAAGGAAAAGCCACAATTCAGGTTTACGAAGACGACACAGGCATGAAGATTGGCGAGGAAGTCGTTTGTAACGGCCGGCCTCTTTCTCTGCGCCTGGGACCTGGCCTTGTCGGAACAATTTACGACGGAATCCAGCGTCCTCTTAAAAATATGTTCGAAAAATCAGGAGCTTTCCTTGTTCCTGGTGAGCGAACTGAACCGATCGATGTCGAAAAGAAATGGAAGATGACTGTAGCCGAGGGCGTTTCTGAAGGAATGGCAATTTCGGCTGGAATGGTCCTGGGCTATGTTCAGGAAACCGAGTCTATCCGCCATAAAATCATGGTTCCGCCAACTGTAAAGGGCAAGACCCTCAAATCTTTCAAGGGCGAGGGCGACTACACTGTTGATGAAGTAATCGGAACTACTGATTTGGACGAGGAAATCAAGCTGTCTCACTACTGGCCGCTCCGAAATCCACGCCCATACGCTCAGAAACTTGAAGTAAGCCAGCCGCTTGTTACCGGTCAGCGTGTAATCGACGTATTCTTCCCGCTTTCAAAGGGCGGCACGGCTGCAATTCCTGGCGGTTTCGGTACAGGTAAGACAATGACTCAGCACGCTATTGCAAAATGGTGTGATGCTGACTTAATCGTATACATTGGATGCGGTGAGCGCGGCAACGAAATGACAGACGTTCTCACTGAATTCCCGACTTTGATTGACCCGAGAACAGGCCGTTCCCTCATGGAGCGAACCATTCTCATTGCAAATACTTCAAACATGCCTGTTGCGGCTCGTGAAGTTTCCCTTTATTCGGGAATTACTCTTGCAGAATATTACCGCGACATGGGAATGCACGTTGCAATCATGGCTGACTCAACATCCCGCTGGGCAGAGGCTTTGCGTGAGCTTTCAGGCCGAATGGAAGAAATGCCTGCCGAAGAAGGCTTCCCGGCTTATCTGCCTACACGATTGGCAGAGTTCTACGAGCGCGCCGGCCGCGTAAATGCACTTTGCGGCGAAGAAGGTTCTGTTTCCGTTATCGGTGCTGTTTCACCACCGGGAGGTGACTTTTCTGAGCCTGTTACCCAGCATACAAAGCGATTCATCCGCTGTTTCTGGGCCCTTGACCGCGAGCTTGCAAACGCACGACACTATCCTGCAATCGGCTGGATTGAAAGCTATTCTGAATATGCCGAAGAAATCCGTGAATGGTGGGATAAACTCGACCCGGCCTGGGCAGAAGTCCGTCTTTCAGCCCTGGAGCTTCTCAAAGAAGAGCAGAGGTTGCAGCAGATTGTCCGCCTGATCGGGCCTGACGCCCTCCCGGATGAAAAGCGAATCGTTCTTACTGTAGCCGACATGATTAAAAACGGCTTCCTGCAGCAGAGCGCTTTCGATGCAGTTGACGTTTACTCAGTTCCGGAAAAGCAGATTGCAATCCTCATGCTGATGATGACTTACTACAAGCGGGCCCTTGCCGTAATCAAGGCTGGCGCTCCGCTTCCGACAGTAACATCGCTTTCAATAAAAGACGAAATCGTCCGCTTAAAGTCATCGGTTCCAAACGACAAGCTGGAGCAGATGAAGGAAGTAGAAGGCCGTCTCGAAGAGCAGATGGGTAATCTGGAACGACAGTATGTAGTTAACCGCCGGTAAAGGGGCGTTACGGGGTATCCCCGTAGAGTGGGGTACGACACAACGAAGTGTGGCGTAGGGGAGAGGCTTCTCCCCTTTTGGAGATAGCAAATGAAAGGTATCGAATACAAAGGAGTCTCTAGCGTTGATGGACCTATTATTGTCGTAAAACGCAGCGAGAACATTTTTTACAATGAAATTGTCTCTGTCCGTGACCGAAACGGCGAAAAAAAGACTGGCCGTGTCATTGACTTGAACGAAGATATTGCGATTGTTCAGGTTTTCGGCTCTACTACCGGCCTTGACTTGCACGAAACCACTGTTGAGTTCCTTGAGGAGCCGATGGAGCTTCGTGTCGGCGATGGTCTGCTCGGACGAATTTTCAACGGTCTTGGTGAGCCGATTGATGGTCTTCCGCCGATTGTCTCAAGCAAGAAAGTTGACGTAAACGGCATGCCGATCAATCCTTTTGCGCGAGTTTATCCTCGTGACTTCATTCAGACTGGAATTTCTTCAATTGACGGCATGAACACTTTGATCCGCGGCCAGAAGCTCCCGATTTTCTCTGGAAACGGTCTTCCTCACAACCGCCTTGCCGCTCAGATTATCCGTCAGGCAAAAATCCGCAGCAGCGATGAGCAGTTCGTAATGGTTTTTGCGGGCATGGGCATCAAGTACGACCAGGCTCAGTTCTTCATCCATTCTTTCGAGGAATCTGGCGTTCTTTCAAAGGTCGTTATGTTCCAGTCACTTGCTGACGCTCCTTCAATCGAACGAATCATCACTCCGCGCTGTGCTTTGACTGCCGCTGAGTATCTTGCTTATGAAAAAAACATGCACGTTCTGGTCGTTATGACCGATATGACCAACTACTGTGAGGCTTTGCGAGAAATTTCCACAACCCGAGGCGAAGTTCCTGGCCGAAAAGGCTATCCGGGCTACTTGTATTCGGATTTGGCAGAACTTTACGAGCGCGCAGGTAAAATCAAGGGCAGTACGGGTTCAATCACTCAGATTCCAATCCTTACAATGCCTAACGATGATATTTCACACCCGATTCCTGACCTTACAGGCTACATCACTGAGGGACAGATCGTTCTTGACCGTGAGTTGAGCCAGAAGGGCGTTTATCCGCCGGTTTCAGGCTTGCCTTCACTTTCTCGACTCATGAAGGACGGTATCGGTGAGGGCATGACCCGCGATGACCATTCTGCCGTAGCAAGCCAGCTTTTTGCGGCTTACTCAAAGGTAAAGTCAATCCGAAACCTTGCCGCAATCATCGGTGAGGAAGAATTGGGCGAAGTTGACCGCATGTACCTCAAATTTGGTGAGGCTCTGGAAACAAAATTCTTCACACAGGGCGAATACGAAAACCGAAGCATTGAAGAAACTCTGGACCTGGGCTGGAAGCTTTTGAAAATCCTGCCGAAGAACGAGCTTTACCGAATCAAACCTGAACTTATCGAGAAATATTACCCGAAAGACGAGGAGTAGATGGCAAAGCTTAACATTGCACCGACTAAATCTAATCTTCTCGCTATAAAGGAACAGCTTGCTGTTGCAGTTGACGGATATGACTTGCTTGAGCAGAAGCGTGAGATTCTTGTCATGGAACTAATGCGCATGGTCGAGAAAGTCAAACTGCTGGAGCGGGAGCTGGACAAGGCTATTTCTCAGGCTTATCCGGCCCTCAAAAACATGCTGATGACCGTTGGCGGCGACCAGACCGAGCGAATTGCAAAGGCCGTTCACTACGAGTACGACATCAAGGAAAAGAGCGTCGTTGCGGGCGGAATGAGCTTTAATTCGGTTGAGGTGGCTTTGCCCAAGCAGCAGTTATTTTATTCTTTTATGGGAACTTACGCTGATTCCGATAAAGTAATGACTGAGTTCTTCAAGCTTCTTTCTCTTTTGACTGAGATGGCTTCAATCCGAACGATTGCATGGCGGCTTGCAAACGAAGTCAAAAAAACTCAGAGGCGTGTAAATGCGCTCGACAAGATGATTATTCCCCAGGACCGCGAGACCAAGACTTACATCGAAAGTGTTCTTGAAGAGCGGGAAAGGGAAAACACATTCGTCCTAAAGAGTTTGAAAAATCGTAAGGGAAAGTAAAAGCGCCTTTGGGGGAAGCGATGATAAAGCCTTTGTTTCAGAAAATTGTTGTTGCGGTGAATGGCTCTGAATCTTCTATCCATGCGGCTATGTATGGGATTCTTCTCTCAAAGCAGTACAAGTGTGAGCTTAAGGCGATTTATGTCGTGGACACTTCGACCCTCAGGCAGCTTACCATGAGCAAAATCTTTATCGAGGAAGAAAGCGTTGACTATGAAAAATGTCTTGAGGAAGACGGAAGGCGCTATCTTTCTTATCTTGAAAATCTTGCCAAGGAAAAAGACGTAAAAATCAAAACCGAACTGAAAAAGGGTGCAATCTGGTCTGAACTGATTAAGTCTGCCGAGGATTTTGGGGCGGATTTGATTCTTGTGGGCGGAAGGGAGCCTGCCAAAGACGGAGGACGAAATTCAGTCCGCTATGATAAAGTTTCAAACACCAAGTCAGAAATCATCGGCAGTGCAGGCTGTAATGTCCTGGTCGTAAAAATGCCGGAAATCGAGAAATTATTTAAAATTGCATGAAAATTCTGCTTTTTTCATAGTCTGTCGCTTGACAGATTATTTTTTTGTTTTATAATGTAACCAGTTTTATGAAAGCAGTTTCAAAGCAAAGTACAATTTATGATGTTGCAAGACTGGCTGGGGTCAGTTCGGCAACAGTCTCTCGTTTTTTGAATGCGCCTGACCGTGTGGCCCAGGAAAAGCGGGAGAGGATTCAGACCGCGATTTCGGAGCTGAATTTCGTTCCAAAGGCTGATGCAGTTGCCAAGGCCCGCAGTTCATACCGGAAAATCGGAGTGGTTGCGCCTTTCTTTACTCAGCCGTCTTTTATGGAGCGTCTTCGCGGAATTGCGGCTGTTTTGAGCGCGGAACATTATGAGCTGGTCGTCTATTCAATTGATACCATGGAAGACCTGTCAAATTATGTTCAGATGCTTGTAAATACTCAGCGGGTCGACGGACTGATTCTTCTTTGTGTCAATCTTCCGCCTGATCTTTTGGATTTGCTTAGGGGAGCCAGCTTCCCGGTCTGCTTTGTTGAGAATGAGTACGAGGATTTTGACTGCGTGGTCGTTCACAACCTTCAGGGCGGGCAAAAGGCAGCTCAGTTTTTGTGTGAAAAAGGCTGCAAAAAGCCTGGATTCATCGGCGAAAAGTCAATGTTTGAGTATGCGGTCAATGCTACTGAAGAACGGCTTCGCGGATTCAAGTTTTATTGCGCAAACAACGGTATCGTGATTCCGGAAAATCATATCTGGCTCGGAGATTTTTCTGAGGGCAACCTTGATTTAGGAATTACGAAATTTCTGGAGCAGGAAGATTTGCCTGATGGTATTTTCTGTTCCAGTGATGTGATTGCGGCCCGTCTTATCAGAATCGCCTTTATCAAGGGAATTTCGATTCCACGGCAGATTCGCGTGATTGGCTTCGATAACATCGATATTGCGGAGTACATTGGCCTTACTTCGGTCAACCAGAATCTTGAGGAGTCAGGAAGAATGGCTGTCCGCCTGATTCTGGATCGGATTAAGGACGGAAACCGCGGCGGAGTGGTCATGAAGGTACCGCTTTCCGTGATTGAAAGGGAAACAACCGGCAGATAGGTCGGCTTTTATATTCATTTTATTTCAGCAAGCTGATAAAGGGGGCTTTATGAAAAAAAACGTTAATTTTGGAAGAGTGGCAAAGATTTCTGCCGCTTGTGCTGCGATTGCAATGCTTGGTCTTACAGGCTGCAATGATAAAAAACAGGCTGCTGCAAAACCTGAAGACAACACCATTCGTATCGAAGGTGCATTCCGTGGAGAGGAAGAGGCACGATTCCAGGAAATCGTAAAGATTTTCAACGAGCAGAATCCTCAGTTCCATGTAACTTATGAAGGAAGTCCTGATTTCGAGGTTCAGATTCAGGTTGAGACTCAGGCAAACACACCTCCTGACATCGCCGCAATTCCACAGCCGGGAACAATGAAGCGCTTTGCTGATGCAGGCTGGCTCAAGCCTCTTGATCCTGAGGTAGTTGCTGCAATTGATTCAAACTATGCTGCCGTCTGGAAGGAACTTGGTTCTTATAAAGGTCAGACTTACGGAATTTTCCATCGCGTAAATGCAAAGAGTTTCGTTTGGTACAACAAAAAAGAGTGGGCAAAACGCGGATATTCAATTCCTAAGACATGGGAAGAGCTTCGTGCCCTCGAAGATAAAATGGTTGCTGACGGCGTTACTCCTTGGACAGTCGGATTTGAATCTGCTGCCGCTACAGGTTGGCCTGGAACAGACTGGCTCGAGGACTTGATGCTCCGCACAGCCGGCCCTGATGTTTATGACAAATGGGTAAACCATGAGATTAAATTCAATGATCCTGCTGTTGAGAAAGCACTTGAATACTGTGGTGAAATCTTCCTCAATGACAAATATGTTTATGGCGGTTCTGCAAACATCGTTTCAATGAACTATGGCGACAGCATTAAGCCTTTGTTCGAAAATCCTCCTAAAGCGATGATGAACCGTCAGGGTAACTTCATCACAGGATTCATGCAGCAGGAAATTCAGGACAATCTTGAAGAGAATGTCGGCGTATTCGCGCTTCCTGGTGTTGATGAAAGATGGGGAACTCCTGTTCTCGGTGGCGGCGACCAGTTCGTAGCATTCACAGACAAGCCTGGTGTAAAGGAATTCATGAAGTTCCTCACAACCTGGGATGCCTGCGCTCCATGGGCTAGAATCGGCGGTGCCCTGTTCCCACACAAGAACCAGAACTTCAACGACTACGGAAACAGTCTTGAGCGCGAAATCGCAAGGGTTCTTGTAAATGCAAGCGTATTCCGCTTCGACGCTTCTGACCTCATGCCGACTGAAGTTGGTTCAGGCTCATTCTGGACCGGAATGGTCAACTATGTAACAAAGGCAGAAGACGCAAAGACTTGTCTTAAAGTAATCGACGAGACTTGGCCTCAGTAAAATGATTGTCGGGCTTAGTCCCGACAATTGTTTTCGGTGTATAAATAGGAGATTTTTATGGCTGAAACACGAACGCTTAAAAGCTATGCTTCGCTTTCTGACATTGTTAAGACTGCGCTGGTTGTTATCGCTACGGTGATTGTGGCTGGAAGCGGATTTTCGCTTTTGAAGGCCAATGTACTTCCTCAGGTTCCTACTACGCTTGTTGCGATTGTCTGGGGTGTCTCTTCCGTCATTCTGATTTTTTATTCGCTCAACCTTCTTGCACAGATTTTCCCGACTAAGGTTTACAATAAAATCGTTCCATACATCTTTATCGGGCCTGCCGTGCTGATTATGGGCTGGTATCTTCTTCTTCCGACTTTGCGTTCGCTGCTTTTAAGCTTCATGGATAAGACTTCAACGCATTTCGTCTGGTTTGATAACTATAAATTCCTTTTCAGTGACCGCTCAATGCTTGTTTCAATCAGAAATACATTGATCTGGCTTGTATGCGGAACAGGATTCAGTGTTTTCATCGGTCTTGTCGTTGCAATCCTTGCTGAGCGAAGCTACATCGAAAAGGGTACAAAAACTTTCATCTTCCTTCCGATGTCTATTTCCCTCGTCGGTGCGGGCGTTATCTTCAAATTCATGTATGCCGCAAAATTCGGCGGGGCTGAGCAGATTGGTCTTTTGAACGCGATTGTAACTTCACTCGGCGGCAACCCGCAGAACTGGCTGGGCAAGGCTCCATGGAACAATTTCTTCCTTATCGCAATTTTCGTCTGGCTTCAGACAGGCTTTGCCCTGGTCGTTCTTTCGGCCGCTTTAAAGGCTGTCCCTGAGGAAATGCTTGAGGCTGCCCGCATTGACGGTGCAAATGAATTCACTACGCTGGTAAAGATTGTAATTCCTAACATCAAGGCTTCAATCATCAGCGTCAGTACAACCATTCTTCTTGCGGCTTTAAAGTGCTTCGATATCGTTTATTCTATGACAAACGGAATGTTCGGTACGGAAGTTCTCGCAAGCCAGCAGTACAAGCAGATGTTCACTTTCCAGAATTACGGACGCGGTTCGGCAATTGCAATCCTGATTTTGATCGGCGTAAGTCCTGTAATCTACTACAACCTCAAGGAATTCCACAATAAGGAGGCTTTCAAATGAAACAGCTTGACAACAAGGCAAAAAGGACGGTGCCGACACTTATCATTACGATTGTCCTCATCATTTTCTGTATTTTGTGGACTGTTCCGACTTTCGGAATCCTCGTCACTTCTTTCAGAACATCTGACGCGGCTTCATCAACAGGCTGGTGGAAGGCTTTCGCTGACTTCAAGAATTTCACGCTCGACAACTACAATCAGGTTCTTTTTGGCCAGCGTTTCAGCGTAGGAAATGCGAGCGGAACTTCAACTGTCCGCGGTGCGACAATGCTTTCGGCCTTCCTTTCTTCAATCACGGTTACTCTTCCTTCTGTAATCATCCCGATTTTGATTGCGGCGGCCGCTGCTTACGGATTTGCCTGGCTTTCATTTAAGGGCAGGAACATCATGTTTGCTACGATTATCGCGCTTCTGGTCGTTCCCTTGCAGATTTCTTTGATTCCGATTCTCCGTGACTACAATAAAATCGGCCTCAACGGAAGCTATCTGGGAATCTGGCTGGCCCACACAGGCTTTGGCCTTCCTCTTGCGACCTACATGATGTATAACTATATCTCAAGCCTTCCGCGCTCAATTCTGGAATCGGCTTTCATCGACGGTTCGAGCCACTTTACGACTTTTGTCCGCCTGATTCTGCCTCTCTCGGCTCCGGCAATCGCATCCTTTGCAATTTTCCAGTTCATCTGGGTTTGGAACGACATGCTGGTTTCTTTGGTCTTCCTTTCGGGTGCGGGCCAGAAACTCCAGGTCGTAACGGTCCGCCTTATGAACATGGCGGGAACCCGCGGTACAGACTGGCACTTGCTTACGGCCGGTGCCTTCATTTCAATGATTCTGCCGCTCTGCGTCTTCCTTGGATTGCAGAAGTTCTTCGTTCGCGGACTTTTGGCTGGTTCGGTAAAGGGCTAAGCTTATGTATCAGAAACAACTTGAACTTAATATGCCGGCTTTGACGGCTCGATTGTACGAATTGTATGGCTCTCGATGGGATTTCTATCAGATTTTGGCCCGGCTTGAAGCGATTATGAAAAAGGCTGCCGCTGAGCGAAAGTCCGGCTATCTTTTTGAAGCAGATGAAGATGCCCTGAGCTCTGAAAACGGCACTCCATGGTATTTGAATCAGAAGACCGTGGGCATGATGCTTTATGTCGATCTCTTTGCAGACAATCTTCTCGGCCTTATTGAAAAAATTCCTTACCTCAAGGATTTGGGAGTCAATTATGTTCATCTCATGCCTCTTTTTGACTGCCCGAAAGGTGAAAATGACGGCGGCTATGCGATTTCTTCATACAGAAAAGTCCAGCCCCGCCTCGGTACAATCGAAGACTTAAAGGCCGTTGCCGCTGAGTTCCATAAAAACGGAATCCGGCTTGTGCTTGACTTTGTTTTCAATCACACCAGCGATGAGCATGAGTGGGCAAAAAAGGCGAGAAAAGGCGATCCTAAGTTCAAGTCTTTCTATTATATGTACAAGGAAAAGAGCGAGGTTGACAGCTGGAATGCAACTTTGCGCGAGATTTTTCCGACTGTCCGCCGCGGCTCTTTTACCTATCTCAAGGAAAGTGACGAATGGGTCTGGACGACTTTCAATTCATTTCAGTGGGATCTAAATTATTCCAATCCGGAAGTTTTCCTTGCAATGTGCGAGGAAATGCTTTTTATCGCAAATCTCGGAGTTGACGTGCTCCGTCTTGACGCTCTTGCTTTCGTCTGGAAGGAGAAGGGCACTGTCTGTGAGAGCCTGCCAAAAGCCCACACGGTAATTCAGGCCTTTCAGTATGTTGCCTCTATTGCATGTCCTAGCTTACAGTTTAAGAGCGAGGCAATCGTTCATCCTGACGAAGTAATCAAATACATCAATGGCTCGGAATGTCATTTAAGCTACAATCCACTTCAGATGGCCCTTTTCTGGTCAACTGTTGCAACCCGCGACACAAGGCTCCTTTCGGTTTCACTCAAAAACCGCTGGAGCGTTCCGAAAAACTGTGCATGGGTAAATTACATCCGCTGCCATGACGACATTGGCTGGACTTTCAGCGACGAGGATGCAGGATGGCTTGGAATCAACGGATTTGACCACAGAAAATTCCTCAACCGCTTCTTTACGGGGCGATTCGAGGGAACCTTTGCAAGCGGCGAGCCCTTCCAGCTTAATCCGACTACAGGTGACTGCCGTATCTGCGGCACGATGGCAAGCCTTGCAGGTCTTGAACAGGCGGAAAATCTCAACAACGAGGAACTTCGCCGCATGGCAATCAGTCGCATGAAGATGATGTATGCGGTTCAGTTTGCCCTGCCTGGAGTGCCGCTTTTGTACGCCGGGGACGAAAAAGCCGTCTTCAATGATTACTCATACCGTAAGGTCGCAAGCAAAAAAGAAGATTCCCGCTGGGTTCACAGAATCAAGACTGACTGGAGCGGAAAATCTGAATGTAAGTCTCAGAAAATCGTCGCGGATTTTGTAAAGAAAGTGATTGCCCTTAGAAAAGAGGAGCCCGGCTTGGGCGGAAGCGATATTTTCTTCTACGACATTCAGGACAGCCACGTCTTTGCATTCCGCCGTGGAACGATTCATGTTGTGGCAAATTTCAGTGACAGCCCGGCAGAATTCATGATTGACGCATGGAGCGAAAACAGCACCGACTTGCTGACAGGCCGCAATTTCTGGAATCATCAGAAACAGCTGCTCGCGCCGTATGAAGTACGCTGGCTCAAAGAGAAAATAGAAAACTGAGAAATTGAAAGTTGAAAATTGCAAGAGGTGATTTTATGACTTTTTCTACAAATAAATTCGGCGGCAACGATACCGCCCGCAATGAGACTCTTTTTACTACCGGCAACGGAAATCTCGGCTTCCGCGGAGATACTGAGGAAAAGACCGGAACTTCCCACAAGGGAACTTACATAAACGGATTTTATGACTCTGAGCCCATCATTTACGGCGAGACGGCTTACGGTTATGCCAAAAATCATGAGACAATCCTGAATCTTCCTGATCCCAAGCGGATTGAGCTTTGCGTCGACGGCCACAAATTCAACATGTTCGACGAAGGCTGCAATGTTACTGATTTTAAGCTTGAGCTTGATGAAGAAAAAGGAATCCTCACCCGCCGCACTGACTGGAATTTCAAGGGCAAAAGTTCGATTTCCCTGGTGAGCGAGCGGCTTGTCTCCTTTACCCATGAAGACTGTGCCGCAATCCGCTATACCGTTACCAACAAGTCTTCTGAAGCCGAAAAAATTTCTGTTTCATCATGCCTTGATATCGAAACCGGCAATATTCTTGCAGAGGACGACCCCCGGATTGGAGCAAAATTCCGCCACCAGCCTCTTGTCATTGACCAGACTTATCCCTTTGGAAAGGAAATGTCATTTATTTCCCACACCCAGAATTCCGGTCTACTTTTGAGCGGAGGCGTAATCAGTCTTCTTGAGCTTGACGGAAAGGAAGAACGCTGGCAGCACACTTCTTCTCCGGTATTTTCAAATATTTCCCTCTTCATTCCTTCATGCTCGTCAACATTTACCCTTGAAGCCGGAAAATCTTTTACACTCTTAAAATTCATCGCCTACTGTCATTCAAAAGAGGACGATGAAAGTCTTGAAAAACTCCACGAACGCACTTTGAAAACCTGTTCTGATTTTGCATCCCTTGGCTTTGAAAAAATCAAAAAAGAGCAGGCTGACTTCCTTTCTTCCTTCTGGAAAATCGCAGACATTAATATAGAAGAAAATGAATTCGCTGCCTCAAAAGGAAAATCTTCATGCGAGGATGCGCTCAGGTTCAATCTCTTCCATCTTTTGCAGTCGGCCGGCCGTAACGGAAAGGTCAGCATTGCGGCAAAAGGACTTACATCTGAAGGTTACGAAGGACACTTCTTCTGGGATACGGAAAGCTATGTCTGTCCTGTCTTTACATATACTTCGCCACTCGTTGCGAAAAAACTTCTTGAATACCGCGCTTCGATTCTGGACAAGGCCAGGGAGAGGGCAAAAGTCATGAGCGTAAAGGGAGCTCTTTATCCCTGGCGAACGATTTCCGGCGAGGAAACAAGTGCCTACTTCCCGGCAGGAAGCGCCCAGTACCACATCAATGCGGACATAATCTTTGCCCTCAACCGCTATCTCAACGCTCATGGAGAGCAGTCTGATTTCGGTTTTGACGAAAAGCTGGCCGGAGAAATGGCGGCTGAGACTGCAAGAATGTGGGCTTCACTGGGAAGTTTTGAGAGCTACAAGGACGGAAAATTCTGCATCAATGACGTTACCGGTCCTGACGAATACACGGCAATCGTAAACAACAACGCCTTCACAAACCTCATGGCCCGGGAAAATCTTGAAATTTCTGCAAGACGGGCCGGAAAATTCGCATCAGAAAGCGAAAAATCTGAATGGAAGCACATCGCCGAAAACATGTACATTCCATTTGACAAGGAAGCAGGCATTTATCCCCAGGATGACAGCTTTATGGCAAAGGCTGACTGGGATTTTGAGAATACGCCAAAGAAAAACTATCCTCTTCTCCTTCATTATCATCCTCTGGTGATTTACCGCCACCGGGTTTTAAAACAGCCGGATCTTGTATTGGCACAATTTTTGCTCAGCAGAAGGTTCACGCTCGCCGAAAAAATCAGGAATTTTAACTTTTACGAAAAATACACCACGGGAGATTCAGCCCTTTCTCACTGCATCATGAGCATAATGGCCTGTGAAAGCGGAGATCGGGCAAAGGCTCTCGACTACTTCAACAAGACAGTCCGCATGGACATTGATGACGTGAACGGAAACAGCCGCGACGGAATCCACACTGCCTGCATGGCCGGAAGCTGGATGAGCGTGGTCTACGGATTTGCGGGATTCAAGGATTACGGCGGAGAATATTCTTTCAATCCCCAGCTTCCAAAAGAATGGAAAAAACTTTCCTTCTCGCTTGCAATCCGCGGGGCAATTCTGGACATTAGCCTCACTCAAAACGAGGCGGTCTATTCCCTCCGTGATTCATCTGTCCCTCTTGATCTTTGCCACAGAAATGAAAAATTCTTACTTAAAGCTGGTGAAAAAAGGACTTTCAGCCTGAATCCAAAACTTTCTGCCGTTCTTTTTGACCTTGACGGAGTAATCACCAACACGGCTCCACTTCATTTTGCGGCATGGAAGAAAATGGCGGAAGAAGAAGGACTTAAGTTTGACGAAAACATGAATAAAAAGCTGCTGGGAATTTCCCGGGAAGAATCGCTTGAGGTCATTCTTTCTGAAAACGGAGCAGACTGGAGCGAAGAGAAAAAGGCTTCCTGGTGCACCAAGAAAAACGAGATTTACAAGGAATCCCTTTCGACACTGACTGAAAAAGACATACTCCCGGGAATCAAAAAACTTCTGGAAGACTTGAAAGCTCACTCTGTCCCAGCCGCCCTTGCATCAAGCAGCAAAAACGCCCCGAAGATTCTTGAAAGACTTGGCCTGACTGAATATTTTACGGCTGTTGCAGATGCAGGCCGCGTTCAGAAAGCAAAGCCTGAACCTGACCTCTTCCTTGAGGCGGCGGAAAAGGCCTCTGCCTGGTACAGTGACTGTGTCGGAGTCGAAGACGCTGAAGCCGGAGTCAGCGCAATCAGAAAGGCTGGCATGAAATCCGTGGGAATCGAAACGACGGTCAAACTCCCCCAGGCAGACTTACGCCTTGCAACAACGGGGGATTTGACTTACGAAAAACTTCTTGCATTGATGGAGGACTGAAATGAAAAAATACGATGTCGTGGCACTCGGTGAAATACTTATTGACTTTACTTTCGCAGGTACAAATGCTGACGGAAAAAAACTTTATGAAGAAAATCCGGGCGGAGCTCCTGCAAACTGCGTATCTGCCGTCTCAAAACTCGGCGGAAAGGGTGCCTTTATCGGCATGACAGGCAGGGATTCCTTTGGCGAGGACGTCCGCCGTGTCCTTGAGGAAATCAATGTTGACACAAGCGGAATGCGCTACAGTGAAAGCCAGCACACGACCCTTGCTTTCGTAAGTCTTGACCCGAACGGCGAGCGGCATTTCAGCTTCTGCCGTAATCCAGGCGCTGACACACAGATTCGTCCTGAAGACCTGGACAGGTCCATGCTTGAAAATGCAAGATTCCTGCACATCGGCTCCCTTTCCCTCACTGATGAGCCTGCAAAATCCGCAACCCTGGCCGCAATCGAAATCACAAAAAAAGCCGGCGGACTTATTTCCTATGACCCGAACTGGCGGGCAAACCTCTGGAAGGGCAGGAGTGACGCCATTGATTTGATGAAGAGCCTCTTCCCCCTTGCAGACACCGTAAAGGTGAGCGATGAAGAGCTGGCCCTTCTTTTTGGAAAGGACATAAGCGCGGAAGAGGGCGGAAAAAAGATTCTTTCACTGGGACCTTCCCTTGCCATGATTACCCTGGGAGCAAAGGGCGTTTACTACGCAGCCCGAACTCTTGACGGCTCAGTGATTTCAGGAACGGTCGGCTGTAAGGACGTAAAGGTTGTGGACACAACCGGTGCCGGAGACAGCTTTACAGGCGGCATGCTCTACCGCCTTACCCGCCGCGAAAATCCCCTTGCCTTTACAAAGGAAAATCTTGAGGCGGACTTGAATTTTGCCAACACAGTGGCTTCAATCTGCGTAACCCGCCGTGGTGCGATTCCAGCCCTGCCGACTTTGAAGGAAGTTGAAAATTTTTAATATTGTATCAAATCGTGACTTTCGCTAAAATGTTTCTATCTACAGAAAAGTCTTTTAAGAGGTCACGATTATGATAGTTATGAAATTCGGCGGAAGTTCAGTTGCCAATGCGGAGAGAATCCGACATGTTGCTTCTATTATTCAGGCTTATAAGGAGTCTCGCCCGGTCGTTGTTTTGAGCGCCATGGGAGACACAACAGACCATCTTCTTGATGCGGCTGACATGGCTGTTAACGGCAAGGTTGACATCGCCAAAGTCGAAAAACTTCATCTTGACACAGCAAAGGAACTTGAAATCGACGTTCCTGCAATCCAGGAGCTTTTGACAGAGCTTAACACTCTCCTTACCGGTATTTCAATGCTCCACGAGCTTACAAAACGCACTCGTGACTATCTCGTTTCATTTGGTGAGCGAATGAGCGTCCGCATGATGGCCGCTTATCTTTCAAAACAGGGAACACCTGCAAAATTCTACGATGCCTGGGACATCGGCATGGTTTCTGACTCAAACTACATGTCTGCCGAGCTTCTTGACGAAGTATGGGACAACATTCCAAAGCACTTGAATGACTACAAAAACGGCAAGCAGACAGAAATCCCTATCGTTACAGGCTTTATCGCAAAAGACTCAAAGGGAATCATCACGACTCTCGGACGCGGCGGCTCGGACTTGTCTGCAACAATGATTGGTGCGGCAATGAGGGCTGACGAAATCCAGACATGGAAGGACGTTGACGGAATCCTCACTACAGATCCTCGAATCGTAAAGGAAGCCCGCACTGTTCCAGAAGTAACTTACGAAGAAGCACAGGAGCTTGCAATGTTCGGTGCTCAGGTTCTTCACCCACGCAGCATGATTCCTTGCCGCAAGACCGGCACTCCGGTCCGCGTAAAGAACAGCTACAATATCAAGAGCGACGGTTCAGTAATCGTTGAAAAGCATTCCGGGGCAACTCCGCGCGTAACTGCAATCACAAACGTAAAGAACGTAACCCTTATCGATATCCAGTCAAGCCGTATGCTCAATGCCTGCGGATTTTTGGCTCACATCTTCAATCAGTTCCTCAAATGGAACATTTCAATCGACGTAATCGCAACTTCAGAAGTTTCAGTTTCCCTCACAGTAAACACAAAGGCTGATTTGACAGGCCTGCTCGAGGACATCGGCCGAATCGCTGAGGTTAAGGCTACAAAGGACAAGGCAATCGTCACATTGATTTGTGATGCAAGCCATTCCAGCTCAATCCTTGAAGATGCATTTACTGCGCTCAACAAGTCAGGCATCAACGTTCAGATGATTTCTCAGGGTGCAAGCAAGGTAAACATCTCTATGCTCGTTGATGATTCTCAGGTTAATGATGTCGTCAGCATCCTGCACAAGGCCTTGTTCTAGTGAAAAAGACTTTTTTTCGTAATTTAAGACGGAATCTGCTCTTTATCTTGAAAAGCCCGGTCACTTATCTGGTCGTGGCTTTCATTGCCCTCATGACGATTCTCATTGACGTCGTCTATCGTTATGAGGCCGGTGTTTCGATGGAAAGTTACACCGACAGTTTCTGGAATTTCCTCATTGCATTTGTCGCCGGCTACTATGACATTTGTGTCGTCACACCAGTAGGCCGGGCATGCAGCTTCATCATTCTCATCACTGGAATCTTAGTATTCAGCACTCTCACCGGTAAAATCGCTTCCATGTTCATGGATATGCAAATGAAAAAAAACAGGGGGTTGAAAAAAATGAAAAATCTCAAAGGTCATTTCCTGCTTTGCGGCTACAGGGAAGGTTTCGATAGAATCCTTGATACTGTCCTGCGGTCAAATCCCGACCTCTCTCCTGACATGATAGTTCTTATTAATGATACAGATTCTGCAAACATCGAGCAGATAAGGAACCAGCCTCGTTTTAAGGATTTGCAGTATGTTGCCGGCGATTTCAGCGAAGAGGAGACTTTGAGACGGGCCCTCATTAAAGACGCCGGCCGGGTCCTTATAATTACTGACCATTCAAAAAATTATTCCACGATGGAAATGGACAGCCGTACCGTTCTTGCTGCCCTCACGATGAAAAACCTCAATCCAAAGCTTTATATTGCGGCCGAACTCCACGATTCAAAATTCAAGAATCACCTGGAAATGGCCCACTGTGACGAAATCATCCTTACAAGCGAGTATGAGCACAGTCTTCTTGCCACGGCTTCAAGCGGCATGGGATATTCAAACGTTATCCGAGAGCTTATCGGTGACGACGCTGATTCTGGAATTCTTATCGAAGACATTCCGGCATCTTATATCGGAAAAACTTACGGGGAACTGCGCAGTTTTATTGCCACAGGTTCAGTTTTAATCGGACTTTTGCAGAACACGGGAAATTTCTACATGCGCCGCAAGGATGCCCTTCGTGAAGCCCAGAAAAATCCTGACGTTAAAAAAGTCGTTGACAACCTCAGAAAAGTCAAAACCCTCAAAAGTAACGACCCGATTTTCGTTCCTGCGGACGATTTCGTAATTCAGCCGCACACAAAGGCGATTTTTGTAAAAGGCAAAAAACTTAAGACTGAATCAGAGGCGGAGGCATAAAATGGCAGAAAACCTGGACGTATTTGAAGAAGTTTTACCTAAGCTTTTGAAGATTCAGCTTTTCGCGGATTTTAAGAAAGACAATGAAAACGACATGCGCATTCTCAGAATGGTTTATTCCGAGCTTAAGCTGCATACTTTCAGTGCCGGAGAAGAAATCATAAAAGAGGGTGAGAGGGGCGAAAGCTTTTACATCCTCACTTCCGGCAGCGTTAAGGTTTTCCGTAATACTATGATTGGAGACCGCATTGCTCTTGCAGACCTCAGCGCCGACATGGGAATCTTCTTTGGCGAGGCTGCCTTAATCGGTACGGATAAGCGCGGTGCTACTGTTGTCGCCTCAACGGACTGCAGGACTTGCGAAATCACCGGCAAACGCTTTAAGGAACTTTGCGAAAAAGAGCCGATTTTGGGTTATCGCGTAATGCTGTCCCTTGCCAGAAGACAGAGCGTTACGATAAAAAAGGCTAACAGCGACATGGAAACCCTTTACGACGCCTTGTTTGATGAAGTTGTAAATAATATTTTAAATTTAAAATAAAAAATCTCTATTCTAAATCGTGCATTTTTTATATAATTTTTGAAATTCTTTGCATTTTTTGGAGTTTGTATGAAAATCGCTCTTGTTGGATATGGAAAAATGGGCCACATGATTGAATCTTCTGCCAAGGCAAAAGGTCATGAAGTCGTAGCCACAATCGATATTATGGCAAAAGATGCCACAAATCTTGTAGCAGCTGGTGACGGCAAGGCTCTTGCTGAGGCTGTAAAAAACAGCGGTGCTGAGGGAATTATTGAATTTTCTCACCCGTCTTCTGTTATCGGAAACCTCAAGACCCTCATTCCTCTTGGCTTGCCAATCGTATGCGGCACAACCGGCTGGGCAAAATCCGAGGACGAAATCGAAAAACTCTGCGCTGCTTCAAACAATGCCGTAATGCGCTCTTCAAACTTTTCAATCGGCGTAAACATGTTCTATAAAATCGTTGAGGAAGCAGCCCGCCTCATGGCAGAATATTCTGAATACGATGTCGCAGTCTGGGAAGCTCACCACAACCAGAAGGCAGATTCTCCTTCGGGAACAGCACTTGAAATCGCCCGCCGCGTAATGAATGGCAACAAATCAAAGACAGAAATGGTTTTCGACGCCTTTCATGAGCGACCAAAGGCAAACGAACTTCATGTTTCTTCAACACGAGTTGGCTTTGTTCCTGGCACTCACACTGTTTTCTTTGATTCTCCTGCTGACTCAATCGAACTTACTCACCGGGCAAGAAGCCGTGAAGGTTTTGCATTGGGAAGCGTTGTTGCCCTCGAAAAATTGTCTGCCAAACTTGCAGACGGTTCCCTGTCAAAGGGTAAGCTCTACGGTATGGGAGATTTATTCTAAATCAGGGTAATTTGTGCTTAAACTATGAAACTACTTGAAGATAGAATCCTCTCTGATGGAGAGGTAATCGGCGGAAAAATCCTTAAAGTCTCGAACTTTTTAAACCATCAGATTGATGTAGCTTTTTTGGACCAGCTGGCCCAGGAATGGAAAAATCGCTTCAGCGGCTCAAAAATCACAAAAGTTCTTACCATTGAATCGAGCGGAATTGCAATCGGAGCCAGCCTTGCACGTGCTCTTGAAGTTCCGCTCGTTTTTGCAAAGAAGCATCAGTCAAGCAATGTAAACGAAGAAGTCTATTCTTCAAAAATTTACAGCTTTACCCACGACCAGTACTACAATGTCGTTGTTTCAAAAAAATATATTTTGCCTGGCGATAAAATCCTGCTTGCAGATGATTTCCTTGCCAACGGAAACGCGCTCAAAGGCCTGATTGAAATCTGTAAGGGTGCCGGGGCTGAGGTTGTCGGTGCTGCTTGTGCGATTGAAAAAGGCTTCCAGAATGGTGGCGACCAGCTTCGTAAGGCCGGAATCAAAGTCGAAAGTCTTGCGATTATCGAAAAAATGGATTCAAACGGAATCGAATTCCGTAAATAATATTAACCAATATTATGGAGAAAAACATGAAAAGACTTGCAAAAATTGCAATGGCTGTGCTTGCAGCTGGGCTTTTGCTCACTGGCTGCAAAGAGAAGGATTCAAAATCAACAATCACAAAAGAAAACATCATGGTTGGTTTTGTTTACATCGGTTCAATTACTGATCACGGTTATACAGAAGCTCAGGATCAGAGCCGTCTCGCCCTTGTTGACATGGGAATTCAGACCATGTATAAGGAGAATGTTCCTGAAAATTCAGATTGTGAAAAAGCAATCCGCGATTTGATTGACGCCGGCTGTAATGTAATCTACACAACTTCATTCGGTTTCATGGATTCTACTATTAACGTAGCAAAAGATTTCCCAAATGTTAAATTCGGTCACTGCTCTGGTTTCAAAACAGCAGAAAACGTTTCAACATATTTCGGAAAAATGTATGAGGCCCGCTATCTCGCTGGTATCGTTGCCGGTCTCAAAACAAAGTCAAACAAAATCGGTTATGTAGCCGCTTTCCCAATTTCTGAGTGTATCCGTGGTATCAACGGTTTTGCCCGTGGTGTTCAGGCTGTAAACCCTGATGCTACAATTGACGTAGTTTGGACAAACACTTGGTTCGACCCGACAAAAGAAAAGCAGGGCGCTCTTGAGCTCCTTAACCGCGGATGTGACGTTATCGAGCAGCACCAGGACACAACAGCTCCACAGGTTGCAGCAGAAGAAAAAGGCGCATTTGCAATCGGTTACAACGTTCCGACTCCAAGCGCTGCTCCTAAAGCATACCTCACAGCTCCGATTTTCCACTGGGCTACTTTCGTAAAAGATGACGTTGAGCAGATTCTTGCTGGTACATGGCAGAGCCGCAAATACTGGGAAGGCTTGAACTCAGGCATGGTTGACCTGGCTCCACTTTCTAACCTCGTTGCACCGGGAACAGCTGAAGAAGTTGCAGTTGCCCGCACATCAATCGAGAACGGCTCACTCAAAATCTTCGCAGGTCCGATTTATGACCAGAACGGTACAGAAAAAGTTCCTGCAGGTGCTGTAATGACTGACGACGAAGTATGGAACATGACTTGGTTCGTTAAAGGCGTTAACGGCGTTATTCCTCAGTAAAAATTCCCGCCTTTTAAGGTTTAATCCTGATAAAGGCAGTATTTAATGAGATAAGGCTCCCGGCTGATTCACTATTGGATTCCAGCTGGGAGTTTTTTTCTTTTCTTTTCCTATGCAAACTTTTCTAAGTATGATAAAATAGGTGCATGGGTTATGATAGAAAAGAAGACGGACTGAGGACAGACGGCTCAAAAGGTCATGTCCTGGTTGCGGATGACGCTCCCTTTATTACGAAGCAAATCTCAAAAATGCTCACTGATGACGGCTTCCTTGTTGTTGACGTCCTTCATAACGGTGAGGATTTAATCAAAGTCTATAAAGAAAAATATCCTGACATCGATTTGGTCACTCTTGATATTACCATGCCCAAAATGGATGGAATCACCACTTTAGAGCAGATTCTTGCTTTTGATAAGGACGCACATGTAGTCATGGTAACTGCCAACGACAACACATCTGTAGTCCGCAAGGCAATCGCCCTTGGAGCCAAGAATTTTATTGTAAAACCGCTTAAACCCGAAGCTGTTCTTTCCCGACTCAGATCTTCCGTAAGAAAATGAACGCACTGGAAGTACGCAATCTCACAAAAACATTTGGCTCAACTCTAGCCAATAACGACATTTCTCTTGAATTAAGAAAAGGCGAAATCCTTGCCCTTTTGGGTGAAAACGGCAGCGGAAAAAGCACTTTTGTTAATCAGCTGGCAGGAATTTACGCACCGGAAAGCGGTGAAATTTTCATTGACGGTAAAAAGGTTGAATTCAAGTCTCCTCAGGATGCAATTTCTGCCGGAGTCGGCATGGTCCATCAGCATTTCAAGCTTGTTGAGGTCATGAGCGCCCTTGAAAACATCACTTTGGGCGAAAAAGCAGCCGGTTTCTTTGTCAAAAAGCAGGTTCTCTTCGAAAAAATCAATGAGATTCAAAATAAATTCGGCTTCTCAATCGATTTGAACCGCAAACTTTACGAAATGTCGGTCTCAGAAAAGCAGACCGTCGAAATCATTAAGATTTTATACCAGGGTGCAAGAATTTTAATCCTTGACGAACCCACAGCCGTCCTTACTCCTCAGGAAACAGAAAAGCTTTTTGCAGTCCTGCGCCGTATGAAGGAAAACGGCTGTTCAATCATCATAATCACTCACAAGCTCAACGAAGTCATGGAAATTTCTGACCGGGTTGCCGTCATGCGAAAGGGCGAAAACGCTGGCCTGGTCGAAACCAGCTCATGCACCGAAAAATCTCTTGCCCGCCTCATGCTTGGCGGCAAATTTGACTACAAGGTTACCCGTGTAGCGGCCGGAAGAAGCCAGAATCCTGTTCTTGTGGTTAAAAATCTTTCCAGCAAAAACGCCTACGGCAAAAAATCCCTGGACAACCTCAACTTCGACCTTTATGGCGGTGAAATTCTGGGTGTTGCAGGAATCGTCGGTTCCGGTCAGAAGGAACTTTGCGAAAGCCTGACAGGCCTTCTTCGTGTTGAAAACGGCGAGGCAATCTTCCAGAACCAGAATTTGCTCAAGCTTTCACCAATCGAAATCAAAAAGCTCGGTGTCCGCATGAATTTCGTTCCGGAAGACAGGCTTGGAATGGGTCTTGCAGCCGGCCTCGACATCACCGAAAACGTAATGATGCGCTCTTATTCCGAAGAATCTCATTTCTTCCTTGACCGCAAGAAGGGCAGCGAGCTTGCAACGGACATTGTTGAACGCTACGCAATTTCAACTCCTTCAATCCATAATCCGGTACGCCAGCTTTCCGGCGGCAATATCCAGAAGGTTTTGCTGGGCCGTGAGCTTGAAATGCACCCGAAATTCCTGATTGTAGCCTATCCTTTCCGCGGCCTCGACGTGGGAGCTACAAACAACATAATCAACATGCTCAACGAGCAGAAAAAGAAGGGCGTGGCAATCCTTTTGATTGGCGAGGACATAGACCAGCTCTGCGCCCTCTGTGACCGCCTTATGGTAATTCACGACGGTTCAATCAAGGGCATAGTCAACCCGGAGCAAACGTCAAAGGAAAATATCGGCCTGATGATGATGGGAAAATCAGTTCCAGCGGAAAAGGAGGATGGAAATGCTTAGAATCGCAATGCAGAAATCGCTTTCTCAAAAGCAGAAAGTCCTCGTCCGCACGGCTGCTGTTTTTTCGGCAATCGTCTGCTCCATGCTGGTACTTGTCTTTATGGGGCTTAACCCCTTCAAGGTTTATGCGAATATTTTTTCGGGCTGTTTTGGCACTTTCTACCGTTTCAAGCAGGTCGTTTACAAGGCTGTTCCGCTCACAATCCTTTCGCTGGGCTGTTGTGTAGCCTTCAAAATGAAATTCTGGAATATCGGGGCTGAAGGTCAGTTCTACATGGGAGCTTTTGCGGCAACCTGGGCTTTCATGCTTTTTCCAAATGCTCCGGCGGTAATTCTCCTTCCTGTAATGGCTATTTTTGCCCTTATTGCAGGCGGCATCTTTGCCCTGATTCCGGCAGCCCTCAAAATCAAGTGGGGAACAAGTGAAACCCTGGTCACCCTCATGCTCAACTATGTGGCTCAAAAATGGGTAAGTTACCTCAAGTACAGCTATCTTCCATGGCGTGACCCTCATGGCGGCGGTTCACCAAAAATCATCAATTTTTCAGATAATGCGGTTCTTCCAAATCTTTTCGGAATCCACATCGGCTGGCTGATTGCAGTCTTTCTTGTAGTGGCCATGTACTTTTTATTGAAGAAAACTAAGTTCGGATACGAAGTTTCGGTCATCGGCGAAAGTTTTGACACAGCCCGTTATGCAGGAATCAACGTGAGCCGCACGATTGTAATCGCCGTAGTTCTTTCAGGCGGTCTCTGTGCCCTTGCAGGAATGATTCAGGCCAGCGCAATCGAACATTCCCTCACGGATAACATGTCCAACGGAATGGGCTTTACTGCCGTCATCACAACCTGGCTCAGCCAGCTTGATCCTCTGATTTCACTTCTTGTTTCATTTGTATTCAGTGTCCTTTTGCAGGGCGGAAGCTATCTGCAGACTTCAATGGGAGTTCCTGCCAGCATGGGCACGATTATTCAGACAATCATCATTTTCTTCGTTCTGGGAAGTGAATTCTTTGTGCGCTATCGTTTTGTATTTGAGAAAAAGGGGAGCGGAAAATGATTTTAGCTATTGCCTTGTTTTTGCAGGTTGCCGTTCAGACAGGAACCCACATTCTTTACGGAATCCTGGGCGGAATTCTTTTTGAAAAATCTGGCCAGACAAACCTGGGTACTGAAGGAATGATGCTCTTGGGCGCGGCTTTCGGATATCTTGCCGGAAGCACAATCGGAAATCCCCTGCTTTCAGTTCTTTTTGCAGGTCTTGCGGGTAGTGCCGGAGCCTTTATTTACGCCTTCATCACGATTACCCTTCGCGGCAATCAGATTGTCACAGGCCTTGTCCTTACAACTTTTGGAACTGGTGTCGCAAGCTTCATGGGAAAATATCTTGCGGCTTCTCCGTTAAAATCTTCTATTAAAAGTGCATTTTCTGCCATTTCAATTCCCGGCCTTTCAAAAATTCCTCTTTTTGGAAAAATGCTTTTTGAGCAGGGGATTTACGTCTGGATTTCCCTTCTTTTTGCCTTTATCCTCTGGGCTTATTACCGCTACACCCGCTGGGGCCTGAACATCCGGGCAATCGGTGAAAATCCAGCGGCTGCCGATGCTTCCGGAATAAATGTCACTCTCTATAAATACATTCATGTTCTGGTGGGCGGATTTTTGTGCGGTCTTGGCGGAGCCTATCTCTCCCTTGCCTTTGTCGGTCAGTGGCAGGAGAACATTACGGCTGGTGCAGGCTGGATTTCAGTCGCCTTCGTAATCTTCTGTACCTGGAGTCCTTTAAAGGCGATTTTTTGCGCCTGGGCTTTCGGTGCCCTGAGTTCCCTTGCCTTAAAGTGCCAGTCTGTTCCGATTTTCGGTCACATTATCCCGGGTCAGCTTTTGGACATGATTCCTTACATTGCTACGGTCGTCGTGCTTGTCTTGATGGGCCTGCATTTCAAAAAGGAGAATCAGGGACCTGCCGCTTTGGGTATCAGTTTCTTCCGAGAAGAGCGATAAATATGCTTTTTCTGAGAAAAAATGAGAAAGAACTTATAAATCATCTTTTTAAGAGTATTCTAAATACAGAAACGTATAATGAAAAAAACTGATAGAGGTACTATTAAAAAATGAGCTTTAAGGCATTTCTTTCGTATTTTTTCGGAGTAATTGCAATGTTACTCGGCAGTAAATTTTACCTGCAGTCAAGGTCAGCTTTTTTGTTTATTTTGCTGCTGCTTGGCGGCTTTTGTATCAGCCAGATAACATGCTTTATAATCCACATGTATTGCAAGTTAAAAAATGATATGGAAAACCCACCGGTTCCGGCTCAGAATTATGCTGAATCTTTCGCCAAAGATGCTCCAAGGGCAAATTCCATAAAAATTTCTTCTATATATTAATAAAAAAAACAACCGCCTGCAGAGGCAAGCGGCTGGTAAAATCTAAAATCAGTAGTTATTCTTTTTAACTTCAAAGAAGCTCTGTGGATGCATACAAACAGGACATGCGCCCGGAGCTTTTTTGCCGACTACGATGTGACCGCAGTTTGCGCACTGCCAGATTACATCGCCGTCCTTGCTGAATACCTTTTCACCCGTTACATTGTCGAGCAGTTTTCGGTAGCGCTCTTCGTGCTCTTTTTCGATGGCACCGACCATTTCAAAAAGTTTTGCGATGCGTGGGAAGCCTTCTTCGGCTGCCGTTTTTGCAAATCCTGCGTACATGTCAGTCCATTCGTAGTTTTCGCCGTCTGCCGCATCCTTTAAGTTGTCAACTGTTGACGGAACTTCTCCGTTGTGGAGCAGCTTGAACCAGATTTTTGCGTGTTCCTTTTCGTTGCGTGCTGTTTCCTCAAAAATGTCTGCGATCTGCTCGAATCCGTCTTTGCGTGCTTTGCTTGCGTAGTAAGTGTATTTGTTGCGGGCCTGAGATTCACCTGCGAAAGCTGTCTGTAAATTTTTTTCGGTCTGAGTTCCCTTAATATTTTCCATTTTAGTACCTCCTGGAAAAATAAGATTATTTAATTCTAAATGAGAATTTTGAAAAGTCAAATAAAAAATTGAATTTATCTTATAAAATTCCCTTTTCCTTTTTTTTTATCCTTTCTTTTTTTATTGAATTATTCCTCATCCATAGTAGAATTATGTAATTAATAGAAGGAAGTTGTTTTGGATAAAGCCTCATTGACTGACATTATCAAATCCGCAAAAGGCGAAGAAAAAGCCGATCTGGTCATTAAAAACTGCCATGTCGTAAACGTGTTTTCTTCCCAGATAATCAAGGCAGACATAGCCATTAGGGACGGAGTCATTGCAGGAATCGGAAGCTACTCAGGAAAATCAGAAATCGATGCGGCAGGAGCTTACGCAATTCCAGGCTTAATCGAAAGTCATATCCATATTGAATCATCATTTGTTACGCCTGAGGAATTCGGACGGATGGCAGTCCCTCTTGGAACCACGACGGTTATTGCAGATCCCCACGAAATTACAAACGTCTGTGGCTTGAAGGGCTTTTTCTACATGATGGAAGCCGCCAAAAATACAGCCCTGGACATAAAATTCATGGTTCCTTCCTGCGTTCCGGCAACCCCTTTTGAAGATTCCGGCGCAGTTTTAAACTCGGAGGAAATCGAAAAGGTCATAAACAATCCCGATGTACTTGGACTTGGTGAGCTGATGAATTATCCGGGAGTTTTGAATTGTGATGATGAAGTTCTGAATAAGATTCTGCTTGCAAAAAAATACAATAAGATAATCGATGGTCATGCCCCGGGAGTGGTCGGCCTGGACCGGCAGGCTTATATCAGCTGCGGCGTAAAAACTGACCATGAATGTTCGACAATTCAGGAGATGCAGGAATCCTTGCAAAATGGAATGTACGTCGAGCTTCGAGACGGTTCTGCCTGCCATGATCTTGAAAACCTGATTCCGGGAATAACAAAAGAAAATTCCCGCCGCCTCCTGCTATGCTCCGATGACCGCCAGCCGGTGACCTTCCACATAAAAGGGGACATCAACAATCACCTGAAGCTATGCGTTTCCAAAGGTATCGACCCGATAACTGCAATTCAGATGGGAAGCCTTAACGCCGCTGAGTGTTACCGCCTTTATGACCGCGGTGCCCTTGCGCCGGGCTTGAGGGCGGACATTGTGCTTGTGGGGGATTTAAAGAATTTTGAGGCAAAAAAAGTATTCATCCAAGGCGAGCTTGTTGCAGAAGACGGAAAATATCTTAAGGAAGTAAAGCGGGCTTCAATTTCTGATGTGAGCGGAAGCGTAAAAGTTGCAGGTTTTTCAAGGGAAAGACTGACCGTTCATCTTGCAGATAAAAAATCAAAGTGCAGGGTTCATGTGATTGAAATAAGCCCTGGCAGCATAGTCACTAAAAATTCGATTGAAGAAGTGACTACAGACGAGGAAGGAAATTTTCTTCACGACCCGGAAAAGGATATTTCAAAAATCGCCGTGATTGAGCGTCACCACAAAAGCGGAAATATCGGACTTGGGCTTTTGAAAAATTACGGAATCAAAGATGGTGCGATTGCAATTACCATAGCCCATGATTCCCATAATATTATCTGTGTCGGAACTGATGATGCCCAGATGGAAACTGCCGTAAAGGCCCTTATCGAGCAGAAGGGCGGAATTGTTCTTGTCTCAAAAAACAAGGTGATTGAAAGACTTGAGCTTCCGGTCGCAGGACTTATGAGCGACAGGGATGCTGACTGGGTTCAGGAAAAACTTGCAAAAATCAACCAGGCGGCTTTTGAAATTCTTGGAATTAACCGCGAGATTGAGCCTGTTTCTACCCTCTGCTTTATGGCCCTGCCCGTAATTCCTGAAATCAAAATCACCGACAAAGGTCTTTTTGACGTAAAAGAATTCAAGTTTATCGATATTCTGGATTAGGCGGCAGCCCCAGGAGAGAGGGTAGCGGAAAAGCCGCAGGCTTTGTAGCGAGGGAGAGACTTCTCCCTCCTTGAATAAAATTTATTTTCAAATTCCCCTTTAGTCACATTGAAGAACTCTCTTAAATCTTCTATAATTATATCCAAATTCTATTTTTACGTAATCATATCCGTTGGAGGAATTATGACAATCGCTGAAATGCTTAACCAGAGTATTATCCTTACTCTGCTTGGTATGTGTGTTGTTTTCAGCTTCCTGGTCATCATGATTGTCTGTATGAACGGGCTTCGTATTTTCGTTCATGCTGCAGGTCTTGACAAAGAGGAACCGAAAGCAGATGTTGCGTCAGCACCGGCTGCCGCTGTAGACCAAAAAGCAATCGTTGCTGCTATCGCAACTGCATTGCACGAAAAGAACTAATAGGGGATAAAAAATGGCAAAGAAAATTGGTATTTCTGAACTTGTTTTGCGTGATGCTACACAGTCTCTTCACGCTACTCGTATGACTTTGGCAGATATGCTGCCAATCGCTCCAAAAATTGACAAAATCGGTTACTGGGCTGCTGAGGCTTGGGGTGGAGCAACTTATGACTCTTGTATCCGCTTCCTTAACGAAGATCCATGGGAGCGCCTCCGCAAATTGCACGCTGCAATGCCAAACACAAAAATCATGATGCTCTTGCGCGGTCAGAACCTTCTCGGATACCGCCACTATGCAGACGATGTTGTTGACAAGTTCGTTGAGTACGCTTCTAAAAACGGCGTTGACGTATTCCGAATCTTCGATGCTTGTAACGACCCACGCAACCTCGAGCGCGCTACAAAAGCTGCAAAAGCTACTGGAAAGCACGTTCAGATGGCTATTTCATACGCTACAACTCCATATCACACAAAAGAAATCTATGCTGACTTGGCAAAAACATACGCTGACTTCGGTGCAGACTCTATCTGTATCAAAGATATGTCTGGTTTGCTCAAGCCATTCGAGGCTTATGATCTCGTAAAGGCAATCAAATCTAAGGTTGACCTTCCTGTTGAGATTCACTCTCACGCTACAACTGGTCTTTCAGTTGCAACTCTCCTCAAGGCTGCTGAGGCTGGTGCTGACGTTCTCGATACAGCAATTTCTGCTATGGCTATGGGTACTTCTCACTCACCAACAGAAACTGTTGTTGAGATGCTCAAAGGTACAGACTTCGACACAGGCCTCGACATTTCTGCTTTGCTCGAAATCGCTGCTTACTTCCGCGATATCCGCAAGCACTATGCTTCACTCGAGTCTAAATTCCTCGGTGCAGATACACGAATCCTCAAATCACAGGTTCCAGGCGGCATGCTCTCTAACCTCGAAAGCCAGCTCAAACAGCAGGGCGCTTCTGACAAAATCGACCAGGTTCTCGCAGAGCTCCCACTCGTTCAGAAAGACGTCGGATACGTTCCACTTGTTACACCAACATCACAGATCGTTGGTACACAGGCTGTATTCAACGTACTCTTCGGACGCTACGAGCGCATGACAGGTGAGTTCCGTGACCTTCTCGTTGGAAAATACGGTAAATTGCCAGCTGCTCCAAACGCAGACCTCGTTAAAAAGGCTCTCGAGCAGAACAAAATGGACGAAGCTATCACTTGCCGCCCGGCAGACAAAATTGAACCGGAATGGGACAAAATGGTCGAAGAGGCAAAGGCAAACGGTGGCAACGGCTCTGTAGAGGACGTCCTCACATACGCTATGTTCCCGAAAGTAGCTACAAAATTCTTCGAGACTCGTGCAAACGGTCCTGTTGATGCAGAGAAAACATTCGGTGTTAAAGAGGCTCCAAAAGCAGCTTCTGGCAACGGTTCATACACAGTTACAGTTAACGGAACAAGCTACAACGTTCAGTCTAACGGCGACACAGTTACAGTTGACGGAACTCCATACAACGTTACATTCGGTGCAGCATCTGCAGCTCCTGCAGCAGCTCCAGTTTCAGTTGGTGGCGTAGACGTTAAGGCTCCTGTTGCTGGTACTCTCCTCAAACAGTGCTTCGCTAACGGAACAAAAGTTACAAAAGGTCAGACAATCATCATCGTTGAATCAATGAAGATGGAGCTTGAGGTTAAAGCTTCTGACGACGGTACAATCACATACACAGTTCCAACAGGAACACAGATTACAGCTGGTCAGACAATCGCTACTATCGGCGGTGTTGTTAAGGCAGCTCCAGCTCCAGCCGCAGCCCCTGCAGCAAGTGCAGCTCCGGCAGCCGCAGCTCCAGCTGGTGGAAAACCTGTTAACGCTCCTGTTGCTGGTACACTCCTCAAATATGCAGTTGCAGAGGGTGCTTCCGTTCAGGCTGACACAACAGTCGTAATCATCGAATCTATGAAGATGGAACTTGAAATCAAGGCTGGTGCAGCTGGTAAAATCCACTTCACAGCTCCAACAGGCTCACAGGTAACAGCAGGTCAGGCTGTTGCTTCTGTTCAGTAATAAGAGGATTGAATAGAAATGATTGATTTGAACAACAACTTTAAGAAAAAGGTCTTCGGCGTTACTCTTGCCATCATGGCAATTGCTTTCGTTGTAAGCACAGGCTCTAAAGTTCTCGCTCAGACAGCTTCTGATTCAACAGAGGTAACAGCTCCTGTTGCTGCTGTAGAAGTTGAGTCTGGCCACGGTCTTAACCGCGTAATCAAGGGAACTGAGAAATGGGGCGAAGAGCACAACATCGACCCGCTCAAATTCGTCCAGAATATCGGTAAATCAACTGGTATCTATCAGATTTTGAACCAGAAAAGAGAAGCTCCAAAGGCTGAGTTCAAGGCTCCTGTTGAAGAAGCTAAAGAAATCGACTGGGGTACAGCTCCTGGCTGGCAGTCACTCATCATGATCGCTGTCGGCTTCCTTATCGTTTATCTCGCTGTAGGTAAAGGATTTGAGCCACTTCTTCTGATTCCAATCGGATTCGGTACAATTCTCGTAAACATCGTTGGTGCTAAAATGGGTGACTTGCCGGACGGTATGCTCGCAATCATCTATCACGCTGGTGTAGGCAACGAGTTCTTCCCGATGCTCATCTTCATGGGTATTGGTGCCATGACAGACTTCGGTCCGCTCATTGCTAACCCAAAAACAGCTATCCTCGGTGGTGCTGCTCAGTTTGGTGTATTCTTCACATTGTTCGGCGTTGCAGTTATGAACCTCTTCGGCCTCAACTACAACATTATGCAGGCTTGTGCCATCGGTATCATCGGTGGTGCAGACGGCCCGACATCAATCTACGTTTCTGGTAAACTTGCTCCAGAGTTGATGGGTGTAATCGCCGTTGCAGCTTACTCTTACATGGCTCTCGTTCCGATGATTCAGCCTCCAATCATGAAGCTCCTTACATCTAAGAAAGAGCGCCTTATCAAGATGCCAAACCCACGCGCTGTTCCAAAAATGGAGAAGGTTTTGTTCCCTCTCATGCTCTTGATCCTTACAATCCTCTTGTTGCCTCCTGCAGCTCCACTTATCGGTATGCTCGCATTCGGTAACTTCGTAAAGGAGTCTGGTGCTGCTCAGCGTCTTTCTAAGACAATGGAAAATGAATTGATGAACATCGTTTCAATCGTTCTTTCTTTGGGCGTAGGTTCACAGATGACTCCAGAGAAAATCATCAAGGGTGAGTCTGTTGGTATCATCGTTCCTGGTTTGATCGCATTCGCTGTAGCTACAGCCGGCGGTTTGTGCATGGCAAAAGTCATGAACCTCTTCCTTCCAAAAGGAAAGAAAATCAATCCGCTCATCGGTTCAGCTGGTGTATCAGCAGTTCCAATGGCAGCCCGTGTTGCAAACAAGGTTGGTCAGTCAGAAGATCCATCAAACTTCCTCCTCATGAACGCTATGGGTCCAAACGTATCAGGCGTTATCGGAACCGCAATGGCAGCCGGTGTATTCATCGCAACATATGGTGGGTTGCGATAGCACCCCACCATATAGCGGTATCCGCTAAATAAATAAACCACAGATGTGCACAGTTTTTAATGCGTGTCATCTGTGGTTATTTTTTTGTTCTTATCTCTGAAATCTTACTTCGACTTCCTTGAATCCTGCGGCGTAGAGGATTGATTCGATTATTTTTATTGTCTGTGATTCGCCTTCTTTTAAAAATCCTGTTTCCAAAATCTGAATTGATGCCGTGTCCTGGTTGTGCCTGATTTCTTCCATTATCTCTTTGATTGAAATTGATACAAAAATGCTTTTGCTTTCGTCGAAGACTTCGATGCTTGAAATGTCGTTTGACAGGACTTCGAGGGCCGGGAGGATTACTTTTACGCTCCTGCCACGGTCAGAGACTTTGACCTGAGATTTTGATATGTCTGAAATGCCGCCCCGGATTACGCCTGAATATTTTACTATGCTGAAGGTCTTTGCGAAGCCCGCGATTCTGGTCTTTTTGATGGAGATTATGTCGGAATAGGTGTTTTTGACTGTGACCAGTTCCGCGCATTTTTCGAGTTCCCGGAATACGATGGCAGAGGATTTTTCGGTCTTTATTTCACCAAGCTTTTGCCAGCTGAATTTTCCGCCGAAGAAGAGAGCTGCAAGCAGGGCTAAAATCAGGATTATTTTCGTAAGAATTTTGCAGACTGATTTTGTGAGGAGATTTAAAATCTTTGCTTCTTTTTCGATTTTCCTGTCTTTCTTTTCTTTTGCCTTTTTCATGCTTTATCCTCGATTCTTCTTTAAATTTAGCTTAATCTATTGTACAATATAAATATGGCAAATGAAAAGGTAGCACTTTCACAGGATGAAGTAGATAAACTTTTGGGGCTGGTATCATCAGCGGCTCCTGAACAGAAGGTCGAAAAAAAGGAATATAAGGTAGATTCTTTCCTCAGCGAGCAGCAGCTTTCTGAGCTCCGCGAGGTTTGCAAGAACGTCTATAAATATTTCAAACTTTCTCTCCGCAAGAAATTCGGTGAGCCAAAAATCCGTAAGCTTACAATTACGTCGCTGGATCATCAGAACATCAACGATTTTTTTGATTCAGTTACTGACAATGATTTCATTTACGAGGCCAAATTCGGCAGGGCAAAGGCATACATCAAGTTGGATTCATTTTTGTTCGGCGCGCTTTCGGGCATGAAGATTGACACAAAGCACAAGATCAACGTGTTCCAGTCCGAAGTTCTCAAAGAATTTGTCGCCTGCTTTTTGGTTGAGGGTTTTGCCAGGCAGCTTGATAAAGCTCACAAAATTGCAGTCACTTCGCTTTTCGAAAAAAACAAAAATTCTTTCCGCAAGGGTAAGACGGGCGTCTGCGTTTCAATCAACTGGAACGAGAACCTTCATTCATTTGGAATCGAAAAAGTTTTTCTTTCAAAAGAGTTGATTGAAGCCATGCGGGCTGTTTCGTAATCCTTAACTTTTGTGATATAATTCCGATAATATAAGCGAAAATCTTTTTTTCTGTGGGGATAAAAAATGGCTCGTGGAAACGGTGGTATCGGAAAATCAATCTTTCTTCTTATTTTGATCATAATTCTCGTTTTGGGCGGTCTTTTGTGGTTTGACTACCTTGGTGTAATTCATGCCAAAAAGGTTTTTGCTCCTGTCTATAAATTATTTGGCCTTGCGCCTCAGACTTCGGTAACTGCAACGACTTCAAAACCGCTCACGGCCGACTTGGACGAGGACCGGCTTGCAAAAAG
Organism: Treponema ruminis; assembly: GCF_014201975.1. Lineage (NCBI taxonomy): Bacteria > Pseudomonadati > Spirochaetota > Spirochaetia > Treponematales > Treponemataceae > Treponema > Treponema ruminis. Next base: position 224,287 of record NZ_JACHFQ010000005.1, on the reverse strand, counting down.
AATCGAAGCCCTCGACATCCGCACTCAGGAACTTGACAAGCGCGAGGGTGACATTAAAAAGGTCGAAGAGCAGAACGAGGCAATCGCAAAGGAACTTGAAGACCGAAAGAATTCACAGGACGAGCGTGAAAAGACCTTCAACAATCAGGTCAAAAAATATGATGACCGAAATGTCAATATCGAGACAATTGCTTCCTATTTAAACAGTATGCCTCCAAAAACTGCCGTCGAAGAACTTCTTTCTCATGACGATCAGGATATTATCGATATTCTCCGCAAGGCTGACGAAATGGCGGCTGCAAGCAAGCAGACTTCGCTTTCTTCAGTTTGGCTCATGAACATGCCAGCTGACAGGGCTGCGACAATCCAGCGAAAAATGGCAAACAAGCCTGAAAGTCTGGATTAAAATCAGCTTCTTTTTATAAAACTTACATTTATATCAAATCTTTCCTTAACAATTTCCCGGAAATTCCGATGATAGAAGGGTAGAAATCAAAAAGTTTGCGTGGGTGGCTAGTGGGCGCAGGCTTTCGGTTTTACGGGAGACAAAGCATGAATATACTTTCAATTTCTCAAGTACAGACCCAGGCTTCTCAGGCTGATTTCGCGCAGGAGCTTTCACAGAGTCAGAGAACTTCTTCCAGCGAAAAAGCTTCTTTTGCGGATTTGCTTCGTGATGCAAGAAAGGCCGACTCAGCTTCAGAATCTGTAAAAAGTGAAAAAACAGAAGAGAAAGCTGCAGTTGAATCAGAAAAAATTGCAAGAAATGACGAAAATGCCGATTCTTCAAAAATTTCTGATAAAAACGAAGAGAAAGTTTCTGAGAAGAATGAGAAATCTGAAAAACTGACCCAGAGAAAATCTTCCGACGAAGAAAAAAGTGAAGAAAATTTAAAAAATCTCGCTAAGACTAACGAAGACGGTCAAATCCTTTCTGCTCACGGCATGAATCTTTCGGAAAATTACAGAATCCGGACAATTTCAGCAAAAAATGAAAATGAAGCTTCGATCGAGTCTCTTGAAGGACTTGCTGAAAATCCTGAGATTGACGACAAAATGCTTGCATGGCTTGTCGCTTCATCGAAAGATGCTGAGAACGAAGACATTTCTAACGAAGATTTCTCCGCCCTCATTGACGCCGCAGTTGAATTCATTCCTGGCGAGGAATCTGAGGAAGAAAAACTTGAAATCGCGCAGAATCTTGCTGTAAGCGATCCGAAACTTTTCCTTGAGGCCGTTGAAAATGCCGAACCTGTGGCAAGGGGGGCGGTAAAAAGTGAGCTGGCTCTAGATGACAGAAAAATCGCTTCAAATGAAAAGAAGTCTGATTCAAAAATTTCAGTTCACGATTTGAGGACTCATCACTTGCTTGATGAAAGTGAGTCAAAAATCGCTTCGGACAAAATCGTTCAGAAGGCTGCTGAGAAAAAGGAAATCAATCTTTCAATGCAGAAGCAGGCTGACGGCAATATCCAGATGACCATGGAGCTTGCGGCAAAGGCTGAGCAGAACATCACTTCTTCTTCAGCACAGACGGCCGGGGCATCCGGATCTAACTTCCAGGCAATGCTTTCAAATGCCGTTCAGGAAAATGCTCCTGACTTCGTAAAGGCTGGAAATATCGTCCTTAAAGACAACAATCAGGGCTCGATCAACTTGATTTTGAGGCCGGAGGGCTTGGGCAATGTAAAAATCTCGCTCAACCTCGACGACAAAAATCTTTCTGCCCAGATTATGGTTAACACAAAAGAGGCTATGGAAGCTTTCAAGGAGAGTCTTCCTTCCCTCAAGCAGGCTTTCACCGAAAGCGGATTCGAAACCGGCAGCTTTGACCTGAATTTCTCAAACAACCAGTCGAATCAGCAGGGCTTTGCCCAGGGCGAAAACCAGAATAAGCAGCTCTTCGCACAGAAAAGCTACGGCGAATTCGTAACGCCAAGGTCTCTGGCATCCGAAGCTGCCGCAGATTCTTACGTAGACAATGCTTATGGCATCAATATTGTTGCGTAATCTTCTAAAGTAGCGGTTTTCGATGCCGATATTTGAAGTGTAGCGGATGACGCTACTTGTGGGGTAAAAAATGGAAATGACTGCAACTAACATCAACACAACGATGAGCGCTCAGGACAAGTTCAAGGTCGACAATGTTGTAAACGGATTCAACAAGAAACTCGACGCAGAGCTTCGCCAGGGCAGAGTCGCAAGCAAGGAACTTGGCAAGGACGACTTCCTCAAGCTCCTCATGGCTCAGATGACTAACCAGGATCCGACAAGCCCGATGGAGAACACTGAATTCATCGCGCAGATGGCACAGTTCTCATCTCTCGAGCAGATGACAAACATGAGCCAGAACTTCGAAAGAATGACAGCTATGTTCAATTCAAGCGAGGCACAGAGCCTTCTTGGACGAACGGTTCAGATTGATTTGGGAGCAGAACAGGCAACTACTGGTGTTGTTGAGGCAGCCACACGAGGAAACACCCCGCAGGTTCAGGTGAACGGTATGTTCTACGATATGAATAAAATCAAGACCGTCTACGGTTTCTAAAGTATATAAAAAGAGGGTAGCGATATGATGAGATCACTTTATTCTGGCGTTTCTGGTTTGCAGAATCATCAGACACGAATGGATGTAATCGGCAACAACATTGCCAACGTAAACACAACTGGTTTCAAACGCGGTCGTGTCAACTTTCAGGACATGATCAGCCAGCAGCTCCAGGGAGCCGCAAAACCAACCGAAGAGAAGGGCGGTGTTAACCCTAAAGAAGTCGGCTTGGGTATGACAGTTGCTGCAATCGACACTGTATTCACACAGGGAAACTTGCAGTCAACAGGAATCTCAACTGATATTGCAATTCAGGGCAACGGTTTCTTCATCGAGAAAAGCGGCGAGAAAACATATTACACTCGTGCAGGTGCATTCTCACTCGACCAGAACGGAACACTCGTAAACCCGGCTAACGGTATGCGCGTTCAGGGCTGGATGGCTCGTGAACTCAACGGCGAGATGATCGTTCAGTCTGCTGCAACACCAACAGACCTTACAATCCCTGTAGGTTCAAAAGATCCTGCAAAAGCAACTCAGAACATCAACTTCGCATGTAACTTGAACAAAAACACACCTGAGATTCCAGAAAACCCGACTGAGGCAGACATTGCCAAAGGTACATGGAACACAGAATTCAAAGTATACGACTCATTCGGAAACGAGCATCTTCTTAACGTAAACTTCTCACGCGTTCGTGGAAACCCGAACCAGTGGACAGCTTCTGTTCTCGTTGACCCGGACAATGCAGACTTCACACAGACTCGCGTAGGCTTGGGAACAACAGACGGCGTTGAAAATACATTCACTGTAACTTTCGACAACAACGGAACTTTGGCTTCTGTAACAGATTCAGCAGGAAATGCTTCTAACCCGGACGGAGAAATCATCCTCCAGGCTTCTTACACAGTTCCTGATTCAAATGCTGATGCAGACGGAAATCCATACCGCCAGACAATGAACATCAACCTGGGAACAATCGGAAGCATGATCAACACTGTAACACAGAGCGCTTCAGCTTCTTCAACAAAAGCTTTCTATCAGGACGGCTACACAATGGGCTATCTTGAGAACTTCAAGATTGACTCAACAGGTAAAATCACTGGCGTTTACTCAAACGGCACAAACCGCACACTCGGACAGATTGCCCTTGCAACTTTCGCAAACCAGAATGGTCTTGAGAAAGCCGGTGACAACACATACGTTAAGAGCAACAACTCTGGCGAGGCAAAAATCAACGAGTCTGGCATCGCTGGTGCAGGAAGCCTCTTGGCAGGTGCATTGGAAATGTCAAACGTTGACTTGACCGAGCAGTTCACAGACATGATTGTTACACAGCGCGGCTTCCAGTCAAACGCAAAGACAATCACAACAGCAGATACACTGCTTGAGACTGTACTTTCACTCAAACGATAGGCATCCATGCCTTGACAAGTTTTCATAAATGAAAACTTGCGGTCAACTTGCTTTGTGCCGCGTCCATGCGGCAGATTAGCCTGATTGATAAAAAATATTTGCTAAGGAGTCAGGAAATAGTCCTGGCTCCTATTTTTTTGCAAATTTCATTGCTTATCTATTGACTAAAAATTCTTTTTGATATAATATCCTATTCATTCAGCAATGAACACATGGGCTATTAGCTCAGTAGGTAGAGCACCGCCCTTTTAAGGCGGCTGTCGATGGTTCGAATCCATCATAGCTCATTAAAGTTTCTTTGTTGGAGTTGGGCTATTAGCTCAGTAGGTAGAGCACCGCCCTTTTAAGGCGGCTGTCGATGGTTCGAATCCATCATAGCTCACATAAGGAACATCTGCCCGGATGTTCCTTTTTTTTTGATTGGAGTAAATTATGGCACTTAACTTACAGAAGATGCGCAACATTGGAATCATGGCGCATATCGATGCAGGAAAAACCACAACTACAGAACGTATCCTTTATTATACCGGTAAAATTCACCGTATCGGCGAAATTGACGACGGTGCGGCAACAATGGACTTCATGAAACAGGAGCAGGAGCGCGGAATCACAATCGCTTCTGCCGCAATCACCACCGACTGGAAGGGCTACACAATCAATATTATCGACACTCCGGGCCATGTAGACTTTACTGCCGAGGTTGAGCGTTCTTTGCGCGTTTTGGACGGTGCCGTTGCCGTAATCTGTGCCGTTGACGGCGTTCAGCCACAGACTGAGACTGTCTGGAAGCAGGCCGACGAATTCTCTGTTCCCCGCCTTTGCTTCGTAAACAAAATGGACCGAATCGGTGCTGATTTCTTCTATTCAATCAACGACGTTCACGAAAAATTCGGCGTTACAACAGTTGCCCTTCAGGTTCCGATGGGACAGGGCGAAGATTTTGACGGCGTAATCGACCTTCTTACAATGAAGGAAATCCGCTGGAATGAAGAAGATGAGGGCGAAACTTTCACAGAATCAGACATTTCTGACCAGTACAAGGACCTCGCCGAAGAATGGCGGGCAAAACTCATCGATGCAGTCGCTTCAAACGACGATGAGCTTGGAATGATTTATCTTGAGGGCGGCCAAATCACAAACGAGCAGCTCAAAAAGGCTCTCCGCACCCTCACAATCAACCGTACTCTGGTTCCATGCCTCTGTGGTACGGCCCGCCGTAACAAGGGCGTTCAGCCTTTGATTGATGCCGTAATCGACTATCTCCCATGTCCTACAGACGTTCCTCCTGCAAAGGGCCTTCACGTAAAAAAAGACAAGGAAGAGCCTGTCGAGATTCCTTGCGACGAAAAGAAAATGCCTCTCGGCCTTGTTTTCAAAATCCAGCAGGACCGCGAAATGGGCGCACTTGCCTTTGTCCGTGTTTATTCGGGCAAATTCACTGCAGGAAGCCAGGCTCTCAACGTAGGAAAGAAAAAGCGTGAGCGAATCAACCGAATCCTCCGCGTAAATGCAAACCACATGGAGCAGATGGACTCTGTTCAGGCCGGTGACATCGCAGTTTTCGTAGGCCTCAAAATCTCTCAGACTGGCGACACTTTGGGCAGCGAGGGAATGCCAATCCTTCTTGAAAGCCTCAAATTCCCTGAGCCTGTAATTTCAATCGCTATCGAGCCTGAAACTTTGAGCGACAAGGACAAGCTTGTTGAAACTCTTGCAATCATGAGCCGCGAGGATCCTACATTCACAAGCCACGAGGATGCGGAAACAGGGCAGCTGATTATTTCGGGTATGGGTGAGCTTCACCTCGACGTTCTCGTAACCCGCATGAAGGACGATTTCGGCGTAAAGGCAAACGTAGGTGCCCCACAGGTAACTTACCGCGAGTCTGTCACAAACGAAGCCGAAGTTTCTTCTACTTGGGAAAAGAACCTTGCCGGCAAGGACAACGCCGCAGGCCTTACAATCAAAATCCGCCGCAACGAGCAGGGGGGCGGCAACACATATTCCTGCGAAGCCCACAGTGCGGAAATTCCGGAAGAAATTTACGATGCAATCAAGAGCGGAATCGAGAACTCATTCTCTTCTGGAATCAAATACGGCTATCCTTGTGCTGATATCGGCGTTACGGTCACAAAAATCGACTACAACGAGCTTACAGGCACGCCATTTGCCTTCACTGCATGTGCTGCCCAGGCTTTTGATGAGGCCGCAGAAAAGGCTGTACCTCAGATTCTTGAGCCTGTCATGAACGTAGACATTTCTTGTCCACTTGAGTTCGTCGGTGACGCAATCAGCCAGATTACTCAGCGTGGCGGCATGATTCAGGGCCAGGACTCAAAAGCCAGCGGTGAAATCGTTCACTGTATCGCGCCAATGGCAAAAATGTTCGGATTCTCAACAAACCTTCGTTCTGTAACACAGGGACGCGCTTCATTCAGCATGGAGTTCGCTCACTTCCAGCAGAAAGTAGGCGGCCTGGATTCAGCATACTAAATCGAATTTACGGTCTATAACAAAAAAACGGTCAGACTCGATTCTGACCGTTTTTGTTATAAGCAGAAAATTCAGTTTTATAGCTTTTCCTTTAATTCCTTCTTGCGCTCGTACATGTTTTTGTCTGCACGCTCGAAGATGTTCTGGTATTTTTTGTCTGTCTGCGGGTTGAATTCTGCGTAGCCGCAGGAAACTACAACCTTGCCTTCCTTTAAGTTCCTTTCTACCTGACTGTTGAATTCTTCAATCAGCTTTTCTTTATTTTTGTAATCCTCGCACTTGAGGAAAGCGACAAATTCGTCTCCGCCAATCCTGTAAATCGGACTATTCCTGAATATACTGCTGATCAGCATTGCACCGGACTTGATGTATTTGTCTCCTTCAGCGTGGCCCTTGGTGTCGTTGATATCCTTTAAGCCGTTTACATCGAATACCACAAGGGCAAAATAGTCCAGAAGCCTGTCCTCTAGCCGCCTTTCAATTCCAATGATGTCTTCCATGTAGGCGTTCTTGTTTTTGACTTCCGTGAGAGGATCCTGATAAGCCATCTGCCTTGCGCTTCCCAGTTCTGCTTCCTGAATCCTTTCAACCAGACGAAGCTTTGCGAGTTCCATTCGCCTTGCTTCCTTTTCATCCTCGAGAACGAATGTGTGGATGAGGCAGGTGCCCAGCATGTAGCCGATTGAATAAAAGGGCATGAGGGGGTAAAGACTCTGCAGGACAACGAAAAGGTCCATTGCAATTCCAAAAAATGCGATTGCAAGATGCCGCTGCTTTGCCTGGTTGTGTATTTTCAGCGTGACAAAAAGCATGCGGATTGAAGTGGCCAGAAACAAGATAAACTGGAAGCCCAGATTTACGCTTCTTGCTGTTCCTGTGTGATAGGAGCCGTCCGGGGTGAGCCAGAAGGCAATAGGCCAGAAGAAATTTAAAATAAGGATGACTACCTGCGAAATAAAGAAAAACTGGCCGCCATACTTGAAAATAGTCATGAAGCGGCTTTTTTCGTTAATGTAGACAGTCACATACTTAGTCCACAATAAAACTGAGAATCCCATTACTACAAAATAAATTGATGTCTCAATAAAAATGAGGGGCAGAATTTGCAAATTAAAAAATACTTCCCAGAAAATGTCGACGACATAATATGCCTCGACGCCGTGCAGAAAGACTTTATACGCTTTCTGCGATGAGGTAAGATCTTTTGTTTTTGTTTTAACCAGCACATCATAATTAATGATGACATGTATCAGCAGTGCAATAATTCCGATGCTTGCATAGTACATAGCTTGCTCCCTTGGGCGCATATTGCTGTTTTACAGTATTGTTAAATTATAACATGCCTTTAATTATTCTGAAAAGAAAAATCGTAAAAAAATCTTAAAAAATTTCCAAATTTTAATATATCATGTTATAATACTATTTAAAGATTCAGGGGGGAGGTCCTTTTGTCCAAAAAGCTGGTAATAACAATCCTGGTTTTTGCGTCTGCCTTAGTTATTTCTTTACTGACACCTTCGATTTTGCGCAGTGCAAGGCGTGATACCCAAAAAACAGACCTTATTGCAAATCATTTTCACGATTCTCTTTACGCTGCCATCGGCAAGCCTTTTGTTATTTCCCAGTACATGTCGGCTGACACTTTCCTGTTAAACGCCTTAAAATCAGAAGAAAATATGTCCGAAGACCAGATGGAAGACCTGCTTGCTGATTACCTCGCTTCCATCAGAAAAAAGTTCGGCTATCTGGTCGCATTCGTTATCTCGGAGAAAACCCGCAGATACTACACTTCAAGCGGAATCGCAAAAATCATAAATCCCCAGAGGGACCCTTATGACAGCTGGTTCCAGCTTTTCCTCGATTCCGGCCAGGACCTTCGTCTTGAGACCGACCGCGATGAAGTTTACGACTACCGCTGGACTGTTTTTGTTAATGCCCGCGTCGAAGATTCAGACGGAAAACTGGTCGGCGTGTGCGGCATCGGCGTTTTTATGGATGACTTGCAGAAGTTGCTTTCCGATGCTGAGTCAGAATACGGCCTTAAAATCAATCTGATAGATGCAGAGGGCCTGGTTCAGGTTGATACCGACTCCAGCAACATAAAGAATGCCTATATTTCCGAAGCTATTGCAGACAATGCGACCGAAAAGGAATTCGTTTACACGCCCCAGAGCTTTGGCGGCTTCCGCATGACCCGTTACATGGCTGATTTGGGCTGGTATCTTGTTGTCCATGACATTGGAAGCGGTGAAAAACGGATTGGAATCACCTTCCTTGTCATCACGCTTTATCTCCTTCTTCTTTTGATTTTGATTGCGGATTTGTGGGGGCAGAAGGACATTCCTTCCCACAGGTTCCAGAAGCCACAGACTATCGAAGATTCTCTGACCGGCCTTCCCAACCGCAATTACCTCAAGGAATCATTTGGTGAGCTGGGAATTTTCAATACAACCCGCTACAAGTCTCTGGTCATGTTCGATATTGATAAATTCAAGGTCGAAAATGAGACAAAAGACGGTGATGAGGTAATTCTCGGCGTCGTCAAATATGCAAAGGATATCATCGGTGACAAGGGAATCATGTTCCGCTGGAGCGGCGATGAATTTGTAATTTTTTATGAGGTTCTTTCTGATGAGGCGGAAATAAAATTCAATGAATTCTGCTCGCTTGTAAAGGATAACCTTGATGTTTCGGTTTCAGTTGGAGTCGTTGCGGTAGATCTTTCTCAGAGTATCAAGACGAATTATCACAGGGCGGTTCAGCTCTGCTATGCCGTAAAAACAGCCGGTGGAAATGGAGTTAAGCGGGAAGTATGATAAACAAAGGCCATTATTCGCTTAAAGCCAAGACTTTCGCAGGTGTTTTTGCTCTTGAAATCCTGACTTTTTTGCTGACGGCGGGTTTCAGTTTCTTTTACAACGACTCAAATTTCAGGAAGGGCATTTCCCAGTCTGTCATTCTTATGGCCGAAAAAAAACAGAATGAGCTCGACAAGAATTTTTCTGACGTTGAGGATGCCGTAAAAGTGGCCTCCGGTTATATTCTTGAGTCAATTGACGAAGAGAGGATTTTAAAAGACCCCAAATACGAAGAAGAATACATGGCCACTCTGGGCAGGAAAATGACCGCCTATCCGGGAAATCCCAAGGGAGTCGTCTCCCTCTTTTTCAGGATGGAAGCCGAGCGTTTTGGCCCTGAAAGTGGATTTTTCTACATGGGAAACAAAAAAACTGGCTTTGTAAGGGTTCGTAACACTGATTTGAGTAAATTTTTACCCAATGACAAGGAGCACGTTGGCTGGTACTACACGCCTATCTGGGCAAGAAGACCTGTCTGGACCAATCCCTATGAGAACAAAAACATAGACGTCCAGATGATTTCCTATGTCGCCCCCATTTATAAAAACGGAGAATTGCTGGGCGTCGTCGGAATGGACTTAAAGCTTGCCGTCCTCAAAGACATGGTTGAAACCCTGCCTGTCGAAAATTCTCTGGCCCTTCTTATCGGAAGCGAACGCAACCTCATCTATTCAAACCGCTCCCACCTTCTCAAAAATTCTGTTGAACAGTCGGCAAATCTGAATTTCATTTTTGATTTGCTGAAGAACGAAAAATCTGATTCCCTGAGCGAATTTGTCTGGAACCGCAGCCGTCACATCGGGCTTCTTAAAAAGCTGGAAAACGGCATGTCCCTTGTAATTGCCATTCCTCATTCTATGATAACCGCCAGCCGCATCAATCAGTTAGTCTTTTACCTGGTGATTCTTCTGATTGTTCTTGCCTTGACCTGGTTTGCCGTGGCCGTAGCCTCAGAAAAAATCATTCATCCTATTCAGATCCTGACGGAAGCGACTTTTAAGCTGAGCCGGGGCGAACTCTACAGCAATATTCCCTATGAGTCAAAAAATGAAATCGGAATCCTCGCGGACAATATCCGTAAAATGACCACTCAGATGAAGGAATACATCAGCTATATCCGCGAGCAGACTGTGCGGGAAAGGGAAGAAAAGGAAGCGGCAATTTCTGAAAGCCAGAGCAAGAGCGAATTCTTGGCCAGCATGTACCTTTCCATCCACGAAATTGACCTGAAGAACGACACTTTTACTGAAATCCACAGCCGCAAGGACATCGGAGACGTAATCAGGCGTTCGATTGGAAATGCAAAGGAAGTTCTGCCTGAGGTAATGAAGCAGACTTCGGACGAGACTTCCTGGGATACCCTGCTTCCCTTCGTAAATCTTGATACGATTAACGAGCGATTAAAAGAAAGAATCACGGTTGCCCAGGAATTTCTTGGTGCCGGTGGAAAATGGTGCCGGGGCCGCTTTATCGCCATGGACAGGCAGGATGACGGAAGCCTGAACCACGTCCTCTGGGCAGTTGAATACATCGATGCCGAAAAGAAGGAGCGTGACCAGCTTCAGACTGAGCGAGACCGGCTCAAGTTCGCTGCAGAAAAGAATGCGGCGGCAAGTCAGGCAAAAAGTGCTTTCCTTGCAAACATGAGCCACGAAATCCGCACTCCGATTAACGCGGTCCTCGGAATGGACGAAATGATTCTCCGTGAGGCGGAAGACTCGTCGATTCTTGGTTACGCCGCTAACATAAAAATCGCAGGAACGAACCTGCTTGAAATCGTAAATGAAATCCTTGACTTCTCAAAAATCGAAGCCGGAAAGATGGAAATTCTGCCGGAAAAATACGACGTTTCTTCCATTGTAGTCGATTTGGTCAACATGATTTCAGAAAGGGCAAAAAGAAAGAACCTTGACCTGATTATAAACGCCGATCACAGCCTGCCAAAAATCCTTCTGGGTGACAGCGTAAGGCTCAAGCAGTGCATCCTCAATCTTCTCACGAATGCCGTAAAATACACGAACGAGGGCAGCGTCACCTTCAGCCTGGGTTACGAAAAGCTTGATGAAAAGAGCATAGCCTTAAAAGTCAGCGTAAAGGACACGGGAATCGGAATCAAAAAAGCCGACATGGAAAAACTCTGCTCGCCATTTGAGCGTATTGAAGAAGAAAAGAACAGGACAATCGAAGGTACGGGGCTTGGCATGAGCATCGTCACCCGAATCCTCAGCATGATGGGAACAAAGCTCGAAGTCCAAAGTGAATACGGCAAGGGCTCTGACTTCAGCTTTGTCGTCGTGCAGGAAGTTCTTGACTGGGAAGAGGTCGGCGACGTCAATGAGGCTTATAAAAAGAACGCCCTTCTTGTGTCAAAGTACAAGGAAAAACTCCACGCTCCAAGGGCAAAACTGCTTTTCGTCGATGACACGGAAATGAATCTTGAGGTCGTAAAGGGCCTGCTTAAAAAGACCGGAATCCAGATTGATACGGCTCTCAGCGGAAGGGAAGCCCTGCAGAAAGTCCAGCAGGAAACATACGACATTCTTTTCATTGACCACCGAATGCCTGAAATGGACGGAATCGAAACCCTTCATGAAATGGAGAAACTCGAATCAAATCTGTGCAGGGGCAAGGCTTGCATAGCGCTTACGGCAAATGCAATCTCCGGCGTAAGGCAGATGTATCTTGATGAGGGATTTTCGGATTATCTTTCAAAGCCGGTTGAGCCTTCAAAGCTTGAGGAGATGATTAAAAAGTACCTGCCTCCGGAATATCTTGAGTCTGTGGAGCCGGAAGAATCAATCGCACCGGTCGAGAATCATATTGTTGAAAAAGTCTCTTCAATCTCGGAAATAGAATTTGAGTCTGCCCTTGCAAATTGCGGAACCCCGGAAACTTTGGAGTTATCGCTTAAACAATACTGCACTTCGGCGGACGAAAAGGCCCTGGAACTGCAGCAGTTTTTTGAGGCAGAGGACTGGGCGAACTACGGAATAAAAATCCATGCTTTGAAAAGCACTTCCCGCCTGATTGGGGCAAATGAGATTTCGGGGCGGGCCGAGCATCTGGAAAACTGTGCTGACAGCGGAGAATTTGAGGAAATTCAGAAAGAACATAAGCCCCTCATGAATGATTATCTAGCCTTAAAAGAAAAAATTCGTCAGATTTTCCTTGATGAGGATGACGGTGAAAAGACTGAAATCTCGGAGCAGGATTTTACTGAGAAGTTGGAAAAAATCGGGGAATGCGCGGAAAGTTTTGACATCGACGGACTTGATGCCGTTATGGAAGAACTTGAAAAATGCAAAATCCCAGATGGTTTTAGCGAAAAATATGCAAAAATCCGCGGCTTGGTGGATAATGTAGATTTTATAGCCTTAAAAGAATTTCTTCAGACAGAAAAGTAAGGAGTGATTTATGGAAAATGAAGTTGAAAAGGAAAAAGAAAAGGAAATTTTCGTTATTGGTGATGATTCCCGCCTGCTGGTAAAAAATTTTATCCAGAAATTCGAAGAGGCAAATCCTGACTGTGCTGTCCGCCTGACTATCCCGGATAATGTCGGAGTTGCTTTCGGTGAAGGTGACAGAAGAAAGCATTTCATCGTCTGTCTTTCTGAGGAAATGGATTTTAATATCATCCATAGTCTTGGTGAGGCTCAGAAAAAGTACGGATTTTTCGTCTATTTTATCGGCGCTTCCTTTTCATTTGGAATCGAAGAGGATAAATATTTCAATAAGATTCCTTCGGTCCGCTTTCCCGGCTACCTGTTTGACATGACTCAGCTTCTTGAATACATCGAAAAAAACGAGGTTGAGAAAAAGAGGGTTCTCGTTGTTGATGACGAGCCGATTATGCTCCGAAGCATCAAAAACTGGCTGAACGATGATTTTGAGGTTTCTCTGGTAAATTCGGGCAAGGCGGCGATTCAGTTTCTGGACATGCACCCTGTTGACCTTGTTCTTCTTGATTACAAAATGCCTGAAATGGACGGACCTATGGTTTTGACAAAAATCCGCACCGACAAGAACATTAGAAACCTGCCGGTAATTTTCCTGACGGCCAAGAGTGACAGGGAAAGCGTAATGAGCGTAATGCACTTGAAGCCTGAAGGTTACATTTTAAAGAGCAAGCGGCCTGATGAAATCAGGGGTGCTGTAAAGGACTTCTTTAAGAACAGGATTATCATTGCCGAATAAAGGAAGTCTGATCCCCGCGCGGGGCTTTAAGAGAATTCAAAAGTCTGCTCGTCGATTTTTTGCATTCCGATTGAAGTCCAGAAAATTTCTGCGTTGGTGTCTTTTGCTGCCAGCGTGACTTTTTTGGCTCCGGTTTCAAGCATGAGCCTTTCCATTGCAGCGGTGCCGATTCCCAGCCCCCTGTAATTTTTGTTGACTTCGAAAAGATCGATAATGAGAAGGTCGCCCAGCAGCTTGTAGATGCAGACAGCCTTTAGAAAGTCGTTGGAAGGCTTGAAGTCGAAAATCATGTAATCGCTGTCTTTTAAAAGATAGCCGAATTCACCGTTTTCGGTGTAAGACTTGAGAAGAGGAAAATTGTCCCAGCCTTCCATTGCCATGTAAGACTCAAAAATGTCATTGTCAACAATTCGATAATTAAGGTTCATGTTCAGTTAATTTTATAATAGAAGATTTTGGATTTCAAGACTTGCATCAGGACCTTCTTGTCACGCGGATTTAAAACTGAAAAATTTTTTCATTTTTTTTGCAAAATTTCTTTTTTTACTATTGACACTTTTTAGCGTTTTGTATATTATCTATTACATCAGTTGCGGGGATGGTGGAATTGGTAGACACGCTAGCTTGAGGTGCTAGTGGCGCAAGCTGTGCCTGTTCAAGTCAGGTTCTCCGCACTTACTAAAAGGCTTCCGAATTGGAAGCCTTTTTAATTTATCGGTGTACAACTGTGCGTTCTCGTAAATCGCCGCACGGATGCGGCAAAAAGCCAGTTGACCGCAAGTTTTTTGCTTGTCAAAAAACTTGTCGCGACATGGATGTCGCATGGTTCTCCGCACGAGTTGCAGGGGCGGTTCTTGCTGGGAGCACAACTTGCACTTCTTTCTTTGGAGATAAAAAAAATGATTGCCGTGTTTGTTAATTGTGCCACGATTTTGATTGGCTGCTTTGTCGGCCTTTTGTTTGCGAAAAAGATTCCTCAGAAAGTCACTGATTCAATTCAGCTTGCCTGCGGCCTTGTTTCCTTTGTAATGGGCGTACAGATGTCGTTTAAATATCAGAACGTCGTTTACCTGGCCCTGGCCCTGATTCTGGGCGGAATCGTCGGCACCCTTCTGGACATAGACGGCAAAATCCTCGCCTTTGGCAAATTTCTGGAAAAAATTTTCATGAAGGATTCTCGGGGCAAGCACGCAGGTTTTGAGCGAGTCTCGGCTCAAGCTGAGCTTGAGCCGCTTCCATCCTCTTTTAGTGATGGGAAACCCAAGAAAAACTTCGCCTATGCCTTTTTGAATGCGTCCGTGCTCTTTTGCGTGGGTGCCATGGCTATTGTGGGCAGCTTTAAGGCTGGAATCGAGCACGATTATTCAATTATCTTCCTTAAATCGATTCTTGACGGATTTATTTCGATTGGTTTTGCCGTTGCGATGGGCGTGGGTACTGCTTTTTCTGTGATTTCGATTTTTATTTATCAGGGAGCGCTCACCCTGCTTTCAGTTTTGATTGCCCCTTATGTGAGCGAGCAGATGCTTGCCGAACTGACCGGTAGCGGCGGTGCTTTGATTATCCTGATTGGTATAAACCTTATGGGCTTGAAAAAAGTGAAGACTGCAAATTACCTGCCGGCCGTGCTCTTCAGCGTGATTTTTGTCCTTTGCGAGCCTTTTGTTAAGAGTCTGCTTCATTTATAAAATTTAACGGCAAAATCTAAAATTTTTGCTTGATTTCCTTTTGAATGTCGCTTAAAATGGACATATAAAAATAATCCCTTTATGCCACAGGAGGAAAAAATGGCAAAAGTAGAACTTAAAGGCGTTACAAAAATCTATGACGGCAACGTTCTTGCTGTTGAGAAGTCAAATGTAACAATCGAAGACCGCGAATTCTGTGTATTCGTAGGTCCATCTGGATGCGGTAAATCAACAACTCTCCGCATGGTTGCTGGTCTTGAAGACATCACTGACGGTGAGCTTCTTATCGACGGTGAGCTCATGAACGACGTTCCGCCAAAAGACCGCAATATCGCAATGGTATTCCAGAACTACGCTCTTTACCCACACATGACCGTATTTGACAACATGGCATTCGGTCTCAAAATCCGCAAAGAGCCAAAAATCGAAATTCAGCGCAAAGTCGAAGAAGCTGCAAAAATGCTCGACCTCACACAGTACCTTGACCGCAAACCAAAGGCACTTTCTGGTGGTCAGCGCCAGCGTGTTGCTGTAGGACGTGCAATCGTTCGTTCTCCAAAAGTATTCTTGTTCGACGAGCCTCTTTCTAACCTCGACGCTAAACTCCGCGTTACAATGCGTGGTGAGATCGCTTCTCTCCATCACCGCCTCCAGGCAACAATGATTTACGTTACTCACGACCAGGTTGAAGCTATGACAATGGGTACAAAAATTGTTGTTATGTCAGAAAAACGAATCCAGCAGATTGGTGAGCCATTGTATCTCTACAACCACCCAATCAACAAATTCGTTGCAGGCTTCATCGGTACACCACCAATGAACTTCTTCAAACTCAAGATTGAAGAGAAAGATGGAAAAGTCGTAGCAAACGAAGGTGCATTCACTCTTATCCCAACAGAGGATCAGCAGAAACACCTCAAAGCATATGTCGGAAAAGAAGTTACATTCGGTATCCGCCCAGAGGACTTGCAGTATCAGGCAGCTCCAGCTGCAGAGAACAACATGCAGGTTAAAGTTACAAACAAAGAGCCACTCGGTGCAGAAACACACGTATTCGTACAGGTTCGCGATGCAAACATCGTAGCTAAAGTTTCTCCAGAAGTTGTTGTTCAGCTCGGCGACACCATCAACTTCACACCAGATATGGCACGTGCAAAATTCTTCGACCTCGAAACAGAAATCAACATCTGTGAACCAGAGATCGAGAAGAAGTGGTAGGGAGCCGGTCGCGTTAGCGAACAAACTCACGAGGTGAGTTTGTAGGCGAGTCTCGGAAAAATCTATGATTTTTCCGCGGAAATGAACTACTGATTTTTATAAGCCCCTAGTCCTGTTTTTCAAGGCAAGACTCGGGGCTTTTTTTTATAAAGCAGCCGAACAAAAACACTCTGTTTGTGGCTGTCGCGATAGCGGCATGTTTTTGTTTGAGTGTACTCTTTGCAAAAAATCTGTTAAAATCTTGCCATGAAGAAAAATTCTGTCGTAATCTATAAAAATCTGCCTGCTCTTGTCGGTGAGCGGGATGGTGATAAATTTCTTGTTTCATGGTGCGTGTCCCGTGCTACGGCCAGCGGTAAAAAGGCCGTTTATGCCAGCCAGAAAGTCCGCGAAAAGGATGTAATTCTTTTGTGTGATGGAGAGGCTTCTTCCATCGACGCCCTCCTTGATTTTGCTGAATGTGCCTGTGCAGAAAAGAGCGACGTAAAAAGCCAGATTGCAGAAATCCACGAACTTTTGCTGAGTGATGAAGAGACGGCCGCTCTTGAGCAGACTTTTTCTGATATGGCAGACCTTCTTCGTGGTGAGCTTAATGCCAACGAGTCGTGGGGCATTTATTCAGCCCTCAAATCTTCCTACGAATTTGAAGAAATCCTTCGCGATAATCAGATATTCTTTATTCCCCGTTCTGCCGAAAAAATCACCGAACTTAAAAACAAGGCTTTTGAAAAAGAACATGCCGAAGAAATCCGTGCTGCCTTTATTGAGCGCCTCAAGGCAAAAAATCTCCTTCCAGAGGATTCAAAATTCATGGGGGACGTTGAAGCTCTTGCCCTGGGAACAACCGATAAAAGCAAGACGATGAAGGATGCCGGCTTTAAGGAACTGCCGGAAAAGGCCCATAAGCTTCTTCTCGATACAAAAATCTGGGATATTACGAGAAACCCCTATCCTGTCCGCCTGGGGCTCAGTGCAAAAAGTGCGAATGTCTCCCTTGGCCTTCCGCCGGAAGAAGAGCGTGTCCGCGTGCCGGGCCTTTCCTATGCGATAGACAGCGAGTGGTCAACTGACCCGGATGATGCGATTGCCTTTGACGGAGAGTTTTTGTGGGTTCATATTGCGGATCCGGCCTGTTTTGTTACTCCTGATTCTGAAATCGACAAGGTTGCCAGGGGAAGGGGAGCGACTCTTTATCTTCCTGAAGGGGCTGCCCGAATGCTGAGTGAAGATTGCCTTGAAGACTATGCCTTGGGACTGCGCCAGGAAAGCCGGGCTTTGAGTTTTAAGATTAAGCTTAATGAAAACGGGGACCTGAAAGACTGTGAGGTTTTGCGCACGATTGTTGACGTTAAGCGGCTCTCATACAAAAAAGCCGATGAGTTAAAGGAAAGTCCTGAATTAAAGCCTCTTTTTGAAATCGCACGACGTAATTTTGAGCGAAGGTGCAAGGCTGGGGCGGTTAATATCTCAATTCCTGAAGTCCATATCACGGTCGAGCCTGAGACAAAAGAAGTGACTTTTGAAGACGTGCCCCGATATGAAAGCGGTGAGGTAGTCCGTGAGGCAATGGTTTTAGCGGGCGAGGGTGCTGCAAAATTTGCCTTCAAGAACAATATTCCTTTCCCGTTCATTTCACAGGACGTTCCTGAAGTGCCGAAGGATATCCCGGAAGGGCTTGCGGGGCAGTTCCGTCTCAGAAAATGCATGAGAAAGAGAAATGTGAACATTACTCCGGCCAGCCATGCAGGTCTTGGAGTTGGAATGTATTCTCAGGTGACTTCTCCGCTCCGCCGTTATGGCGATCTTCTCGGTCATGAGCAGCTCCGTGCCTTCTTGAAGGGTGAGGCTCTAATCGATAAGGACACTATGCTTATGAGGATGAGCGAGGGAGACGCCGCAATGCAGGCTTCCAAAAAGGCCGAGCGCAACAGCCGCACTCACTGGACCCTTGTTTATCTCTTGCAGCATCCTGACTGGCAGGGTGAGGCGATTTGCGTTGACAAGCAGCCTGGCCGTGCCCTGTATTTCATCAGTCAGTTTGGAATGGAAACTACGATTGGCGGTGAAGCCCCGGTTGACTTGAACGGCACAGTGCAGCTAAAAGCCGGAAAAATTGACCTTCCTAACCTGGAAGTCGTATTCACGGTAATATAAGAATTTCCATTTGTATAAAAAAGCAAAAAGTTTTATTATATAGGTGCTTTGGAAGACTGTTATAAGATTCTCGGTGTTCGTCATGATGCCACGGCGGCAGAAATCAAGCGGGCATACCGTCAGAAGGCGAAACTCTTACATCCCGACGCTTCTCAGGATACGGCGACCACGGAAGAATTCCGCCAGCTGGTCAAGGCTTATGAGATTTTGTCCGATGCCAAGCAGCGCTCCCTTTTTGATGAATCTTATTTTACCCGCAGGGCGGGCGGTCATTACAACCGGTCGGTAAATTCTTTTGATTACCGGGCATGGCTTTTAAAGCGAAATGATGAAGAAAGCCGTTCCAAGCTGATTTTTTTTGACCTCATGCATAATCGTGAGGATGACGCGGTTGCCGAGTTCAAGCGGATGAGCATGAATCATGCTGGATTCCGTCTTGCAAAGTGGTTTACCCGCGAAGATTTTATGGACTACGGTTTTATTCTCTGTGAGGAACTTGTTCTCCGCCAGGAATATTACGATGCCTTCATCCTGCTGGAGCAGATTATCCGCATGGAGTACAGCTATCATTATTTCAGACTCTTTTTCC
Source organism: Treponema ruminis (assembly GCF_014201975.1). NCBI lineage: Bacteria > Pseudomonadati > Spirochaetota > Spirochaetia > Treponematales > Treponemataceae > Treponema > Treponema ruminis. The sequence continues at coordinate 205,129 of NZ_JACHFQ010000005.1, read as the reverse complement.
CCGAAGTGATGGAACTAGCCGCCAACGTGCTCAAAAATCATCTTGAAGGCAAAATCCCCGACGAGCTGGCACTGGACTGCTGGGAGCGGGCTCTGGAACTTGGTTTCGGTAAGAATAGCGATGCAAATTTCCTGCGCAAGATGGCTTCGGCTTACAGGCGGCTGGGCGACGAGGCTACGGCAAGAATTTGCGAAGAAGAAGCCTTGAGGTTAGTAAAATAGAAGAAAATGTCAAGGAGATATAGATTTTATGATTCGTTTGAAGAATGAAAAGGAAATTGAAGGAATCAGGCAGTCTTGCCATGCTCTGGCAGATTTGTTCCGCGAGGTAGTTCCGCAGGTGCATCCAGGTATGAGCACAAAGGACGTTGATGACCTCGTAAAGAAATTTATTAAAGGCGTTGGTGGAAAACCAGCCTGGTACAAAGAGGATTTTCCGGGCGCTGCCTGCATCAGTATCAATAACGAGGTAATCCACGGAATTCCATCACGAAAAAGAATTATCCACGACGGCGACATCGTTTCCCTCGACATCGGAATTGATTTGGACGGCTATATTTCGGATTCTACCCATACTGTTATGGTCGGTGATGTAAAACCGTCAATCCGCCGGCTTGTTCAGGCTACCCGCGAGAGCCTTGCGGCAGGAATCGCAGCCTGTGTTGCAGGAAACAGAATCCGTGACATTTCAAATGCCGTCTATGATGTCGCTCACGAACGATATGGCTACGGCGTTGTCTACGAATACTGCGGTCACGGTGTCGGCCTTGATGTCCATGAGGATCCGAGCATTCCAAACCTTCCGGAAGGCGGCCCGAATCCTCGCATTCAAGCAGGCATGGTTCTGGCAATTGAGCCGATGATTAACCTGGGAACAGGTGACGTTGACCTTGCAAGCGACGGCTGGACAGTCCTTACCGCTGACGGAAAGTGGAGCTGCCACGAAGAACACACGGTTGCAGTCTTTCATGACCACACGGAAGTCCTGACCGCCTGCGACGATCTGGTTTGCTAAATTTTCTGTAACTAATTTTTGCTTCCGGGATTATATTATTAGATATCGAAAATCACAGGATTTTACTAAAAATAATCCTTTTCGGAGGCAAAAATATGAAAAAAATCACTAAAGGTCTTTTGGCTGGAACGGCGGCTTGTGCCCTGGCATTTGCTGCCCTTTCCCTTTCATGCACTCGGGTTCAGGTTCAGGGCAGTGCGGCAACGGCTTTTGCCGACACTTCAAAACCTGCAGTTACAATTCCGGCAGATTCACTCAAAGTAATCGAAGCCTTGCAGAGTTCTTTCCGCTCAATTTCTTCAGGAGTCTTGCCATCTGTCGTTGAAATCGATGTAACAGAAAAAAAAGAAGCTCCTGCAAATCCATTCTCTTTTGACGGCTGGCCTTTTGACTTCTTCTTTGGAAATCCAAACGGAGAGGGCGAACGTGATCCGGAGTCACGCGGACGAAAACGTGAATACGAGCAGAAAGGTCTCGGTTCCGGCGTAATCGTAAGGCGCACCGGCGATACTGTCTATGTCCTTACAAACAATCATGTTGCAGGCAAGGCGACAAACATCACTGTAAAGCTCAATGACGGACAGGAATTTGAAGGAAAACTGGTCGGTGCGGACGCTCGCCAGGACATAGCCCTTGTTTCTTTCGATGCAAAAAATGCTGAGAATGTAGTAGTAGCTACCCTCGGCGATTCTGACAAGGTTCAGACCGGTGACATCTGTCTGGCAATGGGTGCTCCTTTGGGCTACCGTCAGTCAGTCACACAGGGAATCGTAAGCGCTACAGGCCGAAGCGGCGACCAGATCGGCAACATGAACGACTTCATTCAGACTGATGCCGCAATCAACCAGGGAAACTCTGGCGGCCCTCTCGTAAACATCTACGGCGAGGTAATCGGAATCAACACTTGGATTGCCTCAGGCTCAGGCGGAAGCGTAGGTCTCGGCTTTGCCCTTCCAATCAATTCTGTCAAAAAGGCAATCGACGACTTCATTTCAAAGGGCAAAATCACTTACGGCTGGCTGGGCATTTCCCTTGTTGACGTTACTGATGAATATAAAAAGGAACTTGGCGTAAAAGGTCAGAAGGGTGCATTTGCATCTCAGGTCTTCATCAATTCTCCTGCCGCAAAAGGCGGAATGCAGGCCGGTGACTACATCATTCAGATTAACGGCAAGAACGTAAACAGCCAGAGCGAGCTTATCCGCGAGGTTGCCTACCTTCCTGCCGACAAGAATGCTGAATTCGTAGTTCTCCGTGGCGGAAGCAAAATCACCCTCACCGTAAAGATTGAGGAAAGAACTGAAGCCGTTTCAAATGACAATGCAAAACTCTGGCCTGGCTTCATCGCTTCTCCACTTACTAAAAAACTGCGTGAGAGCCTCAAGCTTGATGACAAGGTAAAGGGCGTTGCTGTAACCAACGTGCTTGAAAAGTCTCCTGCAGCTGCCCTTCGAATCCAGAACGGTGATGTAATTACGGCTGTCAACGACAAGAAAGTCACAAACCTTAAGGAATTCTACGAGGCCCTTGACTTGAGCCGCAACAAGGAAATCTGGTTCGATGTTTACAACGACGGACACACGATTTCCACCGGACGATACAAATTGAACTAAAAAGCAATGTCAGAGTTTCCTCCTTCTCTGACACTGCTGAGATTTTTGCCACACGGATTAAGAACGTGTGGCTTTTTTATTTTCTGGTTTCAAAAAAAGCTAATTCCTTGTATTGACCATAATTCGTAATAAATGATATAATCTCGTACTTATATTTTATTTTTAGTCGTTAGAGTTCCGTTACACTTTGCGGCGATTAAGAGGTTTTACATGTACGCACTTTTTGAATACAAAGGCAAACAGTACAAGGCTGAGAAAGATGCCCTTATTCAGGTCGACAAAATCGATGCTGAAGAAGGTGCAGCAATTGACATCGACTCAGTTCTTTTGGTTAGCGACGGTGACAAAATTTCTGTAGGAACACCGTTTGTTAAAGGCGCAAAAGTCAGCGCAGTTGTTGAAAACAGCATCCGCGACAAAAAAGTTCTTGTTTTCAAATACAAGAGCAAGAAAGACTATCACCGCTTGATCGGTCACAGACAGGAATACACAAACATTCGTGTTAAGGACATCACTCTTTAATAGATGACTTCCATAACACTTTCTTATGGCAAAAATGGCGTGATAAAAAAATGTCAAGCTAACGGGCACGCAGATTTTTCTAAGAAAGGTACTGACATAGTTTGTGCGGCAATTACAATTCTAATCCGCACGGCAATGCAGGTTCTTTCACATAATGAAGATGTTTTTTTGATTGCTGATGCTTCATCGCGGGGAGCACTTTCCTTCAGCGTTGAGGCCAAAACTGAGAGTCCGGAAACGGAAGCCCAGCTTAAATGTATCGGAGATTTTTTAAGAACTGGTATTTTAGCTCTTACAAAAGAATTTCCTGAGAATGTAATTCTTACGGAGGAATAAAATGGGACGAAGTAAAGGTGGTAGCGGCGCAAAAAACGGCCGACAGTCAAATCCTAAATACTTGGGTGTTAAAGCTTACGGCGGAGAATTCGTAACCGCAGGCTCAATCATCGTTAAACAGCGTGGAACAAAAATCTTCCCTGGCGACAATGTTAAACGTGCCGGAGACGACAGCTTGTTTGCAACAGCAGACGGAAATGTTAAATTCCACGAGCGCATGAACAGAAAATACGCATCTGTAGTTCCTGTTCAGGCATAAGTTTCGACTTAATTGATGAAAGCCCGGATTCAGTTTTCTGTCTCCGGGTTTTTTTTATAAGGAATTTGTAAATGAAACAATTTGCTGATGAAGCAATAATTGAAGTAACGTCAGGAAAGGGCGGCAACGGATGTGTATCATTCCGCCGCGAAAAGTATGTGCCTATGGGCGGTCCCAACGGTGGTGACGGCGGCAAGGGCGGCGATGTTATCTTCTGTGTAAAGAGAAATGTAAAGACTCTCGCAAACATCCGTTTCAAGCGCTTCTTTAAAGCCAAGAACGGCGGCGACGGCATGGGCTGGAATAAATACGGAAAGGACGGAGAGGATATCGTTATCGCAGTTCCGCCTGGAACAGCTATCCGTGATGCTGAGACAAAAGAACTCATCAAGGAATTTACAACCGAGAGCGAAGACGAGCAGTTTGTTTTCCTCAAAGGCGGTAACGGCGGCTGGGGTAACGTTCACTTTAAGTCTTCAACCAATCAGGCTCCGCGAACGGCCAACAAAGGCCAGCCGGGCGAATACCGTAAATTGCTCCTTGAGCTGAGCATTATGGCTGATATCGGCTTGGTCGGCTTCCCGAACGCAGGTAAGTCTTCTTTGCTGGATGCATTTACTAACGCACGGCCAAAAATCGCTCCTTATCCTTTTACCACAAAAATTCCGAATCTTGGCGTTTTGCGTGCTGACAGCGAGCAGGATGTCATCATCGCTGATATTCCTGGAATCATCGAGGGTGCCAGCGAGGGTGCAGGTCTTGGAATCCGCTTCTTAAAGCATATTTCGCGCACGGCCGGTCTTTTGTTCATGATTGACTGTTCTGACGAAAACTGCATGACCGCTTATAAAACTCTCTGTGGCGAGCTTGAAGGATTCTCAAAAGATCTTCTCAACAAGCCTCATATCGTTCTCTGTAACAAAATCGATATTGAGGGAGCGGCTGAAAACGCTGCAAAAATCGCTGAGGAAATCAAAAAGACTGAGCCTGAGACAAAGGTTATTCCGGTTTCAGTTGCGGCTCACAAGGGCCTGAACGATGTCCGAATCGCAATTCTTGGTCTTGTCGGCGAGCTTTCATCATGGAAGGAAAAAAAGACTGAGGCAAAGGTAAAGGCTTCTTCATTTATGGAGTCTCGCTCAGTTGATGAATTTATGGAAGAGCAGCTGCCAGGTTCAGAAAAGTCGGAGTATGAATCGTGAAAATTGCCATGCTCGGCGGAAGTTTCAATCCGATTCATGTGGGGCATTTGATACTCGCTGACTCGGTTTGTAAAAATCTCGGCTACGATAAAATTCTTTTCGTTCCCACGGCAAATCCCCCTCACAAAGAACTTTCCTGTGAGCTTGCCGCGTCTGACCGTCTAAAAATGACGGAACTTGCAGTTTCCGGGGACCAGCGTTTTGTGGCTGAGCCGTGCGAGATAGAGAGGGGCGGGGTTTCCTATACTTACGACACAATCTGCTTCCTTGAGCAAAAATATGCTTCGCTTCTTGACGGCAAAATAGGGCTTATCATGGGTGAGGATTTAATCGCTGATTACGACAAATGGTACAGGGCTGAAGAACTTGCCCAAAAAGCTGATTTGATTCTTGCCCTGAGGCCCAAAGATTCTGGCTTGAAGGCTGAATTCCAGAATTCTCCCACTGAAAAATACGGTAAGAATCCCTTGAAGGGTGTGAGCAGGGAGAATTTTCCCTTTCCTCATAAAATTGTAGAAAATCCGCGGATTGAGCTTTCTTCTTCAGAAATCCGGCAGAAAATCGCGGAAGACGGCGCATGGCGTTATCTTGTAAGCGAGCGTGTTTTTGAATATATTATAGAAAGGAATCTTTATGCAAGGTGAATTGTTTAACAAAATTTCCGAATATACAAAAAGCGTCGTAAAAGAAACTCGTTTTGCCCATTCCCAGCGCACGGCCCAGATGCTTGCCGACTTGTGCAAAAATTACGGTCTTTCAGAAGAAAAGGGCTGGCTTGCAGGCATTGCCCACGACATGTGCAAGGACGTCAGCGATGAAGAGCTCTTCGAGCTTGCCAGTAAAGACGGCCGGCCAATCACAAAAATGGAGCAGGAGATGCCTTTTTTGCTTCATGGAAGGGCTGCAGCCGTTCGTATTCAGGAAATGTTCGGTGTGACCGACCCTGAGATTATCGATGCGATTGCAAACCACACTTTCGGTTCGGTAGATTCCTGTGACCTGGCGCTTTTGCTTTTTGTTGCAGATAAAATTGAGCCTGGCCGGCCTCAGTCAACTGACCAGTACCGGGCTAATCTCATGTCTCTTTCCTGCCACGGAATAGTTCTTGCCGTTCTTGAAGAAAACATCGAATATCTTGAGAAAAAGGGAAAAACCGTTGCTCCTGAATCATTTGCCTTGTACGAAAAATTGAAGAAGGAGTCTGCTGAGTAAGCTATGAAAATCAACAATCCGAATTCCAATAAAGGCGCATTCCTTCTTCTCCTGATTTTTGTGATTCTTATCAGTGTTACCGTCGGGCTTGCCCTTTCCCTTCGTGTCAGTACGGTTGACGAAAACCTCAAGACTGACCGCGTTATCAAGACTCTTGTCGTAATGGAAGATAAAAACCGCGTGCTTTTTACCGATGTTTTTATCTATTATCCGGTGTCTCAAAGGGGAGCTCTGATTAACATCCTTGAGAATACCGGCGCTATTTTTTCCAGCCTGGGGCGCGTAGACAGCATTGAGTCCGTTTACCTTGAAAAGGGTATTGACTCTTACAAATCAGAAATCGAAAAGCTTGTCGGCCAGAGTATTCCTTTTTACATCAATTTGAACCTTACCAAATTCGGCCAGCTTACGGATATGCTTGGCGGCATGAAGGTTTTTATTCCTTCTCCAATCGATGCCAAAAATGATGAGGGGGACAGGTGGCTCTTGCCGAGCGGTGTCGTTTCCCTTGACGGAGATAAAATCCAGAGCTATCTGAATTATGAGAGAAGTGACGAAAACGAGGAAGATTTAATCGAGCGGCGTCAGAATGTAATCCTTGCTTTCTTTGCGGCTCTTTCTCGAAACGAAAAAATCATCCGCGACAAAAAATCGTTTGCCGCGATAAGCAAGCGCATGGACTCAAATCTTGATGACAAGGAATTTCACCGGCTTGTAAGCATTATTTCTCAGGTTGATTCTGAGCATTTGACTCCGCAGACAATTACCGGATCTAAGCGAGTTGTCGACGGAAAAACTCTTCTTTTCCCGTATTATGACGGCCAGCTCATAAAAGACGTTTTCAAGCAGGTTTCAAACTCACTGATTTCGCTTGATAACGCAAACGTAAACCGAACCTATGTACTTGAAATTCAGAATGGAACGACGGTACAGGGTCTGGCAAGGAATACCATGGCATTGCTTCAAAGTGCGGGCTATGATATTCTCACTACTGGAAATGCTGATTCTAATGATTACGAAAAAACTGTAATCATAAATCATATTGGAAACGCTGAGATTGCAAAAAGTCTCGGTGATTTTATTCATTGTTCAAATATCGTCGAAGAGTCTGTCTCTTTGGATGCTGACAGCACTACCGCGGCTTCCAATGTTGACTTTACTATTATTCTTGGAAAAGATTTTGACGGACGATATGTTAAGAAATAGGAGATAATATGAAAACTGCACAAGAAGAAGCTCTTGAAATTGCACAGATTCTTGAAGACTCAAAGGCTGATGACGTAAGCGTTATTGATGTTTCAGAATTGAACTCATGGACTGATTTTTTCGTCATCGCTACTGTTCACAGTTCTGCACACTGGCAGGGACTTGCAAAGCAGATTAAGGACTATGTAAAAGAAAACGAGATGGAAATCCATGTTACTCACAACAAGGCTGTTTCCGGCGATGACTGGAACTTGATTGACATCGGTCCGGTTGTAGTACATCTTATGAGTGCTGATGCCCGTGAATTCTATGAGCTTGAGAAGCTCTGGCACAATGGAAAGAAACTGAGATAATGATAAAAATGCCCCACAGCGGTGCCTGGCACTTGCAAATGTGGGGTAAATTTATAAATCAAAAAAGATTGTTTTACTATTCTTCGTCTGAATAATCTTCTGACAGTTCGTCGTTATAATCTTCTGGTTCGGAATCGTAGCTTACGTTTACATCGTCTTCATCTAGAGAGTCGTCATAGATGTCATCGTCAAACTTGTTGAGGGTGTTGTCGTCAAGCGAATCGAAATCTTCTTCATCACCTGAATCTACATAGCTTTCATCAATTTCATCTGTATATGAAAAACCAAGAGCCATAACCTTAACATCATTCATTTCATCGTTAATCAGCATATTGATTCCTTGTCAAAGACACAAAAGTGTAAATTTATAATGCTATTCTGTCAATAAGTTATGAAAATTTTTCTCTAATTTCTCTATTATTTGTTTCTCTGAATAAGTACAAAAAATGCTTGACTTTTAGAAACCTATTGGTATACTAGATTAGCTATGTTTTCTGATGTGTCAGTCAAAGCTCCTGCAAAAGTGAATATCGGACTAAAAGTCTTGAAAAAGCGGGCAGACGGCTTTCATAACATCGAAAGTATTTTTCAGACAGTTGATTTAGCGGACGAGCTTAAGGTTCATCGCATTTCAAAAGCGGAATGTAACATAACCTGCGCTCAAATGAGGCTCCCCTTGGAAAATACTCTTACGAAGACTTATACAGCTTTTCGTAACATAACAGGCATTGATTTCGGCATCGATGTGGAGCTTCACAAAGTTTTGCCCGCTGGTGGCGGCTTGGGAGGTGGTTCTTCTGACGGGGCATCCCTGTTAAAGGCACTTTCTGATTTAGCCGGTATCCCGCTCACTCATTCTTTGGCAGACTCCGTTGCAGAACAGGTCGGAAGCGATGTTTTTTTCTTCTTGCATTCAGGATTTTTTGAAAAAGGTCGTGGATGTGCCTTAGTTTCTGGACGAGGAGAGATTGTCGAGCCAATTGAACCCAGAACAGACCTAAGTTTTTTGCTGATTTTTCCAGGAATTCATTCTTCCACCGCGGAGGCGTATTCTTTGGTTGATGAGGCTTATGAATCAGGAAAAGAAGTTTCTTGTCCTGAATTCATGGAGTTGAGGCGTTTCTATTACGGTTCAGTTGATGCTTGGGAGTTTGCAAATTCCTTCACTCCAGTTCTTATCGAAAAATATCCTTTGATTGGCCAGGCCATTCATGATATTTTAGAATGTGGAGCTGACTGGGCAGATATGTCCGGGTCAGGTGCTACAGTTTTTGGCGTTTTTGAGTCAGAGTCATGCGCAAAGCAGGCCGCTCTGGAATGTCAGAAAAAATGGAAATGTGTTTTGGTACATTAGTTGTCAGGCACATAAAAATTTAATGTAAAAGGGATTTTGTAAAAATGGAAGTCACTGAATTACGAATTCGAAAAGTAACTGCCGAAGGAAAGTTGAAGGCTTACGTCACTGTAACTTTTGATAATTGCTTTGTTGTTCATAATGTAAAGGTCATTGAGGGACAGTCAGGTCTTTTTATCGCCATGCCAAGCCGCAAAACTGCTAATGGTGATTACAAGGATGTTGCTCATCCAATCAGTGCTGATTTCAGAAATGCTTTGCAGGATAAAATTCTCTCTGAATACAATGCAGGCCATTTTGATGAGTCGGGCACGGAAGACTAATTGACTTTAATTCGTTTATAAGTTAAGATTTATTCCTCATTTATTGGGCCGTCGTCAAGCGGTAAGACAATGGCTTTTGGTGCCATCATTCCACAGGTTCGAATCCTGTCGGCCCAGCATATACTTTGGAAAGCTCTGGCGTGACGAACGATGGGGTGCAAGATTCTAATCTTATTCTACTTGTTTGCTTCGTGCAGGCTTTTCCATAAAAATTTTAGGAGTTCTTAAATGGATCAGTTTGTTATCGAAGCAAAAGTTCGCTCAGAAACAGGCAAAAAAGCTGCAAAAGCTATTCGCGCAACAGGTCGTATTCCTGCTGTTGTTTATGATGAGGCTGGAAAAGCAACATCTGTCACAGTTGACTCAGTTCAGTTCAACAAAGCTTGGCGTTCAATCACAGCTACAACTCTAGTTACTCTCGATGTAGAAGGTAAAAAATACGATGCTTTCATCCGCGACACAGAGTACAACATCATCAAAGACGAAGTTCTTCATGCTGACTTCTTCGCAGTTTCAAACAAAAAACCGGTTGTACGCACATACAAAATCCAGTATCAGGGCACACCAGCTGGCGTTCTCAAGGGCGGCTTCATGGTAAAACATGTTCCTGAGGTAAAAGTTAAGGCTTTGCCAAAGGATCTTCCAGTTCGTGTTGTTATCGATGTTTCTGGAGTTAATATCGGCGACGTATTCCGCGTAAAAGATATGAACTTGGGCGACAAAGTAACAGTCCTCACAAACGCAGAGGATTCACTCGTAAGCGTAGCACCAGCTCGCTAATCGCGTGATTTAATCAGATCCCCCTCCAAAAGGGGGATTTTTTTGTTTATAAGCTTTTTTTTATGCTTGATGCGACAAAATTTGAAAAGAAAGTTCTCGACGGATTAAAATCCTGTGGAATTGAAGCTGCTGCCATTTCAGAAAAATCTCCGCTTGGAATTGCCGTCTCTGGCGGTGCAGATTCAATCTCTCTTTTGCTATCCCTGGCTTCAATTTTTGATTCTTCCTTTCTTCGCGTAATTACGCTTGATCATGGAATCCGTTCGGAAGAGGAGAGCGGCGGGGATGTTGATTTTGTAAGGAATTTATGCGGGAAACTCGGCATCAGGCTTTATATCGAAAAAATCGAGCATGGAAAAATCGAAGGTCTTGCAAAAAAATCTTCCGAAAGCGTGGAAGGTCTGGCCAGAAAGCTCCGTTACGAGGCCTTCGAGTCTTTTATTCAAAATGAAAATCTTCTGGCCCTCTGCCTGGCCCACAATCAGAACGACCAGTGCGAAACCTTATTGATGCGTTTTTTGCAGGGGAGTGGCTGTGAAGGAATGGGCGGAATCGAATATGTGAGGGGAAAATATATCCGCCCCATGCTTGAAATTTCCCGCTCCGAGATTGAAAGCTATCTTTCCCTAAAAAATCAGTCATGGCGGACGGACGCCACAAACTCTGATACCCATTACCTTAGAAACCGGGTACGAAATATCCTTGTTCCCTTGCTTGACGAAAATTTTCCAGGCTGGCAAAAGGCCGTTCTTTTGGGCGGCAAAAAATCCCGGGCTGATGAAAATTACTTTGCCAGTGAAATTGAAAGTAAAAAGGGCTCTCTCGTAAAGTCCGTATCTGAGGGAGTGGAGCCAAAATCAGCATTGCGGGGAAATTCTTCCTTAAAAATTGACAGGCGTGCCTTTTATTCGCTTGAGCCAGCCCTTCAAAGGCGGATCTTTTTTGATTCCCTCAATCAGCTGGGCTTCGGTTCCCGCTTTCCTTTCCGGGTTTTTGAAAAAATCCTGACCTGGAAGGAAGAAAAGACTCAGAAAATATCTTTTGATAAAGTCCTTCTTTCCCTTGATTCTGATAATCTTGTGATTGAAATTCTTGAGTGCGAAAAATCTCTGGAAAATGAAGGTTCGTATATTGAAAGCGGTTTTTCTTTCATTCTTAAAGAAGCCGGAGATTCTTTCGAAATAGAAAATCTTCTGGTAAGGGCCCAGAAATCCCCGGATTCTCAGTCAATTCTTCTTTCTGTTGAAAAAAATGATGATGGGGAGAAAATTTCTTTTCCTGTCAGCCTGCCTCTTCTTGTGAGAAGTCCCCTTGCCGGGGATGAAATCCAGACTTCTGACGGAAAATCAAAATTGCTGTCCGACATCTTTACCGACTGGAAAATTCCTAAAAATCAGCGCGACAGGATTCTTGTCCTTGAAAATCTTTCTTCTCCCTCAAAAAACTCTTTGAAAGCCCTTCTTGCTTTTCACCTCGCTTTTAAAAATTGGATTGTAGAATAAGCTAAAGTATAGTAAAATAATAAGTAAGGAATTTTTTAATGTTAAAAAAAGCGGTTTCTTTATTTCTTGTTTTATCGTCTGTTTCTTTGGTGGCATTAAATGCTCAGAATCTTTCAAGCTCTGCTTCTGTGGCCAATCGCCGCACTGCAGTTCGCTATCTTCAGCTTGCCAAGCAGTTCGCTTCCGAAAAACTTTGGAATGATGCTGAGTCCAATGCAAAAATGGGCCTTGCCTACGATGATAAAATCGCCGACCTCTGGTATCTTCGTGCCGTTTCTCAAATGAATCTGGGCGAAAAAAAGTCCAAAATCCTGCCACTTGTTGTTACGGCCCTTACCGAAGCCGAGTGGGTGGATTACAACCGGGACGGAGCTCGGATTTTATATTCCGACATTCTTTCTACGACCCGCCAGTTTACCCAGTCACTTTCAGTGCTTGATTCAGATCCTTTTGTTTATTCTGCTGATGCCGAGTATATTCGGGCAAAATCATATTATTGTCTTGGCGATGAAGAGAGCGTCAAAAAAGCCCGTTCCCGCCTTGATGCAGCCCGTCGTGTTTATCCGGCTGATTCCCGCTTTGCCGAGCTTTTTTATACCCACGAATATCAGATTCTCCGCCAGTCAAAGACCGTCTCGGATGACGCCCGTTCTCTTGCAGACGCCTTTGCCCTCATGATTCCTCTTTACAAGAATGCCCGAAGCGATCTTGAGGTTTATGCTGCAATTTTTGCCGCAAGCGATTCCAAAAAAATCCGTATGCTCAAGGCTTTTAATTCAAAGCGATTGAAGTCACCTCTCTACGCTCTTGAGGCCCTTAAAAACGGTCTTCTTGAAGAAGATGCGGCCCTGGATTATTTCTATCAGTTTTCGGATAAGGGAGTCAGCCTTTCAATTCTTGAGGATTTTGCCTCGCTTCTCAAATCAGACGAAGCCAAAAAAGAATTTGCCGAGTATCTTAATTCATATAATGGAAGAATTACGATTGATGTTGACGGTGACCTGCTGCCAAATCTTACGGTGCTCTACAAGCGAGGCCGTCCTGAGTCAATTGTTTTTGACGAAAATCAGGATGATGATTACGAATGGACTGCAAACTGTGACTTCGGCGTCCCGTTAAAGATTTCCCTGGCGGAAAACGCCCTTGAACTTGAGTATTCTGCCTGGCCATACATTGCGGCTGCCACCTATAAAATGGACGTCAATCATGCGGACCTGCGTTTTGCCCTGATTGCCGAAACCCTGTCATGGACACCTTTTGTGGTTGAGGCCGATAAATCGATTTTCCAGTCCCTTGCCTACGATTTTTACATTCCGGTGCTTTCAGCTCCAAACGAAAATTCTGTTTCCGGCTCGGATCTGCTTAAGGCGGCCTTGAGCTATTCAATTCCTTCAAGGGAGCGGGAAGGGGCTGTAATTCAGGTCAGCCTTTTGAACGGTGTCGCCCAGCTTGCAAGCTATTCTGTCGGCGACAAGATTTACGCCATGGCTCAGTTTGAAAATGGAATCCCGGTTTCCCGCAAGCTCGACGTTGACGGCGACGGACTTTTTGAGACTTCTGAATATTACGGCTTTTCAAACGACGGAAGTGAGAAATTCATTTCAACCAATGATGAAATGCAGATTATGACCAATCTTTTCGGTTCACCGGCTCTTGGCACAGGTTTCTACGTCAAGAAAATCACCGTTGACCGAAACCGGGATACAGTTCCTGATTTTACCGAAGAATATCTTCCTGCCAATGAGGGAGCAAAGATTCCGGGTAAAATTTCCAGCTGGGATACAAACGGCGACGGCAAGTGGGACGTTCAGTATGTAAAACATCCTTCATCTATAGACGGAAAGCTTCGTGAAGAGGCAAAATTCCATCAGCCGCTCACGGATTCTCTGGTCACGGTTTATTCTGAAGACGGAATTCCGGTATCTGTTCAAAAGGGGAACGAAATTCTTTCTGTCACAAAGGGGCTTTCAAAGAATTTCTACTGGATAGCGCAAAGCTCTTCTCAGGCAGATGAAGAAAAAATCATAGAAAATGTTAACCAAATCGGTGAGCAAGGTGTTTCTATTATTGTAGAAGGCGGTGAAAAATCCTCTAAAAAGCGTTTTCTTGCTGTCCGTATCGAAAAAATGATTTTCGGAATGGAAATAAAGGATAATTAGGAGCTGACAGTCTAAAAATGGGGAAAGTTTTCCCACCTTCTCCTAAACCCGTTTGTGAGTTATGAAAAATATGTTCAAAATTAAAAATTTATTTCTCTTTTTAATCCTTTTTAGCTTTTTATCATGTTCATCGGTTCGTGACCCGGACAATGTTTATTCAGAAATAGACTACACTCAGGAAGATGCCCGCAACGAGGAAAAAAAGCGCATTTTTGATTTGCTTGAAAAGAACAAGGTTCAGGCTCTCTGGCGGGCTTATCTTTTGAAAGACGGCGAGACTATTTCCCAGTGTGAGGAAATGGTTCTCGAAGAATACAATGAGGCTGTCGAAAAGAAAGACTGGTATAATGCCCTCAGAATCGCAAAATCTCTGGAAACCCTTTCTTCTCCGGCCCTTGCAAAACTTTCTAAGTCACCTGCGGACCTGGCTTCCCTTTCAAAAAAGAATGTTCCCGGCTTAAACGGCGAAAAATCAAGTGCTGCCAAAAAAGTTTCTTCATATATAAACGGCACGGTTACAATCTGGGTTGACAAGGGAATCAAAGTCGAGCGGGGAATGGGTTTTGCTGACCGCGTAATCGGTTCCGGTTTTTTCATTTCAAAAGACGGCTATATCGTTACAAATCACCACGTTATCGCTGATCTGGTTGATAAAAAGAGCGAGTCTTTTTCCCGCCTCTACATTAAGCTGGCCGAAGACTCTGACACCCGCATTCCTGCCAAGGTAATCGGCTACGACCCGGAAGTTGACCTTGCCTTAATCAAAACCGAAGTTGACGCGCCTTATGTCTTCAGTCTGGGCTCAAGCTCGGATCTGGATGCAGGCGATAAAATCTATGCGATCGGTTCTCCTGTAGGCCTTGAGCGCACCCTTACAAGTGGAATTGTCAGTGCCACAGACCGAAAGCTCTTTACCCTGGGTTCCGTAATGCAGATTGATGCGGCTGTCAATCAGGGAAATTCCGGCGGACCTTGTATCGATGCCAACGGTAATGTTCAGGCCGTTGTTTTTGCGGGTATGCTGCAGTTTGAGGGCTTGAATTTTGCAATTCCAGTTGAATATTTAAAGAGCCTGCTCCCGGCCCTTTTTGCAGGCGGAAAGGTTTCTCATCCCTGGTTCGGCTGCTACGGCCATACAAAAAAGGAACTTGGAAAGGATGCCGGTCTTGAAGTTCAGTACGTCTTCCCGGGCAGCAGTGCAAGCAGGGCAAGAATCATTCCCGGTGATTTGATTACTCAGGTTGACGGTCAGAATGTTGCTACCCTTGAGGACATGCAGAATATCCTCATGAAAAGCGCCGCAAAATCAATCATCAGGGTAAAATATCGCCGTGGTGAGGAAGAATTTCTGGAAAGCGACATATACCTCGCTGTCCGCCCGGAAAATCCAGGCTACAATATTTACAAGGGCGATATAATCGCAAAGGCTTTCCTGCCGATTTTTGGAATGCAGTTGGTTCATGTCTCAACCTCAAACAGCAGGAAGTATTCAATCGAGCAGATTTTAAAAGGCTCTGTCGCAGATGAATCAGGCTTTTCAGAAAACGACCCTGTTGAAATCAGAAACATCAGGCTCCTTGAAGAAAATTCTGTGATTTATGCTGAAATTTATGCAAAAAACCGCAAGAAAGGCTATCTCGACGGAGTAATGGCAATCGGCGCCCAGCTTGACAGTCCTTACTATTTCTAGTCCTTTCTCTCTCCGTCCCATAGCCTGGGGCGGATTGCTCCAAATCGCGATTTCCTATAGAATTATAATACAATGACAGAAATGAAATTTAAGCGCAATTTTTGTATCGTTGCGCATATTGACCACGGAAAATCTACACTTGCAGACCGCTTGATTCAGAAAGCGAAGATTATTGATGACCGCCAGATGATGAATCAGATTCTCGACAACATGGATATTGAACGGGAACGCGGAATCACAATTAAAAGTCAGGCCGTCACAATTCCTTATCACGCCAAAGACGGAAACGACTACGAGCTTAATTTCGTTGACACTCCGGGCCATGTCGATTTTTCTTATGAAGTCAGCCGGGCCATCGCTTCATGTGAGGGAGCC
This sequence comes from Treponema ruminis, assembly GCF_014201975.1. Taxonomy (NCBI): domain Bacteria; kingdom Pseudomonadati; phylum Spirochaetota; class Spirochaetia; order Treponematales; family Treponemataceae; genus Treponema; species Treponema ruminis. The sequence continues at coordinate 189,229 of NZ_JACHFQ010000005.1, read as the reverse complement.
CTTCTTTTGATTGACGCTTCTCAGGGCGTTGAAAGCCAGACCGTCTCTAACCTTTACATGGCAATGGAGCAGGATTTAACGATTGTTCCTGTAATCAATAAGATTGACCTTCCTAGCGCTGATTTGCCTAGAATCAAAAAGCAGATTGACCACGACCTTGGTCTTGATTCAGAAGATGCAGTTCCTGTCAGCGCAAAGACAGGCGAGGGCATTGACGATTTGATGGAAGCAATTGTTACAAAATTCCCGGCTCCGAACGGTGATCCTAACGGCAAGGCTCAGGCTTTGATTTTTGACTGCCACTATGACGAATACCGCGGTGTCATCATTCATATCCGTGTTAAGGAAGGACGCATTAAAAAAGGCGATATTATCCGCTTCATGTCAAACAATACCGACTACAAGGTTGACCAGATCGGCATTTTCAAAATCAACTACGAGGAAACTCCGTATCTTGAGGCAGGCGACGTAGGCTATATTATCGCAGGCGTTAAGACTGTAAGCGATGTCCGTGTCGGCGATACCGTAACTCTGGCAACTGACCCGGCTGCTGAGCCACTTGGCGGCTTTAAGGACGTTAAGCCTGTCGTATTTTCTTCAATTTACCCGATTGATTCAAACGACTACGAAGAGCTCAAGGAAAGCATGGAAAAGCTCAAGCTCAACGATGCTTCATTGATTTACGAAAAGGACAATTCCCTTGCCCTTGGAAACGGATTCCGCTGCGGCTTTTTGGGACTTTTGCACCTGGAAATCATTCAGGAGCGTCTGGAGCGTGACTATGACCAGGCGGTTATCTTTACGGCGCCAAGCGTTCAGTACAAAATTAAGATGACCAACGGCACCGAGCAGATTATCGATAATCCGACCGAGTTCCCTGAGACAAAAATCCAGGAAGCCTGGGAGCCATACATTAAGGCAACGATTATCACGCCTACGGATTACATCGGCGCAATCATGAATCTCTGTACTGAAAAGCGCGGCGTTCAAAAGAACATGACTTACCTTGACGAAAAGCGAGTCGAGCTCACATACGAAATGCCGCTTGCCGAGGTCCTTTTTGATTTCTATGACAAGCTCAAAAGCTACAGCCGCGGTTACGCATCTTTCGACTACGAAATCACTGACTATCAGCAGACTGACTTGGTAAAGGTTGACATCCTCTTGAACGGAAAGCCTGTCGATGCCCTGAGCCAGCTGGCCTACAAGCCTGAAGCTGCCGTTCGTGCTAAAAAAGTGTGCGAGCGTCTTAAGGGTGAGATTTCACGCCAGCAGTTCAAAATTGCAATTCAGGGAGCAATCGGAAGCCAGATTATCGCGCGAGAGACCGTAAATCCAGTGCGAAAGGACGTTCTTGCCAAGTGTTACGGTGGTGACGTCACCCGAAAGCGAAAGCTTCTCGAAAAGCAGAAGGAAGGTAAAAAGCGCATGAAGATGATTGGTAACGTAGAGCTTCCTCAGACAGCCTTCCTGGCAGTCCTTAAAGAGAAAGAAGAGTAGTAACTCCCTGCTTTATATCTTTTAAGAAGAAGTCTATCTGACCTCTGACCCGCTTTAAAAAGCTCAGGTCGGAGGTTTTGCATTTATAGCCGTCGGGGAAGTGCAGAAAGAGGTATTCTCGCTGTGCAATCAGCTTTTCAAGCTCATCGTCCAGGGAGCATGAGCAGCTGGCAACGTCTTTTCCGAACATCAAAAGTTCCTTTATGCGGTTGAGTGCTTTTTCTTCGTCCTCAAGATATTCCAGGACGGTTTGGGGTTTGTCTTTCCCGTCATTTGTGGCGGACTTAAGCAATGAAGATAGAGACGTCTCTGTTTGTGAATCCTGTAGAGTTTCTAAATAGGCTTTTACTTTGTCAGAATTGATTTCCTGTATACTGAGCGGAATTCCCTGCTTTCCGGCGTCGTAAAGATTTGGACTTGTTGCAAAGGCATCGGCGAAGCTTTTTGCGTAACCCTCGAGAGCCGTGTCCGTAAAAACAGGAATATTGTTTTTGCCGATGATTTGCCTTGCTCCGGTGCGGAAGGCTGCGGCATAGTTTTCGACCGGATTAAATCTGTTTGAGGTTGCCAGCCTTGCTATGTGGGCCGGTGTGTTTTTGGCGTGGGTGCGGCCAAGCGAGAAAGAAAAGTCCAGTCCGCTTACAAATACCGGCAGGTTCTGGTTTTCACGCAAAAGAAGGGCAATATAGACCGCAGAAAGCCCCACTGAGCCAAGAGGCGGGACTACAGGCGGGAAAAAGTCTTTTTGGGAAAGAGCCTTAAAAAAAGTGGAATCCGTGTATTTTGAAGCGATATAGGTGACAGCCTTCTCTGTGTGGCGCGTGATCTGCTTTCGGGAAGTGATGTCGGCTATTATAAGTGAAGACTTTGCTGAGCCTCCGATATAGGCCTTTTCGATTGCAAGCTGGCCTTCAAGTGCGACCAGGGCATCGATTTTGATTCCGTATGCCTTGAGAGAAGTGGAGGCCGCATCAACGGCAATCACAAAGCATTTTTCGAGCAGGACTTTTGGAATTTTTGAAAGACTTTCCTCTATGCTTTCTCCTGCTCCAAAGACAAAAATCGGTCTGGTGATTTTGCCCATGAGCTTTTTAAAATCGACTGCGTTTGGAATATTCGCCAGATTTTTGAAAAGATTTCGTGAATAAAGCCTTCCAAGCCTGGTGAGTGTAATTCTGTTCTTCCAGAATGAAGCGATTGTATTTTGGGCAAGGCTTGCCAGCTGAAAGTATTTTTCCTTTGAAAACTGTGTACCTGCGCTCATTTCAATTGGAATTGCCCGGCGGAAGGTTGAAAGGTGGGGTAATCCGATATTTTCTGAAGATGTTTCGCCGCTTAAAATATTTACGATATAATCATTCTGCTCAAATGGAAGAAGGACGATTCTGGATAGTTTTTCCAATGCACCATTGTCTGACTCGCCGGCCTGGTCTTTCTTTATTTTTTCAAGCTGCTTTTCTGCAAATTCATGAAGATTCCTGTCCGCCTCAATTCCCAAAATAAAGGAATCTTCCGGGAGTTTTTCGAGAAGCTTATCAAGACCAAGCCAGAGGGCAGGGGAGAGGGCTAGAATCAGAGTACCGGGCAAAATTGAAAGGGAAGCGATTGCTCCGTCAATTGCACGGCTGGGAGCGTATTTTGAATAGAGAAAGCGGTTCTGATAAGAAACAGAAAAGCCCTGCGCGGTTTGAACCAGGCAGGGCTTCTGAGGAATGTTTAATTCCAAATTTTACTCCCTTTATTTAGAAAGGAATTTGTTGAAGTAAACGTCAGCTACATTGTTCTCAACTTTTGAACTTGAAAGAAGAGCTGACTGTGCGCCAGACTGGTCATAGTCAATAACTTCGATTTTAACTTTTGAAGTGCTGTCTTCTGTTGCCTTGTCATTCTGGATGCCTTTGAGCTGGAATACTGTAACGTAGTTGTTCATTACCATTGGCTCAGAAATGTCGTTGAGCTTCATTGTGAATGCTTTTTTGAGGAAGTCTTCGTTTGTGCTTGCGCTGGCGTAAGCCTTTGCTTCTGAAGAGTTGAGTGTGTCTGCGATTGAAGCATTGCCGTAGTTGAGCGGGAATGCAGGAATCGAAACTACTTCAACATCTGAAGCCTTTGCAGCTGATTCAAAACCGTCTGCCTTTGCTTTTGCAACGAAGTCGTTTGCTTTTGCGATGAAGTAATCTTCAATCTTCTTTGATTCGTTTGTTGTGATGTATTTCTTAACTGCATCAACAGTTGCTGAATCTTCGATGTTAGCGGCTGTTTTGTCGCCTGTGCATTTGTAGATTGAATATCCGTTGTTTGTTTTGATTACTTCGCTCAAAGCGTCTTTTGCAAGTGAATCGATTTTTGAGAAGTCTTCTGTGTTTGCGAGGTTCTCTTTAACCTGATATGCGAAATTCTCTTTAACTTTGCCGTTGCCGTCTGTGTAATATTTTTCTGAATACTCAGAAACTGCATCGTCAAATGTGATTTCGTTGTTTGCAAGCTGACCTGCGAGCTTTTTAGCCTGAGCCTCTTCTTTAACTGTAATCATTGAAAGAGAATAGCTTGTGAAAAGGTCGAGGTTGTCTGAGCCAAACTTTTTGATTTCTGACTCCGGGTAAGCTGCCTTGTCGAATGAAACTGTGTCGAATGAGCGTTTTTCTTCGTTGAGTGAAGCGAGGAAGCTTGTTTCCTTTTCGCTTGATTTGAGTCCGAAGAACTCATAGTCGCCCAATTTTTTTGATGAACCGAAGTTGTCATCGCTGAAACGCTGCCATACGAGCTGTTTTGAAATGTCGCTCTTGAGTGACTCTTTGTCAGCGTTTGAAATCTGGCTGTAGAGTTTTGGATCATATTTTCCGTCTGCATTGAGGAAATATGGAAGCATTACTCGTGAGATTTCTGCAGCGCTTGGTTTGTAACCAGATTTTTTTACAGCGTCTTTGTAAGCTGCAGACTGAACTGCGTTGTTGAAAGCGTAGCTGTAAATGTAGAAATATGCAGACTGGTCAAGCTCCTGACCCTGTCGCTGATAGTAGTTTGTGTAGTTCTGAACTGCGTTTGCAAAATCAGTACCTGGGGCAAGAACGATATCCTTGCCGTTGTATTTTCCGAAAGAAATTCCATTGCCTTCGCCTGTAACTGCACGGATCAACTCTGTGCCTACTCCGAAAACAACGAAACAAATAACAGAAAGAATAAGGATGATTACAGAACCAACCCAAAGCATTTTGTTTTTCATAAGACTTTTCCTTATTTTATATTAATTGTGACAAATATTTTATCACGCTGACTTTCAACTGTCAATGAATACTGTCAATAGCAACAATAGTTTTTTAATGTTAATTTAGATATTTTCATACTATTGTCATATAAAATAGTGTTTTTTCTCATACCGTCTTTCTGTAAAAGAGACTTATACTACAATCAGTACTTAAAGATTTGGAGAAAACGATGAACACTTCCGCTGTCCAGCATTATTCTTACGATAAATTTTGTTATCCGCTCAATAAAGATGAACTTCAGTTGAGCATTCAGACCGGAAATGACATAACTGCCGTTTTTTTGATTTTTGGCGACCCTTTTGACTTCAAATTTGACGGAAAGGACTGGGAATGGCAGAAAACCAGGGTTCCCATGGAAGATATCAAGCGTCTTTCTGATTCAATTTTTTGGAGCGTTTCAGTCAGGCCATTTTTTAAGAGATGCAAATACTTTTTCGAGATTCATTCATGTGATGAAAAAAAGTTTTTCTTTGAGGACGGATTTTATTCCGAGGGGCAGACTGACTTACAGAAAAACGCAAGTCCCTTCATGTTCCCGTGGATGAACGAAGCCGACATAATCAAGCCCGCTTCCTGGGCCGAGAACACCGTCTGGTATCAGATTTTCCCAGCCCGCTTCTGCCGCAGCTCATCATCAGCCAAAGAAGATTATCTTCCCTGGGCAGCTTCTGACCACGCCGTTACCAATGAAGAGCGCTATGGCGGAAATATTGCCGGAATTACAGAAAAACTCGACTATCTCGAAGATTTGGGCATCAACGGCCTTTACCTCAATCCTATAAACCTTTCTGTTTCCCAGCACAAATATGACACCAAGGACTATCTTCAGATAGATCCCGATTTTGGAAGCGAAGAAGACTTGATTCATATGGTAAAAGAGGCCCACCGCCATTCAATGCACGTCATGCTTGACGGAGTTTTCAATCATTCAGGCTGGGAATTCTTTGCCTGGCAGGACCTCATTCAGAAGAGGGAGAAGTCCCGCTATGCCAGCTGGTTCATGGTCAACGACTATAATTTCCTTCCAAAGCCCTGCGATAATGCGGCCAAGGGATTCTATTACTCATTTGCATTTTCTGACCGGATGCCCAAGTTGAATACGAATAATCCGGAAGTCAGGGATTATTTCTGCTCGGTTTGTGAAACATGGGTCAAAAAATATGACATTGATGCAATCCGCCTTGATGTAGCCAACGAGATTTCCCACGCTTTCTGCAGGGAGCTCAGGGAACGTCTCCAGAAGATTAAGCCTGATTTTTTCATTGTCGGTGAAATATGGAACAACTCCCAGCCCTGGCTTCGCGGCGATGAATTCGATTCCGTAATCAACTATCCCTTGAGGACTGCGATTGATCATTTTGCATCAAATCCAGAAAAGAGCGTGCGTTTCCTTGAAGAGTCACTCAATCAGTGCCTTACCCAGTATGCAAGGCAGACCGAGCGGGTTTTAATCAACCAGATGGACAGCCATGATACGATAAGGCTCATCACAAAGAATGACGGAAACGTAGACATGACCCTGCTTCAGTTTGCCCTTATCCTAACCTTGCCGGGTTCTGCCTGCATGTATTACGGCACGGAAATCCTTCTTCCAGGAGGAAAAGACCCGGACTGCAGGCGCTGTATGCCATGGAAGGAAATTGAGGCCGGAAAATTTGCAGAGGCCCACTCATTCATGCGTTCACTTGTGCGCCTCAGAAGAAAGCATGCGGCTTTAAGGAGCGATAAATTCTCCTTCCAGTATCTGAGCACGGACTTGAGCGGAAAGCACCGCCTTGTAATCCTTCGAAAGTTTGATGAGTTTTCCGGAGAGACTATTGACTGCATTTTCAATTTTGGCAGGCTTCCTTTTACCCTCAAAGGTGAATTTTTGCCAAAAGAGGAGAGCATTCTTCTTTCGAGAAATGTCGACGGAAACCTTCTTCCGCCAGGAGCCTTTATCGCAATCATAAAATAAGCAGATTCTAATTTTTAAGAGAATCTTATAAAAGAATTTGCAATTTCAAATGTTGGTTGCTATACTGAATTTTATGGAAAATGCACCTATAGTTACGAAGAATCAAGCATATAGAGAGACTTTTCAGCGTGGTACAGTTGTTTTTCCTGTCCAATACAGCCTTTGTGACACTACAAATCCTCATTATGATTTGCCTTTGCACTGGCACAGCGAGTTTGAGCTGATTCATGTCATCGCGGGCAATTATAATATTTTCATTGAGGACAAAACCATAAAACTGGAAAAAAATGACCTCTGTCTGGTGCCTGCCGATTTAGTTCACGGCGACGCTCAGGACAAGGGCATGGCTCTTTATGAGTCGATTGTTTTCGAGATAGACCTTCTCCGTCTTCACAGCTATAGCCCGGACATTTTCTTTACTGATATTTTAAACGAAAGCATTATTCTCGATAATTATATTCCTGAAAAGCATACGGAAATCCTCGACGCCGCCAGCAAGATTTTTGAGGCCGTCAAGCACAAGGATGAAGAAACAGGCCTTATTGCTGTCGGCTGGATGCTCATTTTCTTCGGTCTTTTAAAGAAGAAGCGGCTTTACAGCGAAAAAAATCTCAATTTGTCGCGTGCCAAGGAAACCCGCACTGATCAGATCAGCAACGTCCTCAATTTTATCCGTAAAAACTACAACAAGGACTTAAATCTCCAGGATATGGCAGAGGCCGTAGCCCTTTCGCCCAAGTATTTCTGCCGTCTCTTCAAGGAAAATACAGGTCACACTCCGATCGAATACCTCAACTGGTTCAGAATCAACCGTGCCTGCACTCTTCTGCGTGAGACAAACGAAAAGCTGCTTGAGATTGCCATGGAATGCGGTTTTAATGATTTCAGTTATTTTACCAAGACTTTCCGGCGTTACAAGGGAATTACGCCATCAAAATACAGAACTTTTGACCCGGCAAAGGCAAAGGAGATTATCATCGATCCTGATTACCTTTGGGAAAAAAATCACCCGGAAGAAAGTGAAGAATCTTCCGGGGATTAAAATTGCAGGAGATTAGGGATTTTTACTAAATCCCAGCCTTAAAACTCTCCGCTTGAAAGAATTACTGTTGAATAAGCTGGAATTGTAATTGCTGAGATTGAAGCTTCGTTACCAGTGATTACAGTTCCCTCTGCATATGATTCAAAGGCTGCCTTAAATCCCTGATAGTCTTTTGGAATCTCAACATTTACGTCCTCGCCTGATACATTGACCATAACGAATGCAGTTTCTTCAGCAGACTTCATCTGCCATGATGAAACTTTGTCGCTTCCGGTTCCAACAGCCGTGAATTTTCCCTCGTAAAGGGCCGGATGAGCTGTCTTTACGCGGATAATCTTTTTGTAGTGCTGGAGAAGTGATTCCGGATCCTTTTCCTGCTCAGAAACTGGAATTGTCTTGACGTTGTAGCGTGACTCACTCCAGCTTGTCTGAAGCCTGTCCTTTGGCTTTCCATCGGAATTTGTGCCTTTCCAGAGCATTGGAGTTCTTTTTGAAGGATCATCCGTGCCGCTTCTCATGCCGATTTCTTCGCCGTAATAAACAAATGGAATGCCCTCAGTGAACATGTAGAGGCTTGCAGCTGCCTTGCACATTTCAACATCGCCTTTCAAAAGGCCTGCAGCTCTTGGCTGGTCGTGGTTTGAAAGGAAGGGGGCGTCCAGATAGTCAGGATTTGACTGGGCCATGCGCTTGTAATCCGCCTGCATTCCGTTGGCGAAGGTGTTGTTGCCGTCGTCACCGTAGCGAATCGTGTCGATAATACGCGTTCCCATGTCAAAATGGAAGTCTGAGCCAAGTCCCGCAAGATACTGAGAGCGGATTGTGTTGTTTTCCCAGACTTCGCCTACATTGTATGTGTCAGGATTGATGCTCTTGTTGTAGTCCGTAATTTCCTTCCACCATGCAATAGCCTGTTCTGTGGAATTTGTGCCGGCCGGAGTCTTTGCGCTGTTGTAGATGTGGCCTGCCGCGTCGTAACGGAAGCCCGCAACGCCCTTGTCCAGCCAGAATTTCATGACTTTCTTGAATTCTTCGCGAAGGGCAGGGGAGTCAAGGTTGTAGTCAGGCATGTGTGGGCCGAAAAGACCTGCATAATAGTTGCCTTTGAATTTTCGGTCTTCATTCCAGACCTTGTGGCCCCACATCTGCTGATTGATGTTGTATTTTTTGTCTTCTGCCGTAATCCAGCGGTACCAGTCGTGATGTGGATCAGAAGGATCCCGACTAGCTGTGAACCAGTCAGTAAAAGTTGAAGAGTGGTTGCATGTCATGTCAAGAATTACTGAAATTCCGCGCTTTTTGCATTCCTGAATAAGGCGCTCAAAGTCTTCCATGGTGCCGTATTCCGGATTAACGCCATAGTAATCATCAACATCGTAACCGTGATAAGTTTGTGTCGGATAAATCGGCAAAAGCCAGATTCCTGTGATGCCCAGGTCATTTGTAGTGCTGTCATCACCGTCGTTCAGGTAGTCAAGTTTTGCCGTAATTCCGTTAAAGTCACCGATTCCGTCGCCGTTTGAGTCAGCGAAAGAACGGACGAAAAGACTGTAATAAACGCCCTGTCTTGCACCATTTGCCCTGCGGCTTAAAGGTTCAACTCCCTTTGCCACAGAAGTGCTGCCACAGCTCAAAAAAGAGAGGGCCAGTGCCGAAAATAGTCCGGCTGCATAGCTTTTATATAGAAGAGATTTTTTCATTATTCCTTGCCTCCAGTACCTGCGAGAGACATAAGCAATGATTTCTGGCCTTTCACGAAGAATATGATGAACGGAATTGCTACCAAAAGCGCACCCGCTGCGAACATTGTGAAGTTATCGTTTGAGCGGCCGTTAATCAAGTCGAACAGACCTACAGCAAGAGTTTTCTTTTCGTCACTTCGCAAAACCAAACGAGGGAAGATATAGTCCATCCATGGTCCTGTAAAACTTGTGAGCGCAAGGAAGACAATCTGAGGTCGGGCTGTCGGAACAACTACGCGGATAAAAGCCGTAAATGGAGTTGCACCGTCGATGTAAGCTGCTTCTGCAATGTCCTTTGAAACTGTGTCGAAGTAGCCCTTCATGAGCCATGCGTTGTAAGGAATACTTCCGGTTGCATAAACGAGAACCAGGCCCCAGAGAGTGTTGAGGGCGTTGATTTTCCACAAAATGACGTAAGTTGCGACCATTCCGATGAAGCTTGGGAACATCTGAAGAACGAGCATGGAAGCCATGACGGTCTTTTTGAATGGGAACCAGAAGCGGGAGAAGATGTAGCCGGTAAAGCTGCATACAAAAACCGTGATGACAGTGTTCATGCAGGCAACTTTGAGGGTATTAAGATACCAGTGGCCGTAGTTTGTCTCAGAAAAAAGCCTCTTAAACTGCATGAGTGAGAAAGGCTTTGAAAAAGGAATCGTTCCGACTGCTGACAAAGAATTTTCCCGGATGAAGGATGCACTGACTGTAAAGGCAATCGGGTAAATAATCAGTAAAACCTGGATAATCAAAATGATTTTTAAGAGCGAAAGTGAAAGACCGCTTCCGCTTAATTTGAATCTGCTGTTCATTATAATTCACCTTCCTTAAATGATTTAGTGCGCATAAAGTTATACAATCCGAACGGAACCAGTACGACGAAGACGAGAATCGAAAGAACCGAAGCGATATTGTACTGGTTTGAGTTCATAGTGAGTTTGTAAATCCATGTAATCAAGTTGTCCGTGCTTCCTGCCTGTGTTGCGATACTGAGGTTGAGGATGTCTGTGCCGGTACCAGTTTTGAGTGAAGGACCGCCGCCTGTAAGGAAGAAAATTGCACCGAAACTGTTGATGTTGCCTGCAAACTGCATGATGAGGTTTGGCTTGAGCTGATACATGACCATTGGAAGCGTGATTGACTTGAACTGCTGCCAGCGGCTTGCACCGTCGATTCCTGCTGCTTCATAAAGAGATTTTGAAATTGCAGTCATGGAACTGGTGACGAGAATCATTGAATAAGGGAAGCCAATCCAGATGTTTACAAGAATAAGGGTAACTTTTGCCAGGAAAGGATCAGAAAGCCATGGAATAGCCTTGATGCCGATTGAATTGAGCATTACGTTGATCGGACCCATTGTGCCGTTCAAGAGGTTTGCCCAGACAAAGAGGGAAAGCATCTGTGGAATGGCATATGGAAGGATGAAAACAGTTCTGTAAATCTGAGGAAGCTTGATTCTCTTGTCCAAAAGAACTACAGAGAAGAAGAAGCCTACGAAGAAACATGTGAATGTTGCGAAAACCGCCCAGATAAGAGTCCAGCTTGCTACATGACCGAAAGCCTTGAACCATTCGCCGTTGCCTGTTGCTGAAGAAGATGAGAACATAGTCTTGAAATTTTCAAAGCCAACCCAGTCAACAAGATTGTTAGGCGGAATGTGGTCTGGAGAAGAGTAGTTTGTGAAAGCTACCAAAGCAGAGAACAAGAGCGGAACAACAGTGAAAAAAGCCATGAGAATGACAGCCGGAGCGATACCCATGATTGGGAATGAGTTCTGAGCGATGTCATTTCGTGTCTGCTGTCTTGTTGGGAATCTATTTTTGGCGACAATCTTTTCACCGTCCTTGCGGGCATTAAAGATTGTTGAAATATACAAGAAAATAAATATTGCCAAAAGAATTACAACGATAAGACCGTTAATCATCATGAAGATTGAATGGTCACGTTCGTTTACCGGAAGTTCAGGATGCGGATCACCCAAAGTGAAAAGGCCTGTCAAACCGCCGATAATTGTATTGTTACAAAAAACAAGATTTACAAAATCCAGGAAAAAGAAAAGCATTCCGTTTAAAGCGCGAAGAAGGAAATTATCGCCTTCATAGTAAATCGAGTCAAAGAAGTCGCCCGGAATGTATATGTCAAAAAGTCCTAAAACTATATCAATAAGAATGTATGCCTCGAACAGCATCAGCAGCATACCGCGGAGACGCTGCCTTAATACTGCGAACTGCCCAAGTCCCATATAGCAACAGGAAGCGCGCATAGCCTTCTGTGGAAGTTTTGGGTCAATTGATTGATTCTCATTAACTGTATTCGTAGTGGTCATGGTTCACTCCCTGTACAATTACAAATAAGCCAGAGCACCAATTATATAGAAGAAAGTTGATGTTCTGGCTTTGAAATATGTTATTTTTTAATTTTATTTAGCACTGTCCATTGCGGCAGCAGCACCATTCAAATCTGTAGCAACATCGTCGCCGTCCCAGATTCCAGCGTAAGCTGCACCCATGGCTGACCAGTATGTGTTCATCTGTGGGATTGTTGGCATTGGGATAGCATATTTTGTCTGCTCGAGGATTCCGTTGCTCAAAGGATCGTTTGTTGTGATGTCTTTGCGTGGAGGAATCTGTTTTGTGAGGGCAAATCGTTTCTCAAGGTTAGCTTTCTGTGTGAGGAAGTCTGCGAATTCAGCTGCTTCAGCAGGATGCTCTGTGTATGAGCTTACGAATGCAAGACGTACACCAGAGAATGAAGTTGCTGGCTGAGACATTCCTGGGAATGCAGGAAGTGGAGCGATACCGTAGTTCAAGCCGAGGCGAGAGAATGCCTCAATCTTCCATGGACCAGTGATGAACATAGCTGCTTTTCCCTGTGTGAATGAAGAATCACAGAAGTCGCCTGTCATATCAGCTGATGGAACGTTAAGAATCTGTTTGCGGAGTGACTGGAAGTACTGAAGACCTTTGATAGCCTCAGGGCTGTTGATGTTGTGCTGTTTGCGGTCATTTCCGTTTGGTCCGAAAAGCTGTGCACCGTAAGAGCTCATGAACATGTAGTCGAAGTAACCGTCTGCAACCGGCCAAACCAAAGCGTATTTGCGTTCAGCATCGTTGTTGAATTTTTTTGCATAAGCGATGACTTCATCCCATGTTTTTGGTGGTGTAGGGAGCAAGTCCTTGTTATAGAAGAGAGCGTATGTTTCGATTCCGATTGGATATCCGTAAGTTTTGCCGTTATATTTTGCTGCAACCTGTGCGGCGTTTACGAACTGTGAGAGATAGTCTTTGTTTGTGTTCTCTGCAACATGTCCGCCGTTTACCAAAGCACCAATGTGGTCGTGTGGAGCAACGAAAACGTCTGCACCAACTCCTGCAGGTCCGTCAAGCTCGATTTTTGCGCGTGCGTCTGTTGATTCAACGTGCTCGTACTCAATTTTTACATTTTTATGAGTTTTCATGAACTCTTTTGCAGCCCATTCAACATATTTTCTTGCTGAATCGTCTGATTCCCAAACTTTGAGAGTGACTTTTCCCGAAGACTTCTTTGAGCGTTCCTTTCTCGCAGCAAACATGTTGATTGGAGCGAGCATAGCAAGAGCTACAGCAGCACATACAATTTTTTTCATTTTTTAATCCTCCTATATTCTTACGGCAAACTGCCGTCATTTCCTGTTTTATATAGAAAGAAACACAGTCCGGAAAGATTTTTTTGCATTGGAATCGTTTCCAATGCAAGGCAAAAAAAATTTGGGGGATAAACAATATAGGCACTGCTATCCCCCGCGAAATAAACACAAAGGAGGCTATGCTTTCTTTCTGTTTTCACTATAGACCTTTTTATTATATTCAGTCAAAAGAATTTTCTGATTTTTTTTGAGAAAGTTCCTTTTGTTATAATTTTTTTGTCACTTTCATACAATTTTCACTTTTGTGAAATTTTGACAGATTTTCCCTGATTTTTTCGTCCGAAAACGTTTTTTTGGCTGAAAGTGTCCATTTTCTCCAAAATTATGACAAAAGGAACTTTTTAGTAAAATTTCGCAAAAAAATTTTGAATAAGTTTTTTTTATGTCGTAACATTAGGAAAAATGCAGTTGGAAACGATTCCATTTTACCGGAATCATTTTCTTATTTGCTAATTTTATTTTGGAGGAAAAGATGAAAAAAGTTTTGACTTTCATCTCAGTCTTGGCAACTTGTTCTGCACTTCTTTTCGCAGACATTACAGCCAAAAAACTGGACGACGGTTCTGTTGAAGCTACATTCTTCTACGGAAACCCTCGTGCTACGGAAGTTCTTCTTGCTGGTGATTTCACCGACTGGCAGAACGGGGCATTATCAATGGAAAAGGGTGATAAAGGATTCACCATCGTGAAGAAATTCCCAAAAGGAACAACTGTAAAGTATAAGTTCATTGTTGATGGCAACTGGACTACTGATTTGAAAGCTCCGGACTCAGTTGATGACGGCTTTGGCGGCAAGAATGCTATGGCTGAGCTTGATTCTCTTGTTGGTGGTGGAAACGATTCCAACGCTAAAAAAGCAAATATTAAATTCATGACCTGGACAATGCTTGGTTCACAGGCAAAATACCTCACACAGGGTGCAAATGATAAATCTAAAAAGGGCATGGATCTTGACAGTGTGACTGTAGGTGCAAAGAGCTACGCTAAATTCAGCGGCAACGTAACACCTGAAATGCCAGTTTATGTTGAACTTGCTGTTGCAGAAACTGAGCTTGATGACACACTTACAATTGATAAAAATCATAACAAGCCAATTAAACTTTATTCAAAAGATTCTTTTGGCAATGAAAAGAAAACATTCCGTCAGTCAGCAAGCGGACTTGCTTCAAGCCCGGCTGCATGGCTTTCAAATGCTACAGACAACCAGAAATCAGATGACCAGGGACCTGGTACAAATCCTTATCTCGGCCACTTGAAATTCGGTTTTGAAACACCATGGGTTAACTACAGCACAGGTTTCAACTATGCTAAACAGGACAAACGAACAAAAATCCTTTGGACTACAATTGATGGTAACTGGGATGCAGGCTATCAGCATGTAGGCGGATTCGCATCATTCAGCACTGGTGCAAAAGCTCAGGATCTCTTTGCTGATAAAGGAATTAAACTTGACGCAGGTTTTGTTCCAAATAAGAGTGCAGACCGAAAGGGTACAAAATACGGCTACATCGGCTGGTTCGGTGCAGAACTTATGGACCTCGGCTTCACATTTGATTTCCAGTCAAACGGCATGTTTGACAGCGACGTACTCTTTGAAGAGTCTGTTGAACGCGACTTCATCTTCGGTTTGAAGGAAAAACTCAATGTTGGTACAGGTTCCCTCACATTTGCTGCTCAGGGACTCTTTGCTACACATCAGAAAACAAGTGATGAAATTGCTGTAATGAACCTTCGAGACAACCCGAATGGCGGTGGTGTTGCTGATTACACAGGCTATTCAACAGACGTATTCTACCGCTCTGGTGATAACGGTGCCAACAACATGGCTGCAGAAGCAAAGTTGAGCTACGATGCAGAAGAAAAACTCTGGGGTGTAACTCTTGATTACCGTATGCGTGGTGCTGAAGCTTCAATGCTCTTCCTCCGTGAAAACCATGATGACGGCACATTCGATCTTTCAAACACTTTGGGTGTTCTTAACAGCCAGAACATCGGTTTCTCAGGTTATGCAAATCTTTTGGATGACGCACTTTACATCGCTCTCGATGCAACAGCTGCTCTTCCTCTTAAACATCTTGCTGCTGATTCTGATCTTGTTAGAAAGTATTATTCAGAAGCTGCCTGGGGTGCATGGTATAAAGATCGTTGTTCAAGCGAAATGGATCCATTGTTTGGCGTAAAGAGTGGTGCAAAAATGAAGTATGAGCCTACAATCGCTTACTACCTCACCGATGATATCAGCCTTACATTGAATGCCGGCCTCAAATACAATGCTTTGAACTATGACGATATTGCAAAAGAAGCTGGAAAAACAAACAAATATGAAGCTTCTGACAGCCAGTTCTTGTTCAACAATGCAGGACTTACAGTGGAATGGTCAGACTTCTCTGACGTAATCAAGCAGATGAATATCTATTATGGTTTGGATAATGCAAATGCAGTTCGCTTGTTCAATACTTTGGTTGCACAGGTAACTCTTCCAATGGACTTCAAGGTAAGCGCAGCATTCGGTCTCAAAACAGTTAAGAGCACAGATGCTGCAGACGGATACAATAAAGACGAGAATACAAAATTTGGTTTTGCTCTTGGTGTAGCAAAACAGATTAAGCGTGTTAAGTCTCCAATTCTCTATGCTCAGTTCGTTTACAATATGGATCCGTACAAAAAATTTGGCGATGGACAGGACGGTCTTGCTCTCAACGGTGCAAACGTAAGCGACCGCTGGGATGGAAAAGGCGTTGGTGGTATTGATGCTGTTGATTATTTCGATGGTTATGCAGCAATTCGTGGCGGAGTCCGCTGGGAATTCTAAAGCGAAGTTTTAAGGAGATAAAAAATGAAAAAAATACTTTCATTACTTGCAGCAGGATTGCTCGCACTCAGCCTTATCGGTTGTTCGGGTGATTTGCATGATTCTGAAGAAATTAACATGTCGGAATTGTTCCTGCGCGGCAACATGAATGGATGGGGTTCAACTCCACTTCAGAACGGAACAGGTAATAATGCTGGTAAATATGTCGTAACTTTCAGTGCTGCTGCTACTGAAACTCAGTTCGCTATTGCAACAAGCGATGGAAACTGGTCTACTGCTTATCGAATGACTGAAGCTGGTGGAAGTAACTGTGCGGCTTATACTTCTGCAGAACTTGATGGAAAAACTGCAAAAAAACTCTATCATGGTGGCGGAATGTCAAATGCTACAATTGAAACAGAAGTTGGTACAGATTATACAGTTATAGTTGCACCTGATTCAGGTTTCTTGAATGTTTCAATTCTAAAAGGTGAAGCTCCTAAAACAGCTTTTGTTTCTGTAAATGGCGAAATGGCACAGATGGATCTTCTTGAAAAAGGAAGCTACAAATATGTTATTAAAGCTGTATCAGGAACAAAACTTGATTTCCAGGTTTTGTATGACGGTGAAGTTTATGGTGCATCAACATCAAGTGTAAGTGTTGATACAGCTGTTACTTTGACAAAAGCTGCTCCAAAAGTAATTTCTGCTGCTGTTGAAGCCGGCGAACCATACAATCTTTTGCTTGATACTAAAGGAAGTGCTCCAAAACTTACTGTTGAATATGCTTCTTACAAGGCATTTGTTGCAGGTGGAATGAATGACTGGAGCTTTGCCCGAATGCCTGTTTACATCAAGGGAAAGAACATCGCTACTTATCAATTTACAGCTCCTGATGCTGAAGTCGAGTTCAAGATTAAGAAAGTAGATAACTGGACTTCTGATAATGACAATATTTATACAGGTACTGCACTTACAGTAAACGGTGGATTTGAATCTAATGAAGACAACAATAGCAATTGTAAGATTTCTGGTCTGGAAAAAGATTCAACATATACACTCATCTTGGATGCAAGCGATCCTGATGACATTCAGTGTGCAGTAGTTGGCGGAAGTTACGCTCTCTATATTGCAGGTGGAATGAACAGCTGGAATTTTGCAACTACAGGTCTTCTTCCTGGAGATGCCACAGGGGCTTACTATGAATTCAAAGAAGCTGCAACTGACTGTGAATTCAAAGTAAAAACTGCTCCAACATGGGATTATGGAACAGAAGTATTCTTTGGTGCAACTGTCACATCTTCAGAAACTGAATGTGGTTCTGATGGAAACGCAAAAGTTACAGCCGCAGCTGGAGATAAACTTTATATCTACAGAAATGCTGCTGGAAAATGGTGTGCTAAACTTGTTGCAAAACAATAAGTTTTGAAATTCTGATTAAAAAGCAGGGGCTAGGATTCATCAAGATTCTGCCCCTGTTTTTTTAGCATACATGAGAGAATATATGAAAAAGTTAATAAAAGGTATTTTATCGGTCTCGGCACTTGTTCTTTTCTTTGCTTCATGTGGCAATAGTGATGAGGATTCTCCTTCCGAAGCTCCTTCTGTAGCAAAAGTAATACCAAGTTTTAGTCCTATTGGAGGTTTTTATAAAGAAAAACAAAGTGTCAGTATTTCTTGTGATGATACGGAAAAAATTTATTATACAATCACAAAAAAGACTTACGATGACAATGGAAAATGGAATGAAAGGGCCTGGCAGACAGCCGTAAAAAATTCTAAGCCTACAGAAAATTCGATTTTATATGAAAAAAGTTTTGAAATAGAAGATGATTGTATTATCCGCGCAATGGCGGTAAAAAAAGACGGAACAAAGCGCTATGCAATGACATGCTTTGATTTTGATTTGGAATCTAACACGGATTTTTCCGGCACAAATCTTGAATCCCCGGATTGGCAGAATCAGGTTATTTACTTTCTTGTAACCGACAGATTTGCGAATGGAAACCGTGAAAACGATAAATTAACTGGTCTTACGGATCAAAATGGAAATGCCTATGATGAGTCTAAAGTCCTTCCCGGACAGCCTGTTTCTGGCTATAACGGTGGAGACCTTGCCGGCATCACTCAAAAACTTGATTATATTAAAGAACTTGGTTGCACCGCAATCTGGATTACACCACCTGTAAAAAATCAGGTCGCAGAGGGAAACTATCACGGTTATCATGGATATTGGGCAAGTGATTTTACAAAGGTAGACGAACATTTTGGAACACTCGAAGACTATCAGACATTGGTTGACGAGGCTCATAAGCGAGGAATCGCCGTTATCCAGGATATTGTAGTAAATCATACCGGTGACTATCAGAAAATCTCGGATAATGTTCAGTTTACAAAAGAAAAAATCGCTTCAGGCAATACAAGTGATTTTAAATTAAATGCAGATTCTGTTCCTTTAAATCATCCGGAGCAGCTTCCATGGGCTTTCAATGATATTGCAAATTTGACGGAAGATGAATTTGAGAACTGCTCATTCTATCATTTTAACTCTACGATTACAGATTTTACCAATCCAGCCCAGCGATATACATGGCAGTCAAGCAATCTTGATGATATTGCAACTGATAACCCTGTCGTGCGAAATCTTTTGCGTGGATCATTCCGTTATTGGATTGACAAAGCAGGAATCGATGGCTACCGAATTGATACAGTTATGTATGTTGAGGAAGATTTTTTTGAAGATTTCATAAATTCAACAGAAACAGGAAATCTTGGAATCCGCCCCTATGCTGCAACAAAAGGTAAAAAGGACTTTATTAATTTTGGCGAAGCCTGGTCAAGCGATGAAAAACTTGTAAGTGGATACACAAGAAGCGAAATAGGGCAAAAACGAATAGATGGCATGATTTACTTCCCGCTGAGGTTTGCTATTACTGACACAATCAGCGGTGGCAGTAGAACAGATGCAATTTCAAAAGTCCTCATGAATCGCTATAAAAAGGATTCAAATGTTTATTACCAGAATCCAGACCGTCTTGTAACCTGGATTGATAATCACGACACAGAGCGTTTTGGAAAAATTATGTATGGAACACCTGAGCTCGTAAAGGCTGCCTACGGAATTATATTCACTATTCCAGGAATTCCTCAGCTTTATTACGGAGTTGAACAGGGCTTTGACGGTGATGACAGGGCCGGAATGTTCGCTGGAAGTTATAAATCTGCCGGTCAGGTTCAGAGTCAGGATTATTTTGGTACAGATGGTGAATGGTTCAAATATTTCCAGAATCTCATTGCAATGCGCAAGGAAAATGCTGTATTCCGTTCAAATCGTCTTGAAATTCTGGCGGATACAAGTTCTGGCGCAGGTCTTTTTGCCTATGTTATTCAGCAGACTGATTCTGAAGGAAAAGCTGTCGATGGAAGTGCAAAAAACAAGGCAATCTATATAATGAACACATCTGGTGTAGCCCAGGTACTTTCAAATACATGCTCTCTGCTTGCTGCCGGCGAAGAATACAAAATTATTTCTGAAGTTTCTGCCTGTCCGTCTGCCTCAGAACTTGCTTCTGTTATCAATATTGGTAAAAACAAAGAGGCCGAGGCAATAATTCCTGGTCATAGCTGTGCGATTTATCTTTTGGAGAAAACTAATTCTTCTGTAGCTGATTCATCTGGAGTTGTAAAAATTACTTCTCTTCCTGAAAATACAGTCTCAGGAAATTCTCTTGAAATAAAAGGAAAAGCAACAAAGGCTGGTCTGGTAAAAGCTGTAATTGACGGAGATTATTCTGCTGCTGTAGAAACAAACGTTAACGCAAATGAGGAATTCTCAATAAATCTAAAAACAGATTCTTTTAACACTGGCAAAATTGAAGTTCAGCTTCTGCTTATTTCTGAAGGTGGATATTACTATTCAGAAAAGGAAAGTTTTGATTTCAGCAGGCCTTATGTTTTTGTAAAGAGAATAAAAGACGGTGTTTTGGATGACAATGGAGTTGGAATTGCACGCGGAAAGGTCGCTTTGCCAACAGATACATCATTTATTCATCAAATGGACATAATGGGAGTGGATGTATATCGTGCCGGAAATAATATCAGGCTCGGTGTAATGATGAATACGCTTTCAAATACCTGGAATCCTACGTCAAACTATTTTGATCATGTAATCTTCCATTTATTTATTTCTGATGGTGATGATAATACCGGTTGCGAATATCATCCAAATTATGATTATAAACTGCCTGAGAATTTTGGTAAGTGGGATTATATGTATCAGTGTAACGGATGGGGACAGGCATTCTATTCCTGTGATGGAGCTGGTAAAGATTCTCTGGGAAAAGCTGTTACTCCAACACCTTCAAATAATCCTGTTGTCGATTGGAAAAATATCACAAACACAGAAGGTCTTGCAAAACTAAAATCTACATGGAACAAGTATTTGAAAAACGAAATTGCTGCCGGAACTGAATGGCAGGATGTCCCTGGCATGATATGGTTTACGATTCCAGCAAATGCGATTGGAAATCCGGCAAATCTTTCAGGATATAAATTCTACATCAATACTTATGATTTCGATATGGGAAATCCAAGGGGAATGATTGTAGGAAAACCTGAACAGTACAAATACGCCACAAGCTTAAGTTTTGAAGAAACAGGAAGTTCATTGAATAAAGAATCTCTCTCAGAAGATGAGATTAACAAGATAATCTTAGATAAAACTCCTAAGGTTATTGATGAACTTGATGCTTCAATCATTTTGGAATAGCAGTTAATTAAAACTGAAAATAAATAGGAGGAAATATGAAAAAACTACTGAAAAATTGTGCCATGTTCCTGGCTCTTAGTGCCCTCATTTTCAATTTCGTTGCCTGTAAAAGCAATGATGACGACGATGATTCAGGCAGCTCTCCGTCATTGCCAAGTGCATCGGCTGAAATTCCTGCGGGCTATCTTCGGGTAAACATGGAAGGCTCTGGAAGCTATTATCTTTGGGCATGGAAGGACATTGATTCTTCTGAATCGGCAAAATGTACCAGCTGGAGTGATGGAGGAATTCCTTTCGACCACAGTAACGGCGGATTTTCTTGTGTTGACATAAAACTGGCAGATCCTGCATCTATAGTAGGATTGATTGTAAAGAGCAGGGATGGAAATACAAAATATTCTGGTGAGTCAGACGTATTTTTCTATTTCCCTAAGAAATACAATCAGATATACTTCAAAAAAGGAAGTGGAACCGTGTATTTGGATTCTTCATTTACAAAAGAACCTGTAGGAACAAGCAATGCGACTATTACAGGAAATAATGTAATTACCCTCTCTTGCAATGGCATAGTTTTGAGCGAAAAAACTGTAAAACTTACGGATAAAAATGGAAGCCCTGTTTCTGTTAAGTCGTATGATTCAGAAAACAAAACAATTACCCTTTCAGCCAGCTTAAAATCAAGCTATGCAACTTCTGCACCATATACAATTGAAGTTACTGATTCAGAAGGAAATACTGACAAGCTTTCAGTCGGTGTTTCAAGTTCTCTGGTAGAAAAGTGGTTTGGAAAAAATGCCGTTTCTTCATTGGCTGCTTCTGATCTTGCTCTCGGTCTTACTCTGACCGGAACAAGTGCTTCATTTAAAACATGGGCACCTATTGCTTCTAAAGTTGAACTTCTTTTGTTCGCAAACGCAAGCGAACTTTCAAAGCCTTCAACAGATCCTGTAAAAATGGATCTTGACGGAAACGGATTCTGGACCGTAAAAAATGTAAATGTTGCATCTTACAAATATTATAAATTCCGAATTACAAACAATGATGTTGAAAAAGATGTCGCTGATATCTGGAGTTATATTGCAAGCGGAGACAGCGTTGCAAGCCAGATTTGCAGCATTGATGATGCTTCTGCAAAACCTGCTGACTGGGAAGAGACTTATGTCAACCCGTTTGGAAAGTCCGGTACAGAAACAAAATCTTATACAGACGCTGTAATTTATGAGATGCATATCCGCGACTGGTCTAGGGCATTTGCAAAAAGCAGCCTTGGAAAATTTGACGACATTACAGAAGCCTTAAAAGATACTGGTGCATTCGCAAAGCATTTGAAAGATTTGGGCATTACTCACGTTCAGATTCTTCCAATGTTTGATTATGCAGAGACAAATGCTGACTCTAACTATAACTGGGGTTACAATCCTTACCATTATAATGTTCCTGAAGGACGCTACACAAACTACGGCACAGAAAAAGATGGAACTGATTCTGTAATCCAGATGCGAAAAATGATTAAGGCTTTCCATGATGCAGGTATCGCAGTAAATATGGATGTTGTCTACAATCACACAAGCGGAGTCGGTAACGGTTCTTTGTATGACATGACTGTTCCTGAGTATTTCTATCGCTTTGATTCTCAGGGAAATTATGCTAATGGTTCTGGCTGTGGAAATGAGATTGCAACAGATCACAAAATGGTAAACTATTACGTTGTTGAATCATTGAAGCACTGGATGAAAGATTACCACATCAACGGTTTCCGTTTTGACCTTATGGGCTGTCTCGAACAGTCAACTATGAAGGATATTTACAATGCCCTTTACTCAATTGATAAAAATGTAATGGTTTACGGTGAGCCTTGGACTGGTGGTTCTTCGGAAGTTGAAGATGGTGCTGTTGCTGCTGTTAATACAAGCAAAGATGGTTACGGCATAGCTGCATTTGATGATGATTTCCGTGATGCAATCAAGGGAAAGGAATTCGGCGGCTTCGGAACTGGTCAGGTTCAGGGTAAATATGCTGATTCTGGAATTATTGCAGGTCTTTGTGGTGAGCCAGGAACTAACAAGCGAAACGGAACAGGCAAGAAAGGACTTTCTTTGCATTATGTAGAATGTCACGATAATTATACTCTGTTTGATAAACTTGCTATTTCTTATCTTGGCAAAAGTTCATATTCCGGTGATTTGTTTGCTGCAATCGGTGGTGCAGGCCTTAATGCCGTAAAAGCACAGAATAAACTTGCTGCCGCTTACATCTTCCTTTCTCAGGGAACTCCGTTCATCAACGGCGGACAGGAATTCCTGCGTACAAAACAGGGAAATGAAAACAGCTATGCTTCAAGTGATAAAATCAATCAGATTGATTTGGGCATGGCAGAAACTTATTCTGATGTCTACAAGACTTACAAGGGATTGATTGCTCTCCGCAAGGCAAATCCACAGGCATTTGGTGCTAATGACAGTCCTGTTGCAGAAACATACAAGGGCACAAAAGGTGTAACAAAATACAATACCGGCGACTTCCTCGTCTACTTCAACGCAACAGACGCTGATGTTTCAATCGAGACAAACGGCTACAGCAAGGCAGTTGATGTCACAAGCGGTACCCCAACCGAAAGCACTACATTGCCAGGTTCTGTTCCTGCAAAATCATTCCTTATCTTGAAAAAATAGGGCTTTGCTCAGATTTTTCTTCCGGCTCACTGTGCTTCCGGCATGGTGGGCCGTTTTTTTTTCCGGAAAAATAAAAATTGATTCGTTAAATTCCTATGTTTGCTTGGAATTTTCCCTTAATTTCTCAAAGTCTTTTTGGTATCATTATAATCGAAATGATTAGACGCATTTTATCATTATTTTTGCTTTCTGGTTGCATTTTGGGATGCCACAGAATTGAGACCAGCAATAAAAGCAGCAGGAGCCATAAAGTGAATACAAAAGTTATTGACCAATATATCGAAGATTTGATGACTAAATCAACCGCCGAAATTCCTGTATGGAACATCGAAAAGGCCAGGGCTGGCAAAAAGTCCGGCTGGGATTACATCGACGGCTGCATGATTATGGCCCTGCTTGAACTTTACGACACCAGCAAAGATGAAAAATACCTCAAATTTGCTGATTATTACGAGGACTTCCGCATCAGCGACGACGGAAGCATCGACGGCTTTAAAAAAGAAGAATGGAATATCGACTCAATCAATGGCGGAAAAAATCTTTTCCCCCTTTATTCGCTCACTAAAAAAGAAAAATACAGGCTTGCCCTCGATAAACTTTTTGAGCAGGTAAAAGACCAGCCCCGCACAAAGGAAGGCAATTTCTGGCACAAGGCGATTTATCCAAATCAGGTCTGGCTCGACGGGCTTTACATGGGCCTGCCTTTTTACATGGAATACGATGCAAGCTTTAACGGCGGCAAAAACAAGGACGACATTTACAGTCAGTTCTTTAATGTTGAAAAGCTGATGAAAAATCCTGCCGACGGACTTTATTATCACTGTTTCGACAGCTCAAAGTCTGCTTTCTGGTGTGATAAAAATACCGGTCTCTGCCAGAACTACTGGCTTCGCGCTCTCGGATGGTTCAGCATGGCAATGCTCGACACTTTGAACCACGCCCCGGACAAGGGCAGCGACAACTGGAATCACTTGAAGGCAATGTTTATCGATTTGCAGGATGCAATGCTCCGGGTTCAGGATCAGAGCGGAATGTGGTATCAGCTGCCGGCCCTGCCAGATGCAGAAGGCAATTATCTTGAGACTTCGGGAACTTCAATCTTCGCTTACTCGCTTTTGAAAGGCCTGCGTACTGGAATCTTGTCGGACGCCCCGAATGCAGAAAAGTATAAAGAGGCTGGAATCAAAGCCTTTGAGGGAATCTGTCAGAAATACCTTAAAACAGAGGACGGCGTTTTGAGTCTGGACGGAATCTGTCTGGTTGCAGGACTTGGCCCTGAAAACAACAGGCGACGTGACGGAAGCGTTGCCTACTATTTGAGCGAGCCAGTCGTAAAAGATGACGCCAAAGGTGTCGGTCCCTTCATTCTGGCATACAACGAATATAAGTTAATTAAAAAATAGGTCAATGACTAATTGAGCGTTACAAAGGCTGCCTGTACCGTCATGCTTCTGCTTCTTGTGTCAGCGTCAACTTCTGGCGGGAGAAAGGCGGCCTGTCTTCGGAATGAGCCGAAGATGTTCTCTCCGTTTTCAAATTTCGTGCAGCAGGTGCAGTCCCGGGCAACCACGATATTTTCTTCCTTTATACCGGCATTTTTGAGGACGGAAAGATTTGCCTCAGTCAGCGAGAGCATGAATTTGTCTCCTGCCTTCGTCACGCATTTTTTGCCGAAATTCTTTACAAAATATTCCGCCCGCTCCTGATCAACAAAATAGCAGCAGTCTCCGATGTGGGGGCCTATTGCGGCGGAAATATTCTCCCTCTTTGAGCCGTACAATTCAATCATTTTTTCGACACCGGCTCCGACGATTCCTGTTCCCTTCCAGCCTGAGTGAAAGGCGCCGATTGCTTTTTTTTCGTGGTCGTATAAAAAAATCGGAAGGCAGTCAGCGACAGTGACTGTTGGAATTAAAAGGGGATTTTTTGTTACGATTCCATCTCCCTGCAGCTTCTCTGTGTCGCCTTCATCTTTTGCCTCGAAGACGGTCTTTGAGTGAATCAGTTCAAGCGGCGTGATTTTTTTATCCGGGAAAATTTTCTTGAGGCTTTCCGTCCTATTTTCATTTGTCTCATTCCAGCGAAACCTCATCGAACCTGCCTTTAAAAGAGTCATTCCCCAAAGGGCGTGACTTTCCTTTTCAGTAGATTCCAGAGGAATGCCATTATAATAGAAGAAAAATGAAAAATATTTGCTTTCCTGAGAATTTGAGCTTTCAAGTTCTTTTTTGATGGAGATGGTATTTATCATAAACTTAATTCCGGCCGGCTGCCACAGGATTTAATTTTTGGCCTTCTTTTTATCGAGGTTTTCCAGGTCAATAACGAAATTAAGGGCGCTTTCAATCATCTTCTGAGAAGCTTCGATTTTCTTTATGAAAGGTTCGTTGTTCTTGTCCTTCATCTTGTTCAGGTTTGAAACCGTATCAAAGCGGCTGTCTTTTGAAAGCCCGAGAATTCCTGAGAGAATCTGATTGATTGCCCTCGCGTTGTCACAGAAGCGATGGATAAGGCTTCGGACATCGCTCTCGATTTCACGCATCATCTGGTCGACTTTTGTCTGGGCCTGAAGGGTGCGAGATCCTTCCTCGTGAATTTTATTGAAAATCGCGCCGAGTTCTCCGTGGAAAGAAAGCTTTCGCTCAAGTTCCTGGAACGAAATCGAAAGCTGGATCATGGCACCGAAACTTTCCGAGAAGAGATTGTAGTTTTCTTTTTTGTTGAATGAGCCCTGGACGAGAAGGGTCTTTAAATCAAGCTCGCAGACAGAAAAACCCTCTCGCATGAACCAGTTGAGGAAGCCCAGGGTTGTTTCGTAAGTAAAATCTATGCCGCCCCAAAGACTGTCCCAAGGTCGCTGAGGGAAAAGGGGGAAGGTATCCAGTTCGAAATTGACTTTGAGGCTTGATAGAAGGGCTTCCTTTTTACAGTCGCTTTCCCATGCAGCCCACTTCTGGTCAAAAATTTTCTTCCATGTGTTTTTGTATTTGACGAACCAGTCTTCGCCGCCGGAAAATGTATTTATCCGCCACTGGGAATCAGCATGAATGAGGCGGGAGATTGAGCGGAGGGGAATGCTGGTTACGAACATCTGCAAAAGACCCAGACTCGAGTGTGCCTTGCTCAAAAAGTCTCCGGCGTCACGGCCAGTATTCTCGTCGTTCAGATGTTTGGAATTGCGGATTGCAAAAAGATAAAGTGCCTCAAGAAATTCATCGGGAATTACAATCGAACTGCACATGATTTGGGCAAAGGAATCGAGGTCCGCCTCAATCTGACCGAAAGGACAGATGAATTCTGTTGAGGAAATCTGCGAGAACTGCAAAAGAAGCCGGGCAAAAGGAATTTTAACAAACTGCCGCATCCATTCAGTGGCCTTGGCGGCGTCGTACATCTGTTTTTTTTCGTTTGCAGGAATATTCTCAAAAATGTCGTCGAGCCGGCGCAAAAGGTTGCTTCGTGTGTCCGGCCTGATTTCCGGCGTTACCGGGTTTGAGTAAGGGTCAACGTTTGTCGTGATTTCTGCCGTTACCGCGCTCATTACAAAGGAACTGAGGAAAACATAAAATGAGCCGTCGCTGTCTTCGAGGGAATTCAAATATGGCCGGAAAAAATCCGCGCAGGCCTTTAATTCGGTGAGCTGCTGGTAAAAATTTGTGAGCAGGAGGCTCTGCTTGTAATTTACGACTTCCGGGAAATTCCGCTGGATGTTGTGGGCGATTTCAGAAAGCTTATATTCGTTGTAGATTGTATTCTGGGTGGTGTTTGAAAGAATTGATTTGAGCCAGATGAAAAAACGGAGCAGGACAGATTCATTTTTGATTTTGATTTCCAGAGGTTCTGTATTGTCGTCAAATTTTTCATCAGCCGGCTGAATCGAAGCCGCTATGAAATTTGTGTCGGGTTTCATCTGATCAAGAATGCTCTGTCTTTCTTCGTCAGAAATTCCCGTGACCATGCGCTCAAAAGAATCTCGCTTTTCCATAAATTAATATTTTATAAGAAAATCTGAGATATAACAAGTAAAGTAATCTTAAAAAAATATAAAAAACGCCGGACTTTTGCATTCACTTGTACAAGAAAAGTCCGGCGTTTTTTAATATAAATAAGCGAATTATTTATTCAAATATTCTACAACGAGTTCGCCCATCTTCTTTGTGCCGACGAGCTTACCTGCTGCCTTTACCTCATCGAGGTGGCTTCCTGCGATGTCACCTGTGCGGTATCCGTCATCGAGAACTGCGTTGACTGCATTTTCGATTGCCTTAGCTTCTGTCTCAAGCTTGAAGCTGTAGCGGAGGAGCATTGCTGCAGAAAGGATTGTTGCCAGTGGGTTAGCAAGGTCTTTTCCTGCGATGTCCGGAGCTGAACCGTGGATTGGCTCGTAGAGGCCTGGGCCTGTTCCGTCACCCAAAGATGCAGAAGCCAGCATACCGATTGAACCTGTAATCTGGCTTGCTTCGTCAGAAAGGATGTCACCGAACATGTTGCTTGTTGCGATTACGTCGAACTGGCGTGGGTTTCGAACCATCTGCATTGAAGCGTTGTCGATGTAGAGGTAAGAAAGCTGAACTTCCGGATAATCTTTTTTAACGTCTTCTGCAACACGGCGCCAGAGCTGTGAAGAGTTGAGGATGTTTGCCTTGTCTACAACGCAGAGTCTTTTCTGGCGGTTCATTGCGTATTCAAAGCCCATGCGGACGATTCGCTCGATTTCTGGGCGTGTGTATTTTTCTGTGTCCCAGGCTGTGTTTCCGTCTGCGCTTGTTCCGCGTTCACCGAAGTAGATGCCTCCTGTAAGCTCGCGGACGATGAGGATATCAAGGCCTTCGCCGACGATTTCGTCTTTGAGAGGGCAGGCATCCTTAAGCTGCTTCCACATTACAGCCGGCCGGAGGTTTGCGAAAACCTTCATGCCGCCACGCATTCCGAGCAAGGCCTTTTCCGGGCGGATTTCAGAAGGAAGGTTGTCCCATTTTGGACCGCCGACTGCACCGAGCAGGGCTGCGTCTGATTTAAGACAGATATCGAGCTGATCCTGTGGGAGCGGATGACCGAATTTGTCGATTGCGGCTCCTCCTGCAAGAACGTTTGTATAATTCCACTTGTGACCATATTTTTTTGCTACTGCATCAAGAACTTTAACTGCCTCAGCAACAACATCAGGGCCGATTCCATCGCCAGGAATCAAAGCGATTGTCTTTTCCATATTTTACTCCATTAAAATGAATTAAATTACGGATTTATTATAGTGATACATCTATATTGCGTAAAGTGAAATAATATAAAGATAATAGTGTAAGAAATGCAACGTAACACACCCGAACCGCGTAAATGTCAAAGAAACTTTTCGTTTGAATTCCAGAAGAAACTGTGCTTTAATTAGCGCATGGAGGAAAATTATGGAATTTGATTCAGAAAAAGCAGTGATTGTGCCGGAAGGCGTTTTTATCATCGGAACTTATGATGAAAATGGAGTGCCCAACGCAATGAACGCAGCCTGGGGAATCCAGTCAGACTACGGTGAGATTACCCTCTATCTTGCAAAGCACAAAACGACAGAAAACCTCAAGAAGACCGGAGCTTTCACGGTTGCCTTTGCCACAAAAAATACAATGCAGATTTCTGATTATTTCGGAGTCGAGAG
Source organism: Treponema ruminis (assembly GCF_014201975.1). Lineage (NCBI taxonomy): Bacteria > Pseudomonadati > Spirochaetota > Spirochaetia > Treponematales > Treponemataceae > Treponema > Treponema ruminis. The sequence continues at coordinate 160,162 of NZ_JACHFQ010000005.1, read as the reverse complement.
CGGCAATAATGTCAACAAAATCGAAAAGGCCGGAGTTCATGTCCACAAGAGTGCCCATGTCAATGCTCCTATTATAGAAGAATATCCTGTAACCCTTGAATGTGAGGTTACTGAGTGGAACGAGGAGAGGGAATACCTGCGCGGAAAGATTGTCGCCCAGCAGGCTGATGAATCTGTCCTCACCGACGGAAAAATCGATTTGGGCAAGCTGCAGCCGATTATGTATGACGCTTCCTTCCATGTTTACCGCGTGATCGGCGACATCGTTGGAAATGCATTTAAAGACGGCCTGGCAATCAAAAATTCGTAAAAAACTGTTCTACTTTTTAAACTAACAGATTTTTAAAATTTTTTCTTGACAAAAGAATTAAAGGGGAGTAATCTAAAAAACATAGGTAAGCGGTTGCCTATATTTCCTAAGATTCTGGCCGCCGTATACCATACACACACACTTTTTTTTCAAACATTTAGGAGGAAATATGAAAAAAAGTAATTTGATTTTGGGTGCAGTGCTCTGTGCTGCAGCATTGGTTTCTACAGGCTGCGAAAAGAAGGGCGGTGACACTTCTGCTGCAAAGAAAGACGCTAGCAAAAACCTGGTAGTCTGGTCTTTCACAGATGAGTTGGAAGGAATGATTAACAATTATTACAAACCTGCTCATCCAGATATGACAGTTGAGTATTCAATGACACCAACTGATCAGTTCCCTAACAAACTTGACCCTGTTCTTCAGAGTGGTTCTGGTACACCAGACGTATTCGCATTGGAGAACGCTTTCGTTCGCAAATATATCGAGTCTGACCTTCTTCTCCCACTTGATGATGTTTACGAAGAGGTTAAAGGCAAAATGGCTGACTATCCTATGAAAATAGGTACTTACAATGGTCACGTTTACGGTATGGCATGGCAGGTATGTCCTGGTGCATTGTTCTACCGCCGAAGCCTTGCAAAAGCTTACCTCGGAACAGACGATCCAGTAGAAGTTCAGAAATATGTTTCTGACCTCAAAAAATTCGTAGAGACAGCAAAACTCCTCAAAGAGAAATCAAACGGAAAATGTGACATCGTTTCTTCTTCAGGCGATATGTTCATGCCATACAAAGGCGCTCGCAAACAGCCATGGGTAGTAAACGACAAACTCGTTGTAGATCCAGCTATGGAGCAGTTCATGGATATGTGTAAGACACTCCATGACGAGAACCTCGACGGCCGCGTTGGTCAGTGGTCAGAAGGTTGGTTCGCTGGTATGAAGGGAACTCTCAAAGATGAAAAAGGAAATCCAGTAGAAGTATTCTGCTACCTCCTCCCAACATGGGGTCTCCACTACGTTCTCAAACAGAACTCACCAGATACAGCAGGCGACTGGGCTATGTGTGCTGGACCAGCTAACTACTACTGGGGCGGTACTTGGATCGCTGCTTACAAGAACACAAAGAATCCAAACGCTGCTAAAGAGATGATCAAATATCTCGCAACAGACGACACATTCCTTACAGCATATGCTAAATCTTCTGGCGATACAGTTGGTAACTTGAACGTTCAGAACGCCCTCAAAGACAGCTTCTCTGATCCATACCTTGCTGGACAGAACCACTACAAAGAGTTCTGTGAAATGGCTAAAGGTATCGATGGTAGCTTGATTCAGGGTACAGACCAGCAGATTGAGGCTTTGTTCAACGAAGCAACAGCTGCTTATGCAAACGGCGAAAAAACAAAGGAACAGGCTTTGAAAGACTTCAAAGACCAGGTTTCTTCAACAATGGGATATTAGTCTGACTGTACACTAATACCGTAAAAGGGGAGTGTATTTCTGTAATCGTGTGAATTCAGGGCGTTTTCAGAAACACTCCCCTTTTTATTGCCTATTTGCATGTACTTGGGGGAAAAAATGGTTAAATCTGATGTACAAAAAAGACTGAATAAATATGGATATATTTTCACGCTTCCTTTTGTCATTATTTTCTTGATTTTTAATTTATGGCCGACAATTTATACCTTCCTTTTGTCTTTTGGTGATCTTCGCGGTCTTAAGACGAGTTATAATATTATCGGTGTTGCAAACTTTGCAAAGTTGGTTTCGGATCCTTACTTTTGGGGTGCGGTTGTAAACACATTTATTATCTGGGGATTGAACTTCGCTCCTCAGCTTGGACTTGCCTTACTTTTTGCTGTTTGGCTTACAAATACGAAATTTAATCTACGCGGAAAGAATTTGTTCAGGGCTTTGTTCTATATGCCTAACCTTTTGACAGCTACTTCTGTCGCAATTTTGTTCCGCAGTTTGTTTGCATATCCAGTCGGCCCTGTTAATCAGTTGCTCTTGAATATTGGTATCGTTTCGGAGGCCTTCCAGTTCTTCCGAAGTGTTCCTTCGTCTCGAATCATTGTTGCTTTCATTCAGTGGTGGATGTGGTGTGGTCAGACCTTGATTTTGCTCATGGCTGCTATTACTGCAATTTCTCCTTCATTGTATGAATCTGCTGTTATCGACGGTGCTAATGAATGGCAGTGTACATGGAAAATCACTGTTCCTCTGCTCCGTCCGATGATGTTCTATCTGCTTATTACATCAATGGTTGGTGGTATGCAGATGTTCGATATTCCATTCCTTCTTACTGATATGCATGGTGGCCCGGACTACAAGATCAGAACCACGGCTATCTATATGTATAACATTGCTTTCCAGGGGCGTAACGATTATTCTTATGCGGCCGCAATTTCTATCGGCATGTTCGTTATTACGATTATTCTTGCGCTTGGAATTAATTACATGATTAAAGAGCGTGCTCCGAAAAGCTACAAAAAAGGAGTAGGAAAATGAAAAATTATCAGCAGGAAAAATTTACACAACAGCTTGTAATTTATGCTTTCATGATTGTTTTCGCACTTATTGCTGTAGTTCCTATTTGGCTCATGCTCATTAATGCTACACGTTCAACTGCGGAAATTAACGAAGGAATTTCTTTGTTCCCAAGCGTTTACGCTATGGCAAACTGGAAAGTCCTTACTGGCCGAGGTTTTAAACTTGCGGTCGGATTTAAGAACAGTCTTACAATTTCAATATTGGTAACAATGTTGAGCGTTTATTTTTCATCATTGGTTGCTTATGGTATCCATGTTTATCGTTTCAAGGCTCGAAAGATTCTCTGGAACCTTATCATGATGCTCATCATGCTTCCGGCTTCGCTTTCATTCATCGGTTTCGTACAGTTCATGTCAAAAGCACATCTCATGAACAGCTACATTCCTTTGATTATTCCTAGCATTGCTTCTGCAGGAACTGTATTGTTCATGAAGCAATACATGGATTCAGTTCTTTCATTCGAACTTATCGAGGCTGCCCGTATTGACGGTGCAAGTGAATTTGGTATCTTCAACGGTATCATTCTTCCGGTTCTTAAACCGGCTCTTGCTACTCAGGCAATCTTCGCTTTCGTTGGTTCATGGAACAACTTCATGACTCCGTTCGTATTGCTCTCTAGTACCGAAAAATATACACTCCCGATGCTCGTTCAGATGCTTCGTGGTGATATTTACCGAACAGAATACGGCGGAATTTACTTGGGTATCGCAGTTTCGTTGATCCCAATCATTATTTTCTATGCATTTATGTCACGCTATATCATCAGCGGTTTGACAATGGGTTCTGTTAAGGAATAAAAATTATGGAAAATCAGAAAACGGTTCGTGTTACAAATCCGATTCTTACAGGCTTTCATGCAGATCCTTCAATCTGCATGGCCAACGGAGAGTATTTCATCGCGAATTCAACTTTTGAATGGTATCCTGGAGTTGAGATCAGCCGCTCAAAAGATTTGGTTCACTGGACAAGTGTTCCTTCCCCGTTGAGCGAAAAACGCCTCCTTGATATGAACGGCGAAAAATTTTCTTGCGGAATTTGGGCACCATGCCTTTCTTATTCAGACGGTCTTTTCTGGCTGATTTACACAAATGTCCGTAACTGGAATGCCGGACCACACAAAGATTGTCCGAATTTCCTGACTACAGCTCCTTCAATCGAAGGTCCTTGGTCAGATCCTGTTTTCCTTAATGCAAGCGGATTTGACGCTTCCATGTTCCATGATGATGACGGAAAACACTGGTACATCAACATGGAATGGGATTTCCGCGAGACTGGTTACCGTCAGTTCTCTGGAATCGTAATGCGTGAATATGACCCGAAAACAAAAACTTTGGGCAAAGAGCGTTACAAGATTTTCAAGGGAACTGATATCGGTGGCGTTGAAGGTCCGCATTTGTACAAACGCAACGGATGGTATTACATTGCTGCTGCAGAAGGTGGCACTGATTACAAACATGCTCTTACTGTAGGCCGTTCTAAGTCTGTTACTGGCCCTTATGAAGTTCATCCTCAGAATCCTCTGATTTCAGGATGGGGACACGACGATGAGATTACGATTCATAAGGCAGGTCACGGAAGCTGGTGTTCTTCTATCGATGGAAAACGCACTTATCTTGTTTACCTTTGCGGTCGACCGCTTCCTGGCAAAGAAGATTGTGTCCTCGGCCGAGAGACTGCTTTGGCTGAAATCGAATGGAAAGATGACTGGCCATATGTAAAAGAGCCAGACGGCACTCTTGATAATGTTCCGCCGGACTATGTTGACGTTCCTGTTAGCGCAGACAACGATGGAATTCAGTCTGCACCTGGCTGGGGCAAAAATCATTATACCTTTGAAAAGGGTATTCCTGTTGATTTCAAAACCTTGCGCACTCCTGCAGATGGACGCTATTCTGTAACAGAGAGACCGGGCTGGCTTAGAATGTACGGCGGTCAGTCACCATGGTCATTCTATGAGCAGAGCATTTTCTGTCGCCGCCAGACTGACTTCAAATTTGTCGCAGAGACAAAAATCGACTTTGAGCCTGACTATTTCCAGCAGTATGCAGGTATGGTTTACCGCTATGACGAGGAAACGCAATATCTTTTGACTGTTGGTTATAGCGAAACAAGAGGAAAAATCCTTCAGGTCAATACAATCATGCCTCCTCAGCTTGGCTTTGAGTCATGGCAGCAGGGCATGGAAATTGAACTTGAGAAAGGTCCTGTTTGGATGCGTCTTGAAGTTGATCACAATAAAGGATGGTTCTCTTGGTCTCAGGATGGAAAGAATTTCCGAAAAATCCGGCCAATCTGTGAGCCTGCAAAACTTTCTGACGAATTCTGTGGAATGGGATTCACGGGAGCCTTTGTTGGAATGTTCTGTGTAGATACAGAATTCTATAAAAAGCCTGCTGATTTTGAGTATTTTGATTATACGGGATTCGACAGGGAATCAAAATGATAACGATTTATGATATCGCGAATGCAACTGGAGTCTCTGCACCAACAGTATCAAAAGCTTTGAATGGAACTGGGCATCTTTCTGAGAAGACCCGGGAATTCATTCTCAAAAAAGCTCATGAAATGGGGTATGAGCCTAACAGTGCCGCAAGAAGTCTTGCCACAAAACGAACATACCTCATTGGGGTTATCTATGATGATCCAGGTATGCAGAGAGGTTTCAGTCATCCGGTATTTTCCGTTGTATTGAATAAATTCAAGGAAAATGTTGAGGCTGCAGGTTACGATATCATATTCTTGTCATGTCACACAAAAATGTCCTACCGGGCGCACGCTGCGTTTCGCTCGGTAGAAGGCATTGCTATTATAAATGCTGAGTCCCGATTTAGCGAGGAACTTGAGGATTTAGGAAAGGTCGGCATTCCTTGTATTTCTACAAATGCGGTTATACCTGGAATCTGCACGATAATTTCAGACAATAAAAAGGCTGGTTACAAAGCCGCTGAATATCTTGTTTCCATGGGGCATAAAAAGATTGGTTTTTTGGGAGCACCAAATGACAGCTTTTTTTATGCTTCAAAGGAACGGCAGGAAGGGTTCTTCCAGTATTTGAGCGAGCACAATATTCCAATCGACAAGGATTTTTGCGAGGACTGCGAGGATTGGAATGTAAAAGCCGGTCAGAAAGGTTTTGAAAAACTTTACAATCGCCATCCTGACATGACGGCTGTTTTTGCGGTTTCAGATCTTCTTGCTTTGGGGATCTTAGACTATGTTCATGAGCATAAAATAAAAATCCCGGATGATTTATCTATCGTGGGGTTTGATGATGATTATATATCGGAATACACGAATCCAAGGCTGACTACTTTCCGTCAGGATTCAGAGTCTATTGCAAATCTTGCTGCGGATCTTTTGCTTCAGCATGTGGTTGGAGTGCCTGTTCCGAACAAAATGATTCACATACCATGTGAGTTTATGGAACGTGATTCAGTGCAACGTCGCTAACGCGGAGTTTTATAGGAGAATAAATAATGGAATACGTAATTGGCGTAGATTTGGGGACAAGCGGAACTAAGACCGTTTTGTTTTCGACTGATGGGCAACCGATTGCCTCAAAAACAATCGAATATCCTCTCTATCAGCCTCAGAACGGCTGGGCAGAGCAGGCTCCGGAAGACTGGTGGCATGCCGCTTGTGGCAGCATGAAGGAAGTGATTTCCAAAAGTGGAATCAATCCAAAGGACATCAAGGGTATTGGTATTTCAGGACAGATGCACGGTCTTGTAATGCTCGACAAAGCCGGCAATGTTCTTCGCCGCTCAATCATCTGGTGTGACCAGAGAACAGCCGCAGAATGTGATGAAATTACAAGCAAGGTCGGAGCAAGCCGCCTCATTGAATTGACTGCAAACCCGGCCCTCACAGGCTTTACTGCTAGTAAAATCCTCTGGGTTCGAAACAATGAGCCTGAAGTTTACGAAAAATGTGCTCATATTCTCTTGCCAAAAGACTATGTTAGATATATGCTCACGGGCGAATTTGCCACTGAGGTGAGCGATGCAAGCGGTATGCAGCTTTTGGATGTCCCTAACCGATGCTGGTCTGATGAAGTCCTTTCAAAACTCGGAATTGACAAATCTCTCCTTGCAAAAGTTTACGAGTCACCTGAAGTTACAGGAAAGGTTTCTGCTCAGGCTGCTGAGCTTTGTGGTGTTCCGGCTGGCACTCCGGTCGTTGGTGGAGCTGGCGATAATGCTGCGGCTGCTGTCGGTACAGGCACAGTTCAGGACGGAATCGCATTTACAACTTTGGGTACAAGCGGCGTAGTTTTTGCCCACACAGATAAGCTTTCAATCGACCCGAAAGGCCGAGTACATACATTCTGCTGTGCTGTTCCTGGCGCATGGCATGTAATGGGCGTAACTCAGGCCGCAGGTCTTTCACTCAAGTGGTTCCGCGACAATTTCTGCTCAGACGAAATTATTGTTGCAAAAGGACTGGATAAGGATCCTTACTATATTATGGACAAGCAGGCAGAACGAATCCCAATCGGAGCTGACCGCCTTCTTTATCTTCCATATTTGATGGGCGAGCGCACACCTCACCTGGACCCGAACTGCCGTGGCGCTTTCATCGGTCTTTCTGCAATGCACACTCGTCAGCACATGCTCCGTGCAGTAATGGAAGGTGTTGTTTACAGTCAGCGTGACTCAGTTGAAGTCTTGCGCGGAATGGGCGTAAAAATCAACGACATGCTTGCCTGCGGTGGCGGTGGAACAAGCCCTCTCTGGCGGCAGATGCTTGCTGATGTTTACGGATGTCCTGTAAAGACTGTAGTAAGCAAGGAAGGTCCTGCTCTCGGTGTTGCAATTCTTGCTTCTGTCGGTACCGGCGTTTACTCTTCTGTTCAGGAAGCATGCAAGCAGGTCATCAAGACAAATCCTGCTCAGAATCCGATTGCGGCTAATTCTGCAGAATACGAAAAGTTCTACAAGATGTACACAGAACTTTATCCTGCACTCAAAGAGAGTTACGCAAAACTGGCTAAAATCTAGTCAGGCTTAAAATTGGAGGTACAAAAAATGAAAATAAAAAGCGTTTTTTCAAAAGCGTTCGCCAAGTACGGAAAGGTTCTTACAGGTTATGATGTAAGTGACCTTCTCAAAAAACTTGACGACACTACAAAAAAGCCTGACAATGCTGTCATTTATGAGCCGGGCGATGCTGGATTGGAAAGCCTTCCAATTGCAAAAGAGCTGAGCGACAATGCTTACGGCGGAATGCCAATTCAGATTGGCTACTGCAACGGCTACAACACAAAGCTCAACTGTCTTGAATGGCACCGAGGTTCAGAACTTAACATTCCTTCAAACGACATGGTTCTTCTGCTTGCACCTCTTCAGTCTGTTAAAAAGGGAAAACTCGACACAAACCTCGTCGAAGCTTTCTATGTTCCGAAGGGAACAGTCGTACAGGTTTATGAAACAACTTTGCACTACGCACCATGTAATGCAGTTAAAAATGGCGAAGTTTCTAAGGAAGGTTTCCGTGTAATCATTGTTCTTCCAAAGGACACAAACACAGAAAAACCTGCCATTAAGGAAGTTGATTTCGAGGACAAGCTTTTGTGGGCACGCAACAAGTGGCTCATTGCTCACCCGGATTCAAACGAGGCAAAACAGGGCGCATTTGTCGGATTGTTCGGAAAGAACATCGACATTTATAAAAAATAAATTTTTTATAAGAGGTATAAAATGATTAACAACAAACCAAAAATCAAAATCGGTATCGTAGCTGTCAGCCGCGACTGTTTCCCAGAGTCTCTCGCTGTAAACCGCAGAAAGGCTCTTGTTGCTGCATATACAAAAAAGTATGGTGCAGATGAAATTTACGAATGCCCTGTATGTATCGTAGAAAGCGAAATCCACATGTGCCAGGCATTGGAAGACATCAAGAAAGCCGGCTGTAACGCACTTTGTGTTTACCTCGGAAACTTCGGCCCAGAGATTTCTGAGACTTTGCTTGCTAAGCACTTTGATGGCCCGAAGATGTTCTGTGCTGCTGCAGAAGAGACCTCTAAAGACGGTGGACTTATCCAGGGACGAGGCGACGCTTACTGTGGTATGCTCAACGCTTCTTACAACCTCAAGCTCCGCAACATCAAGGCTTATATCCCAGAGTATCCTGTTGGAACTGCTGAGCAGTGTGCAGACATGATTCATGAATTTGCACCAATCGCAAAGGCTGTTTATGCTTTGAATCACCTCAAGATTATTTCTTTCGGACCACGTCCTCTCAACTTCCTTGCTTGTAACGCACCAATCAAACAGCTTTACAACATCGGTGTTGAAATCGAAGAGAACTCTGAGCTTGACTTGTTCGAGTCATTCAACAAGCATGCTGGCGACGCTCGTATTAAAGACGTTGTTGCAGATATGGAAAAAGAGCTTGGCGCTGGAAACAAAAAGCCTGAGATTCTTGAAAAACTCGCTCAGTACGAACTTACTCTCCTTGACTGGGTTGAAGCTCACAAAGGATACCGCGAGTTCGTTGCAATTGCTGGCAAATGCTGGCCTGCATTCCAGACACAGTTCGGATTCGTTCCTTGCTATGTAAACAGCCGTCTCACAAAGATGGGTATTCCTGTATCTTGCGAAGTTGATATCTATGGATGTCTCTCTGAGTTCATCGGTACTGTTGTTTCTGACGACACAGTTACATTGCTCGACATCAACAACACTGTTCCACAGGACATCTATGATGAAGACATCAAGGGTAAGCACGGAACTTACACAATCAAAGATACATTCATGGGCTTCCACTGCGGAAACACAGCTTCTACAAAGCTTTCATTCTGCGAAATGAAGTATCAGCTGATTATGGCTCGTGCTCTTCCAGTTGAAGTTACAAACGGAACTTTGGAAGGAGACATCGCACCGGGACCAATCACTTTCTACCGCCTGCAGTCAACTTCTGACAACATCCTCCGCGCTTACATTGCACAGGGTGAAGTCCTCCCGGTTGCTACACGTTCATTCGGTGGCATTGGTATTTTCGCTATCCCGGAAATGGGCCGCTTCTATCGTCACGTACTCATCGAAAAGAACTTCCCTCACCATGGTGCAGTTGCATTCGGCCACTTTGGCAAGGCACTCTACGAGGTATTCAAGTACATCGGTGTTGAAGCAGATGAAATCGGATACAATCAGCCTAAAGGCGTTTTGTATAAAGGCGAGAATCCGTTCGCATAATCTTTTTGTGAATAGGATTTCATCCTGAACTTTTCCTCCTTGTTTGCAATCTGTGTGAGCACTTTCTTCTAATCTAAGCTCATGCAGGTTGCTTTTTTATTTTTAAATTTTTCGATATAATTTTTTTCATGGAACAGTACAAAAAAGAATTTATCGACTTTATGGTCGAATGCAATGTTTTGAAATTCGGAAGCTTTACGCTCAAAAGCGGCAGGCAGTCACCATTCTTTATGAATGCCGGAGCTTATGTTACAGGAAGCCAGCTCAAAAGGCTTGGTGAATATTACGCAAAGGCAATTCACGACAACTTTGGAGACGACATTGATGTTTTCTTCGGACCTGCCTACAAGGGAATCCCTCTCGCTGTCGTAACGGCTGTTGCTTACTCTGAGCTTTACGGCAAGGAAATCAAATACTGCTGTGACCGCAAGGAAGAAAAAGACCACGGTGCTGACAAGGGCGCTTTGCTGGGCTATAAAATCAAGGACGGGGACCGAGTTGTAATCATCGAAGACGTTACCACAAGCGGCAAATCAATCGAAGAAACTTACCCGAAAATCAAGGCTCAGGAAACAACTGAGGGCGGAATCAAAATCGTCGGTGAAATCGTAAGCCTCAACCGCATGGAAAAGGCTCCTGACTCTGACAAGGCTGCCCTCGACGTGATTTCAGAAAAATACGGCTTCCCGGCTCGTGCAATCGTAAGCATGAGCGAGGTCGTTGATGCGCTTTACACAAATGGTGACAAAAAATTGATTACCGATAAAATCAAGGCTGAAATCGACAAATATTACGAAATCTACGGAGTAAAATAAAAAATAAGGGGTGAGAAAATCTTTCTCACCCCCTTTTGCTTTTATATAATCTTACTTGAGAATCTCTCTTGCGCGCTCCAGAGCACCATTGATATGGTCGTGGATGTTTTCTTTTCCAAGTTTTTCTGCCATGCCGGTCTTTTCAAGAAGAACGTAAGGCTGTGTATGGATTCCTGAAATAACGATTGTAATTCCTTTTTTATCACAAAGGGCTTTTGCCTGCTCGAGGGCTTTGATTCCGCCTGCATCGAGGTAGATTGTGTTCCTCATGCGGAGGATAAGGACTTTGTAGCTTACGCCAGCCATTCCTGCACGCTCCATTGCGATTTCAAATTTTCGGACTGTACCGAAGAAGAGAGGTCCGTCGATTTCGTAGACCATTGCTCCTTCCGGCAGGTCGAGCTTTTCTTCCGGCATGTCTGCTGCGTGGATTCCTGAAATGAGGGCTTCGCGCTTGTTCTGAACTTCTGACAAATCAATCATCTTTTTAATGAAGAAGAATGCTGCAAGTCCGAGTCCGAATTCGATTGCGACCGTCAAATCTACGAAAACAGTAATAAGGAAAGTAACTGCGAAAACTGTGATGTCCGATTTCTGTCCGTGAAGAAGTGCGCGGATTGCAGGGAAGCCTGCCATGTTCCATGCTACGTTGATGAGGACTGCCGCAAGGGCTGCCATCGGAATGTATGAAGCGTATTTTCCGAAGAAAAGAAGAATCAAAAGAAGTGTGAGCGCGTGAATAATTCCTGCGACCGGAGTTTTTCCGCCGTTCTTGATGTTTGTTGCTGTGCGGGCGATGGCTCCTGTTGCCGGGATTCCACCGAATAATGGCGACGCGATGTTTGCGATTCCCTGACCGATAAGCTCTGTGTTCGAGTCGTGCTTACCGCCAGTCATACCGTCAGCGACTACTGCGCTCAAAAGTGACTCGATTGCGGCGAGGACTGCGATTGAAACTGCTGTCGGGAAGAGGGTTCTGATTGTCGTGATTGAGAAATCCGGCAGCTGTGGAGCCGGAAGTGTGTTCGGGATAACGAAATGCTCCCTTCCGTCTGCGAAGAAGCCGATTGTGTCTGTTTTGAGGCCGCAGAATTTGTCGAGAAGGATTGAAGCCACTGTAGCAAGAATCAAAACGATGAAGCTGCCAGGAATCTTTTTGACAAATTTAGACCAGATGAAAATGAAAGCCAGACAGATTGCCGCCATCACGAATGAATACACGTTGACTGTTGAAGCCGACTTGATGTAAACGATGATTTTTGGAAGGAAATCGCCCGGCATTTTTGAGTATTCTTCGCCGAGAATCAGCATTGGTTTTGAGAAATCCGGTACGAGACCGAAGAAGTCACCGATCTGACCTGTTGCGATTGTAACTGCGATTCCGGCCGTGAAGCCTGTGACGATTGTATATGGAATAAACTTGACCAGACCGCCCATTTTAAATGCGCCGAGCAGAATCAAGAGGATGCCGGCCATGACGGTTGCCGTTGCAAGACCGCTCAATCCGAACTGGGCGACGACTCCGTAAACGATGACTGCGAAAGCGCCTGTCGGTCCGCCGATCTGGACAGCCGAACCGCCGAAAGCAGAGATACAGAAGCCTGCGATGATAGCGGTGAATAAGCCTGCCGCCGGGTTTACGCCTGAAGCGATTGCGAATGCGATTGCCAGCGGAAGTGCGACAATGCCTACGATAAGACCTGCGATGAGGTCAGAAACAAAAGTTTTGCCGTTGTAGCCTTTGAGAGAGCTAATAAGCTGTGGTTTGAACATAATGTAAAATTATGCTGTTTTTAGCGGTTTTGTGCAAGAATAGGGGCAGGATGCTTTTTCTTTATGCCTGAAGAATTAGACCGTCGTATGAAGGAGAAACGCTGCCGCCATTTTTGACAATCTGCGAAAGATTTGGAAATTCCGCCAGGTGGTCATTTATGTAGCTTTGAATCTGCCCGTGCTTTTTGTCATGAGTGAGGTGGGTGAACCATGTGTGTCTTGCCCCGATCTGCTCTGCATAGCCCATTGCCTGCAAGAAATTACAGTGGCTTGAATGTTCCCGCTCGCGCAGTGCGTCAATCACAAGATGCTCAATCTGGCCTCCTGCCTTTTTGACTTCGGCAAGAGATTCCTCACTGATGAAGTTGCAGTCGGTGAGGTAGGCGATTGAATGAGGCGAGCCGTCTGATCCTGTGCTGGTGAAAACGAAGCCGATTGTGTGGTGGTTTCCGTGGAGCATGGGGATTGGAACTACTTTGAGTCCGCAGAGATTGAGGGGATTTTCAGAGCTGTTTGAGTCCATGCCGATTAAGTTGAGCTTGGGAATGCCGCCGCCCTTTTCATGGTCAACGAAAATATATGGAAAGCGCTCGTGGATGTAGCCCTTTGTGCGCTCGCTCGTATAGACCGGAAGGCCTTCGCCGGAAGTTTCCGGGTATTTGCTTTTGATTACGCTGTCCTTACACATTGCGGCGGAATTCTTGTGGCTGAAAATGCGCAGGTCGTCAATTCCGTGAAGGTGGTCAGCGTGTGAGTGAGTGATGAAAACGGCATCAAGACTGCATAAATTGAATTTGAGTGCCTGGGTGCGGAAATCCGGCCCGACATCAATGAGGAACTTTTTGCCTTCATGCTCGAGGAGGGCACAGCACCTTAGCCGCTTGTCGTGTTCGTCCGTAGATTTGCAGACTTCACAGGAGCAGGCGATTACAGGAACGCCGTGGCTTGTTCCCGTGCCCATCAAAGTCATTTTCATGGAAGAAATTGTAGCAGAAAGACGCTTTTAGATAAAGGTCACCCCATCAGGGGTGTGTCCGTAACATCTGCGAAATATGCTAATATTTTCATGTCTTTACACGCCTTTCTTGACCATGCTGGGCTAAAAGGCTAAAATAAAAGAATCCAATTTATAGGGAGCCTTAAATGCCATATTCAGAACCGACTAATCTTGGTGTTGTTGCTTGTCCGGGTGGTGCTGTATTTGCCGATGAAGTAATCGCTCATCTCCGCCACATGTATAAACATCGTTTCGCTTTGAAAAGCGATGTTATCTCAAAGAGATACAATCTCGAAAAGGACAAACTGGTTCAGGACATCAATTTCCGTAACGACCTTGCTACTTCCGATCTGGTTGTGCGTGGTTCAACGGATAAATATCGTCCGCCGGTATTCAAAATCAACACGCAGTTCACTTGGTTTGCGAACGGCGAAGTCAAAGCAGAGTTGCTTGAATGCGTTCGCGGTAAAGACATCTACATTTTTCAGGATGCCGAAAATCATTCGCCAATTCCAATGAATGGCGGAAAAAACATGGTTACTTTCTCAGTAAACGACCATGTAATGACTTTGCTTGTCACAATCGATGCCGTACAGCAGGCAGGTGCAAAGTCAATCACGCTTGTTTTACCTTCATTCCCGTACAGTCGTCAGCACAAAAAGAAGAGCCGCGAAGGTCTTACCGCAGCCCTCTTGTGCCACATCTACGAAATGAAGAATGTCACACGCGTCATCACACTCGACATCCATTCACGCGAAATCGTAAATGCATTTAATACAGCTTATCTCGACAACCTGCACGCTTCATATCAGATTATCCGTGAGCTTGCAAAAGTCGTTAACCTTACAGGTCCTAACAAAGAGGATTTGGTAGTCGTTTCCCCGGATACTGGTGCTATCGACCGAAACAAATTCTACGCCACAGGTCTCAAAGTGCCTCTTGCAATGATTTACAAGGAGCGCGATTATTCTGTGGTTACTCAGGACGCAAAAAATACAAATATCAAGAGCGTTAAGCTTCTTGGCGACGTTCAGGGCAAAGTTGCCTTCCTCGCAGACGATATGCTTGGTACAGGCGGTACATTGCTCAAGGCTATGGAATTCCTTCACAACAACGGAGCTACCAAAGTCATCGCCGCAATTTCCCTTCCATTCTTCACAGGCAATGCAGTTGAGCTTTTCGACCAGGCATATAAAGACGGCCTCTTCTACCGCGTAATCGGTACAAACGCAGTCTACCATCCTGATTTGAAGGACAAGGAATGGTTCATCAGCACAAACGTTACTGGCCTCTTCGCAAACGTAATCACACGCGTTCACCACGACCAGAGCCTCAGTGACCTTCTCGATAACCGCACGATTATCGACAAGCTGATTAAAAAAGACACTGACAAGGCCGAAAAGTCAGAATAATTCGAACCAAAAATCCTTCCATGGATTTTTGGATTCGTACGAGAATTTTCTTGTAGAAAATTCTCTCCTTGCTTTAACACCGCATCCGTGCGGTGCTTTTTTTGTATATAAATGACTGACACAATCCTTTGTATTGATATCGGAACTTCCTCGCTGAAGGCGGCTTTGCTGCCGGACAATCTCAGGTCAGCGGGGAAGTTTTTTGTTTCAAGGCAGGCTTTCCCGGAATCAGCCTTTGCCGGCTCAAATTCCGCAAGTTTTTATCTTCCTGCCTTAAAGAATGCCCTTTCAGAGCTGCGGGGAAAAAATCCTGACTGTGCAATCGAGGCAATCTGCGTGAGCGGTAACGGTCCCACGGTCATTTCTGACGATGGGAGGACTTTCCTTTACAGCGAGCCTTACGAATCTTCTCTTAATACAAAATCACTTTTCATTCCAAGATTTCAGGGCTTCCGCGAGCGTTTTCCCGAAAGCTGGCAGAAGACGGAGCATCTTTTTGGTTCTCCGGAATATCTTCTTTATAAGCTTACGGGGCAGGCTCTTTCAATCCTTCCTGAAGAGCGTTTTTTGACCGCCTACTGGACTGAGTCAGAACTTTTATCCTGCGGTTTTTCTCAGTCCGAAATCAAGAAAATCCCGCCTTTCGTAAATTCAGGTGCATTTGCGGGCAAGGTGAGCGGGGAAGCAGCCCTTGAGACTGGTCTTTTGGAGGGAACTTTTGTCTTTGCGGGTGCTCCTGATTTTGTGGTTGCCCTGATTGGAACAGGCACCGTCCTTCCAGGAAAACTCTGCGACCGAGCCGGAACAAGCGAAGGCCTGAACCTGTGTACGTCAAAGCCGGTTTCCGCCCCGGATTTAAGGACAATGCCCAGCGTAGTGAGCGGAATGTGGAATCTTTCTTACTTAGGTAATGACCTTGCCCGCGGAATTAATCTTCTTCGTGAGGCGGCCCTTTCTAACGGCGAGTATTTTCCTGACTTCATGACGATTACCGGCGGCCAGGCTTTGAATGATGAGCTTGTCAGACAGAAGGAAGAGGCGAGCGGGCTTAAAATCCTTAAAATGCCGATTGCCGACGCTGAGCTTATCGGTGACCTGATTCTTGCAAGAGTCGCCCTGGGTGATTATGATGATATCCTTGAGGCAGTTTTTGCCATTTTAGGAGCGTGAGTTTTATGCAAGTCTACAATCTTCCGTCAAATCCCAAAGTCCTGATTTTTGACATAGATGCAACTCTTTACACCTGCCCGGAATATGCTCATGAGCAGATTGACTGCCAGATCCGCCACTGGGCTAAGCTCAACGGCTATTCTGTTGAGGGCGCGCGGAACATGATTGCCGACTTCAGGCGGAAGTGGGCGGCTGACCATGACGGCAAGAAAATTTCCCTCGGAAATCTTTTTACAAGTTTCGGAGTTTCAATCGAGACAAGCATCGAGTGGCGCAAGACTCTTTTTAATCCGGCTGATTACCTCCACCGTGACGAAAATCTTATCGCGGCCCTTACTGAGCTTTCAAAAAAATTCTACATGATTTGCGTGACCAACAATCCTGTTGAGCCTGCGCGAAAAACCCTGGAAGTAATCGGAATCTCTGAATTCTTCCCGGAAATTGTCGGCCTCGACACCTGCATGGCAAGCAAGCCTTCAAAAAAGATTCTTGACAAGGCGGTTGAATATGCGGAAGCGGCCCTCGGTTCAAAAATCGAATACACGGACTGCATTTCAATCGGTGACCGTTATGACATCGACCTTTCCCTTGCGATAGAGCTTGGCATGGGCGGCATTCTTGTAAGCGGTGCCGAGGATGTGTGCGGACTGGTTGAGATTCTTTAAGTTTTTTGATAGAATAGATAATCTAAATCGATCCCGTAGCTCAGCTGGATAGAGCATCAAAAACGCTTTCGCGTTTTACCTAATTGAAAGGTCGTTCGTTCGAATCGCATTGGGGCTACGGTATCAGATAAATCGATCCCGTAGCTCAGCTGGATAGAGCATCAAAAACGCTTTCGCGTTTTACCTAATTGAAAGGTCGTTCGTTCGAATCGCATTTGTGGCTACGGTATCAAATAAATCGATCCCGTAGCTCAGCTGGATAGAGCATCCGCCTCCTAAGCGGAAGGTCGTGCGTTCGAATCGCATTGGGGTCAATCGTTTGTTAAGGAGCCTAGCTGATTTTCAATCTGCTGGGCTTTTTCATTTACTTCACTGAATTTGGCGCTGGCGTTGGAGAGGTGCTTTCCTAGGGTGGTCAGTTCTTCTGTAAAGCCTGTGAAATTCTTTTGAATCCCGCTGATTTTTTTGATTATTGACTCTGCCTGCTCTTCGATTTTCATTCCCTTTAAGCCGTAGACGATTGACATCAGGTAGGCGTAGAAGGTGTTCGGGGAGACTGGAATTACCCGGCTTTTCATGGCGTAGTCAAAAAGTTCGTAGCCTTTTTTGCTGTCGTTTGTGAGGATTTCGTAGTAGACGCTCTCGCTTGGAATGTACATGAGGGCAAAGTCGAAAGTGTTTTCCTGGGGGCGGATGTATTTTTTTGAAATCTCGTCAATCCTTGCCTTTACCGAGCGGGTGAACTCTGCCTTTGCCTTCTTTTTTGATTCTGAGTCTTGTGAGGAAATGTATCGCTCAAAACTTTCAAGCGGGAATTTTGAATCTACCGGAATTATGTTCTTTCCCAGCTTTATGACCGCATCAACTGCCGCTCCGTCCGAGAACTGGAACTGCTGTGCGTAGTTTTTTGGCGGAAGCGTGTCTTTGAGCAGATTATATAGAAGATATTCACCGAAGTTGCCCCGGAGTTTTGGCGCATGCAGAAGCGAATTAAGCGAAGTGACTTCCTGCGCGATTTTCTGCATCTGCAAAGCCGAATTTTCCAGCGCCCCCAGCTTCTGCTGAATCTCAGAAAGCCCCGAATTCGAGTGCGATGCTGCCAGGCGCACCAGCATCCCGATAAGGAAGAGAATTATAATAGAAAGAAAAACAATTAAAATCAAAGCCGGTGAAATATTTATAGAAGACATGAGAATATTATAACATCTTTTTTTGATTTATCCATCTATCCTCTTTTAAAGCAATTGTTTATAATATTATCATGGTACAAGTCAGCAATGTGCAGAATTCTTCACTTCTGCCTCAGTTTTATACGGAATATTTGACAGGAAAAAGACAGCTTACTCCGGAAGAAATCAAAATTTTGCGTTCTTGTAATAAAAATTCAGACTCTTCATGGAAAAACATCTGGGTTGATGAAAATGAATTTGATCCCAGCCTCATTTCATGCTGTGAGATTCAGGGATTTCTTGTAATTGGAAAGCTTTCTGACCGCACTCTAAAATACCACGACCTTGCCCTTAAAGAAGGTCTTTATGATTCTTATTTTGAAAATGTCGTAATTGGCGATGACTGTGTCGTCCGCAACGTTCATTATCTTTCAAACTACAAAATCGGTGACCGCAACATTCTCTTCAATATCGATGAGATGAGCTGCACCTGCCACTCAAAATTCGGAAACGGCATTCTAAAAGAGGGTGAAAAGGAATCAAACCGGGTATGGATTGGTGTCGGCAATGAAAATGACGGTCGTGCTGTCCTTGCTTTTGAGAATATGATTCCCGCCGACGCCTACATCTGGGCAAAATACCGTGATGACATTCGGCTTCAGAGGCGGCTTCTGGAAATTACGGACAATCAGTTTCCCCATGAGCTTAACACTTACGGTATTACAGGCAACGATGTAATCATTAAAAATACCACCCTGCTCAAGGATGCCAAAATCTGTGATGCCGCCTATATCAAGGGTGCCTTCAAACTCAAAAACATCACGATTCTTTCAACAGAGGAAGAACCAAGTCAGATTGGCGAGGGCGTAGAACTTGTAAACGGAATCATGAATCCGGGTTCAAAGGCTTTCTATCAGGCTGTAGCAGTCCGTTTCGTAATCGGCCGCAACTGCCAGCTTAAATACGGTGCCCGCCTGCTCAATTCAATTTTGGGTGACAATTCAACGGTTTCCTGCTGTGAAATCTTGAATAACCTGATTTTCCCATTCCATGAGCAGCACCATAATTCTTCATTCCTCATCGCATCGATTGTCGGCGGACAGAGCAACATCGCTTCCGGGGCAACAATCGGTTCCAACCACAATTCCCGTGCCGCAGACGGTGAGATGTATGCAGGCCGTGGATTCTGGCCGGGACTTTGTTCTGATTTTAAGCACAACTCCCGCTTTGCAAGCTTTACCCTCATTTCAAAGGGAAGCTATCAGAACGAGCTGAACATTATGTATCCCTTCTCTCTGGTTGCAAGTAACGGCCCCTGCCAGCCAATCACGATTATTCCGGCTTACTGGTTCATGTACAACATGTATGCCGTCGCCCGCAACAAGGCAAAATTTGAAAAGCGTGACAAGAGGCTTGTTAAAGTTCAGACCATCGAAACTGACCCTCTCGCTCCGGACACGATTCAGGAAGTTGAATACGGACTCAGACGGATCATTGAGCTTACGGCTGATTATCTTCTTGAGTTGAAAAACGAAGAGGCTCTGGCTGCAGAGAACAAGGAAGAACTTTATCAGGTTGCAAAGAATTACCTTCATCAAAATCCGGATGCAAGTTTTACCCTGCACGAAAAAAAGGCTCAGAAAAAATACGGTGCCATTATCATCAAGCCGGTCAAGGCTTACCGCTCTTATCGCCAGATAGTCAAATTTTTTGCCGTCCGCACTCTCTGTGAATACTGTCAGCGCAATGGCAAGGCTGGTCTTTCTCCAAGCGATATTAAAGAGATTTCTGAAATGCCTCTTTTCTCAGAGTGGGTTAATGTCGGCGGTCAGATTATTCCGCGAAAGCGTCTGGACCAGCTCTTTGACTATATAAAAGAAGAAAGCATCAATAGCTGGGAAGAAATTCATGCCTATTACAGGGAATGTCAGGAGCAGTATGATGACTACAAGGTCGCCTATGCCCTGAATTTGCTCGAAAAACTCTATACAAGGCCGATTTCTGAATTCAACAAGGAAATTTATGAGGATATCGCCGCAGATTCAAAAATCGCCAACGTAAAGACTTTTGATGAAACTTTGATTTCCAGAATGAAGGACTTTGACGATGAATTCCGAATGCAGACCTTCAATAACGCCCGCGAAATGAATGCAGTTCTTGGAAGCATTACGGACAATGAATTCATTATGGATATGCGCGAAAACATGCAGAATTTTGAGAAATGTGTCAGCACGATTTTTGACAATCTTAAGACTTGACTAAAATCGAGCAAATAAGCATACTAGAGTTATGAAAACACTATCACTACTACTTTTGTTTGATTTTCTCTCAAAATAGCTCAAAAGCGTGGTGGTATTGTTATAATTTCACAAATTACAGCCCTGTTGCTTTTGGCAATAGGGCTTTTTTTATTTAAGGAGTTTTAAAAATGAACGCAAAAAAGTACAAAGCATTTCCTGCGATTCCAATTGAGAACCGCACCTGGCCGTCAAAACGAATCACAAAGGCACCGATCTGGTGTTCTGTAGACCTTCGTGACGGAAATCAGGCCTTGATTGACCCAATGGGTATTGAAACCAAACTTGCTTTTTTTGAACTCCTTGTAAAACTTGGTTTTAAAGAGGTCGAGATCGGCTTCCCGTCAGCCAGCGACACAGAATACGACTTTATCCGCCGACTCATCGACGAAAACCGCATCCCAAGTGACGTTACGATTCAGGTTCTCTGTCAGGCCCGCGAAAAGCTCGTAAAGCGTACAATGGAATGCATCAAGGGCGCTCCGAGCGTTATCTTCCATATATATAACTCAACTTCTCCTGCCCAGCGAAAATACACTTTCAACAAGAGCAAGGAAGAAATTATCAAGATTGCCGTTGACGGCGTAAAGTGCATCAAGGAATGCATGAAGGATTTAAGCGAGGAAGACCGCAAAAAAATCCGTCTCGAATATTCTCCTGAAAGCTATTCAATGACTGAAATCGACTACGCAATCGAAATCTGTGAGGCTGTCGGAAACGAGTGGGGCTGGTCAAAAGAAAATAAAATCATCTTCAACCTGCCTACAACAGTTGAGTGCTACACTCCGAACGTCTATGCAGACTCAATCGAATATTTCGCATCAAAAATCTCTCACCGTGACTGCGTGATTATTTCAACCCACTGCCACAATGACCGCGGAACCGGCGTTGCTTCTTGTGAGCTCGGTCTTCTGGCCGGTGCTGACCGTGTCGAAGGCTGTCTCTTTGGAAACGGTGAGCGCACAGGAAACCTGGACATCGTTACTGTTGCCCTCAACATGTTCTCAGAGGGCGTAGACCCTGAGCTTGATTTCTCAAACCTGCCGGACATAGCCGATGCTTACCAGGAATACACCAAAATGGAAATCAATCCCCGTTCACCATACGCAGGCGGTCTTGCTTATACTGCTCTTTCTGGCGGTCACCAGGACGCAATCGCAAAGGGCTTTGCTGCCCGTGCAAAAATGCCTGAAGATGCAATCTGGGATGTTCCTTATCTTCTTATCGATCCGCATGACATCGGCCGAAAGTACGAGGGCATCATCCGAATCAACTCTCAGAGCGGAAAGGGCGGTGCAAGCTTTATCCTCGAGCACAACTACGGTTACGCAATTCCAAAGGCAATGCAGCCTGCAATCGGTGACCTCATCAAGGCAAAAAGCGATGCCGCCCAGCGTGAGCTTCAGCCGGAAGAAATCCTCAAATTCTTCGAGGAACAGTGGCTGGGCAAAAAAAGGCCTCTCGAAGTGCTTGACCTTGCCTCAACTCAGCTTGAGGGACACGATGAAAGCGAGCATGTTTCAACCCGCGGTGTCGTCAACTACAACGGCGTAAAATTCTCAATCGGCGGCAAGGGAAACGGTCCTCTCGACTCATTCGTTTCAGCCCTCGCCGGAACTCCGGTTCCTGCCTTCAACATCACGGCCTTCCATGAGCACTCTGTCGGTCAGGGAAGTGATACTTACGCAGTTGCTTACGTCCAGATTACAATGGAAGACGGCAAGTCAAAATGGGGTGTCGGTAAGTCATCAAACGTAGGAAAAGCCGGTGTTGCAGCCGTAATTTCCGCCCTCAACCAATAAAATTATCAGGCTAGCGTCTTGAGTAAAGTCCTTATCGGTTTTTCCGGTAAGGACTTTTTTTAATAATTCCTGTCATTCTAAATCTGTGGCTTTTTTTTGAATCTATGTTATAATGGCTTCATATGTTCACGAATTTAAAAAAAACAATTTCATTAATTTTTCTGACTTCTGTCTTAACATTTGTTTTTGCAGAATCAACGGATATTCCGGGGCTTTATCGATATAAACTTGATAACGGTCTGGAATTATTTGTCGCGGAGAATGATTCCGCACCACTGGCTTACATCGAAATTGCAGTCCGTGCGGGAGCCGTCACACAAACTCCCCAGAATGCAGGTCTTTTTCACCTTTATGAGCACATGATGTTCAAGGGAAACGAAAGATATGCAGACCAGGATGCCTTTACAGATGCTGCCAATGAAATGGGGCGGATTGACGAGAACGGCACGACTGGCGTTGACCGGGTAAATTACTATTTTACAATTCCTTCTTCTTTGGTCCGCCGCGGTCTGGAATTCTGGTCTTATGCTATCCGTACTCCCAAACTGGATGAATCTGAGCTTGAGAACGAAAAGGCTGTCGTACTTTCAGAAATCAATGCTGACTTTACTGACCCTGCTCATATCCGTTCCGCTGCCTTGTTCAAGACCATGTTTCCAAAAAGCCCGTGGAGGCTCAGTCCTTCAGGTGATCCTGCTGTAATAAAGAGCGCCACTCCGGAAACCCTCCGTGAGATTCAAAAGAACTATTACATTCCGTCAAATTCAGCAATTTTCGTCGGTGGCAATGTCGAGCATGACGAAGTCTTTCAGTATGTAAAGGAAATCTATTCTGACTGGAAGAATCCTGATGAACCTGTAGAATTTGAAGAGCCAGAGACAAAAACTCCGCTCCTGCGTGATAAAAAACTGGTTTTCGTAAATGCAGGGGCAGACGATGCCATGATTCAGGTCGGTTATTATCTTCGCGGTCCGGACGGTCAAATCGACGCGGCTGACACCTATGCCGCAGACGTATGGACTAAGCTTGCCGGAGACCCAAATGGAGTTTTCGCAGCTACTTTTGTTTCAGAAGAGGCCTTGTGTATTCCGGAAAGTAATTATATCGGTGCTTCTTATCCTACAAGGCGTGCCAGTGGATTAATCGGATTCTATGCCGCCATGCTCAATGTTTCAAATGAGCCTCCTGTCGAGGATTCAAATTTTGGCTTTGGAAGCATCGAGACCGTTCGAACCAGTAATCTGTCACCTGTCGAAAAGTCAGATTTATTCCTTTCAGTCCTCAAAAGAAAGGCAATTCCGGCCATGGCAAACAAGGACAAGTTTTTCAAGGATAAAAGCATTTCTTTCGTAATTCAGCAGCTTGAGGATTCAAGGATATACGAGCTTGAAAGCGCCAAGACAATACTTTCTTCCCTTTCATTTTTCTGGTCCAGCTGCGGTTCTGATTACTTCTTCTCTTATGACAAGAATATTGCCAAAGTCAGCGAAGATGACGTCGTCAATTTTATTCAAAAGTACATTCAAAACAAAAACGGAGCCCTTGTGGTCTCTGTAAGTCCTGGTGTCTGGAAGAATTATAAAAAAGCCTTCCTGAATCACGGATATGAAGAAATTACAGCAGAAAATGCATTCTGGCAGAAATAAGTGGGGAAAAAATGCGGTTGATTAATAAAAAAATGACTTTCAAAAAAAATATTTTTGTTTCAGTTTTATTTCTGATTTCACTTTTTGCTGCGGGGCTTTTTGTTTCCTGCGGTTCTACTAAAAACCTTGCTGATTCAAATCTCGGAAGTGTCGAAGATTTTACCCGAAAACAGCTTTCAAACGGCGTTCCTGTGATTTTCAAGCAGAATCGCGGCAGTAAAATCATTGTTTGCCGCGTGATTTTCGAGGGCGGCACAAGCACAATCGATAAAAGCCTGAGCGGCATCGAAGAGATTGCATTGGATCTGGCCCTGCGTGGTTCAGAAAAATATCCATATTCAGAGATTCAAAAGCTCGAATATGAAAAAAGTTTTTCCCTCACCTCATCATCGGGCAAGGATTTTTCAACAGCGGGCTTTATCTGCATTCAGCGTGACCTGGCTCAGGTTCTTTCGATTCTCCAGGACTGCATTACAAAGCCGGCTTTCCTTGAGTCTGATTTTGACCAGAAAATGAAGGAGATTTCTTCTGAAATTGCGGCCAAAAAAGCTGATCCGGCCGGAGCTCTGGGGCTTGCAATCACAAAGGCAGCCTTTGCTGACCATCCATACGGAACCGCAACTTCTGTAACTGAGGAATCTTATCCCAACATCAATCTTACAATGGTAAAGGGCATTCATCAGAGCCTTTTGAACGCTTTCCGCATTAAGATTGTAATCGTCGGAAATTTCAGCCAGGATTTAATCGAAAGCCTCACTTCAGAGCTTGATTCTGGAATCGGCCAGATTCCACGAAAGGCTTATTCAGCTCCAAAAATACCGAAAATTCCTGTAATGCTGAATACAGTCCGGGTCGGAAACGAGCAGGCTGGAAATACAGGATATATCGCAGGCTTGTTTGAGTGCCCGAACAGGGGGGCGGCTGACTACATTCCTTTTGCCCTTGCTTCAATGTATATTGATGACCTCTTTTTCTCTCAGGTTCGCGAAAAGGCTGGAGCCGTTTACTCGATTAATTCCGGCGTTATCGGCGGAAAGGAACTGCTCGGCGTGATTTCAATTTATAAGGCAAGCGAAAAGAAGAATCTGAAGAATCTTGTTTATGAGGCAATCAACTCATTCAATGAAAAAGACATGGCCAAAAAACTTGACCAGTACAAGAACAAATACATTACGACAATCTTCAGCTCAGCTCAGACTGCTTCCGGTCTTACTTCAAGCGTTGTTTCAAGCCTGGAGTATTACGACTCTGAAAGCGCATATCTTGGCCGGGCCGATCAGGTAAATGCCGTTGAGCTTAATCAGGTCATCGCAGCCTACAAAAAATACTTTGAGCCGATTTCAAGACAGGACGCGGCTCAGTGGATTATCGTAGACGGCGAAGAGAATCTTGAAGATTACGCTTTCTAAATAAAAAAGAGTGGCTGAAGGATTTGAAGTGAACCCCAAAAGTTGGAGACAATTTTTGGAGGTACTCTTTTTTTATGCCCGTCTAAAATTAAACATCTAATTTTTCGTAATCGGTTCTGTCCAGATCGCTGTTTCTGACTGATGCCCGCAGGGTTTCATTCAGATTTTCACCGATATAGCCGCGAATCTTGTTGATTGCTTCCGGCAGGGTGGTGGTGGTGAACATGATTACGACCAAAAGGAACTCTCCCGCGTCCTTGATTGCTGAGATTTTGATGTCAACTCCAACCTGAACGTTTTTGAGGTTGAGGGTGACACCTTCGATAACCTGATTGATAAAGACCGCATTTGCCTGACCCGGTGAAAGCTTGGCTGCAATACCAACAGCGCTTATATCGATAATCTTGAGCTTGAACATGCGGTTGTCTTTGAGCCAGAGCAAATCAGCCTGAGGCTCTGTAAGACAGTTTGCACGGATGTATTTTCGCATACCCTTGGCGTTTTTGGCATCCATTGCCTTTACAATTTCGTGGAAAAGCGTTTCCAAATCAGCAGTATGGGTAAAAACGCCTGCATCAAGCTGCAAGTCTGATATGAAATTTGTCTTTTTCTCGTCAGGGAGAGGCTGGAGAATGACGCCCATATCCAGGGGCTGGAAAACATTTTCATTTTCAAAAGATTTGATGAAATTGTGCCAGCCTTTGAGGGTAAGCTGTGCTTCGGCTATACAAAAACAGATTGAATCTGCATTTTTGCGGAGGTATGGTTTTGCCTTTCGATAGTCATTGATTGCGTAAACTTCATATTCCATGAGCCGGAGACGTTCAACAACCTGAGATTCGAAAGTTGCGTTTGCGCCAACAAAAAAAACTTTGCGGCCATAAATTGATTTATCTGCGTCTGCCATATGTGGACTCCCTTAAATCTATATTAAACATTTTACAATAGAACTGTAAAAAAATCCACAAAAAAAATAAACAAAAAAAATCCCCGCATGGATGCGGGGAATAGAGACAAGAGAGAATTTTCGTTAGAAAATTCTCGTACGAACAGAAATTACAGGGATGTAATTTCTGTTCGAATTATTCCCAGCCGAATGTTGCCGGCGGTTTGTTTGTTGCGTCGAAGTAGAGGGCGTCAACGAATGGAAGTTCTGCAATTTTTCTGACGATTTCCTTGAAAACATCCATCGGGAACCATGCAAAGCGGGCTGTCATTACGTCTTCCGAGCAGACAGGGCGCAGAACGAAGCTGGCGTTTTCCTTTGTTGATGCGTAAGGCAGGTCAATCGTGAGGTGCTGGAAGATTGAGTTGTAGAGATTCCTGCTGTGAAGCTCTGTCAGGACGATGTTGTCGACTTCGCGCAGCTGATCCAGACGACGGCGGTCACAATAACCTTCCTGAAGTTTTAAATCCTCGTCCTTGAGGCCCGGCTTTTGATACAATTTGATTACAGTGCGGTTAAGGTATGCTGCTCCGTTTGTGATTGATGAAGAAGCTCCCTCGACCTTTTCACGGATGTGAGGAATGTGATAGAAGCCCTCGCCCTCGCTTTTGAAAGTGAGGCAGGCCGGGAAGCGGTAAGTGCGGAAGTCACCCTGAACGCCGACTGAGCGTACTGGCAGGACTGAACGGCTCATTGAAGCAGTACAGTCAGCACAGAACTGGTCGATTTTGACTTTGTTGAGTTCTTCCTGGGCCTTTGCCAGCTCTTCCTTGTCCTTATCGGTGAAAGAGCCGTCCGAGCAGAGCACGTTGATTGAAAGTCCAGGACCTGGGAATGGATGTCGCATTACCAGCTGGTCGTCAAGACCGAGTTTTTTGCCCATGGCGCGAACTTCGTCCTTGTACAAGTCCTTGAGAGGCTCGATGATGAGACCCTTTGCGATGAGCTTTTGAATTCCGTCAACGCGGTTGTGATGTGTCTTGATTGTGTGGCTGTTTTTTGTTCCGCCCGACTCGATGATATCAGGATAAAGGGTTCCCTGAGCCAGCATCCAGTCATCCTCGTTGAGTTTCTGGGCTGCTACAACCCGGTCCCTTACGGTGATGAAGTTTTCGCCGACAGCCATGCGCTTTTTCTGCGGGTCAGTGAGGCCTGAAATTGCGCCGAGGAAGCTTTCGCTTGCATCCTCAACGATGAAGTTGTTGAAGCCGAATTTTTTGTAAGCCTCGGCAACGCTCTTTGATTCGTTCTTTCTCATGAAGCCGTTGTCGATATGAAGACCGAGAACGCGCTCCTGACCGAGTGCCTTGTTCAAAAGGGCAAAGGCTACTGTTGAGTCAACTCCGCCTGAAAGGAAGAGAAGAACGTTCTTGTCTCTTGCGTCTTTTTTGATTGTATCGAGGATGTGGGCGAGGACTGTATCTTCGTCCCAGTTTGTCGTCATGCCGCAATATTCTGCAAAGTTTTTGAAAATCTCATTGCCGCATGGAGTGTCTTTTACCTCACAGTGGAACTGGAGGCTGAATCGCTTTTTGGAAAGATTCTGAGTTGCTGCGAAAGGACAGTCTTTTGTGCTTCCAACGGCCTCAAATCCTTCTCCCATTTGTAAAACACCGTCCTGGTGGCTCATCCAAACCTGCTGGCTTCCTTCGATTCCCTTAAAAAGCGGACATTTTGCAGAAGAACCGTTCATTCCGCTGCTGAAATTGAGTTCTGCAAAGCCAAATTCGCCGACATCAGCCTTACCGACCTTTCCATTGTAGCCCAGCTGGACGATGTAGTGTCCGTAGCAAAGCCCCAAAATCGGAATGTCGAGGTTCAAAATCTCTGAATTGAAGTCAGGTGTCTTTTCATCATAAACTGAAGCAGGTCCTCCTGAAAAAACAACGCCCTTGGCACCTTCAAAAACGCTTAAATCAGCAGAAGGAAGGGCGATTTCAGAATAAAAACCTAAAGCACGGAAACGCTTCGCAATCAAGTGAGCATATTGCGAACCAAAGTCAAGAACGACAATTTTAGAACGATTCATATTTTCTCCAAATGATGCAGACAGTATAGCAAAAATTCCGCACAGAGTACACAGAGGGCAGTTAGATTTTAAAAGAAAGGACTGATCTGCTTTAAGAGTTTTTTGGCTGCTTCCGGATTCTGGTGGACTAAAAACCTGAACCTTTCGCTGTCAATTTTGATGATTTTAGTTGAAAGGACCGCCATGGCAGTGAAAGTCCGGCTCTGATCGAGAAGACATGAGGTTTCGCCGAAGAATTCTCCGCGGTGAATGAGCACGTTGACTTCTGGAACTTCGATTTCGGGAATGAGCTTTACGCTGCCGTTGATGATGTAGTAGGCAAAACTGTCGTTGTCGTCCTTGTTGAAGATAATTTCTCCCGGCTTGTATGAGAAGACGTTGGACTGGTTGGTCGCAATCAAAAAATCAGGCCGGATGAAAAAAGCCCTCTTGATTTCAGCTCCAAGACCTGTCTGCTCGATATCAGGAAGAAGATAAAGCTCGCCCAAGAGAAGCTCGTCGAAAAACTGAACGACGTAGATGAACTGGGCAAAGACAAGGAAGAAAACGAAGAAGAAGAAAATGTCCATGAAAAGAATGATTACGTTGCCCAAAACGCCGTAAATCAAATCATAACGGCTTACGTTGAGGAAAAAGTGCATTATGATTCGGAAAATCCAGAAGGAAGTGGTGCAGAGCAGACTGATTGACGTACATAGAATGAGGGAAGGCTTTGTGCCCGAAGCTGACCTGAAAAGGACTGTGACGACCAGAAAAATCAAAAAGTTTGGCAGGAATTTAATCAGTTTGCCGGAAAGAATGTCGTAATATAAAAAATCAAGCTGGGGAATTTCCCTGATAAATTCGAATGATGCGATTGTCTGAAGTGAAATATAGACGAAAAAAACTGCTGACGAAATGAGAACGATGATGATTTCAGTACCAAAAGTAAGAATTTGATTGAAAAGCGCCTTGCGTTTGACCTGAGTGTGGAAAATATTCTGCATGGAGTCAAAAATTGATGCAAAAAAACGCCTTGCCATCCAGATGATGAAGATGCCCGCGATGATTTCAAAAGAACTGACCGTTCTGATTGACTGCACTGACTGAATTACGAAGTCTGAATTTAAATAATTTTCGAGGGCCGGAATGGCGGAAATAATCGTTGAAATCGTTTTTGGTGAGGCGTGCAAAAACCTCACCAGAACCATAATCACCATGATAAAAAGGGGGATTACGGAAAAGAGGAAGCTGAAGGCGCAAGACCCCGCAAAGGACAAGAGGCGATTCTGCAAAAAGTATTTCGTCGTAAGAAAAATACTCTGTGAGAACGTAATGAATGTGACTTTGCGAGGATTCTGCCTGCTCATGCCATCCTAGAAATCTGCAAGTTTTGGTGCTCGTGGATATGGAATTACGTCGCGGATGTTCTGCATTCCTGTTACATAAAGAAGCAGGCGCTCGAATCCCAAACCGAATCCTGAGTGAGGAACTGTACCGAACTTGCGGAGGTCGAGATACCAGCTGTAGTCCTCAGGCTTGAGTCCCAGTTCATTGATGCGGGCGAGAAGCTTGTCGTAGCTTTCCTCACGCTCGCTTCCTCCGATGATTTCGCCAAGGCCTGGAACCAGAACGTCGACAGCCTTTACTGTTTTTCCGTCGTCGTTGAGCTTCATGTAGAAGGCTTTGATTTCTTTCGGGTAGTTGTAGACCATTACAGGGCATTTGTAGATTTTTTCTGTCAGATAGCGCTCGTGCTCTGTTGCAAGGTCACAGCCCCAGTATGGCTTGAATTCAAATTCGTCTGCGTGTTTTTCGAGCTCGGCAACTGCCTCTGTGTATGAAACGCGCTTGAAAGGTGTTTCTACAACGTGCTTGAGTGTGTCGATTACGCCCGGCTGGATTCGCTTGTTGAAGAATTCCATGTCCTCTGAGCATTTTGTGAGGGCCCAGTTGAGAAGGTATTTGATGAATTCTTCCTGAATGTCCATGTCGTCGTTGAGGTCGAAGAAGGCCATTTCAGGCTCACACATCCAGAACTCTGCGAGGTGGCGTGTTGTGTTTGAATTTTCTGCACGGAAAGTAGGTCCGAATGTGTAGACTCGTCCGAGTGAAGTTGCCAGGGTTTCTGCTTCAAGCTGACCTGAAACTGTGAGTGAAACAGGCTTTCCGAAGAAGTCCTTGCCGTAGTTTACGAGTTTTGCGGCATCTTCCTTTTTCATGCCGGCAGCGCCCTTTTCGATTGCAACTTCTGCGAGTTTTTCCAGGCTCAAGGTTGTTACCTGGAACATTTCGCCAGCACCCTCACAGTCGCTTCCTGTGATTTCCGGTGTATTAATATAGAAGAAACCGCGCTCCTGGAAGAAAGTGTGGACTGCATAAGCCATCTGGCTTCGCATTCGGAATACAGCGCCGAATGTGTTTGTGCGGCCGCGGAGATGTGCGTTTTCACGCAAAAATTCCATTGTTGCGGCTTTTTTCTGAATCGGGTAGTCAGAAGGACATTTTCCCAAAACTTCGAGAGTCTCAAGATTGACTTCGACTGCCTGACCTGCGCCCTGTGATTCAATCAGCTTTCCTGTTGCCTTGAGTGAAGCGCCAGTTGAGATATTTGAGAGAGCGTTTTCGATTTCGTTTGCATTATTTGGATTAGAAGGATTTGTGCGGTCAAAAGTGAGCTGAATGTTTGCGAAACAGCTTCCGTCGTTTACCTGAATGAAGACCAGGTTCTTAGAGTCGCGCATAGTGCGAACCCATCCACAGACGGTAACGATTCGTCCGTCCGGCTTAGAAGTAAGGATGTCTTTGATTAGTTCTGTTTTCATAATGAATTAGTTTACCACTTTGAGAAAAGAAAATCCACTAAATCTATAGAAGGTCTGGCCGCAATTTATTGAAAATAAGTCTGTTTTTTATTAGAATATAATATCTTATTAAAATAAGGGGAAAACTATGAAAAAAATCGTTATTCTTGCATCTGTGCTCGGAGCCCTGCTTGCTCTCACATCTTGTAATGACAAAAAAAATTACATCCTTGCTACCGGCGGTACATCTGGTACTTATTATCCATTTGGCGGTGCCATTGCCAACATCTGGAACACAAAAATCGCAAATATGAACGTTACAGCTCAGGCTACCGGTGCTTCTGCTGAAAACCTCCGCCTCATTTCAAAAGGTGACGCAGAGTTCGCAACAGTTCAGAACGACGTAATGGACTACGCTTACCGCGGATCAGACATGTTCCAGGGCCAGAAGCTTCCAAACCTTGCTTCAATCGGCACTTTGTATCCAGAAGTTGTTCAGATTGCAGCTTCAAAATCAAGCGGAATCAAATCAATCGGCGACTTGCACGGAAAACGCGTTTCTGTCGGTGATGCAGGTTCAGGCGTAGAATTCAACGCAAAACAGATTCTCGAAGGCTACGGAATCACATTCGACGACATCAAAAAGAACAACCTTTCTTTCAAAGAGTCTGCTGAAGGTCTTCAGAACGGCACTCTCGACGCATGTTTCATCACAGCTGGTGTTCCAAACGCAGCCTTGCAGGAGCTTGCTTTCACAGCCGGTCTCGTCCTCATTCCTGTAAACGGAGCAGAGGCTGATTCAATCTGCAACAAATATTCATTCTACACAAAGACTGTAATTCCAGCCGGCACATACAAAGGCACAGACGTTGACACAGAAGCCCTTGCAATCAAGGCAACTCTTGCAGTAAGCGCAACTTTGGACGAGAACACAGTTTACGAAATGACAAAAGCTTTGTTCGAAAACCTCGGCGAGCTTGGTGCTGCTCACGCAAAAGGAAAGGAAGTTTCTGCAAAAGCAGCCGTAACAGGTATTTCTGTTCCCTTCCATCCAGGTGCTGCAAAATACTTCAAGGAAATCGGTGTATTAGATTAATATTGCGCCGAATCAGCTGGCTGCCGCCCTTCCGCCCTTCGCTAGCGCTCATTGCATAGTTCGCTACGCTCACTAAGCAACTACGGGGCTACACGGCGGGGCGGCGTTAAATTATGAAAAAAATAATTTTTTTGGCTGTATTCGCACTTCTGGTTTTAAATCTTCCATTAGTGCGGGTACTGTCAATTTCAAATCGAAAGAACTTTTCAGAAAGAATTTTTTCGCGCAGCGGGGCCGATTCAGGCTTCGTAATCAGCTATACGCATTCTGTAAATAAAGGGCGTGTGCATGATTTTTATCTTCCGGCAAGTGACGGCGGTCTGGAACTTTTTATGACGGAATTCGTTTCTTACGGAGCCGGAATTCCTGAGCCTTACGATACTTGCGGAGCAGAATTCCACTGCACTGACAAAGGATATGTAATCAGCGGCTTAAA
Source organism: Treponema ruminis (assembly GCF_014201975.1). Taxonomy (NCBI): domain Bacteria; kingdom Pseudomonadati; phylum Spirochaetota; class Spirochaetia; order Treponematales; family Treponemataceae; genus Treponema; species Treponema ruminis. The sequence continues at coordinate 127,657 of NZ_JACHFQ010000005.1, read as the reverse complement.
CAGGCGCCTGCCCAATCTTGTAATGGCTGTTGGCGTAATTGCCGAACATTCCATTGCCTTTGGAAAAGATGCGATGGAAGGCATGTCTTTTAATGAGCAAAACGAATTTTTCCTGAAAGATTTTTTCAAAGCCCAGACGAGCCTTGTTTTTGAGATCAAAGGGGTTTCGATTTTAAATTATTTAATTACAAAAAAGATTGGAGGACAAAAATGAGTGACGAGATTGAAAATACCAAGGAAAGCCCTCTTGTAGAAAGTTTGCTTCCTACTACAAACGAAGACGAGATGAAGAATCTCATGCAGAATCTGGACAGGGAACAGGCTTACCGTGAGCATAAGTGCTGGCGCCAGTACATCACGGTTCTTGTTTCAATCGCTTTTTGTATTTTTCAGCTTTATGCCACATTGAGCGGCCGTATTCCAGCCCAGATTGTCAGGGCCAGCCACCTTGCTTTCGTGCAGTTCCTTGCATTCCTGCTTTTTCCTGCCGCAAAGTCCATGCCCAAAGATACCCTTCCTCTTTATGATGTAGTCCTTGCCTTTATCGGAGCGGGCTGCTGGTCTTATTACATCGTCAATTTTGAGCAGATTGTCCGCCGTGCCGGTGCCTACACACCTCTTGATATTGCAGTCGGTATCGTCGGAATCATCATTTTGTTTGAAAGTTGCCGCCGAATCGTCGGTCTGCCGATTATGATTATCGCCGGTTCCTTCATTCTTTATGCTTTTATCGGAAAATATCTTCCTGGCTTCCTCAATCACCGCGGTTACAAGCTTACCCGAGTCGTAAGCCACTTGTATTACACCACCGAGGGAATCATGGGCACTCCAATCGGAGCATGTTCAACCTTTATCTTCTTATTTATTCTTTTCGGTGCCTTTCTTGAAAAAACTGGAATCGGCCAGTTCTTCATTGACTCTTGTAATGCCATCGCTGGCGGTGCAAGCGGCGGTCCTGCAAAAGTAGCCGTCCTTTCTTCTGCACTTCTGGGTACAGTTTCCGGCTCTTCTGTTTCAAACACTGTCGGTTCAGGCTCATTCACAATCCCGATGATGAAGCGTCTGGGCTACCGGGGAGAATTTGCCGGTGCTGTTGAGGCTGCGGCTTCTACCGGCGGTCAGCTCATGCCTCCTATTATGGGTGCGGCTGCCTTTTTGATGGCAGAAAGCGTAGGTCTTCCTTACATCACTGTAGTTAAGGCTGCGATTATCCCAGCTTTGCTTTATTTTGCAGGAATCTTCATCACGGTTCACCTTGAGGCCCACAAACTCGGTCTCAAAGGTCTTCCAAAAGAAGATATCCCTCGCTTCCTTCCTCTTTTCCTTTCTCGCGGTTACATGATTCTTCCTCTGGCTGTAATCATTTTCTTCCTCTGCTCTGGAAAAACTGCGACATATTCAGCCCTCATGGGAATTATTTCAATTATCGTGATTGCAATCGCCGTTTCTTTTGTTGACGTTGCCAAGGGAAATAAACCCCGCTTTACGCTTCATGATTTGGTTCAGGTTCTTTGTGCGGCAGCCCGCGGAATTATCAGCGTTGCGATTGCCTGTGGAATGGCAGGAATCATCATTGGTGTAGTAACTTTGACTGGCCTGGGCTTAAAGCTCGGTGCAGGTCTTGTCGTTCTTGCCCACGGTAAGCTTTTCATCACCCTTCTTCTCACAATGATTTCTTCTATTATATTGGGAATGGGTGCGCCAACAACAGCAAACTATTTGATTACTTCGACAATCACTGCTGGTGCAATCGTAAACTGTGTTTATGGTCAGGTATCTCCTACTCCGGAGCAGCTTTTGCCAGCCCACATGTTCGCGTTCTATTTCGGAATCATCGCCGACGTTACGCCTCCTGTAGCTCTTGCCGCAATTGCCGGAGCCGCAATCGCAAAAGCCCGCCCTATGCGTACGGCTGTCAACGCGACCAAGCTGGCAATCGGAGCTTTTATCGTTCCATACATGTTCATTTACAATCCGGCAATGCTCATGATTGGTGCAAATGCCCTTTCAATCCTTGGAATCACGGTAACTGCCTTGCTCGGCATGTTCGGAATTTCAGTCGGTCTTGAAGGTTACGCTTTTGCCCGCACGGGATTCTTGAATAACTTCAATGTCTCTGAAAAAGTGAAAAAATCCATGTCTGCCCTTGAGCGACTCTGCTTCCTTGCAGCGGGCTTGTGTTGTATTGACCCTCATCCGGCAACAGACATTTTCGGCGTGATTCTGCTCGGCATTTTGATTGCAATGCAGATTTTCCGCCGCAGGAAAAACTAGCTTTTGCTTTTAGCACAATTTTGTGCTATACTTATAGTATGAACAAAGAATTTTCTGAACGCCTTCAAAAAATTGAGGGCGTTTTAAATACATATCTTCCCCACCAGGTTAATGATGACTGGCGCTCACTTTCTTTTGGAGCAATTGATTCCTGTGTCAGCCAGTCTCATCTTTCAAACCTGCTTGACCCCTGCAAAAGTCTCATTGACTTGGGCGGAAAAAGATGGCGGCCTTTACTCCTTGTCCTCTGTGCGGAACTTGCTTCTTCAAAAAAATCAGAGGCTGAGAAAAAAACTTCCCTTGAAAATGCCTACAATATCACGCCTCTCGTAGAATTTGCCCACACAGCAAGTTTGATTCACGACGATATCGAAGATTGTGCCGACACCCGCCGGGGAAAGCCAGCTGCCCACATCAGTTACGGCCTTGATGTCGCCCTGAATGCGGGTTCATGGCTTTATTTTGAGGCAAGCACCTGCATTAAAAATCTTAAAATTTCTGATTCAGAAAAGCTTCGTCTTTATGAGCTTTTCCTGCTGGAACTCCGCCGCCTGCATTTAGGTCAGGCCATGGACATCCTCTGGCACCGAAATCCTGATTTAATTCCTTCCGTCGCAGAGTACACGGCAATGGTCCGAAACAAAACCGGCACACTTTCCCGCCTTGCCGTCAAGCTTGGTGTTCTTGCCGGTGGAGCAGAGCCGGAGCTGATTGAAAAGGCCGGAAGCTATGCCCAGGACGTCGGCACCGGTTTTCAGATTATCGATGACGTAATCAATCTCACGACCGGAAATCCCGGCAAAAAGCGCGGTGATGACATCGTTGAGGGCAAAAAAAGTCTTCCTGTCCTCATTCATCTGGAAAAATCTCCTGACGATGCGGCTAAACTGGCTTCTCTCTTTTCACAGGCCAGGGCTGAGGGGATTGATTCACCTGCCGTTGAAGATGCAATTTCAATCCTCAGTCAGAGCGGGGCTGTCGAAGAAGCTAAAAATCAGGGCAAAAAAATCATCAGCGAGAATGCAAATGCACTTGCAGGACTTTTCGGCGATTCCCAGTCAAAGGCTGCTCTTCTCATAAAAGAGCTTTTCGATTTGCTTCAGAGCAAGGCCTGATCCGGGGGCTGTTATGGTAGAGAATGTAGCAACACTGAACACTCAGGCTATTGAGTTTGCAGAACACGGTCAGTATTTCGAGGCTATTGCCTGTCTCAAGCGTGCGATTTCGATTGAGCGCTTCAATCATCTTCTCTGGTACAATCTGGGAATCACTTACCGTGACGCCGGCAACTTGACTGATGCCAAGCAGGCTCTTTTGCGGGCCCACGAAATCGCTGACGATGACGATGAAATCCTTGAAACTCTGGCACTTGTTTGCTTCAATCAGGGCTGTAACGAGGAAGCAATGGCTTACTGCCTTGAAGGACTGGCAAAAAACAGTCAGAATGCCCATATCTGGAACACAGTCGGTGTAATTTACTTCAATCAGAATGATTTTCCCATGGCCTGCGAGGCTTTTGAAAACGCCGTTACAATCAATTCCTACTACTACGACGCGCTTTTCAATCTTCGCGACACTTACGATGAGCTGGGGAACAAAGCCGGCTATCAGATGTGCGTCGAGCAGATGAAGAACATTCAGCTGGGTGAGAACGATTTTAAGAACGAGGGAAGTGATGCGTGATTTTGCTATCGTCAAGGCAATTGACGGTCAAAAAATCGAAGTTGTCTCTCTGATTTCAGATGCCTGCCTGGCCTGCAATAACATTCACTGCGCAAAGGACGGCAAGAGCTTTCAGGTGCTCAACAAAAAAAATCTTCCCCTGCAGGAAAACAACATAATCCGTATTGGCTTTCCCCGCATTTTGACCGGAATTCTGGGTTTGATTTCCCTTTTCTTCCCGATTGCAAGCAGCGTGGCTGGTTTTTTACTGACTCCATATTTTTCAAGGCGCTTTGAATTTGACGTCACTCCTTCAAGCCAGGCCTGCATGGTGGGCATTTTCTTTGTGCTGGCAGCCTTTATCGTCTTTGCCATAAGCCGCACCGACATTCATGTCAAGCAGCCCGAAGTCCTTCAGGTGATGTAAATTTATTGATTCAAGTTTTTCAGAAAACTCTGACCGGAAGCTCAAACTTCTTCTTGTTTATAAAATCTTTACCCACTTTTCGCGGCTTACTTTCCATTCAAGCCCCTTTTCACTTTCCTGGCTTTTCATTTCAACAATCCTGAAGGGGCTGATTTTTGTGAATGGAATATCGAAGCGGATTTGATGCTTGTTTTCTTCGCTGCTTTCGCACAGTTCCAGGTAGCCTTTTGCTTCTTTTCCGTTGATTTCAAGAGCGACCGAAAGACAGATTTTCTTTTCTTCTATATAAAAGCCTTGAACATCACTTTTTGTGATTTTGTCGTTAAGGCCCTTTAATTCCTTGCATTTAAGGCAGATAGGGTAGAGGGGCAGAACCGAGTCACCTTCCTGGCAAAGTTCCTTTTGAATTTTTCTGAGTAAAATGAGCTGATTGGGATTAGGAAAAATTACGATTTGACTTTTCAATTTTAAATTTTCCACTTTCAATTGTCTTTAATATGATAGTTTAAATTTATTTTTTGTGATAGATTTAAGATATGATTTTTCGTGATTTTTCAAAAAAAGCGATTTCTCTTCTATGTGCCTGCATAATCCCCCTTCTTTTTTCATGCAGCCATAAATCTTCCTTTGTTCTCGATATTCCTGATTTTTATCCTTCTGAGGTCCTTGAATCTTCTTCCCGGGGTGTAAGATATTTTGCCTTCACTTCTGATCAGAGGGGAGCGATTGAGAATTTTTTTGATGCCAACGGCGACGCCTCTCTTTTGATTCAGCTCACCCCTTTAAAAGTCCGCACTTCAAGCCTTGATATTCAGGGTACCCTTTCTTTCGGATTTTTCTACGATTATCATGAGAAGAGCGAAGAAGTCAATTCTCTTCCGGTAGTTACGGATCATCTTCAAAAATACAACGGCTCTTCTTTTGCCCTCGCTTTCTGTTTTGAAAAGAACAAGCAGGTTCCCCAGGGATTTTTCATAAAGTCGGCTTCAAAGATTTCTGTTGATTCTGCCCAGATTACCCGGGCCTTTGTCGGCCATGATTTTTCCGGTGACCTTCCTCTCTTTGCTTTTGCACCAAACGGCGGAGTCAATAACGGAACTGACGATTTCCGGGGTGCTTCCCTTGCTTTCAATTCAATCAACACCCGCGAGGGCCTCATGCCAAAAATCACCGTAAAATTCCGGGACACAAGCGGCAGTCAGAAACTGGCTTTTGGCGGTGAAGTCCTTTACATCAGGCGTAACGAGGAGCCGGTGGAAATCCCAACCGCAGCCCTCAAAACTCCTTTCTCGGTTGTGACATATCCTGACGAGGAACAGTATCCCTGGTCAGTCCTGCTTACGGCTTCGGACAACAATCTGCTCACTTTTGCTCACGGCCGCAAGAACGTCCTGGTTCCGATTAAAGTTGATCCCGGCCTGATTATGAAATGGTCCCGCAACACCTGGCGGGGCAATGACTACGAGCTTTTTGAGTGGGACAGGTTTCCGGGAGTCCTCTTTTTTGACATTTCGACTTATGCAGTTCAGGATGATTTTTTCCGCCGCCTTGCTTTCTTTGTAGAAAAGGCAGGTTTCAGGGGTCGCCTTCTTTCTGATTCGGAACTGAACGGCAAGCACGGCTACAATGCACATGACTACAAGGCTGATGATCTGGCAAGATTTTTTGAAAAGGCCAGAATCGAGGACTTCCCCCTTAACGAAAAGGAACTTTTGCTCAAGGAAATCCTTGCTTACAACGGCGTGATTCAGATTGCTGAGTCTGGTCAGGTAATGGCAGGTAGCGGGGCTGTAATTTCGATTTCCCAGGAATCGCCTGATTATCTCCGCACCACTTTCATCGCCCACGAAGGCTGGCACGGCATCTTCTTCATTGACGAAGAATTCCGCAATACCGTGGCTTCGATTTACTACACGATTGACCCTCAGACTCTGGCTTACCTAAGGCGCTATTTCCAGGTCACTCCAAGCCTCAATTATGATGTCAATGACGATTATCTTATGAAAAACGAATTCATGGCCTACATGCTTCAAAGGCCTGTTACAGTCACGGCCTCATATTTCGTGGACATGGCAAAGAGGGAACATTCCCAGCAGCTTGCAAAACGCGAGGCTGATTATATAATCGAGACCGGAGCCAGCGGATTTGACGGAGCCGCCCGCCTGCTCGATGAATACGTTAGCGACCGCTGGAATTTAAATGCCGGCCGGGTCTGGCTTATTTCCCGCTAGAAGCAGCTTTACATTAAAGCCTGTGCGCTCAAATCGAGATTGAATTCTTTTTCGGCACCAACTGAAGTCATTGGGCCATGGCCCGGCATGATTACTGTGTCGTCATTCAGCGACAGGATTTTTGATGTTATTCCCTTGCACAGGTGTTTTTTGGTGTAAGAGCATGAGCTTGAGCCGATTGTGCCCGCAAAAATTACGTCGCCTGTAAAGAGAACGCTGCCGATTTTGTAGACCATTGAATCCGCACTGTGGCCAGGCAGCGAAAAATATTCTACATTGAGGCCTGCAATCTTTTTGACACCCTCGTCTTTTAAAATATTCATTCCGCTTGCAAGTTCGTTATCAGCCGCATAAACCGTAAAATCATAAATCTTACGCAGGGTTTTTAGTCCCCGGTAATGATTTGTGTGCTTGTGGGTGATTAAAACCGCAACGAGATTGTATTTATCCTGCTCGATCTGGGCAATTAAGGCATTTGAAATTTTGCAGGGGTCGATAATCAAAGCCTCTTTTGTGACTTCATTTACAACGAGATAGCAGTTTGTGAGCTTTGCAAAGTCGAGGTGATGATAGATTTTCATAAGCTAGGCCCCTTCTGAACGCCCTGAGGTACGTCGAGTTCCCGAAGACCTGTAAACAAGGCGCTTCCACGTTTGTCGAAAATTGCCGCATTGGTGTTTGACTGGCGGAAAGAAACGTTTTGCTGGGTGATTTCGTAAAAAACAGTTTCCTTGATGTTGCAGTTGCGGAAAGAAGTGTCAATCAGTTTGGCGTTGATGAAATATGAGCTGTATAAGTCTGAGTCGTCAAAGGAAGACTGGAAGGATGAGATGCCGCAGAAATTATTCTGAACCATGTCACTTCCCGTGAAAATTACATGACTGAATTTGGCGCCTGCGTATGAAGAAAAGAGGACGTTGCTTTTCAAAAAGTTGCAGTCTGCGAAAACGGAATATGAAAAATTGGTAAGCCTTATCCTCATGCCTGAAGTTTTAATTCCGGAAAAAAGGCAGTTTGAAAAATCACAGCCATAAAAACGCTTGTTTGTGAGGTCGATGTTGGCGAAAGTGAGGCCGCTGGCATTGAGTCCTACGATTTTGTCATGACTTTCTATGTATGAATAAATTTTTTTTTGCAGGGCATCTTTGTCAGCTGTGTGGGCATAACAAAAATCAGCACTTTCGATAAGATTGCCGTTATTGTCGATGTCAGAAACAGCAAAGTGAGCGCACCCGGGCTCCCTGCATCTTGAAAATGAATACATATAAATATTGTAGCGTAAAATCTGCTATAAAAAAAGGGTGTCATTGCAAGATTTAGCATAAAAGATTAAAATATATCTATGAATGATTCCGTGGACTTTGCCTTCCTTGACAGTGGAACAGGCGGAATTCCATATATGCTTTCTCTTCACGAAAAATTGCCGTCCGCAAGGTGCGTATATCTCGGCGACACGGAGCATTTTCCTTATGGCGAAAAGTCCGGCCAGCAAGTAACGGATTGTGCTTCAGAGGCAATCCAGAAGATAATTGATTTATGGAAGCCCCGGGCAATTGTTGTGGCATGCAATACGATTTCCGTCACGGCCCTGGATTCCCTGCGCCATCGCTTTACAAATCTTCCTATAATAGGCACTGTTCCTGCAATCAAAGTGGCAGCCTCTGTCACCAAAAATAAAAAAATCGGTCTTCTGGCAACTACGGCAACCGTGAATCATCCCTATTGCAAAAAGCTCGTCCAGGAATTTGCAGAAGACTGTCAGGTCTTTAACCGGGCCGATCCCAAACTGATTGATTTCATCGAAAAAAATTATTTCAAGGCGAGCGAAGAAGAAAGACTCGAAGCCGTAAAGGAAGCGGCTAATTTTTTCAAGAAAAACGGATGTGACGCGGTGATTTTGGGCTGCACCCATTTTACCCACATCGCCCAGGAAATGAGAAAGGCCTGCGGCAGTGGAATTACCGTGGTCGACAGTCGTGACGGAGTTGCAAATCAGGCAATCCGGAAAATTCACGAAGAAAAGGAAGCCTCTTGCCCATCAGACAGGGTCGGAGAGGGCAAATCTTCTATTAAAAATCTCACTTTCTTTGTCACAAAGGCTGATGAAAGGGAGATAGCTGAATACAAGACTCTCTGCGAGAATGTAAAAATTCCGTGGGGAGGCGTAATATAGGAGCAATTATGAAAACTTATGGCGTTATTATGGCAGGTGGCGGTGGAACAAGATTCTGGCCGCTTTCAAGACAGGCTAGGCCTAAGCAGCTTCTCAATTTGAGCGGCAAGGATTTAATGGTAAACGAAGCCATTGACCGCCTTTCAAAAACCGCTGACAAGGACGATATTTTCATCGTTACAAATAAAACTCAGGTTGCAAAAATGCTTGAGGCTACAAATGGCCGCATTCATAAAAATCATATCCTCTCGGAGCCAAGTGCCCGAAACACAGCCGCCTGTATCGGTTATGCCGCAATGGAAATCATCAAAAAGTACGGCGACGGAATCATGGTAATCACTCCGAGTGACGCTTACATCAAAAATGAGGCAGAATTCACCCGAATTTTGGGAATTGCAGTAAAGGCTGCCGAAGAAAAGGACGCCCTGGTCACTGTTGGAATCACGCCGACTTTTGCCGCAACCGGCTACGGCTACATCAAATTCCAGAAATCAGGCGAAAATGTCCTTAAAGTTCTCGAATTCAAGGAAAAGCCTGACCAGGCAACCGCCCAGAAATATGTAGACAGCGGTGAATACGCATGGAACAGCGGAATGTTCATCTGGAAGGCAAGTACAATCCTTAAAAATTTCGAGCGCTTCCTGCCTGACATCTATGCTGACCTTCAGAAAATCGGCAATGCCATGAATACGGCCGACGAACTCAAAGTGATTGAAGCGCTTTATCCTAAGATTACCAGCATTTCAATTGACTACGGTATCATGGAAAAGGCTGATGATGTCTATGTCGTTCCCGGAGAATTCGGCTGGAACGATGTCGGAAGTTTTGACATGATGGGAGTCCTGCACGAAGCTGATTCAAATGGCAACATCAGCATCGGAGATCAAATCAATGTTGACTCAAAAAACTGCATCACATATTCAAGTGGCCGCCTCGTAGCGACAATTGGTCTTGATAATGTGGTTGTAATTGAAACTCCTGACGCCATTCTTGTCTGTGACAAAAATAAAGTTCAGGATGTAAAGAAAGTGGTCGAGCAGCTCAAGGCAGCCGGCCGGACAGAGTTATTGTAAAATGTGTTATGGATTAAGGAGAGTTATATGAGAAAAGCTGGAATTTTAATGCATCCGACTAGTTTACCGGGAAGTGCCGGGATTGGCACCTTCGGAAAGTCGGCTTTTGCTTTTGTTGATTTTTTGGAAAAGGCCGGAATGAAAATCTGGCAGCTTTTACCGCTTGGCCCTACAGGCTACGGTGACAGCCCTTATCAGTCATTTTCTACTTTTGCCCTCAATCCTCTTCTTATTGATTTTGAAGATTTAGTCGCTCGTGGCTGGGCAAGTCCAAAACTGACAAAAAAGCCTTCCTATATAAAGACTAAGGGCGACGTTGATTTTGGCTCTGTCGTCTGGTGGAAAAGCCATGCCCTCAAAGAAATTGCAAAATATTTCCTTGAGCTGATTACAAATCCTGATGTCTCTGCTTCTGATAATTTTGATCCAAACACAAAGATGGAATTCTTCACCTTCTGCCGTGAAAATCAGTACTGGCTGCGCGATTATGCGGCTTTCATGAGCATCAAGTCTTTCTACGATGCAAAGGCTGCAAAACAGGCCGAAGAAGAAAAATGCGCCGTAAACGGAACCTGGAACGTCTACTGGGAGAAAAATCTTTCAAAGCACGATGAAAAGGCCGTCGAAAAATGGATTAACGAGCATACCGAGGACTTTTTACAGACCGAAGTAATTCAGTTCTTTGCGGCAAAACAGTGGGCTTGCGTTCACGAATATGCCCGCTCAAAGGGGATTGAGATTGTCGGCGATGTTCCGATTTTTGTTGCCGCAGATTCAAGCGACGTCTGGGCTAACCAAAAATTATTCCAGATTGGAAAAGACGGCAAATTTACCGGCGTGGCTGGTGTTCCGCCTGATTATTTCTCTGCCACAGGTCAGCTTTGGGGAAATCCTCTTTATGACTGGAAGGCCATGAAAAAAGACGGTTACGCATGGTGGATTGCCCGCGTTAAAAAAATGCTTTCTTTGGTCGACTATGTCAGAATCGATCATTTCCGTGGATTTGAGTCATACTGGTCTGTTCCGTTCGGAAGCCTTACAGCTGAGACAGGAAAATGGGAGAAGGGCCCTGGAATCGAGCTTTTCGATGCTATTAAAAAAGAGCTGGGCGAGCTTCCGCTGATTGCCGAGGATTTGGGAATCATCACTGAAGAAGTCCGTGCCCTTCGTGACGAGGCAAAACTTCCAGGCATGAAAGTTCTTCAGTTTGCCTTCGACAAGAATGAATGGAAGGCCGGCGGCCTCAAAAACGTCTTCCTGCCCCACAATTATGAGGCGACAAATTGCGTGGCTTATACAGGCACTCACGACAATGACACTTCACAGGGCCTCTTTGAGTCTCTTGATGACGAAAGCCTTGTTTTGATTGCAGATTATCTTACTGGCGAGAAAAATACTGTTGAAGGTGCAAAAAAACTAGTAAGGAGCAAAAAACTTACAAAAATGTTCGTAAAATCTGCTCTTTCAAGCATTGCTGACATAGCCGTAATTCCTCTTCAGGACGTCTACTGCATCGGAACAAATGCCAGAATGAATACTCCAAGCACAAGCGGCAAAAACTGGGCCTGGCGGGCAGACAAAAGTCTTATTGAGGGAGCTAAGGCTGAAAAAGCGGCCCAATGGCTTAAAAACTTGAGCGTACTCTATGCAAGATAAAAAACTGAAAATCTTATGGGAACTTTTTTCGGTCTTTTTTAAGGTCGGAATCTGTACTTTTGGCGGTGGAATTGCCATGCTTCCGATTCTAGAGCGGGAGCTTAGCGAAAAACGCGGCTGGGTGACTGGCGATGAACTTCTGGATTATTTTGCCATAGGGCAGAGCACTCCGGGAATCATCGCGGTCAATGTCGCCACTTTCGTCGGCTATAAAAAGGCCGGTCTTCTTGGCGGCTGCATCGCAACTTTCGGTATGGTCTTTCCTTCGATCATCATCATCACGCTGATTGCAAAATTCATTTCGAATTTCAGTGAAATTACCTGGGTAAAAAAGGCCCTCACTGGAATCAACGTCGCAGTTGCGGCAATCCTTACAAACGCCGTCTACACTTTCTCAAAAAAATCCGTTAAAAACCTCTTCGGATTTATTCTTCTCGTCCTTTCCTTCGTGCTGATTTTTATTTTCAAGGTCAGTACTGTTTATATAATTTTCGGAAGCGCAATCCTTGGCGTGATTATAGCTGCCTGCCGCGGGGAGTTTAGAAAATGATAGATTTTATGATTTCTCAGATTCAGGACCAGAGTGGAATCGGACTTTTCTGCCTCATTGCAGTTTTCTTTTACGTCGGCCTGATTACAATCGGCGGCGGTCAGGTTGCAATCACCGTCATGCAGCAGGTTCTTGTAGACCAGTTCCACCTGATTGACGACGCCTTTTTCTTCAACATGGTCGCGATTTCTGAAAGTACGCCGGGCCCGATTGGAATCAATATTGCCACTTACATCGGAACTGAGCTCTACGGTGTCTGGGGCGGATTTTTCTCAACTCTGGGCGAAGTCCTTCCTTCCCTGATTTGTATCGTTCTGATTGCAAAATTCTTCGGAAGCTTTGCAGAAAAGAAGGGCGTAAAGGCTGCCTTTTCAACCCTCCGTCCTGCCGTTTCCGGGGTAATCGCCGTTGCAGCCGCAAGAATCATTATAATTGCGCTTTTTGTCGTCCGCGAGGGATTTTTGCTTTCTTCTCCTTCGACCTGGAACGAAAACCTTCAGATTTACGGAGTCAGCGCGATTTTCTATTGCCTCTGTCTTTCGGTTTTATTCAGGACCAAGATTCATCCGGTCTTTCTGGTTGCGGCTGGGGCTCTTTTCGGCGCCATTTTCTGTTGATTTTTACTCGCTTTTTAAGGAAAGCATGCTATAATTAAAGCATGAGTACACATATCAACGCGCCAGAGGGCGCAATCGCTCCAAATGTCTTGCTTCCGGGCGACCCTTTGCGGGCAAAATTCATCGCAGAAAATTTTCTTGAGAATGCCAAGTGCTACAATGAAGTACGCGGCATGTTCGGCTTTACCGGCACTTACAAGGGTGTTCCTGTAAGCGTTCAGGGAACAGGCATGGGACAGCCTTCGCTTTCAATCTATGCAACCGAGCTTTTTAAGTTCTACAATGTACAGACTGCAATCCGCGTTGGCACTTGTGGCGCTGTCAGCGAAAAAACTCAGCTCCGCGACACAATCCTCGTCAATTCAGCATGTTCTGATTCCTGCCTGCTCAACCAGCGCTTTGGCAACATGCACTTTGCTCCAACGGCTTCATTCGAGCTTGTAAAGGCTGCTGACAAGGTTGCCGGAGAAATGGGAATCCGCTACTGCGTCGGTTCTGTGGCTTCAAGTGACTTTTTCTACGATAAAAATGAAAACTGGAAGAAGTGGGCTGAATACGGCGTTCTTGGAATCGAAATGGAAAGTGCAGAGCTTTTCACTCTCGCCGCTGAATACAAAAGGCGGGCCATGGCAATCATGACTGTAAGCGACCACATCCTGCTCGGAGGCGCCACAACAGCCGAAGAAAGACAAACGACCTTCACCAACATGATGAAAGTCGCTCTTGAAACGATTGTTGCTGTCAACAAGTAAAAAAATGTCGGGCTCTAGCCCGACATTTTTTTTTAGTCAAAGAAGCCCTTAGCTTTCAAGAGCTCTGCGTTCAAGATGCCGCCCAATGCTGCACCACGTTTTGTGTTGTGGCTCAGGGCTACGAACTTGATGTCGAATACGTTGCACTTGCGGAGTCGGCCGAGAACACATGCCATGCCTTTTTCTGTGTCACGGTCACGGTTTGGCTGCGGACGGTTCTCTTCTTCGCGGTAAACGATAGGATGCTCCGGTGCACTTGGCAATTTGAGCTCCTGTGGAAGAGACTTGAAGTTTTCCCATACTTTGAGGACTTCCTCAAGGCTTGGCTTTTTGTCTTCCGGCAAGTCGAACTCAAGGTTTACGCTTGCTGTGTGTCCGTCGATTACAGGAACGCGTGTACATGTTGAAGAAACAATCGGACCTGCCGCATTCTCAATCTTTCCGTCTTTAACGCTTCCCAAAATCTTGAGACATTCTTTTTCAGTCTTTTCTTCCTCACCGCCGATATATGGAACGATGTTGTCAATCATGTCGAATGATGGAACGCCCGGGTAACCAGCGCCAGAAACTGCCTGCAAAGTTGTAACGATCATGCGCTTAACAGGATAGCCTGCCTGCTGCAAAGCGTAGAGAGGCATCATGTATGTCTGCAAAGAGCAGTTTGGTTTTACTGCAACGAAGCCCTTGTCCCAGCCATGATGTTTTTTCTGCTCAGCGATTACATCGAGATGTGAGTAGTTGATTTCAGGGATGAGCATTGGAACGTCTTCTGTCCAGCGGTTTGCGCTTGCGTTAGAAACGACCGGGATTCCTTCTGCTGCATAAGCTGCTTCCAAAGCTTTGATTTCGTCCTTTCCCATTTCGAGAGCTGAGAAAACGAAACGGCACTTGCCGAGAGCGGCTTTCGGATCGTTTGCGTCCTGAACGATCAAATCTTTTACGTCGCAAGGAATGTTTGCGCCGATGAGCCAGCGGTTAGCGACAGCCTCTTTGTAAGCCTTTCCTGCTGAGCGAGGGCTAGCTGCAACATAAGTTACCTTGAACCACGGATGATCTTCCAAAAGCTTAATATAGCGCTGGCCAACCATACCAGTTGCGCCCAAAACACCAACATTAATCTTGTCTGCCATAATAATTTCTCCTGCTTTTTTACATGGATTACAAATCACACTCTTTGAGTGCTTTTTCGATTACTTTCTTTGCATCGTCTGTTACGTCAACCAAAGGCAGACGGCAAGGACCTGCTGCCATTCCCTTGACGTTCATTGCGTATTTGATTGAAGTCGGGTTACCGTCAACGAAAGCTGCCTTGAAGAACGGTGCCAGGCGGTAGTGAATCTTGCGAGCTGCCGCGATGTCTCCGTCCAAAGCTTTGTTTGCAAGCTCTGCCACAATTGCAGGAGCGAGATTTGAAACAACGGAAATGATTCCGTCTCCGCCCATTGCAATCAACGGCAAAGTGAGGCCGTCGTCACCGCTCAAAACGGCGAAATCAGGCTTCTTTGACTTAATCTGTGCGATAACGTCCATCATCTGATTGATGTTGCCGCTTGCTTCCTTGACACCAACGATGTTCGGCAATTCGGCAATTCGAGCCAAAGTGTCGGTCGTGATGTTAGTGCCTGTTCGGCCCTGAATATTATAAACAACGATAGGAATTCCTACCTTTGAAACTGCCTCAAAGTGGCGGAAAATGCCTTCTTTTGATGGTTTGTTGTAGTATGGAGTGACGACCAGTGCTGCGTCTGCCCCAGCTTTTTTTGCGCGCTCGCAGTATTTGACTGCATCTTTAGTGTTGTTGCTTCCCGCTCCGAGAACGACTGGAATTTTTTTGCCAGATTTTTTCTCGAATGATTTGACTTCTTCCATGACAATCTCAATGAGTTTGTCTTCTTCTGAGCCTGGAGTCTCGTCCAATGTGGGAGTTTCAGCTGTAGTTCCGAGCGGAACAAGACCGTCAATGCCCTGCTCAAGCTGGAAGATAACATTCTTTCTGAAACCTTCGTAATCCACCGAACCATCTTGGTTCATCGGTGTGATCATAGCTGTAAATGCACCGCGCAATTTAACCATTTTTGAACCTCGTTTTCTTAGGTAAAAGTGAGAATATTTTAATAAAAAACTGTGATTTAGACAATTGTTAATTCAAATATTGTTAGTTCAAATATGGAATATGAAAAATCGCATGAAGCATAGTTAGTCAACAAATTAGAATCGTATGAATTATAAATGTAAACCAAAAATATAGTTTATAAGTTGACAATTCCCTTTCATCTTCCTATAATTTAAAAAAATCTTAGGGGCAACTGTGTTCAGCATAAAAATGCGCTCAAGTCTGGGCGGAAAAAACGGTGTCGGCGGAAAGCATATTTCAGGAGCCGAGCGGATTGTAAAATCTTGTGATGTAGAAAAAACAGTTTCATCTCTTTTGGAGAGGGCAAGGAATCACGAGCGGGGAAAGGCAGATTTCATCAACATAAAAGTTCAGGAAGTAAACGAAAACGAGGCTGTCAGAGTTCCGCTTTTAAAAATCACTTCAAAAAAAACTTCATCAAAATCAGAAGGAAGGTCTTTTGCAAAGTCCGAGCTTTTAAGAATCGGTGTCTCAGAAACCGCCGTAAAAAATGCCTTTGAGGCCCTTGAAAGCCTTTCCGACTCCATGCGGGGAGCAATTGTCCTTGATGCAGATTCTGGCGAACGGCTCGACAGCTTTGGAATGAGGGGTGTGCGCTGCTCAAACATGGATGTTGCCGACAAAGACGAATACGAAAAAAAACTTTCCGAGCTGAATATGGCAGGCGAACATGCGCGTGAAGCTCTTGTTTTGGCTTCAAAAGTGGTGAACGCAAAAGGTGCTGTTGCAGAGCTTTGCTGGTCAGACGATCCGAATTATGTTACAGGCTATGTCGCTTCTCCAAAATTCGGCTACACAAGAATTTCTGTCATGAAGGATTTGGGAGATTATGTCGGCGGCCGTGTCTTTTTTGTGCGCCTTCCGATTGATTTGGATTCTTACATTGACTATTTACAAAATCAAGTTGTGCTGGTGGAAGTATGAGCAAGAATTTATTCATCACAGGAACAGGAACTGATATTGGAAAAACCTTTGTCTCAGCCCTGATTGTAAAAAAACTTTCCGAAAAAGCAAAATCCGGCTACTTCAAGGCAGCCATGAGCGGAAACGAACGTGAAAGCGACGGATCTTTGATTCCGGGCGACGCAAAATTCGTAAAAGAAAAGGCAAAAATCGGCCAGGGGCTTGAATCAATGTGCCCCTTTGTCTACGAAAATGCTTATTCTCCTCACCTGGCATCCAGAATCGAAGGAAATCCCGTGAATCTTGATGTCGTAAAAAAGAATTTTCTTTCTTTGCAGAATCAGTTTGATTTTCTTACGGTTGAAGGAAGCGGCGGAATCTTGTGCCCGATTGATTTTGATAAAAGTGGCAGCCGAAAAACAATTTTTCTTGAAGACATAATTTCTTCCCTCAATCTGAACTCCATAATCGTTGCGGATGCGGGGCTTGGAACGATAAATTCCCTTGTCCTCACAGTCCGCTACATGGAATCAAAAAATCTCGGAATCAAAGGAATGATTTTCAATCACTTCCATCCCGGAAACATAATGGAAGAAGACAACATCTTCATGTGCGAAAGGCTCACCGGGCTAAAAACTTTGGCTTGCGTGAAGGCTGGGGAGCAAAATCTCGACATCGACTTTGAAACTTTAAGTGGGCTTTACAAATGAAAATCTCTGAAATCAAAAATGCGCTCGATTTAATAGAAGAAAACAAAAATCTCCGCAAGGTGAAAGACTTTCGCATGCTTTCGGCGACAAAGGCTGTGGACGAAAACAATAAAGAATACACCGTTTTTTCTTCAAACAACTATCTTGGCCTTACCCACGAAAAAAGCGTGATTGAAGCGGGAAAGTCTGCCCTTGCCTTTGGAAGTAGCTCCACCGGCTCGCGTCTTACAAGCGGCTCTTCATTTGAGCTTTCACTTCTTGAGAAAAATCTTGCGGATTTTAAAGGATGCGAAGATGCCCTTGTTTTTAACACCGGTTACATGACAAATCTGGGCGTTTTATATGCCCTTGCCGACAAAAAAAGCGTGATTTTTTCTGACCAGCTGAACCATGCTTCGATTATCGACGGATGCAGAATCAGCGGGGCAAAAGTTCTGGTCTACAGGCACAACGACATGAATGACCTTGAAAGACTTCTGGCGGGGCTAGGAATCCCGGATAGCTTTCAGATTTTTGTCGTCTCTGACGGGGTTTTCAGCATGGACGGTGATATTGTGAACCTTCCGGCCCTTCTTGAATTAAAAGCAAAATACAATTTCTGCCTGATTATTGACGATGCCCATGCGCTTGGAGTAATCGGCGAAAAAGGTCACGGAACTGCCGAATATTACGGACTTGACGGAAAATCGTGCGGAATTGACATTCAGATTGGAACTTTGAGCAAGGCTCTGGCGGCAGAGGGAGGCTATGCGGCTTCTTCAAAACTAATCTGCGACTATCTTAGAAATAAATCCCGTCCCTTTATCTTTTCAACGGCACTTCCTCCATCGGTGGCAGCATCCGCAAACGAAGCCTTAAATCTTTTGAAAACGAACGGAAAATCTCTGGTCGAAAAACTGAACTTCAACACAAGGCTCATGCGAAATCTTCTTGAAGATGCGGGCCTTCCGCTTGTCAAAGGCACAACGCCGATAATTCCGATTGTTCTTGGAGAAACAGAAAAAGCCCTGCTTTTTTCCAGCGAGTGCCTCAAAAACGGAATCCTTCTTTCTGCAATCAGACCGCCTTCGGTGCCGGAGGGAACTTCAAGAATCCGCCTTACAGTCACGGCTGCACATTCAGAAAAAGAAATCAGAGACTGCGCAAAAATAATTTCAGAACTTTGGAGAAAACTATGATTTGGTATCCTTACGCCCAGATGAAAACCCTCAAAACGCCTTACAAAGTCATTGATGCCCAGGGCGTTTATTTACAGACTCAGGACAAAAAACTGATTGACTCGATTTCCTCATGGTGGTGCATGATTCACGGCTACAAAAATCCTGAGCTGAACGAGGCTATGAAAGAGCAGATTGACAGGTTTTCCCACTGTATGCTTGCCGGGCTCGCTCACGAAAGCGTGGAAAAACTCTCTGAAAAACTTGAATCTTATCTTCCCGGCGACCTTAACTACTACTTTTTTTCTGATTCAGGAAGCGTGGGCGTGGAAGTTGCCCTCAAAATGGCATTTCAGTTCAACAAAAACCGCGGCTCTAAGCGAAAGAAAATCTTCTCTCTCAAAAATGCCTATCACGGAGACACATTCATGACCATGGCCGTGGGCGATGACGAAGACTATCACGCGGCCTTTCCAAAAAATCCCGATGTGATTCACATTCCGACCAACATCGAAGACCTTGAAAAGACTTTTTTTGCTTTCGGCGAAGACGCAATCTGCTTTATCGTGGAGCCGCTTTTACAGGGAGCGGGCGGATTCCGCATGTACGACATTTCATTTTTGAAAAAAGCCCGCGAACTGTGCGACAAATACGATGTTGTGCTGATTTTTGACGAAGTTGCCACAGGTTTTGGACGCACAGGAAACCGCTTCGTCTCGGATTTGGTTTTGCCGGACATCCTTGTTCTTGGAAAAGCCCTCACAGGCGGCTACATCGGCCACGCCCTCACTGCGACAAACAAAAAGATTTTTGACGGATTTTACGGAGACGAGCAGAGTCTTGCTTTCATGCACGGCCCGACCTTCATGGGGAACCCGATAGCCTGTTCCCTTGCATTAAAATCAATCGAAATCTTTGAGCGGGAAAATTACATCCAGAAAATCAAAAAAATAGAAGAAATTGCAAAAAGGGAACTCCTGGGCTTTGAAGATGAGCGCATAAAAGAAATCCGCGTGATGGGTGGCTGTTTCTGCATTGAAGTAAAGGAAAGCCAGACAATCAAAGGCTTTACGGAATTCGCCTATGGGCGCGGAGTTTTTGCCCGGCCCTTCGTCCGCTACATTTACGGAATGGTTCCTTACATCATAACGGAAGAAGAGCTGGTCAAAATCACGGACACGATGAAAGCCTGGTTCAGGTGAGTTTCATGCCTAAAGCTTTAATTGTGCCTTAGATTTATTCATCCCACCAGCGGAGAGCGAAGTACATTCTTACATGACCGTCATCCGTATCATTTCTCTCAATGGTAGATTCAAAAGGCGTTTCATTCCATGAAATATAATGGTCGTGATTTCCAACATTGTGATTTGCCCAATATACTCTCCATTTGTCGGAGTTCTTGTCGTACTCATATGATACAGTAACAGTACCAAGGTCATCATCTGACGAAGAGTGGTCGTACTCGTAGAAATGAAAATTCATTTTGAAGCTATAATTTTTGGTGCGGTCGTAAGTTCCTGTAAATTTCTTCATGCAAGCTCCGTATAATTCTGGCCGTGTGTCTCGGTGCATTTCAGTTTTGCCGAAACAATAAAAGTCATCCTTTCCAATTCTGAATGTAGGTGTGTCAGAATTTCCAGACATAGAAATATCACCGACTTTTAGCTGGTCATCTCCAGAATCGGCTTTCACATAATACTGAGGACTATAACCACCGTCACGGCTCTTAACATTTTCCATATATTGCGCGTAGAAAGTGAGAGTACCTGTTTTTGATTTTGCCGTCGTCAACTCTTTTGTGGCAAGAACGGTGGACGTGAATGATTCAGATTTGCCACTGTGTGCATATGCGAACAAGAAGAATGTGTATTTTGTGCTTTGTTTTAAGCCTGAAAGTTTATAACGTCCGCTCGAAAGAGTGTCAGCATCAAGAGCCAGGAAAAATTCTTCCTTATCTTTTATGTCTTTTATGGATTTTTCTGACTGCGCTATGTTTGCCAGCGTGAGATTTTTCGATTTGACAGAGTCTTTTATGCCACACAGAATGTAACCACCGTCCGCTGACTTCGCTCGTTCATCTGCGTAGGAATTCCATGTGAATGTCAGGTCGTCCTCTGCAAACTGAGGAATTGTTACGGCAAAATTTTTCATCGTACGGAAAACTGATTTTAACGTAATCGTGTATTCTTTTGTCGTAACTTCATCAGGGGCTGTGCAAAGTATATAGATACGGTTCGTTCCCACATCCAGTGGAACTGACTTCTCTTCTGTCTTCATGGGAATTGTGGTCGTTTTGTCGAAATCCTGGTAAGGACCGCCAGAATTAAGGCTGTATTTGATTGTGGAGAATGCGAGTTTTGGCTGAATGTCGAGCCAGACATATTCATTGCAACCTTCGATAGTATAATTCCCGTTTGAATCGAATGAGAAAGTTGTGAAGCCTTCGTTCGCATTGATTTTTGAGAACTTGCATGTTCCCAGACTTGTGTCGTTTTTTTGTTTTGGAACGAGCGGGTCTTCATCGCGTTCGCCGGTGGTCGTTGAGAAGTCCAAAAGTCCATCGCCGTCCGTGTCGGGCAAAATAGGGCTCGTGTGCACTTTGAAGTTCTCAGAATACTTAGAATTAAGCCCGATTCCGCTCTTGTACCAGCCGTAGATTTCCTCATAGTCGCTCAGTCCGTCACCGTCATCGTCAGTTTTGTCGTCGCTGGTTCCGTAGATTTGTTCTTCGCGCAAAGGAACCCCGTCGCCGTCTTTGTCCACGCTGTAGAAGATAGAAATTTCATCCCCGGCGCTCACTTTTATGTCTTCGAAAGACCAGCCTTCATCAATGCTTTGCGTGTACGGGGCGTACATAGCTTGATATCGCTGACCGTTCTCCGTGTATTTGTGCAGAATAAACCATGAGCCGTCTGTGTAAGAGCCGTTTGCTATTTGGTTCTGTATGCCAAAGAATTTGTCAAGACAACCGTTTTCGTTCAGAGTGTAGTCCTTTCCTTTTTCATAGTGAAGTATGGTATGGAAAATGTAATCCAGGCTCGGCTTTGTGTAGAGTTCGTCTATGCTCATCGCCCCGGTGTTGTACTGATTTTTTACTGATGCGTTGAAAGTTCTTGCCGCTCGTCCGCTTGTGGCACCCCAGTCAATGTAAATGGCAGCCGTTTTCGCTTTGACTTCGGTAAGCGCCTCCGTGAAATCATTTGCATTCTTGCCATCTTTCTGCAAGGTGATTTTGTAGCCTGAAACTTCAATTTCAAATCCTGTTGACCATTTTAAAAGTTCCTCTGTCTGTGCAATCCCCAAATCGGCAATAAGCTCAAATTCTCCGCTTTCACTTCGAGGCTCAATTGTAAACGCTTTTTCGCTCGAAAGGGTGAGGTTCTTTACGAAAATGCGTGAAGCGGCATTGTTGTTCGGTATGCGGTACAATGCTACGATGACATTGTTCACCGTGTATGCAATATTGCTTGGGTTCTTGAATTTTACGGGAATGGTGACTACTCCGCCGCTTACGCTCTTGTTTTTGGAACTTGATGTAGATTTTCCGTTGCTCCAGCTTTTTGACCAGCCCTCGCTTGCTGATTTTGAATAGGTGTAGCTGTCACCGTTTGCGACATTTCCGCTGTATGCTGTCTTAAAGCTTCCGGTTGTCACATTTTTGTAGTGTATGCCTGCGCCCCCTTTTCCCCATTCGTGTGAGATGCTGATGCCGAGTTCCGTGCTCCACGCGTGCGTTTCATTGTGAGTCTTTGTATTTGAGTTTGTTGATGATTCGCTTCCGGTTACTCCGTCGTTTATGGTCTGGCTTTCGGTTACGCTGTCAGTGTTCGAAATCGTATATTTGTAGGCGATGCCAGGCTTTCTGGTCATCTTGATTTCCAGCTGTGGAGTGTCTGCTATGAGCGGATTGAATGAATTGTAGTCAGCGTTGTAAAGGCCGTTCACTTCAAGACTGTCACTCCAACCGTCGCCGTCTGTGTCTGAATTTGCAGGGTCTGTGAAGTATTTGTTAATTTCATCCCAGTCGCTGAGTCCGTCGCCATCAGTATCGGTGGTATCTGATTCGCTATGTGGATTGATTTTTGCGACGCTCCAGATGGCATAGAGAGTGATGTTGTTTTCTGTTACGCAGATTGCTCCGCCATCAGAATATTCGGCTTTGGTTGCTTTTGAGTCTCTTGCCCAGCCCAAAAATCGCCCTTTGTTGTTGCTTAGTCCAAGTGAAGATGCCGAAAGAAGATTGGTTTCCACTCCTTTCATAACGGATTGTTCTGTTTTACTGATTTTTGCATCCGTTGCGTTTGTGTCAAAAATAATTTTTGTGTTTTCGAACCAGCGGGCATAGAATATTTTGTTTCCTGTGCTTCCGTCTGGAAGTTCTGTCACAGCATTTCCACTAAATTCGGCGTTGTCATACCAGCCTCCGAATGTACAGTTTGCCTTTGAGATGATTGTCGCCGTCTCGCTGTTTTGCGGAAGAATGATTGTTGCAGATTGCCGCGTGTAGTTGCCAGCTGTCGTAAGACCGTTTGCAAATGCACCTCCGTTCAAGTTGTAATGAATCGTGAAAAGACTACCCATCGTATCAACGACACATTCGCTTGTGCTCGTCTTTCTGTTTACGATTGAGCAGTATTCGCGGTAAGTGCCACGGAGCAGTTTTTTTTCGGTGTCCGCATAAAATTTGAAGATTAAGAGATAGTTCCCGCTGGACACGTTATTTTTAGTGTAGACGGATTTTCCTCCTTCTTCTATAGTAAGTTTTTGATCTGCATAGCCAGGAATTGAGACTCCTTCAAGAGAATACAAGCCGCCTGTAACGAGACCAATTCCTTCGTCATTAAAGAGAACTGATACGCTTAAATTTCCCCTTCCGTAAGGTTCTGAGTTGTCAAAAACTTCGAGCTTCGGTGTAAATTTCAGATTATTTGGCCCGACTTTGATAGTGTATGTTTTTTCTTCCCTGAAAATCATGTTGTCGCTTACAGCAACAAGGGTAAAAGTGTATTTCCCTGCCATAAATGGAAGCTCTGCCTTTTCCATTTCAGAGACACTTTCCCAGGAGCCGACAAGCGTGACTTCACTAGAATCTTTGCCCGTGCTTCCAGCTGCATTATAAGAAAGATTGATATATGAGATTTCTTCAAGCTCTACTTGTGGTAGGGCAGTGCGAACAGCTTCCTTGTCAATGCCAACTTTGAGCGTAACACGTTCTCCCGTTTGGTTTGAAGCTGGTTTTTCGGGAACGTTTTCTTCTTCTCGCTCAATTATGTTTGAACATCCGGCAAAAACTGAAAGTGCCACAAAAAATGTTGTTATTTCAAAAAATCGTTTAATTTTCATGTTGTCCTCCTTAAAAACTCCGCGTTAGCGGCGTTGTCGCTCACGCGTATGTGCAGTTCCTTATTGCACCACAAGACTTGTCTGGGCAGAAGCGCTTATAATATCGATGTGGTCCTGGGTTCCTTGAATATAGATCCGAACTTTGCAGAAAATCTGGTATGCATCTTTTCCGAACTTTGAAGTGTCGATTATGAGCTCATTATTATCGTTCGTTGTGACTCCGTTCCAAGAAAGGGCTGCGTTGTTATCGATGAGCCATGTGTATTCATATTCATAAATATCTTCCGTAAAGCTAAGAACCGGTGTGATAGTTGTAATTCCGTCTTTGTTAGTTTTTTTGAGTGTGAGACCGATCGCTTCAAGTTCCTGGATTACGCTGTTTCCTTTTGCTTTCTTGCCGATGTTTTCTTCTGCAACGGTAATTACAAGCGGCTTGCTTTCCCTCACGTAGCCCGCACATCCTGGTGTTCCGTTTGCTCTTTTTCTTATGTAAAGTTTTTCGCCTGTTTTTGCAGCAAACTCATTTTCTGGGAAATCTCTGTAAGTAGCCCCTCCGTTGAATGAGATTTCAAGATTTTTGTTGATTGTCGTGAATTCAACTTTTCCGATTTCGATTGAGCTTGTCTCTGTCGAAAGTTGTGGGAGCTCTGCTTCTGTGAGTGTGAATTGTACATTTGCAAAAACTGACTGCACTGAATCATAAAAATTATTTTTAGAGGAGGTTAACAGAAAATCTTTTGCTTCCCCGGCCGTGTACTCATTTTTTTCGCTCAATTCAGAGATTTCTGCCCAGTCAAAATCGCTTGCGCTGTATGTGTTCCCAAGCTCATCGGTCAGAGTTCCTTTGATTTTGGTCGTGTCGAATTTTTGACCTTTGGAAAGGATGTCGTCATAGTAAAGTTCTGCTGTTTTTACGCAGTGAAAAACAGGGTATGTCTCAGAAATGATTTCATGCGTATTTCCTTCAAAAGTCTGGCTTATTTTTACGCGCAATGTTTTTCCGAGAACTGTAGCCTCATTTTCTTTTGTGAGCGAGAATGATTTTCCGTATGCTCCAGGAATATCAGTGAAATTAGGTTCATCAGTATACTCAGTGTTGTCAGAAATTTGCCACTGGTAGTCGACAATTCCGCCCGCAGTTTCAATATCAGTTGTCAGGGTACTTGGCTCTTCTGCGAAAAGTCTCACCTCAAATTTTCCATAATTGTTTACGATGTTTGCGCAGTTTGCAAGTACATCTTTTTTGCAGTTTAGTACCACATATCCAGAACTTGCCAGATTTTCCGCGTCCTTTGGAGCGTTCGGTGTTATCTGAAAATGAACTTCGATTGTTTTTCCGATGTTATTGCTGTCAGAAAGAAAGTCCATCATGTCAGAGAAATTCCATGTTGAGGTGTCTGTACTTGTTATTTCTGTTCTTGTCTCTTTTGTTTCATATCCTTTGGTCAGTAAGATTTTGAACCATATTTTTGTCGTGACCTTGCTTTCATCGTAATTTTTGAGCATAAATTCCGGCTGTATAAAATTTTTTGCTCCGCCAATAAAAACGTTCTGTTCGTCTGTGCAAGAAAGTCTAAGCTCTTCTTTGGGCCAATATGCAATTTCAGTTTGCGTTCCATTGTAGCCTTCCGAAGAAATGTTCACGTCATATGTGGAACCGCCCTTTATTCCGTCGTGAAAAGGCTCAACAAGCACGACTTCAATTTTTTTATCTGCCACTATAGCTTTTTCTGTTTTTCCGTTGCATTCCAGAGTGACTTCTGCTCCATCTTCTGCCGTGATGTCCGCCGTGAGCGAGCGTGAAACAGAATTGAACAGGACATTCGACACGGAAAGTTCTTTTTCATCCCCTTTTGAATCGGAAATCTGGCTGCTGCAAGAAATAGTCGCAATCGCAATGAAAATAAGCGTTGCAACTGCGGTAATTGCCTGTTTTTTCATGGAAAATACCTCCTGAATGTGATGTACGACATAAAACTGCTGTTTAGTATAAAAAATCCCATGCTGTCTTCGGTGAGAATAAAGACCACTGAAGCCAACATGGGCAATTTTTGCGAGATATTGTGATATAGAACTTTTTATTAAATTTTTCGGGGCAAACTTCATCCATATAGCCCGAAGAATTGTATGGGCGAACAAGAGTTTGCTAAATGATTCTGTGAAAAAAAAGTGTTTTTCAAAATTTTTCCAATACATGAAACTATTATAAAACAGTTTTTTGATTATTTAAAGAAAAATTTAAGAAAAACACCTTAGCTATTATTTTGACTGTATTCGAATTACTTCGCCTTTTCCTTCAAGCGTGATTTTTTCGCCCGGAAGCACGGCAAAGATTTCTTCGGCTTTGAAAGAATGTTCTGTTTTTGAGCCGTCTTTTGCTGTTGCACGTATTGTGCCTTCTCCGCCAGAGATAAACACAAGTTCCACCAGTTTTGAAGAAGGGGAGACCAAAAACGAATATCCACCTTTTAACGGCTCTTTTTTGAGCGCAAAATACTTGCATTCAAATTCTTCGCCGAGCGGGGAAATTTTTTGCTTTTTTTCATTTTTGATGACTTCAACGCCTTTTTCGATGTGGACTTCGCGCGGCCTGCCCCAGTCATAAAGCCTGTAAGTGATATTGCAGCTCTGCTGGACTTCGAGCAATCTCAATCCACCGCCGATTGCGTGCACCGTTCCCGACGGAATGAAAATAAAGTCGCCTTTTTTGACTTCAACACGGTCAAGATGGCTTTCAAGAGAATTTGCCTTGATTGATTCGCGAAGTTCTTCCTTGCCGGGATTTCCTTTGAGCCCGTAGACTAAGCTTGCTCCAGGCTCTGCGCTGAGCACGTACCAGCATTCGGTTTTGCCCCGCTCATTCTCGCCTTCAAGCCGCTTGGCATCTTCATCATCAGGATGTACCTGCACCGAAAGCGTGTCATTTGCTTGTATAACTTTGACGAGAAGAGGATAGTCTCCTGCAAGTTGTTTGAATTCGCTCTGGCATCCGTCTGCATGAGTAGAAGCAATCCAGTCCTCATAGCCCCATACTTTATCCGAACGGATAGGATTTAATTTAATCATTATTTATCCCACAATTTTTCCGGGTAGTAGCCGCTTGCGATTTTCTTTGCGATTTCGTCTTTTACTACCTGTTTGTCCTCTGGATAGGTCATGCCAAACCAGCTTTCATCGCTTGTGAAGACTTTGATTCTTCCTTCGCCGTTTTTGATGATGTCGCTTGCCGCAACAGGGAGAAGGGCTTCTGCCTTTGGATCAGACAGCTTTGTTGCCTTAAAGTTGTCCCAGTATTTTTCAAAACGCTCGAATGCCTTTGGCGAGAATCCGAAGAGGTTCATGCTTACTGTTTCTTTGCCAGTCATTGAGATGTTTTTGCCGTCAAGCTCGGAAATGATTTCGTTACCTTCGAAGTGCTCGCCGGTGTAATAGATTTTTGTGTTCTCAACGATTGACTTGAGGTAGCCGCCCTCTGTAGAAGCGACACCGCGGCTTACAGAACCGTTTCGGCTCATTGTGTTGCCCAGGATGTAGCCTACCATGGCATGCTCAGTGCAGTCATTGTCGATTGAAGAAAGGTAATTTCCAAGAGTCTCAAAGGCAGCGCGACCGTAATAGTCATCTGCGTTGATTACGGCAAAAGGCTCGTGAATTGCTTCTTTTGCACAGAGGACTGCATGGATTGTACCCCAAGGCTTTTTGCGCTCAGCCTTAGCTGCTGTCTGCTGCTCTTCTTCGTTGAGAAGTGCTGTCGGAGTCTGGAAAACATATTCTGCGTTAAAGTTGCGTGCAACGCGGTCAAAAAGCCGCTCGCGGAAGTCCTTTTCGATGTCCTTTCGGATGATGTAAACGATTTTACCGAATCCGCATTTTTTTGCATCATAAGCGGCGAAGTCCAAAAGACACTCACCGTTCTTTCCTACGGAGTCAATCTGTTTAACTCCGCCATAGCGGCTACCCATTCCAGCCGCAAGTACAAGTAATGTTGGTTTCATAGCATTAATTTTAGTCTTTTAACGATGCTTTTTCAAGAACTCCATGAAGTCATCTTCTCTGAGTGGCTTTGAGTAGAAATAGCCCTGAACCTGATCGCACTTGATTTTCTTAAGGAAGTCACGCTGTTCCTCTGTTTCGACGCCTTCGAAAATCGTCTCTTTTTTGAGGTTTTTGCCCAGACCGACCAGAGTTTCGATAAAACTCTCTGATGTCGCGTCCAGACGGCCGTTTTCTGAGTCGTTTGCAAAGAGGAAGGAACGGTCGAATTTGAGGATGTTGACCGGAATTGTCGAGAGCATGTTGAGCGAAGATTCTCCGGAACCAAAATCGTCCATGGCGACCCTAAGTCCTTCTTTTTGAAGCATAATCGTGATGTCGCGGAGAAGGTTTTTGTCCAGTGTGGCCCGCTCCAAAAGCTCGACTTCGATGAGGGTAGGAGAAATGTCGTATTTTTTGAGCAGGGCGATAAATGAATGTACGAATTTATCCGGCTTGTCGTGGTTGCGGCTGACATTTACTGAAATTGGGACAGTCGGTTCCTTGTTATCCATGCACTTGCGGATGAATTTGAAAACCTGCTCATAAACATAAAAGTCAAGCTTTACGATGAAGTTGTTGCGCTCAAACAGCGGCACGAAGGAATTCGGCGGCATGTAACCCAAAACAGGACTCTGCCAGCGGACAAGGGCTTCTGCTCCGACGACTTTTTCGCTCTGAAGGTCAACCTTTGGCTGGTACATGACGAAAAATTCGTTGTTCGCGAGGGCCGCTTCCATGTGGGTTTCGATGAAATTTTCATTCTTTGACTTTTGTAGCAGCCTGTCATCGTAAATTGCAAATTGCTGGAGGGCGTTTTCCTTGATTGTGCTTTTTGCAAAGCTTGCCCGTGTAATCAAAAGCTGAATGCCCTGAATTTCATCTTTTATGTTTGGAAGATAGAACGAAAGACCGAATTTTGGAATGAAAGGAATGCTGGCCTGTTTAGACTTTTCTGTAATTATCTTCAAATCCTTTTTGAAATAATGCATGGCTTTGTGCACGGAAGTAATCTTGATGAGGATGAAAAAATGATCCGCGTAGCCACGGCATAAAATTCCGTCATAGTGATTTGTATTTTCGTAAAGCAATTTTGAGAACTGAAGAAGCATCTTGTTTGCCTGGTTCTCGCCGTAGTTCTGATTTATGAATTTAAAACCGCGGATGTCGCTTTCTATAAGAAGAAATTTTGCGTTTGAGTAGCGTTTTAAGAGTTTGTTTGCTTCTTTTTCGAAATAGCTTCGTACCCAAAGGTGCGTGATTGCATCAATGTGTGTCGAAATAATCTGGTGCCGTTCTAAAATTCTGTGGATCCAGATTTCTAGCATGAGAATAAGTGAAAGCGTGACGACGATGATTTCGATGATAAAATTGTGATAAGCTTTCTGCCGCTTTATGACATTTGTGAATTCAGTTTTGGGAACAGTGTAGCCGATTGTCCATGGTGCGCTGTCGATTTCTTTGTAAAAGATATAAGCCGGCTCACCATCTGTTGTGATTGAGTCTTTTACATGAAATTCCCCGTTTGAGGTGCGCAGAACTGTATCGGAGTATTTATAAGGAGAATAAACCCAGCCTATCCATTTTTTATTGTAGTGAGAAATAATCCGCTTGTTTTCATCCCTGATTATGAATCTCGTGCTTTCGCTTCGCTTGATTTCATCAAAATAACTTGACAGTTCGTTTAATGGACATGTCGCAAAAAGGACTCCGACAATCTCGGTTTTATTGTTGTAAACTGACCTTGCGAATATTGTGCATGATTTGCCGTTGCTTCTTGATTCAAGGATATTGCTTACATAAAACTTTGTTTCACCTGAAATTATCTTTTGATAATATTTGCGGTCAGAAACGTCGTATTCTTCGTCGAAGACGTTCCAGCTGTTGCCATTTTTGTCTGCATAGGCGATATTGTCAAACGGCGGATTGATTTTATCGCGTTCATTCTGAAGAAATTTGCGGATTTCATTTGTGGAATAATCCCTGTAAGCGATTTTGGCATAAAAAATATCAAGTCGGGATTCGAGCTGCTTTAATTTTGAATTGACGGCCAGAGCATAATCTTCGATTTGATCATCGCAATTGTCAATAATCGTAGCCCGTACATTTTCCTGAATTTTTTTGAGAAGCGTGTTTGCAAGGATTATGTTAAGGACAAGAATGATAAGCAGCGATATTGCAAAAGAGAAAATTCGCTCGATGTTAGTGTTTATATAAAATTTCTTTGTCATGACGAAAAGATTGTTAAAACAATCTAAATATAATTATAATCCTATATTTAAAAAAAACAAGAAGAATTAAAATAAATTGAAGTGCAAAGAGGTTTTTGACTCGTCATTATCCGGTATATTTCCAAAAACTCAAGAAAAATGTATAATAGCCCAGCGTTAGGGGGTGGAGCACCAGAGTTGCGTAACGAAGTGAAGCAATGAAGCGAAAGCGGAAGTGCGGAACACCCGACCCTAGCCTCGAGCACTTGTGCTGCGAAGGCTAGGGGAACGCCCAAGAGGATTTTTTATGAAGACTTTTCCATTAAACCACGATGATTTGGTAAAACTGACGGAACAATTTCCGACTCCGTTCTATTTGTACGACGAAAAGGCAATCCGCGAGAACATGCGCCGCTTCACCAAGGCTTTTTCTATTTTCCCGGTATTCCGCGAGTATTATGCCGTAAAAGCCTGCCCAAACCCATATATATTGAAGGTTTTGGCAAGTGAGGGCTGTGGTGCGGACTGTTCAAGCCTGCCGGAGCTCATGCTTTCTTCAATGAGCGGAATCAAAGGCAAGCACGTCATGTTCACATCGAACGAAACTCCTGCCAACGAATACAAATACGCTTTCGCAAACGGAAACATCATCAACCTCGACGACATCACTCATATTTCTTTCTTAAAAAACGCATTGGGCGGAAAGCTTCCTGACACAATCTGCTTCCGATACAATCCGGGCCCGGCCAAACACGGCTGCAACTCAATCATCGGAAAGCCGGAAGAAGCAAAATACGGTCTCACACGCGATCAGATGTTCGAAGCATACAAAATCTGCAAGGAAGAGGGTGTTCAGCACTTCGGTCTTCACACAATGGTTGCTTCAAACGAACTGAACCCGAATTTCTTCGTTGACACAGCAAAGCTCGTGTTTGAGCTTGCGGCAGAGGTCAAAGAAAAGCTCGGTGTCCGGATTGAATTCGTTGACTTGGGCGGTGGTTTGGGAATCCCGTACAAGCCGGAGCAGAAGGCCGTTGATTATGATGAGGTTGCCAAAGGAATCCGCGCGGAATACGACCGCGTTATAGTTCCAGCAGGTCTCGACCCGCTCGAAATTTACTGGGAATGTGGTCGCCCGATTACAGGCCCATACGGCTGGCTTGTAGCCAAAGCAATCCACGAAAAGCACATTTACCGCGAGTATATCGGTCTTGACAGCTGCATGGCAGACTTGATGCGACCTGGAATGTACGGCTCATATCACGAGGTCACGGTCTCAGGCAAAGAAAACGCTCCGCGCGACCACGTTTACGATGTAGTCGGCTCTCTCTGCGAAAACTGCGATAAATTCGCCGTTCAGCGCGAACTTCCAAAAATCGACATGGGAGATTTAGTGATTATCCACGACGCGGGCGCACACGGCCGGGCAATGGGCTTCAACTACAACGGAAAATTGCGTTGTGGCGAGCTTCTTTTGCGCGAAGACGGCTCTGTAAAAGAAATCCGCCGCCGTGAGACGATTGATGACTTGTTCAGCACATTGGACTTGGCCGGAGTGGATGATTTCAAGGCGTAAGAGTTTTATATTGCCACACAGATTCGAAATTGCTACGCAATTTCAGTAATGTTTTTTGACTTTCCGTAGGAAAGTTGAATCCGTGTGGCAATCTAAATTTATTTTTTTAGCAAAGCTGCGAATGGATTGTATGTATCTCCATCGTCATCGTTTGCGTGGGCGCTCATGTATGCGCTTGCGTCGTCTTCTTCCTCGTCGCTTTCACCAGCCGGGGCAAGGCTGATTCTCTTTTCGCCTGCATCGATTTTCTGTACGACGACTTCCATTGTGTCACCGACCTTGAACTTCTTTGCGAGGTTTGTTTTGTCGTTTACGTCGCGCAAAAGGCTTACGTGAACGAGGCCGTCAATTCCTGGCTTGAGGTTTACGAACAAGCCGAATGCCGCGATTCTTGCGATTTTGCCTGTGAATTTGTCGCCAATATTAATAGAAGAAACTTCATCCCACGGATCTTTTTCAAGTTCTTTCATGCTCAAGGAAACTTTTGAACGCTCAGGTTTAGATGTATTCCATTCAGCCTTGATGATTTTTGCTTCGATTTTCTGGCCAACGCTCAGAACTTCTGAAACATCGTTTACGCGTGCGTGAGAAATCTCTGAGATTGGAAGAAGTGCCTGGAATCCGTTCAAGTCGATGAATGCGCCGTAGCTCTGCAAAGACTTTACTTCGCCTGTTACGACTGAGCCTACAGTCAGTTTTTCTGCAAGAGAATTGACTTTGTTGACTTCTGCCTCTTCCTCGACCTTGCGGTTAGAGACGATTATGTTCTTGCCTTCGTTCTTGAACTCAGTGATGATGAATGTGAGGTTGCGGCCAACGTATTCAGCTGGCTCCAGGCGATTTTTGTAGCCCATCTGAGAGTATGGACAGAATGCGCGGCTTGTTCCGATTTTTACTTCGAATCCGCCTTTGATTTCGGCTGTGACATTGCCCTCAACCGGCAGTCCTGAATTGAAAGCCGATTCAAGCACGTTTGTGTCAGCATTTTCGCCCTTCAAGCGGGTAGTGAAGTGAAGCTCGTCCCGGTTTGATGAAACAAAATAGACTTTGATTTTATCGCCTTCGTTTACTGTGCATTTTCCGTCTGAATCGATAAATTCTGCTTTGTCAACAAATCCTTCGCTCTTAAGCCCCAAATCAATAAAAACCGTGTCATTAGAAATTTGAACGACCGTAGTCTCAACTTCCTGCCCGATTTCAAATCCTTTCATATTTTTAACTCCTTTTATAGTTATCCACAGATGAACACAGATTACCACAGATTTTTTGTTTTGTTAATCATGAATTTTTCGTGTTTATACGAATGTTTTTCTTATGCCTTATACATAATCTGTGACATCTGTGTAATCTGTGGTTTAAAATTCATACTCCAGCAACTGACAGTTCGTGATTCCGAAAGCCCCGAATTCTTCGTTCGTCATGTCGTAGAAATATGAATTTACCACGCGGGCAAGACCGTTATGGGCTACCAGCAGATAAGTTTCGCCTGTCTTCTTTGATTTTTCCGTGAGCTTATCCAGAAGATTGTAGATTCTCTGGGCGCACCTCATGTTTGACTCGCCGCCGGATTCCCTTCCGTAAGACATGGCAAAAGTTTTGAGGGCGGCGCGGAATTCCGGGGCTTCCCTGCTTTTATCTTCAAATGAACCGAAATTTCTTTCTATTAATAGGGCTTCTTCCTCTGCCGGGATTCCCGTGATTTCAGAAATGTGAAGGGCTGTAAGTTTTGCCCGGGAAAGGGGAGAGTAAAAAATCCTGTCGATTTTAATTTCTCCGCTTTCGATTTTTGATTTTAGTTCCTTTCCAAGTGCGACGGCCTGCTCGTGGCCATTTTCAGTAAGTTCGACTTCCCTTGCGCCGCATACAAGTTTTTTGGTGTTTGTAAAAGTCTCTCCGTGACGCGTGAAATAAATTGTAGCCATGCGGGAAAGTATAGCAAAAAAACGCATAAAATGCAAAAAATGCCTGTGAAAGCGGTTGACAAAATAGATAAAACTAACTAAAGTTGCTCGCATATAATAAGTTAGCAAAAGCTAATGAAAATACAAAAAAGGTGGTTTATATGAAAAAAACTATTGTAACTTTAGCCGCAATTGCCATGGCTTCAAGTCTTGCCTTTGCAGATGACCTCAAACTTTCTTTCTACAACAAATTGTACGAAGAGGATGCAATCCTTCAGCACGACGGTGAGGCAGATGAGACTAAAAAAGATTTCCCTGGCATCAAGGAAAGAATGCAGGCAGAAGTCACTTCTGAAAAAGTTGATGCAATGGTAAAGGCAACTGTCACCCTCGATGATTATGATGACAAGCATTTCGGTCTCCAGGGTAAAGTTAATGACTGGTATGTAGAATTCCGCCCTGTCGATAAGCTTGCCCTCGGCTTGCACACAGGTATTTATGCTGACGGTTCAGCACTTCCTATTTATGATGACAATGTAAACGCAGCAAACATCGGTTCTGACGGTTTTACAGTATCTGTCTTCCCGATTGAAAATCTCCGCCTTGCTCTTACAGCTCCTTTCACATTTGACGGCAGCGAGGATAAAGGTGACATCAACTGGCTCAACGGCAAGAAAGAAGACGACGAGCAGGAAAATTTCAACATCGGTTTCGGTGCAATCTATGATCACGAGCTTTTCCAGCTTGGTGCTTCTGTTCAGGACGCAGCAGACAGCGATGAGCGACAGATTGGCGCTTATGTAAACCTTCCAAAACTCTTCGGCAAAGTTGAGCCGCTCACAATCGGTGCCGGTTTTGCTCACTCAGAGGCAGTATTGCCTGTTATCGGCGACGAAGATCTTATTTCCGTTGGCGGACTTGAATCTTGTGTTTACTACAAGGATCTTTTGAGCGCTTATGCTTCATTTGAGATGGAGAAATTCTCAGTCACAGCAGAAATGGCTTACAATCTTGGCTACAAAAAAGACGGATATCACGCTTATGACTTCTACTCAGCAGCCGCAATCTCATTCGGAATCGTAGAGAATCTCAGCGCAACTGCAACAGGAAAAATCCTCGTTGACCTTGCTGACGAAAATGAAACAGAAAAAAGCCTTACAATGGGCGCATTCGCACTTGATTACGATGTAAATGAACACAACACAGTCGGTGCAGAATTCGATGTCGCAATGCATGACAAGGACTGGGCAATTGCTGTGCCTCTTTATTGGAAATATCACTTCTAATGAATGTTGACTAAGTCCATCGGAGCCCCTTTTACTGCACTAAGTGAGCAAAAGGGGCTTTGTTTGCGTTAATGTATTGAAAACCGAAAGAAAGTGCAAATAATTACATAAAACGTGAAAAAAGACCAAAAGTTGATTGACACCATTCTGGCTATACACTAAATTTAAATGAGTAAATGCTTAGCGTTTGCTAATTAACTTTAAAAAAGGTGGTCTTTATGAAAAAGATTATTGCAAGCTTGGTTGCTGCTGCATTGCTTTCATTTGCAGCTTTTGCAGAAGGCTCAGAAGGTTTGTCAGTAACGGGATATCTTCGTGCTGGCATGACAGACACATTTGACAGTTCTGTATATTCAACAAACAAATGGATGCAGGGCGGCTATTTTGGCGGCGGTACTCGTCTTCGTGTAAACATTGATTATACAAAGGCATTCGGTGGACTTACATTCCGCTATCAGGTTGATCCTACATATGAAACTGCTGAAGAAGCAGTCCCTCCGCGAAAAACTAAAACTGTTCGCAAAAGCAGCTTGGATTTCTTCGCTGAGAAGAACGTAAAATGGGCTATGGCTTACGCAAACCTTCTTGACGGACAGGTTATCGCAGAAGCTGGTGTTATTTCTGACCGATTCACAAAAACTGGCGGTTGGGAAGATACAGGTATTGACGGTGGAAAAGGTTTCCGCGTTGTAGTTGTTCCAAAAGTTCTTGCAGGTCTTACTCTTGCAGCTCAGGCTACAGACAAGTTCGCAGACAAATATTCAGATAACGACAGCAAAGTAAAAGACGGAAAGGCTCTTGAAGGCGACATTAAATTTGACGAAAAAGTTCTTGGATTCAGCGCAAAATATGATCATGCTTTGGGCTTTGTAACTGGTGGTGCAGCCCTCGCAGGTTACTACTACGGATCTGTTGGTTTGAAAGCAATTGAGAATCTTACTCTGGTCGGTGAGCTTTTCTATGACTCTACAGACGCTACTAAAAAAGCAAACGGTGACAATGCTACAACAATGATCGTTGCATGGGCTGAATACACAGGAATCGAAAAGGTTCTCCTTGGTGCATATTCATACATCAATCTTTGTGACGGCGAGCATGAAATCGAAATCACACCAGCTGCTTCTTATGACGTAAACTCTTTGCTCAAAGTTTCTGCTGAGGCTTCTCTCTATCTCAGCTCAAACGACAAAAAAGACACTTACGTAACAATTTCTCCAGCTGTTACATTCAAGGCTAGTGACAAGGCAACTGCAACTGCTTCAGCTTTGATCAGCACAGATACTGACCAGGCTAAACACTCAGCTTCAGCAGGTGTCCGCTACAACTTCTAGTCAGACTTTTTCTGATTAGCCGTAACCACTGTGCTTTTTCTTTATTTTACTATAATATAGAACATATCTAAATTAGGAGTTAAAAATGAAAAAGACAGTGGTTTCTATTGCAGGCACAATGATGCTTGCACTTCTTTTATCTTGCGGAAGCACAAAGGTTGACTCAGACGACATAGATTCTTATGGCGACGAAACCGAAGCTACCGCAATTCCCCTTACAGCCAAAAAATCATCATCACAAAAAATTGACTCTGATCCGTACAGCAAGTCAAAAATCAAAGGAAGTGGCGACAGGTCCTTCATGGAGAAGCTTTTTGAATTCAAAAAATTCGAAAAGTATGATTCTACAAATGTTTATTTGAAGAAGGGCAAAAAACGCCTCTGTACATTCATTCATAAACCGCAGACTGATTTGGCAGGTTTTTTGGTTCGCTACGACACATCAAGCTATGCATGTTTCCTTGCAACAAACGAACGAAACGCGCTTATCAAAGCCGCTAATCAGTATTTTGAAGACTTCGATAACAAAAAGCTCGACAAAAAAATGAAAAAATCCGAGCGCGCATACGGACAGGTCGGTGCTTATGAGGAATTTGGAATTGCCGAGTCAATGATGACAAGTTATTCCAAGCCAAAGGCCTATTTCGGCTACAAATTCCTTGGCAAATCTCCATATTTCTGCATTTACGTGGTGCGCTCGCCAAACCTCAACGAAGACCTTGGCTCAAATCGTCCGCCACAGTCTGTTGACCAGAAATACTACTTCACAAGGGCGCAGATTGAAAAATTAACAGACTTCCTTTCCGACGAGAGCATAGACGCCCTCAACGCTCCAATCCCCACAGAATCTGCCGAACCTGATTCTTACGAAGAAGCTGAGTAATAAACAACAAGATAAAAGTAAAAGCGAAAGGTCTGTGTTATTGAAGGGCACAGACCTTTTTTGTTTTGGTTGCATCGTTAGTTCTTGATATCATCAAGGCTCTCGCAAAAAAAAGAGATAAAAGCAAGTAGATAAAAAAGAAAGACTACGTATCTGAGCCATTATTACGTAGGCTTTTCAAAATTTAGCTTACGGAGGTTCAGCCACATTGCCGTGCTGCACTTCCTTTTAAATACTATACTTCACTTAACTGTCAGAGCCAAGAAAAATAAACTCTAGTTTAAAATAAAAATCCCCCACTCTTTAGGAGCAGGGGAAGTTAGTTAGCAACTTCTTATGTTATGCACAAGAAGCAGGTTGCTTAGAACCAGTACTCGAAGCGAACTGGGATTTCCCACATGAATGCTGGGTCTTTTGTTGGGTTGCAGAGGTAGCGGCCACGGCCGTTTGTTGAACCTTCGAATGCTACACCAACGAGACCGTTAGAGAAGCCCTTTGTTACACCAGCGCCGAGAACGAGGTTGTCGCTCTTGTCAGCAGATGTGCCAGAAGCGAAGATGTTGTTTGCATAGCGAACATCAGCGAAGAGTGCGAGACCACCTTCGAGGTTGTAGTCAATACCTACACCAGCGAGGAATCCAAGACCTGTTTTGAATTCGCCTTCTTCAGCAGATTTTTTAGCATCCTTCTGACCAATTTTTGTACCAACGATCAAATGAGCTGTGAGTGCTTCGTTTACACCATAGCGAGCATAAGCGTTAACACCAGTAGCCTGTGAGTTAAGAGTTGGGATTGTAGCACCGACAGAAACAAAGAGATTCTCAACAGAAGTCAAGTCGAATGCAGCAGCGATTGTCTGCCATTTTTCTTTAGCTTTTCCGTCTTTGTCTGTTCCGTCAGCTTGCATTTTCAAAGCAGCTTTGATTGTACCTACACCTTCGATTTTGTAAGCACCAACGTAAGCTGCTTTTTTTCCTAAAACTTCTTCGAGTGGGCGTCCAGAACCTTTTCCGTATTCTGTACCAGCACCATTGTCCCATTTTCCGTCAGAGTTGTTGAGTTTTGTTGGGAGACCAGCACCAAGTGTGAGGCCTTCAACTGGGTAAACAGAAATGCTTACACCTGCACCGTCTGCATCAAGGTAGTCAGCGAATGTCCAACCTTCGCTGTCATTGCCTCTTGCATTGCCCATACCAGCTGCACCGATTCGGTCCCAGTTCCACAAACCGAAGCAAGCGTCACCACGGAGCTCGTTCTGGTCGATTTTACCAACAGTCAATTTAACCTGCTCGATTGGTTTAACCCAGATGAGACAGTTGTCGCCAGGGAAGTTTCCACCAGCACCATTTGCATGGTAGTCAACGCTAAAGCCAACGTTGTCGCTATTGCCAGAAGCATTAACACCTACACGTGGAGCATCCTCACCCCATGACTGGTGAACGTCTGTTACAACAACATCTTTGTCCTCTGCTGTTGAGTAAGCGTTTGCAGCTGTAACCCAAAGGGCACGTCCCCAAGCGCCAAATGTAACTTCTGCCGAGAGGGCAGTTGCTGCCAATGCTGCTACCGCTGATACAGCGATTAACTTTTTCATAAAAATATACCTCCTTTTTTTATGAACAAATTTAGTGATAGGTTCACTATAATATCCATATCGGGATTTGTCAAATAAAATCTTAGAAATTTTGTAAAAATCCGTAACTCTTAATGGAGTTTTCTGTTTTCCAAAATATAAAAGATGCGGCTTCTACAACGATTTCTTTTAGACCATTTTTTACTAAAAGGCTGTTTCTTCCTGCTGTTCAAGTTCTTTTTTAAGAGCCAGCACCTGCTCAAGTGGGAGTGAAGTCCATTTTGCTATGTGTTCTACAGGGACAGCATCGTTTAACATATTCTTCGCATTGGCGATGGCTGTCTTTTGCCTGCCCTCAGCCTCCCGTTCGTCTCCGTATTCTTCGATAATTCTACACATATTTTTCTTTCCTCCATCCTGTTGTTTGTGATAGCGAACTCTTTCTGCAATCTCACTATAATTCATCTCATCCGCATCCGGCGTGCAAAAATCGTGCATAAGTTTTCCGAGCGGGTCATCACCACGATAGCTGCCGTTAACATAAATTATATTACAGCCGTCATCAAAAGGCAAATCGGCTTTTTTTATCCTTTTTTCGACTGCGTAATATGGAAATCCTAAACCGTAATAATCATTCTCCGTGATGAAAATGATGTATAATTCCGGTAAATCCGTGAATTTCTGCATCTTTTTAAGTGTGTGACTGTCGAGCATCGCCTGATTATAGCGTACACGTCTTGGCGAAGCACCTTCATCAGCCCTCTGAACTTCAACGTCGTAATTTTTGCCGTTGGAATCAACAGCAAGTATGTCCAGCTTTACCGAACGTCCATAAAGGTTACGTTTTTCCTTCTGTGTCATCACGCTTTTTACAAAAAGATCGTCTCGCTCGAGCAGGATTCTGAGCAGAAATTGGGTGAGTTTCTTGTCTCCGTCAAACACTACGGTCATGAAATCATCATCAATTAGACGCAGTGCCTGAATCCGTTCAAGCATCTTGGGGTCAATAGTTTTCAAAGAAGTTCCCACTTTTTTCCTCCTGCATATTAATTGCAAAAAAAATTCGATTTTCGGCAATGCAGAATGGAAAAACGTGAATTTATAAGAATTTTATTATTTTATTTTGAGCCAGACACTCGGTCTCTTTCTGTTTTTCTGCCCGATATGACTGAAAAAAACAGCGTGCAGAGAAATCTGCACGCCGGGCGTAATATTTTATTTTCTTCTTGGAAAAATCAAAGGTTTTGAAATCCTTTGGCACGAGTACTTTTTTACTTCTTCCTTTAGTTCAATCACCTGGTCGAGTGGAAGAGAACAGTATTTTGCAATAATCTCTACAGGTAAATTAGTTTCTAAG
Organism: Treponema ruminis; assembly: GCF_014201975.1. Lineage (NCBI taxonomy): Bacteria > Pseudomonadati > Spirochaetota > Spirochaetia > Treponematales > Treponemataceae > Treponema > Treponema ruminis. Next base: position 87,846 of record NZ_JACHFQ010000005.1, on the reverse strand, counting down.
AGATAGTTCCTCGCATTCTCGATGGCATTAAATTCTTTGACTGTGTTAAAATCATAAGGTCTTTGTGGTTCCATTGTCATATATTGAATCCTCCATAAAAGTATAATGTGTTAAATTCAAATTATTTTACTGAACAGCCGTTTCTTTCTGCTTTTCAAGTTCTTCTTTTAGAGTAAGAACTTGCTCCAGTGGCAGGGAAGTGATCTGTGCAGTCTGCTCCGGGGAAAGCCCCATGGAAAGGGCATTCTTCGCGTTTTTAATTGCGTTTCGTCGTTCACCGGCTGCCATGCCCGCACTTACACCTTTATTGTATCCGCGCCTTTCTGCATTGTGCATGCCGGTATTGTAGTCGCGCTGGGCCTTGAAGATTGAATTCTGCCTTGCCCAGTTGATTTCGTCCTCGCTGATTGTGCATAGAGATGATTTTGCGTTCATAAGCCCTTCCTCGCATATTGTACCACGAAAGCGGCGAACTGTCATCTTTGTCAAACTCGAAATTTAGGACTGAAATCTGGTAGGCTGGCGGAGTTGTCCACTCATCGCCCTTCATATTGGATGTGCTGAGAAGCCTTGCAATCTGAACGAGCGGTTCATTCGGCATAAGCTGGACTTCCTGCACTTCGCGGTTAAGAATGGTTGAGATAAAATCCTTCAGAGCCGCGTTTGATTCCTTCGTGTCAGCCGTGAACATAGCCTTGAAGGAAAAGTCACAAAGGGGGCTCAAAAGCGCCGTTGGTGAAGGTCGTAATGTAGTTTTTGCCATAAAAACTCCTTTTGATTAATATGTGTAAGCTCTTTTTTCTTACACATATTAATTGTCTTTAAAAGTGCGTTTTCGGCAGTCCAGAACGAAAAAAGTCAGAAAAATCCAAAAAAAAGATATATTTGATGTTAATTATTAAACTTTAGTACACCAAATTTCTTCGGATTCTCTTTTTCTCAATTTGGATTTTTCTGATTTTAGAGGGTGTTTTTTGGTTAAAACTGTCAAAAATTGAGCAACTGCCCTCTCGGCAGAAATCACTTTCGGTTCTTGGGGACGCGCTCTCTGGGTAACAGCAGCAAACGCAGCATATGAGAATGGCAAAGATGACAAAGGTAACACCAAGTACTATGAAACAATCGTAACTGATGTTCATCAGTCATGGGGTGGAGCAGCTCCACGAACAGGACTTGCTGTTGCTGGCAATTCCGACAACGTTGGATTCAAACTTGACATTCATGGAAATGCTGAAGGTATTAATCAGGGTGATAACGCTTACATTTGGGTAAAACCAATTGAATCACTCCGCCTTTCTGTTGGTAAGCATGATGACAACTTCTTGAGAAGTGATGCGGCTTACGGTTTGTGGAACTGGGACCGATTCGCTTGTGTTGACGGTGTTGGTGAAGGATTCATCTTTGATGACTATCTTGACAAAACAACAGGTGTTAACGCTTACTTCACACCAAACGAGGCTCTTTCTGTAGGTTTCCACCTTCCACTTGATCTTACTGGAGCTCATTCTGCAGATGTTGTAACAAAAGATGACGGAACGGCAGAATCTGATCCATATGTATCAGGTTCTTTGACTGATGCATGGCTCAGCTCTGCTGTCGTATTTGCTTACAAAATCGACAGTGTTGGTACTGCTAAAGCTGGTTTGAAACTCAACAATGGAACTACTACAGAAAAAGCTATTATGGAAGACCTTTTGGGAAAAGATCGCGTTGCCGCTCTTGAAAAGGCTGGTACTTCATTCAGTGAATCAAAAATCTATAACCGCGATAAGGACGGTAAAGACGTTAAGACTTGGGTTGAAATCGCAGCAGCATTCGAGCTCACATCAGTTGAAAATCTTTATGCCGCTTTGGGTGTCGTAATTCCAACACTCAACACTAAACCAATCAAAGCTAATGCTTATGGTAAATACAGCGTAAATGAGCAGCTTGCTGTTCATGCAGTCGTTGGAACAAAAATCAATGAATTTGATGCAAAAGACTTTGGAAAGAAAGCTACAAAAGACCTCTTCAACGGTTTCGGTTTCCTCGCTGGTGTAGGTGTTGATTATGCTCTCGATGGTGGAATTGCCCTCTTTGCAGATGCACGCTATGCAAACGGTGTTTACTGTGGAAAGAATTCTGATGCAGATGCAAAAGCTGATCATTTCACACTCGGTCTTGGTGCAACAAAAGGATTCTCTAACGGCCTCATCGGTGTAGCATTCGAAGGATCTACAAACAAAGGCGGACGTTACGCTCTCAAGCCAAACGACAAAGGTGCTCAGGACAAATTCTCTTGGGAAATCCCAGTTAAATTCGAGTACTGGTTCTAATCTAGGCTGACAACTAGCTAAATGAACTGCCCCTGCTCAAAATCTGAGCGGGGGTTTTGTTTTTATTACATAATATGAATCTATTATTTGTTTAGAGAAAAAAATTCGTAAGAAAAGCATCCTGAATAAGCTAAAATAGAATCCAAAAATAAGTAAAAAACTTGACTGAAATTAAAAAATAAAGGAGCACCCGCGACAAGCGTCTTGCCCCACAAGATTTTATGCTTTAAGTCCTTATGGACTTCGCTTCACTCTGTGTGCGAGACAGGGTGGAGCTATTTTTTTTACTCTTTATCCTTTTTCCGTCTGTGGAGAAGGTGCAGAATAATGTCGACGATAAGTTGAAAAGCACGAAGCAATATAATATGTACCGCAAAGCGTTTAATAAAAATGGGGCTCTCTCCTCAGCAGGTATCAACAGGCACGAGCCTATCAATGGAAGAAGTTCTGCGGCTTTTTAATGAAAAATAAATAGACAAGACTGCTTTCAAACAGGCTCTGAATCTTCTCGTTCCGTCCGAAAAACAGACCTACTCAAACATCCCGTGAATCAAATTGTATGCCACGCTACCAGGCCCCGGGACTTTTGGTAGTTTTTTCCAATTAAACCATTGTACATCCGTGAGTTCGTCCTCTTGGATTTTGATTTCGCCGCTATCATATTCGGCACGGAATGCTAGCATTAGCTGATCAGGAAATGGCCATGACTGACTGCCTACATATCGGATGTTCTTGATTTTTATGCCAGTTTCTTCAAGAACTTCCCGATGAACAGCGTTTTCGATTGTCTCTCCCATCTCGACGAAACCTGCAATACAAGAATAAACTCCGTCATTCCGTTTTTTGTGCCGCGCAAGAAGAATTTCATCGTCTTTATTTATCAAAGTGATGATTGCTGGTTCCAGTTGCGGAAAATATTGTTTGTTTCATCAGTTATGCTTATGAAATCATTGATTCTCTCAATTCCCTTCATTTTATGGAAGAAATCACGCAAAGGCATATCAATACAGCCCGCCGGATTGGGCGTGTCCTTTTCGAGAAGAAGCGCAGAAGATCCATATTCAAGTTCAGCGAACCAGTCTTCGGCAACGTTCATTTCAAAACACTTGCGAACGACTGCATCATCCGGCAGAGACTCTCCCTATTTTCTAATTCATCGCGCATCGTTCAGATTGAGCAGATTTTTTTTACGCAAACTTTACCTGCTTGCGCCCTTCCACCCTTCGCTAACGCTCATTCTTCCGCTCACATTCGTTCGCTCCAGAACTACGGGGTTACACGGCTGGGCGGAGATTTTTTTTGGATTTTTCTGACAAATTTGAATTTGCATTGCCGAAAACGCACTTTTAAAGGAAATAAATAGGTATGGGAACTTGAAGAAGACTTTGTGACGGCCGCGCTAAGTTTTCTGATTCTTCTCAAATCTTATTTGTCTGGAGGAATTCATGAAAAAGCGAATTCGAAACAAAAAGAAAAATCACTTTAGGTCGGTGCGGAAGCGAGAGCCTAAACGTACTTACCGAGACACCTTGTTCCGCACGATTTTCGGAGGCAAGGATGACCGAAGCAAAAGATGGCTTTTGTCCTTGTATAACGCGCTCAGCGGGAAGAATCACACTAACATTGAAGACTTGGAAATCACCACTCTCGATGATGTTATTTACGTCTCGATGAAAAATGATTTGTCCTTCCTGATTCATTCACAGATGTGCTTGTACGAGCATCAGAGCACGGTAAATCCAAATATGCCGCTCAGAGGACTGTTGTATTTCTCTCAGCTGTATCAGCAGTACATCGACAAGCACAAGAAAAATCTCTACGGCAGCGTGCTCGTTAAAATTCCGGCTCCGCAGTTCATAGTGTTCTACAACGGCGATAAAGAACAATCGGATATTGTGGAATATAAACTTTCTGATGCGTTTATTGAATCTGGCAAATTTGCAAATATAACAGAAAGCCCACAAGAAAATTCTTGTCGCGACAAGGATATCGCAAAATTTGAATGGACGGCGACAGTGATAAATATAAACAAAAATCACAACGAAAGTCTTTCAAAAAACTGTGAGCCGTTGTATTATTATTGTGAGTTTGTAAATCAAGTGAAGGAAAACCTTTCACAAGGGATGACATTTGACAGCGCGGTTAACGAAGCAGTTGACTTCGCAATCAAAAGCGACTTCCTGGAAGGATTTTTCCGGGAGAAGCGCATGAAGATTTTGGATGACATTTATACAGAGTTCGATCAAGAATCTTATGACGAGACACTCCGAAACGATGGCCGCATAGAGGGAATCAAAATCGGTGCACGAGAAACTGCCATCGCAAATGCGAAGAATTTACTTCGGATGAATCTTGGTTCACTAGACCAAATTTCTCAAGCTGTCTCTCTCCCGCTGGAGCAAGTAATTGCACTCAAAGAGGAACTTTCGCACGAGACGGTTGTTGTCACAAATTAACACAAAATCTATCCGTCAATTTGAAAGGAAATTGGCGGATAGATAAATCAAGTGAAGGAAAACCTTTCACAAGGGATGACATTTGACAGCACGGTTAACGAAGCAGTTGACTTCGCAATCAAAAGCGACTTCCTGGAAGGATTTTTCCGGGAGAAGCGCATGAAGATTTTGGATGACATTTATACAGAGTTCGATCAGGAATCTTATGACGAAACACTCCGAAACGATGGCCGCATAGAAAATGCCATCGCAAATGCGAAAAACTTTCTCAAAGAAGGTGATTCACCTGAAAAAATCGCTCGATGTTGCAATCTCCCGCTGGAACAAGTAATTGCTCTTAAAGAAGAACTTGCGAGCGAACAGATTGGAGTTAGCAGGTAGTATTTTTTTTAAATATATTGTATCTATATAAATATAAGCAGCCCGCAAACATGGAAGTTTTCTGTTTGCGGGCTGTTTATTTGCGATTATGGCTTTTGATTTGTTTTTCAAGGTTCCCGGGGTGCAAAAAAATCCCCGCCTTGTGAGCGGGGAAACTGCCGTGATTTACACGGCGTTCAGCTGAATCAGCTTAGATTAGAACCAAACTGAGAGAGCAATTGGGATAGCCCATACGAAGTTCTTGTATTTGCCGTCATCGTTTGTTGCTCCAGTGATAACGTTGTTAGCGAATGTACCGCTGTTTGTCTGTCCCTGGAAAGCAACTCCGATGTAGCCGTTAGAGAAGCCCTTCTGGATACCAGCAGAGAAAGCGATGCTGTCTGTGTTGTCAGCTTTTTCTCCATCGATACCAAATTTTGAGAGGTAGCGGAAGTCAGCGTTTGCTGAGAGACCATCACCAAGGTTGTAGTCTACGCCTGCACCAGCCTGGAAGCGAGAATCTGTCTTAACATCCTTAGTTTTGTAATATGTAAAGAATGCACCGCTTGCAGAAAGTTTGAGGTCATCATTAACCTGGTATGTAGCACCGAGAGCAATTTTCATCTGGTTGTCGATTTTGGCGGATTTGTCTGCATCTTTGATGTTGTTGTACTGGATGCCAAGGCCGAGGAAGAGGTTCTCTACAGCGAGAACGTCAACTTCTGCTTCAAAAGTGCAATCGCTGTTTCCGTCAGCCTTTTTAACGGCATCTTTCGCTGCATGATAGGTCCAACCCTCATATTCTCCGTCTGCTTTTGTTTTGTTTTTAGCAGTATCAGCATCGTCTGTTGTCACAATACGCTGTCTCATAAACTCATAGTACGCAGAAGTTGCATCTTCAGCATCTACAGAACCTTTGCCCTTACCAATGTACTGAGCCTTGATTTTAGCTGTACCTGGAATTGTGTAAGCAAAACCACCACGGAGATTCTTGTATGTTTCATCAGCTTTTGTCTGAGTTGTTGTGATTGGGACCAAAGCCTGGATGTAGAGGTTCTCCATAGGAGTAATTTCTGCCATGAGACCTGTAGCACCGTTACCGCTCATCAAGAGGCCTTCGTCTTCTGCAATCCATGATGATGTTGGACGGAGCCAGTTCCATGAACCATAGCAAAGGTCGCCACGAAGTGTGTTGTTGTCATATTTACCGTATGAAACTTTTACGATGTCGAGTGGCTTAATCCAGAGATTTGCCTCGTCACCTGCTGAAAGGCTCATAGATACATCGTTGTAGATACCCATGCTGAAACCTGCAGTACCGTCCTCAGATTTTCCATTAACGTTAAGACGAGCTGTACGAGCACCATAACCCCAAGAGTTACCTGCTGCTGTAACTGTGTCTTTTCCGTCGCTAGCTACTGGTGCTGCCAAAGCGCGCAACCATGCTCCGAAAGTGATTTCTGCCGAGAGGGCAGTTGCTCGGAATTTTTTACAAAAAGTTCCGTTTTGACTCATGTGTAAAGCAAATGAGAGTGTTTAATAAGAAAGAAAAATCAATTAGTGGGACAAATCTTTTATTTTACAAACTGTTCAATTCTGCATTCGTGTGTTTTTGTATATTCGTCATAATTGATTCCGACAAAAAGCAAATCACCGGTATATGCAGAAAGACTGTCAAAATATTTTTTTTCTTTGATTTGATTTAAGGCGCTTTCTGCGGTACCATTGCGTTTCAGTTCTATTATCATCGCAGGTAAATTGGGTACAAAGGGAATAAATACTACGTCCGCGAAACCTTTTCCTGTCGTCATTCCTTTGATGCCTGTACGATTTTGTTGGTCACTGCATAGCACTTTCGCCAGAAAGCATTCGGACAACATAATCCTTTGTCCCTTCAAAATTTGCACTAATTCTGTCAGTAATAACTTCGTAACTTGAAGTTTTGCTCCAATAACTTGCAAAATCATTTCTCATTATGGATTTAACGACTGATTCAGGATTATAGATTTCAAAATTACGCTGGCTGTAGCCGTCGTACCATCTCTGGCATTCTTCAAAATTATTCAGCTTTGACTGAATTTTATCGCGTATCACCGGCAAAATTCCTGTCAGATAGGCAAGAGCAATGGCCGGGCGAACTGTATCGCTTTTAAATAGACCGTTAAGTAAATCTAAATACTGATTAAAAAGCTTTTTATCGACATTTTCGCGAACAAGAACGTCGTACTCATCCATGATAATTACGAATTTTTCACCAGTTGCTTTCAAAACTCTGATCTTTGGCGATTTTGTAGGGTGCAAATAATTCCCGGAAATCGCAGCCTTTTGAAAAATAAGCAGATATCATGTTTGCTGCAATAGTTTTTCCAAATCTGCGTGGGCGCGAAATACAAAGATACTTGTTGTCGGTCTTCATGAATTCGTTTAGAACGGAAATCATCATTGTTTTATCTACATAGATTTTTCGTGAAAGAGTTTCCTTGAAATTTGCATTATCAGGATTCAGATAGATTCCCATTTTATACCGCCTAAAAATTATACATCATTAAGTGAAAAAAATCGACTGATATGCTATACTGAATTCATGAAAAATCCGTCGTTATCCGCTTTCATCCGAATCTTAAAAATCTTTGCCTGTCTGGGCAGTCTTTGCTTATTTTTTTCCTGTACGCGATATCCTGAAATGTCACTTTCTGAAATCGAGGCTGCCCGTGCTTCTGTTTCAAATGATTTGATTGAAAAAACCGTGCACAGACCGAACCTTACAAATCACTTTGAGGCTGGAAAAAAAGGCGGAACTTACAACACCATGATTACTGGCGACCCAAAAAGCTTCAATATGCTTGTTGCCGAAAAAGACGGCGAGACGAGCGGTGTTCTTTCGCCCATGGTGCAGTATCTTGTGGACTATGATTTGGTCGAGCGCAAGTGGAAGGGGCTTATTGCGGATTTTGAGGTTAAGATTTACGAAGAAGAAAATAAACTTGATTTGATTTATACGATTAAAGATGATGTTTACTGGTCTTTTTACGGCAATTCAAAGCCTCGGGTAAAAGTCACTAGCGATGACATTGTCTTCTGGTACGATGAAATTCAGGGCGACGAGGAATGCGGTTCTTCTGCCTACAATTCTCAGTTCATGCCAATGGAAGACGGAAAAAGCGAGCGCATCACAATCGAAAAAATCGACGAAAAGAGCTTTGTCTTCCATTTTCCTCAGATTGTAGCAGAGCCTGTCCTTCATACGAACATGGATTTCGGCCCGATGTTCCTTTACAAGGCGGCAAAGGACTCTGGCGGAGCCGACGCCGTCAAAAAACTTTTTACCGTGGCGACAGATCCTAAGGAAATTCCAAGCTGCGGCCCTTACTTCCTTGTTGAATATGTTCCGGGGCAGAGGCTTTTGTACAAGCGGAATCCTGATTTCTGGGATAAAGACGCAAATGGAGAAAGCCATTACTATCCTGAAGAGCGGGTAGTGCAGATTGTTGGAGATCATAACACCGGTTATCTTCTATTTAAACAGGGGAAACTTGAGGATTATTCCTTTACGCCTGAGCAGGTCGAGGAAGCAGTCTCTGCCGCAAAAAACGCACTTTCTTCCGACGGCACTCTTAATGAAAATCAGGAAAAAGCGGGCTACACGGTTTTCAATGCGGACGGCTCAATGAACGCTTCCTTCTGGTCTTTCAATCAGAATCCAAAAAACAAGGACGAGCCTTATTACGACTGGTTCTGCAAAAAGGAATTCCGCCAGGCGATGAGCTGTCTTTTGAACCGTGAGAGAATCATTTCTCAGACTTACCGTGGGCTTGGCGAGCCCAAATATTCTTTTTTCCCGGAAGCAAACAAATATTACGACGAGAACATAATCCTTCAGTACAGATATTCCCACGCACATGCAAAAAAACTGCTTGAAGAGGCGGGCTTTTCAAAGCATGAGGACGGATTTTTATACGACGAAAAGGGGCGTAAGGTTGAATTTGACCTTACAATCAACGGCGGATCCCCGATTTTCTCGGACATAGCCCAGATTATCACCGACGAATGTAAAAAGGAAGGAATTATCGTCACTACTCGCCCGACGGACTTCCAGAAACTGGTCGAGCAGCTCATGTCAAGCTACGACTGGCAGACAATCCTGATTGGCTTTGGCGGCGGCTCTCTCTTCCCGACCCAGGGAAGCAATGTCTGGGTGAGTGACGGAAACCTGCATCTTTGGAATCCCCTTCAAAAATCTCCTGCTACAGAATGGGAAGCCAGGGTGGACGAGCTTTACCACAGTGCAAAGTGCATAGTCGACTACGAAAAGGCAAAGCCCTACTGGGACGAATACCAGCAGATTTTCCTTGAGCAGTGCCCGGTCATCTATCTGATTCGCTCGCGCTCTTTCTTCGGTCTTCAGAACCGCTGGGACATGACCAACGTTTATTACGACAACATGAACGGTGCCGAAACAGGATATCTTTATTTAAAATAAATTTGGGAGTAAAATAGAAGAATGTTTACAACAATTATTTCATTTATCAGAATCGCATTTTACATGCTGTCAAAAAATAAACTCCGCCGCCTCGCACTCAAATATGACAAGGCCGGCGACATCGAAAACCGCGACAAAGTTGTTTTTGGCGTTGTTCCTCAGTGGGCTCAATATGTTTTTACGACTGTTACCCGCTCAAAAGTCGAAGTTACGGGTTCCGAAAAAATTCCTCAGGACCGGGCTGTCGTTTTCATCGGCAATCATCAGGGAAACATGGACATTCCGCTCCTTTTTGGCTTCATCAACAAGCCGATGACCTTCGTCGCAAAGGCTGAGCTGGGTAAAATCCCCCTCCTTGCCGACTGGATGAAGCTTCTTCAGTGTACCTTTATCGAGCGCAAAAGTCCCCGCAAGTCAATTCAGGCAATTCACGATGCGGCAGAAGGAGTCAAAAAGGGCTACTCTCAGGTAATTTTCCCGGAAGGCACCCGCAGCAAGGGCGGACCTCACCACGAATTCAAGGCAGGAAGCTTCAAGCTCGCATTCATGTCGGGGGCACCAATTGTTCCTGTTACGATTGACGGCACCTGGCGCATTTACGAAGGTCAGAAAAAGGTCAAAAAAGGCCAGCAGGTCAAACTCATAATCCACGATCCGATTGAAACGGCAGGACTTTCCAAGGAAGAACTGTCAAAAATCCCTGCAATGGTCGAAAAAATCGTCTGCGCACCGCTGGAAAGTTAGGAGTTAGGAATGAGGAGTGAGGAGTTGGGAGTTACAGAAGATGCCCACATGGAGGTGGGCAAAAGCAAGTTGACCGCAAGAATTTTTAGACCGTTTTACGGACTAAAAATTCTTGTCAGGACATGGAGGTCCAAGTTCCCTCTGCTTTCCTTTATCACTTCCAGAATCATAACGATGCTTGTGATTCTCTTTATTTTGGGCTGGGCTTTGTTCGCACTCATGGCACTTGCTCCGGGCGACATCGTTGACCAGATGATGCAGCAGCAGCTTATGAGCCAGACCGAAAGCCGTGGAGCCGGTGGCGCCAATAAGGACAATGTCTTTTCTGAAGAGCAGGTCGCCAAAATGCGCGCTGAAATGGGCCTTGATAAGCCCTTTACCGTTCAGTATTTCATGTGGCTTGAGCGGGTTATCGTTCACCACGATTTGGGCGTTTCCTTGATTTCAAAAGCACCTGTTTCCTTCCTTATAAAAAGCCGGATTGTCAATTCCCTTGTCCTTAATCTGATTTCACTTGTTTTCATAACGATATTTTCTTTTCTGCTCGGAGTTTATTTTTCGAGCAAGGCAGGAACCCGCATAGACCTCGCGGCAACTTTCTTTGCCCTCTTTTTCCACGCTTTTCCGGGAATTCTTCTTCTGATTCTCCTTCAGCTTTTCGCTTCGGTTTCGGGCCTTTTCCCTGTCACCGCTTATCCTGATTTTCCGATTGGCGAAGCTCCCGCAAAATTCGTCTTCAGTTATACATATCATATTTTTCTTCCATTGTTCGCCTCTTTCCTCGGCGGAATCGGAGGCACAATGCGCATGATCCGAAGCACCATGCTTGACCAGATGGGAATGCCTTACATCATGGCACTGCGTGCCCGCGGAATCTCAGAAAGGCGGGTCTACCTCAATCACGCTTTCCGCAACACTCTTAATCCATACATCACAGGAAGCGCAAACCTGCTTGCAGGCCTTTTTTCAGGCTCCCTCGTCCTTGAAATCATCTTCTCATATCCGGGAATCGGCCGCCTCATGTACGACGCCGTAATGCAGCAGGACGTTAATCTCGTTCTTGCTAACAACATGTTCATCAGCGCGCTAGTCCTAGCCGGCATGACAATCAGCGACATTCTGCTTGCCGTCGTTGACCCGAGAATCCGATACGGAAAGGAAGGATAAAATGAACCGTCTCTTCCAATATCTAAAAACCCGACCTCTCGCAATAATCTCTGTCGCTGTTCTTGTGCTTCTTTATCTTTTCATGATTTTTGCACCCTTCATTTCTCCATACACGCCGACGCGCACTTTTGAGGAAGACACTTTCCATCCTTCAAACATTGAAATCACCCGGCAGGGAATCGTTGCCCGCGAATACCGCGTCCTAAACCCGATTACCTGGCGCTACGCAAAGGTCAAGGGAAAGGAATTTCACCACAAAATCTCTTTCTTTGTGAAAGGCGAGCCATATAAGCTCTTCGGGCTGATTCCATCCGAGAGGCATCTTTTCGGCACCAAGCCGGACCCGCGCACAGGCGAACTTTATCCGGTCTTCCTCTTTGGAGCCGACAACCTGGGACGAGACCTTTTTTCCCGCATGGTTTACGGAAGCCGGATTTCCCTGACAATCGGTTTTGTGGCCAGCGCAATTTCGCTGGTGCTGGCAATCCTTCTCGGCGGACTTGCAGGCTATTACGGCGGCAAAACTGACTGGGCGGTCATGCGCTTTTCCGAGTTTTTCATGCTGATTCCGGGGCTTTACCTGATTCTCTTTTTGCGTTCCCTGCTCAACAGCAAGATGGACTCCGGCACGAGCTACATGATAATCACGGTGATTCTCTCACTCGTCGGCTGGCCGGGCACCGCGCGCACTTTACGAGGCATGGTCCACGCAATCAAGAGGGAAGAATTCGTCCTCGACGCAGGCCTTGAGGGCATTCCTTCAACGGTCATCATCTTCGCGCACATAATTCCGCAAATCACAAGCCTTCTGATAGTCTCGACCACGCTCGCAATTCCGCTCTTCATCATGAGCGAGACCACGCTTTCATATTTGGGCCTTGGAATCGCCGACCCTGCCGTAAGCTGGGGAAGCCTCATCAACCGCGACATTTCAACCCTGTCTAACCTCAAGAATTTCCCCTGGCTCCTTACGCCGGTCTATCTTCTCCTTGCCGTCACGCTGGCATTCAATTTCCTGGGCGACGCACTCCGCGACTACTTCGACCCATACCACGTCGTATTTAAGACATGGAAGAAAAAGGGGGCGCTCCCTGCTTTCAGCAGGTCGGGTCTTTCGCACTTCCGCTCCCGCTCCATTCCTGCGCAGCAAGCTGCTCCGGAACGCACTTCGTGCGGTGCTACAGCCCCTAGCGCATCGAAACACAAATCCATGCGGTGCTCTACCGTCAGTGCCGGAACACCGTTCCTTTCTGTTGAAAATCTCCGCGTGTCATTCACCGTTCTCCGTGGTGCAAGTCAGACCGTGATAAAATCCGTGCGCGGCGTTTCATTCAGCATGAACCGCGGTGAAATTTTGGGAATCGTCGGCGAATCAGGCTCAGGAAAATCCGTCACTACAACTGCAATTCCGGCTCTTCATCCGTCAAACGCCACTGTCGAAGGAAAAATCTTCTTTGACGGTGTGGAGCTTACTTCGCTCAGTCAAAAAGAAATGCGGACTTACCGCGGAAAGAAAATCGGGCTTATCTTTCAGGAGCCTGGCCGCTCATTTGACCCGCTTCAGAACATCGGCTCAGTTTTCCTTGAAACTTTCCGTAACTCTGACCCGAAAATCACCAAAGAAGAGGCTTACAAAAAGGCCATTGAGCTTCTTGATGAAGTGGGGCTTCCTGATCCTGCAAGCCGCCTCAAGAATTTTCCCCACCAGTTTTCAGGCGGACAGCTTCAGCGAATCGGAATCGCGCTTTCCCTTGCACAGGGCTGCGAGCTTTTGATTGCGGACGAACCGACCACCGCCCTTGACGTTACGATTCAGGCTCAGATTGTAGGCCTGCTCGCAAACTTGCGAAAAACGCGAAATCTTTCTATTATCTTCATCAGCCACAACATTGATCTGGTTGCAAGCCTTTGCGATAAAATCATCGTAATGTACGGCGGCTTAATCATGGAAAGCGGCACTAGCGAGCAAATCATGAATCATGCCCGCCATCCTTACACACAGGCACTTCTTGCATCAAGTCCGAAATTCGGCACTCATTATACAAGCCAAAAACTGCTTTCAATTCCAGGCCGCGTAACAGACCCTGCCCACCCGGAGCCGGGCTGTCCTTTTGAGCCGCGGTGTTCTTTTGCAAAAGAAGAATGTCGTAATGCTGGAAGCGAATGCCATAAAATGCGTAAGGGATAGTAGCGGCGGCGAAGCCGTTCCGAAGCAAAGCGTAGGAATGAAGGCGAAAGCCGGAACCGCGGAAAGCCCGACGGCGTAGCCGTTACGCCCAAAAAAACAGGAGAATCAATAATGAATAAACTTGGTATCATCGCACTTGAATCTGCTCAAAATGCAGGCCAGAAAATTGACGAAATTCTTTCGCTCTGGCGGCATGGCGGACATTTTTTGATTCCATCTTCTTGCCCCCGTTTTGGAAGCGGCGAGGCAAAAGGTCTTGTCAAGGAATCGGTGCGTGACCGGGATATTTATATTCTTGTTGATGTCTGTAATCCTTCCGTCACCTACAAAATGGACGGCTACATCAACCGCATGTCTCCCGATGACCACTTTCAGGACTTAAAGCGGGTTATTGCCGCCTGCAACGGAAAGGCCGGCCGAATCACCGTAATCATGCCTTTTTTGTATGAAAGCCGCCAGCACCGCCGCACTGGCCGCGAGTCTTTGGACTGTGCCATGATGCTCCGTGAGCTTGAAAACATGGGCGTTCACGACATAATCACATTTGATGCCCATGATCCCCGCGTTCAGAATTCGATTCCCTTCAGCGGTTTTGAGGACGTTTCTCCGGCCCTGCAGTTTACCCAGGCTCTTTTGACAGAGTACGAGGATTTGAAAATTGACAGCGACCATATGATGTTCATTTCGCCGGACGAGGGCGCGACCCAGCGTGTTGTCTTCATGGCTTCGATTTTCGGCGTAAACATCGGAATGTTCTACAAGCGCCGTGACTACAGCACTATTGTAAACGGCATGAACCCTATTATCGCCCATGATTTCTGCGGCGAGTCGGTCGAGGGCAAGGATGTTATTGTCGTTGACGACATGATTTCCTCAGGCGGCAGCATGATTGACGTCGCTAAGCAGCTCAAGGACCGAGGTGCTGCCCGGGTCTTTATGTTCGCAACTTTCGGTCTTTTCACGAACGGACTGGACCAGTTTGACAAGGCCTATTCAGAGGGCATTTTTGACCGCGTTTTCACGACCAATCTCGTTTACCAAAAGCCTGAGCTTCTTGAGCGGCCATGGTATTATTCTGTCGGTATGAACCGTTACGTCGCCGCAATCATCGACACCCTCAACAAGGGTGAGTCAATGAGCGAGCTTATAAAACCTGCCGAGCGCATGAAGGAAATGGTCGAACTCTATAAAGGTAAAATGTAAGAGGAGCCGGCTGGCCTTTGAGGCTACTCTCCAATCACGATGCTTACAAGGGTCTGGTTGCAGTTGAAACGTCCGAATTGCTCGCCGTAACTTGAAAATCCGCAGTATTTTGGGAAGTAGCGGTCGAACCTTTCCAGGACTTCCTTGACCAGAGACTTTTGATTGAAGTAAATCGTGCGCAGGATGCAGTTTACAAGAATTACGGCACCCGGCTTGGGAATAACTTCGCTGATTGATTTGCAGGTTTCTTCTGCTATTTTTGATATTTCCCCTTCTTTGAGAAGCTCAACAAAGGCACCGGCAGCGACCTTACAGTACATGTTCATCGTGCCGTCGTCGTTAAAGCCCGCGATTGAAGAAATGTACATGTCACCGTAGAGTCTGCGGCCAAATGGATAAACCAACTGGGCATTATTTACTTCGTTTTCGCCGATTCCAAGCAGTTCTGCATAGCGTTTTAGAGGAACTTCACCATCAATGCTTATGATTTTCCGGGTGTGGATGTCAGCTTCGGTGATTTTCATGAGTTTTCCGATTGGCGTGAAGAGATTTTCCTTTCGGATGTCGAATTTACACTGGGTACGAACAAAAAGAATTACGGCTCCTTCTGTTGCAACATTGCCGTTGTATGAGACATAGGTTTTTTTGAACTGCAAATCGTCTCCGGCACTTCCGCCTGCAAGAATAAAGTCTTCGTTTTTGATGATTGCGTAAAAGAGTGCCGTTAAAGTTTCTTCTGCATTGCAAAGACCGTTTACAAAAGTTAGGGCAAAGGCGTCCTTGTGACAGTCAGGAGAGCCTGGATTTATGCCGATTTTTCTGGCTGCATCTTCAACTGTTTTTACGCCGAAGATGTTGAATTTTTCTACGTTATTTATGAGTACGCCTGAAACCCATGTGCGGCTGCAGGAAAGGGCCGTTACGACAATCGAGTGCTGAACAAAGCCGTCGCCCTTTAGTATTTCTCCGGAAGTAGAGCAGCCGATGACCTCAGAATTGGGATAGCGCTCCTTGAGCTTTGAAGACAAGTCTTGAAAATCATAATTCACAGATGCAAAGAAAATGATTGCGATATATGAATCAGCCAGAGGAAGTTTAGAACAAATTTCGTCTACCGCATTGGGCAAAATGGGATTATAAGTTACTGCAATATCTTGTTTCATAGCCTTAATTTTAACTGTAAAAGTCAGATAACGCAAACTTTTTTATTAAATTTCTCTTAAAATTTAACTTGATTTTTCCTTAAAATGAGGGATAATTATAAAATATGAATGTTTTTAAAATTTTTTTAACATTGATTTTTTCAACAACGTATCTGGGAATCTTTACTCTCCGCGTTTTTCATTATGGATTCATATATGAGAGGCCTTCTGCAATAGTTTTTGAATGCATTCCAACGGTTTCAATTTCATTTTTCCTGATTCTGGGCTGTGCTATTGTAGAGTACCCTATTCTTACCCGCTTTGAATCAATAATCAAAAAGGGAAGAAGGGACAAATCTTCCATAACAGAATCTGATGTAGCCGAGTGCATGAGCTGCTACAAAAAATTTGACATCGCCATTGCTGCCGGAGACGCAATCGGCTTTCTTCTTGGTGCCGGTTCTACTGCGATAATTGAATCAATAAAGGGAATTGCGCCTTTTGAGCCTCTTGTCTTCCTTATTATTGAACTCCAGAGCGTCGGCATCGGTTTTTTGTGCTACACTTTAATTGTTTTCCTGGTCAAGCGTATCCTCATGACGAGTCAAATGCGCGAAATCGGTATTCAGGTAAACGAAAATCTTTCACGAAACCTCAATATTGCCATCGGAAGCTGCGTTTACATTTCCATTATGAACATGATTACCGTTCCGATTAATCTTATTAAAAATCCGGGCGAAGGCAATTTCAACAAATATCTTCTATATTGTCTTATTGGCGCTGTGCTGGACGGTCTCATATGTTTCGGCACATATTATTTAATCATCAGAAAAATTCAGAAAACTGAAAAGCACATAAGTTCAAACTTGCTCAAGGAAACCCAGAATCTTGTTTCTGCTACAAAAGAATCGGCGGAAACCAGCCACAACCAGTCTACTGCCGTAAAGGAAATCGTCGCCACCATGCAGGATTCTACGGAACTTGCCGGAAATATCAGCGAAAAGGTCAAGCACGTTACCAGTCTTGCAGAAAAATCACGGGATGCGGTTCTTTCGGGCAGGGAAGTCCTTCAGAAAAACGTCAATGAGCTTCTTGAGATTAAAAATACCAACCGGCTCACCATTGAAGGAATCCGCGAGCTCAACAAAAAAATCAACAGCATCTGGGACATCGTTTCCATTATCAATGTCGTTGCAGACCAGACAAAAATCATCGCCTTCAATGCGGAACTTGAGGCGGCCAGTTCTGGTGAAGCCGGTAAAAACTTCCATATTGTAGCGACTGAAATCCGCCGTCTTTCAGACAACATCATCGACAGCATCAAGGAAATCAAGGAGAGAATCAGTGAGATTCAGAAAGCTTCAGATTCTTTGATTTTGGATGGTGAAAGGGGAACTGAACAGATTAATTCCGGCTATACAGGTGCAAAAAGTCTTGAAAAGGATTTTGAAAGCATCATGCAGTCATCTGATAATACGGCTGCCAGCACTCATGAAATCCTCGAGCATGTCAGTCAGCTTTCAAGTTCGAGCGAGCAGATTTTTATTACCCTCAAACAGATTGCGGAAGGAATTGAAAACTTTTCGGAATTCACATCAAGCATTTCTTCTTCATCGGAAAATGTCCGGAAGATTGCAGATTTATTATAAGGTCAGGTAAAAGATATGATAAAAAATTTTAACAATGAAGGCGAAAAAAAAGGTTTTGAGATGACTTTCGTAAAGAGGTCTATGCTCCTTATTGGTACTCCAGTCGCAGTTTTTTTTGTTATTACCGCGATAATTCTTGCAGGACTTGTTTCAAACTTTACTGAGCAGCAGGCATACAGGCTCATGTTCTCAAACATGAGGGAATGTGTCCTGAGTTTTGAAAAGACTCTTACGCCGCCTTCAAAAGTAACTGAGGCTCTTGCATTTCTCTTTAGCAACGGTTTCTATGAAAGTGACTCAAAAAATTCAGTGATTTTCGAAGATGTCTCTCAGATTTACCCTGAGTTTCCTGGCTTTTACGGCTGCAGGACAGACGGATCTCTTTTCACCAGTCAAAATATTGAAGTTCCAGAGGGCTACGATGCGACGGAAGAAAACTGGTATACCGGTGCCCTTGAGTATGGCGGAGAAATTTTCTATTCACCTGTTTACAACAATAAACTGACTGATTCTCTTGTCGTAACTATTTCCCGGGCAGTCTATAAGGATGATGAAATTGACGGTGTCGTAGCTTTCGATTTCCCTATTGTCGATTTGCAGAATTTCGTCGGTGAAATTAAAAATGATGACCTCGATATGTCATTCATTCTTTCTCCGGACGGTGATTTTTTCATGCACGGAACATACTCGCCTGATGAAAACATTAAGACTGTAGAGGGCGGAAAATACCATGACCTTGGTGAAAACCTTCTTATGGCCGGTGATGATTTTGTTTATGGAAAATTCAATAACGTTAATTATGTATTCAGGGTTTCGCCCATTCCTCTGACGGGCTGGTATTATGTCCTCGGAAAAAGCGTAAAGGACGTAAATTCCTTCTCTCATGCAACAAAAATCCTGCTTATCTCTGCATTTACGGTTCTCTTTATTGTCATCATGGCAATCACGGCCTTTATTATCAGCCGCATGAGGTCAAAGGAACAGGAAGCCAGCCGCCGTCTTATCGAAGAGACCCAGAGCCTTGCCGTTTCATCAAAGGAAAACGCCGCAACCGCTCAGGATCAGAACGCGGCCATCAAGGAAATTGTCGCCACAATGGAAGACAATACGGCCCTTTCCGAAGACATTTCCCAGAAAATCAAGGACGTTTCGGGGGTTGCAACAAAGACCAGCAGCGACGTTACGGAGGGCGTTTCATATCTTGAAGAAAATGTCCGCCAGCTTCATGAAATTGCTCAGGCCAATCAGTCTACAATTAACGGAATCAAAAATCTCGGCGACAAAATTGAAAACATCTGGGATATCGTTACCCTCATCAACTCGGTTGCAGACCAGGCAAAAATCATCGCTTTCAATGCTGAGCTTGAGGCTTCTACGGCCGGTGCCGCAGGACGAAACTTCCATATCGTAGCTACTGAAATCCGCCGCCTTGCAGACGGAATCATCGACGGCACAAAGGAAATCAAGTCAAAAATCACGGAAATCCAGCAGTCTTCTGACAGCCTTATTCTTGCCAGCGAAAGCGGAACCGAAAAGATTCAGGAAGGCGTTGCTAATGCCAAAAATCTTGAGGAACGCTTCTCAAGCATCAAAAATGCTTCTGAAATCACGGCTGACAGCGCCGGCTCAATCACTACGATTATCCAGCAGCAGACGATTGCGAGCGAACAGATTCTTCTGACCCTCAAGCAGATTGCTTCTGGCGTTGAAAATTTCAGTTCTGCGACTACACATATCTCTGTTGCATCAGAAACCCTCAAGTCGATTGCAGAGGACTTGAACAAATAATGGAGACTTAGTATGGAAATAAATAAAAATTCATACCTTAGTAAGACTTTCTCGATTTCTGTTGCAGTCATTCTGCTTGTTGCAATTCTTCTTGGTATTGTTTACAAAATGATTTCCAATCAGACGGCAATCAGAAATTTGAACCAGAAACTTCGTGAAGAAGTCAGTCAGAAGGCAATCCTCATGGAAGGATACCTTAAGCCGGAGATTGCCCTTGTAGAAAAACTCTCTACGTCACCTGCAATCGTCCAATTCTTTAAGGATCCTTCTGATAAAGACAATCGCAGGCGGGCAATGGCTGAATTCCAGAGTTTCAGCGATTCATTTTCTTCCCACATGATTTTCTGGGCAAACGACATTGACAAGGAATTCTGGAACGGAATGAAATTCTCATACAATCTTGATCCTGAAAATCCCAGCGATTACTGGTACAAAATGACTCTTTACGAGACGGATGTCTATAATTTCAATATCAACTACAACGCTGAGATTGGCATGACCTGTCTTTGGCTCAACGTCGTCGTCCGTGATGAAAAGGGCAAGCCGATTGGCATGGCCGGAACCGGAATCGAGCTGGACAACTTTATAAAAAACTGTTTTGACATGCTGGGCGAAGGCTTTACAATGTATTTCTTTAACGGCAATAAAGAAGTTACCGGTGCAATGGATAAAAAAACTCTGGTTGATAAAGTTCATATTGACGAGCTTTACAATCAGATTCCAGATTTTAATTCCCTCATAGAGACTGCAAAAAGAACTGCCGGCGAAAGTGGAAGCATTGGCCTTTATAATATCAAGGTAAGTTCGCAGGAACTTGGTGTTATCCGCTATCTTCCGAGTTACGGCTGGTATCTTTTTATTACGGCTCCCGTAAAATCCGGAAAACAGGGCGGCATTTCAGCCTTCCTTGTGGTTATAATTGCAATCCAGCTTGTTTTTTCTATTTTTGTAATCTTCATCGCCAAACTTCACGGCATGATGCAGAAAACCCGGCTGGCAAGTCAAAGCCTTGTAGCTGAAACTCAGAACCTTTCAGTCTCTTCAAAAGAAAACGCGGCTACGGCTCAGGATCAGAGTACGGCGGTAAAGGAAATTGTCGCCACCATGGAAGACAATACGGCACTCAGCGAGGATATTTCCCAAAAAATCAAAAATGTCTCGGATGTAGCCTCAAAGACCAACAGCGATGTAGCCGAAGGCGTCAATTATATAGAAGAAAACGTCCGTCAGCTGCAGGAAATTGCCGCTACAAACCTTAACACAATCAACGGAATCAAGGCCCTGGGGGATAAAATCGAAAACATCTGGGATATCGTTACCCTCATCAATGCCGTAGCAGACCAGGCAAAAATCATCGCCTTTAACGCGGAACTTGAGGCTTCCAGTGCGGGTGAGGCAGGCCGCAACTTCCATATTGTAGCGACTGAAATCCGCCGCCTTGCAGACGGAATCATTGACGGCACAAAAGAAATCAAGGAAAGGATTACTGAAATCCAGCAGTCTTCCGACAGCCTGATTATTGCCAGTGAAACCGGAACCGAAAAGATTCAGGAAGGTGTAGACAGCGCGAAGAGCCTTGAGGAGCGCTTTACCAGCATTAAAAATGCGTCAGAAGTTACGGCTAACAGCGCCAGTGACATTACGACGATTATCCAGCAGCAGGCGATTGCAAGCGAGCAGATGCTTACAACATTAAAGCAGATTGCGGCCGGTGTTGAGAACTTTACTGTTGCGACCGAGCACATTTCCAAGGCATCGCAGAACGTAAAGACAATCGCAACTGAGCTTAGTAACAGTAAAAATTCCGTAGCTAGGGCGGAACTGGAGGAATAATCATGAACGAAGACATAATTGAACAGATTGCAAGGGAAAATGAGGCCAAGACTGAAGTCGTCGAAGAAAAAAAGATGACTACATGGCTGATTTTCTCGATTGCAAAGAAAAAATATGCAGTACGTTCCAGCGACGTTCTTGAAATCATCCGTGATGTTGCCGTCTATAAGCTTCCCTTCATGCCAGCTTACATTGAGGGAGTTTTGAACCGGCGTGGCGATCCTTTCACGGTCATAAATCCCTGCGCCCTCATCGGAGAAGAGGACAGCAAGGCTCCGGACGAACCTTTGTTCCTGATTTTCAAGCGCAACGACGACCAGCTTTCGCTGCATATTTCAGATATTTTGTTCTTTACGGATATAGAGGAAGGTGACCTGAACATTATCCCCGGCAACAATGAGGAAGGCTTTTTCTTGGGCACCCTTGTTTACGGCGGAGATGAAATTCCGGCACTGAATACCAACGCATTTGAGTTACTCATAAGGAAAGATCTTGGAAGCGCATAATCATTTTACATGCATTGCATATGACACGATAGATTTTCTCATTCAAAGTAAGTATGTAATTTTCGGCATCTATCTTGACGTCGAAAAAAACGTACAGAACATCGTATTTAACCGCGAGACTTTACCTCATATTCACATCGGTCATCTTCTTGAAAAGGAATTTGACTGCAAGTCACTTGAAGACTGCAATGTAGTTCTTGTCATGAAAAAGCAGAACTTTGCGGCTGACGTTC
Source organism: Treponema ruminis (assembly GCF_014201975.1). Classification (NCBI taxonomy): domain Bacteria; kingdom Pseudomonadati; phylum Spirochaetota; class Spirochaetia; order Treponematales; family Treponemataceae; genus Treponema; species Treponema ruminis. The sequence goes on along the minus strand of NZ_JACHFQ010000005.1, from coordinate 65,782 downwards.
AGAAAATGATTGAGGATTTTACCGAAACAGCTTTTCCTGCCAGCGGAAATCTTGCCGTCTCAGTGAACAGCTCAGTATCAAGTAAAATCATCGACATAAAGAATTTGCATTTGATTCCATCGAGCATCCGGGAAAGGCAGAATGAATGTGGTGTGTGCGCAATAGGTTTGACTGGAAAAAAGCAAATTTTAATATCTCCCGACAACTTGCTGAAGAAATTCTTTGCTGTCGGTTTAATTAAAAAGGTAGGATTATAAAAATGAAAATCATAATTGCGGACACTTCTGCTGTAGTTCGTGCCATTTTCGAGCAGAATTTGCAGAAATATTCCGGTCTACAGATAATTGCCTCTGTTCCAAATTCAAGACAGCTTGCATTAAGCATTCAGCAGAATGAGCCTGACGTCATAATCTGCGGCTTTGACTTAACTGAATCCATAATTTTCGAGGATTTTAAAAAATTTGCGATGTCAAATCAGCTTCCTATTCTTTTTCTGGCCGGAAGTGATGAAGAACTCATTAAATCCAAGTCCCTCAACGTTTCTGAGTCAATGCTGAAGCCAAAGCTCAACAGCTACGATCCATCATTTTTTGACTCTGTTTCAGAGCGCCTCTCAAAGATAATTTCCCAGGCCCCGCGAAAATGTGCATCCGGCAGCGATACTTCTTCAAGTGACGCTTCCTTTAAGATTCTTTGCATCGGAGCTTCAACCGGCGGTCCTTCTGCGGTTTCCCAGGTTCTCAAAGGTCTTGGAAAGAATTTTCCTCTCCCAGTTCTTTACGCCCAGCATGTTGAAGTCGGTGCTGATGAAAATCTTGCCATGTGGCTGTCCGGAGAGTGCCATAACATCCATGTTACAATCGCAAAGGACGGTGAAGAAGCCAAGCCGGCTCACGTTTACATGGCTCCTGCTGACAGGCATCTTGTGATTGATTACGCAAAGTCTAACGGAACGCCTGTCCTGCATTTGTCCGACGAGGAACCCGAACGATTTTTGAGGCCGGCCGTCAACAAGCTATTTAGAAGTGCGGCGCAATTTTATAAACAATCCTGCCTGGCGGTTCTTTTGACCGGAATGGGCATGGACGGTGCGGACGGTTGCAAGGTTATCTGCGATAAGGGCGGATGGACCATCGTTGAGGATAAGTCCACATGTACTGTCTTTGGAATGCCTGCCGCTGCGATTGAAGCGGGCGGAGCTAAGGAAATTTTACCGCGCGGTGATATTTCAAATCGAATTTTGGAATTGGTGAAAAAATGATTCAAGAGAAAAAGATTGCACTAACACAGGAAGAAACAGACTATTTCATTTCTCTTTTGACAGTCGGAACAGGAATCATTCCGCGTTCAAGTCACCGTGCAGGAATTCAGACTTATATCGAAAAGAAACTGGCTGAAAAAAATATTACTGTTGCGGAATACAAGTTGAAGCTTCTTTCTGACAAAAATCTCTTTACAGAATTCATAAATGAAAGCACTGTAAATGAAACATATTTCTTCCGGGAAGAAAAGCAGTTTGCCCTTTTAAAGGAGCGCTACTTTCCTATGTGGAAGGCCATGTTCGGTACGGCTCCCATAAAAATCTGGAGCGCCGCCTGTTCTTATGGTGAGGAAGCCTATTCCCTTGCCGTGCTGGCAAAATGCTGCGGCATAAAGGCTTTGGTTACTGCCAGTGACATCAATTCAGAGGTTCTGGACCACTGCAACAAGGGTGTTTTCTGGGAATCTTCAATCCGCTCTGTCGATGGCTTTACCTATAAAAATCTTCTCCTGCCTTACAGAACTGATGAGGGAAAAATCGCTTTCTCGGATGAAATCAAGTCCTGCATTCAGACCAGGGAGATAAATCTGTCAAAAATCGACACGCCTATGGGAGACGTAAACCTGCCTAAAAATCAGAATATCATCTTCATCAGAAATGTCTTCATATATTTCAGTCAGGATCTCCGCAGAAGGATTTTAAATTCAATTGCAGAAAAGTGTCTTGCTGACGGAGGAATCCTTTTTGTTTCAATGAGCGAAATCGCGCAGTTTGATTCAAATGTTCTTCCGCCATCACTGGAAAAAATCATGGACGGAAGTGTTTTCTATTTTCGGAAAAAAACAAGGGAGGTAAAGTCAAATGGCTAAAGTCTCGTCTGATATAATCGAAAGCTATGTTTCGGAAGTCAAGGAACTTCTGGAATCGGCTCGAAAAGATATAATGACCCTCAAAAACTCTCAGAGTGATTCGGATGCACTTTCAAGTCTTTTAAGAAGCCTCCACACAATCAAGGGAAATTCGAGAATGCTCGGCTTTCCTACGGTTGAAAAACTTTCTCATTCGGTAGAAGACATCTATAAAAGCGTAAAGGACGGTAAAATCAAGAATACAGACCGTCTTGTAAAGCTTGTATATGCGGTTGCAGACAAAATCGAAGAGTGCGTTGCATCAATAGTGAAAAAGGGCACGGATGAAAAGGACATCGAGTCTTACCTGCAGTACTGTGATAAAATCGCAGCCGGCGAGCTTATCGATATAGATTCCTTCATAAATGAAATCAAGCGTGAGAAGGGTGAGAATCTTGAGGAAGATGATGAGGACGAATTCAACGAGCCTGTAAGTGAAATCCAGTCAATCCGAATCAAGCTTTCTCGCGTAAACGACATCATCACGGCCTTCGATACGATGATTACGCGGGAATTCCATCTTAAGCATCAGCTGGACGAACTTCAGAAATTTGAGGAAGCCACTGGCAACCACGACCTGGCAAAAATCCGCAAGCAGTTTGAAAGCGACATTTACGCCCTGGAAACTTCCATTTTCAGCGTTCAGGAGCAGGTTTTCGACCTGCGCATGCTTCCAATCAGCATAGTCTTAAAGCCGCTCGAAAATACAATTGCCCTCGAAAGCATGAATCTTGGAAAGGACGTAAAATGTGACATCCCTTCGACAGACATTGCAATCGATAAGGTAATCCTCGAAGAACTTGGCGACATCCTCATGCACCTTGTGAGAAACGCCCTTGATCACGGAATTGAAAGCCCGGAAGACCGAAAAAAGGCTGGCAAGGACAAGCAGGGAACAATCACAATCAGCTGTGTACGCGAGACAAAGCACATTGAGCTTAAAATCAGCGATGACGGCCGGGGTCTTGATTACGAAAAAATCCGGGAAAAGGCGACAAAAGTCTATCCTGAGCGCACGGAAGAAATCAAAAACATGAGCGACCGTGAACTTTCCCAGTTCCTCTTTCAGTCAGGCTTTTCTACAAAGGACAAGGTTACTGAACTTTCAGGCCGGGGCGTTGGTCTTGACGTGGTCTGGGCGACAGTCGAAAAAATCAAGGGAAGAATCAAAATTGAAAGTACGGCAGGCAAGGGAACTTCATTTATCCTGCATTTCCCTCTTTCTCTTTCTACCTTGCAGGGACTTTTCGTTTATTCCAACGAAGAAAAATATCTCATTCCGTCCCAGCATATCGTTGACATCATTTACCGAAAAAAGAACGAGTACATCACCCTTCAGAACCAGAGCTACATCCGCCTTGAAGGCCAGCTTATCCCATGCTTCTCGCTTTCATCGCTTTTTGACGAGCAGAAGGGCAATAAAAATCAGGATGCCGATTCAATCCTCATCGCCGAATACATGGAGCAGCGAATCGGTATTGTCGTTGAGCAGGTCCAGCAGTTCGTTTCCCTGGTCGTAAAACCCCTGCCTGATGCCTTTAAGAATTTTTCGATTCTTCAGGGAATTGTCTTTGACGAGCACTATGACATCGTTCCGATTCTTCATGTTCCTGACATCCTCAAGAAATTCAAGTCTCTCCGCGGCTACGACATAAAGAAATACGAGGCGGCATCTAAAAAGCGAGTCCAGCATATTCTTATTGTTGATGATTCTGATACCACACGCCAGATTGAGCGCTCCATTCTTGAAGGTGCGGGCTTTGCTGTTGATGCGGCTGTTGACGGAATTGACGGTCTTGAAAAGGCCAAGGCCAAGCAGTATGACCTTGTAATGTCGGACAAAGACATGCCTCGAATGACCGGTCTGGTCCTTCTTGATAACCTGCGTCGTCTTGAGCAGTACAAGGAAGTGCCTGTCGTAATCGTCTCTGCTGACCAGAGTCCTGATGTTCTTGCGGAATTTGAACGGCTGGGTGCAAATGCCATTATCGCCAAGAGTGACTTTGAGCGAAGCAAGCTTATAAGCACAATCAAGAGTCTTATAAAGGATTAAAGAGGGGAAAGAAAGATGAGCAAAAAACTTCTTATACTTGAAACTTCGGTTACATTGCAGAAACTCTTTACGACAACTCTGGACAGCGATGACTATACGATTCAGTTTGTTAATGACGGTAAGGCTGCAATTTACGCCTTGTTTGAAAATCCCTGCGACCTTTTTCTGGTCAACTGTGACATCCAGAATCCGAACGGATTTGAAATCGTCCGTATCGTGCGTTCGATGAAGTGCTTTAAGGATTTGACAATCGGAATGTACGCGAGTTTTCCGAGTCCGCTGGACGAAGATTTTGCAAAAGACAGCGGGGCGACTTCATTTGTCCGCCTGGACCAGAAAACCCTCGTCCTCAATGTCGATGAGCTTGCCCAGCTTTCGGGGCAGAGACTGGATAAGGGGTCACTTTCCCAGCTCAAGAAAAATATCGATGATTCATATTTATTCCTGCAGAGTGCGAAACTTCTGGCAAAAACTTCCTATAAAAACGCCCTTTACGCAAATCTCGTGCACCTGATTATAAATCTTGAGAACATTGAGGAAATGGTTAAGTCCATGCTCCTTTTGATTGCGGAAGTCTGCGAGGTGCCGATTGCCTGCATGTATATCGTAGAAAATGACGGACCCCATGGCTATTATGTCTGCTCTGAAAATCTGGGTGAAAAGGATATTGCGGACTTCATCAATGTCTGTTCCTCTGATTTTGAGAAAATTCAGCCTGACTGCAATGCGGCAAAAATCACGCCCAAATGCCTTGAAAAGAGGAATGCTCTGGACAGGTTCTTCAGCGGAAAGGTCCAGCTTTCAAGCTATGAAAATGACAGCCTCAAGACAGTCGACGGAAACGGATATTTTGGAAGCATCCATATCGTCTCAGAAGGCAATATTACCAGCGAAAAGCAGGAATTCTTCGGTTTCTGCGTAAAAAGTGTAGGCGACATTTTCAGCAAGGCCCTTATCGTCAAGGAAAAAATCTTTTTCGAAAAGCGAATCCGACGGGCTTTCAGCCGCTTTGTTCCTGAGCAGATTATCGACAGCCTCGTTTTGCAGGCAGATACCAGCGATGAAAAAATCGGCGTAGGCGAAACCCGTGCCGTTGCAATCCTTTTCAGCGACATCCGCTCATTTACCAACATCAGTGAAAAGAACAAGCCGGATGTTCTGGTTGCCTTCCTTAACCGCTATTTCTCTACCATGGTAGACATAATCAAAAAGCACGGCGGCACAATCGACAAATTTATCGGTGACGCGATTATGGCTGAGTTCGGAACTCCTGTAAGCTACGAGGACAACTGTCACCGGGCAGTCAGCGCGGCTTATGAAATGCGGGAAGCCCTTTCAACTATTGAAATCGGCGACCTGGTTCTCCCGGACGGAATGCAGTTCAACATCGGAATTGGAATCCACTACGGAGACGTAATCGTAGGCTCAATCGGTTCCAAGGACAAAACCGATTATTCAGTCATCGGTGACAACGTAAACCTTGCCAGCCGACTTGAGGGACTTACAAAAACTTACGGAACCCAGATTCTGGTCAGCCAGAGCGTTCTTGAGGATGCGGGCGAAGATTCATTCTGCTTCCGCCATCTGGACGACGTTCGCGTAAAGGGCAAAAAAAATGCCGTTCCGATTTATGCGGTTGACCGTAGCGCGGAAGAATTTCCCTTCGATTACAAGGATGCATATTTGAAGGGCATGGACTTGTACAAGCAGGGAATCTGGAATCTGGCCAAAAATTACTTCGAAAAGGCCCTTGCCATTGTGAACGGTGACAAGGCCGCAAAGCTCATGCTTTCTAGATGTGAGGAATTTATTGCAAATCCGCCTGAAAACTGGGATGGTGCAATTGCGTTTATGACGAAGTAGCCATTATAATAATCGTATGTCTGATTATATAATCCAAGCTGACCATTTAACAAAAAAGTTCACACTAGACGCAGGATTTTTTGCCAAAAACGACCGCTTCGTTTACGCGGTAAATGACGTGTCTTTCGGAATCGAGCGGGGCAAAACTTACGGTCTTGTCGGTGAATCCGGCTGTGGCAAAACGACCTCGGCCCGAATGTTGGTGAGGATGTACAAGGCAGACGGCGGTGCGATTTATTATCGGGCAGAAGGGCAGGAAAAAAGCAATGTTCTTCTATTTAACCGTAAGCAGTTGCGCGACTACCGTGAAAAAATCAAGTATGTCTTCCAGGATCCATCCCGCTCACTCAATCCCCGCATGACGGTTTTCAATATCCTTACCGCCAGCTACAAATATTCATCAATCTGGCCGGGCAAGAAAATCGCTTACGAAGAGGCTTCTCAAATCATGGAAGAAGTCGGCCTTGACCCGCTGGACCTGGAAAAACGGCCCAGTGAATTTTCAGGCGGTCAGAGACAGCGAATCTCAATCGCCCGTGCCCTTATTATGAAGCCACAAGTCATGTTCTGCGATGAGGTTGTCAGTGCCCTCGATGTTTCGGTTCAGAGCCAGATTTTAAACCTCTTGCAGGACATCCGCGAAAAGCGGGGCATTTCCTTTCTATTTATTGCACATGATTTACGTGTTTCCTGCTACTTCTGCGACACAATCGGCGTAATGTACCGGGGACTTCTGGTTGAGGAGGCTCCTGCCTCAGACCTCTACAAAAGTGCCGCCCATCCATACACAAAGCTTCTTTTCTCTGGAAGCGACAATTCTGCCTCAAACTCAAACGGCGAAGTAAAAACTACCCTCGAAAGCCTGCACGGCTGTCCTTTTGCCCACCGCTGTCCACAAGCCTGCGAAAAATGCAAGAACCAAATCCCTGAATGGCGTGAGATAGCCTCTGGGCATAAAGTTCGATGCTGGGTGAATTTTTAGAGGTTCCCATATTTCAAAAACTGTGTTACTCTTTAAAAGTTATAAAAAGTAAGGAGGTGTCATTATGACAAATAAAACTGTAATTGATGCTCTCAAACAGATGAAAACATACTGTGCGGCAGATGCATTGGACAAATTGAATTACGCTATCGCTGTAATCGAAAAACTTGAGAACGACGGTGTTGAAAATCCGCTCAAAACAGACTTCACATCTCTCTCAAAGGAAGGAAAGTAAAAAATGACTGGAACATTCTTTTCTCTTGTGCCTCCAATCGTGGCTATTGCGCTGGCACTCATCACAAAAGAAGTTTATTCTTCACTCTTTATCGGTATTTTAATTGGCGGAGCCTTCTTTGCTATTGACGCGGGCTCTGGTTTCACTGGCTTTTTCACTCATGTCTTTTCTGACGGCATGATTAAGCAGCTTTCAAGCGCATGGAATGTCGGCATTCTCGTCTTCCTTGTTGTCCTTGGAACAATGGTAGCCCTCATGAATAATGCGGGCGGTTCAGCAGCTTTCGGCGAATGGGCAAAAAAGCACATCAAGTCAAAGCTTGGCGCCCAGCTAGCAACAGTCTGTCTCGGTGTACTCATCTTCATCGACGACTACTTCAACTGTCTCACAGTCGGTTCGGTCATGCGCCCGATTACCAAAAAATACAAGGTTTCACGCGAAAAGCTCGCTTACCTTATCGATGCAACAGCCGCTCCTGTCTGTATCATTGCACCGATTTCTTCATGGGCAGCCGCAGTCGCTGGCTTCGTAAGTGAAGGAGAGAACGGTCTTGCTCTTTTCTGCAAGGCAATTCCTTTCAACTTCTACGCTTTCTTCACAATCGGCATGATGTTCCTTTTAATCTGCATGAATTTTGAATTCGGAGCCATGGCAAAATTTGAAAACAGCCGCAATGACATGATTGACGACACCGATGAAGAAGTTACGACCCGCGGAAAGGTTTTTGACCTTGTATTCCCGATTGTAAGCCTTATCGTTCTTTGTACTGTCGGCATGATTTACACAGGCGGATTCTTTGCAAGCGGCGAAGACCACAAAAATTTCGTTGATGCCTTTGCAAACAGCGATGCTTCTGTAGGTCTTGTACTCGGTTCATTCGCAGCCCTGATTCTTACTATTGTCCTTTATCAGATTCGCCGCGTCCTTTCTTTCAAGGACTGCATGGCCTGCATTCCAAACGGATTCAAGGCAATGGTTCCGGCCATCTTGATTCTTACTCTGGCTTGGACCCTCAAGGCAATGACTGATTCTCTGGATGCTTCAAAATATGTCGCAGGTCTCGTAGAAGGAAGCGCAAAAGGCTTGCAGAATTTCCTGCCGGCCATCATCTTCGTGATTGCAGGATTCCTTGCATTCGCAACAGGAACTTCTTGGGGTACATTCGGAATCCTCATTCCAATCTGTATCGCGGTTTTCCCGGGAAGCGGAGACCCCTTGCGAATCATTTCGATTTCAGCTTGTATGGCTGGTGCCGTTGCCGGAGACCACTGTTCACCGATTTCCGACACTACAATCATGGCAAGTGCGGGCGCCCAGTGTGAGCATGTAAGCCATGTCTCAACCCAGCTCCCTTATGCACTCACAGTTGCAGGCGTTTCATTCCTAACATACATCGTCGCAGGCTTCACTCAGTCCCTCGGCATTTTCGCAAGCGGAATCATCTCATGGATTGTAGGTGCAGTTCTTCTCGTAGGAACAATGATCGTCCTCAAAAAGAAATTTTCAAAATAGGATAGAGCATGGATACAGATAAAATTATCGAAAACCTTAAAAAACGCGGATTTGAGGCAGTTTTTGCCGCAAATAAGGCTGAGGCTGTCGAAAAGGCTCTTGCTTTTATCCCGGAAGGAAGTACAGTTTCTTGGGGCGGCTCTGTTTCTGTCGAAGAATCAGGCCTTTTGGCCAGCGTAAAAAGCGGCAACTACAAGGTAATCGACCGTGACACAGCGAAATCCCCGGAAGAGCGAACTGAACTCATGCGCAAGGCTTTCTTTGCAGACACCTTCCTCACAAGCTTCAATGCCGTAAGCGAGGACGGAGTTCTATACAACATCGACGGAAACGGAAACCGTGTAGCTGCAATCACATTCGGCCCGGCTTCAGTTGTCGCCTTAGTTGGAATCAACAAAATCGTTCCGACCGAAGCTGACCTTGAAAGCCGCGCCCTAAAAATCGCAGCTCCGTTGAACGCAAAGCGCCTCAAGCTTGCCAACGAACAGGACATTTGCGCAATCTTTGTAAAGACCCGCATCTGTAAAAACAAGGGCAGAATCAAGATTGTCCTCGTCGGCGAAGAGTTGGGGTATTAAAAGTTAGGAGTTAGGAGTTAGAAATTAGGAGTTTGCAAGTAGCAAGTAGCAATTAGCAATTGGGGCGGTCCCGCCTTTGGCGGGCGGGTGTTTCGCCCTTCGCTCACGCTCATAGCCTGCGGCTACTTCGGGGCTACATACCCTACCACTTTCCTTATGAAAACATTTTGTCTTGTCGCTCAAAAATCAGTTTCTCTTAATGAATTTCTCCGCTTGCAGCTTCCGCATCTTTTGGGGACGGAGGTTTCTAATTCTAAAATACGCCGCCTGATTGTTGCCGGAAGCGTGAGCGTGGGCGGGCGACAGATTCGGCTTCCTGGCTTCAATCTTCGGGCTGGGAGTGAAGTTTCTGTTCTTATCGATGAAGAAAAGCTCTTTTTTGAGAAGCAGCCCGATGATATAAACTATGAGCTTACTCCCAAAGATATTCTTTTTGAGGACGAAAATATAATCGTAGTGAATAAACCTACGCATTTTCCGACCGAAGCAGGAATGGTCGGAAGCCGCGACAATCTTCATGCGGCAATCGTTCGGTTTTTGTTTGAGCGGCAGAAAATTGAGCACCCGAACGCAAAAAATCCGCCGTATCTTGGAATCATGCACCGCCTCGACCGTGATACGAGCGGCGTTATTTTATTCACCAAAACCCGCTCCGTGAATGCGGCTTGCCACGAAATGTTTGAAAGCCACACAGCCCGAAAAGTCTACAATGCCGTTGTCGCAGTAAAATCTTCCGAATCCACAAAATTCCCGGTCGGCAAAAAAATCACCGTTGATTTTCCGATGGGCAGAATCAGCCCCAAAGGGCAGGCGGCGAAGTGGGGAAAGGTCAGCGAAAAAAATGGCGGGCTTTCATCTCGTACCGATTTTGAAGTTTTGAAGGAAATTGACCCGGAATCATTACCAGACTTTGCTCCGGCCGGCTCAAAATACACTTTTCTCCTATTAAAGTGCTCTCCGTTAACTGGACGCACTCACCAAATCCGCGTGCACCTTGCATCCTTGGGCATTCCGATTCTTGGTGACAGTCTTTATGGAGGTTTGGATTATGAGAGAATCATGCTTCATGCCGAAAGCCTCACTTTTCCTCACCCGGTCTCAGGCGAAACAATGACGGTGACAAGTCCGTTTAAATATACATAAGATTCTCTTAAAATTATATTGATTTATTCGTGTTCATGGCTTATTATAGTATATATATAGTGGTAGGCGTTCATGAATAAAGTTCGATTTTTTTCTTCAGCATTATTTGCAATATCTTTTTTTGGGTCACTTTCTGCTCAGGAAATTTCTTTTTCCGGGAATTTGACTGCCCAGGCAGGTGCCGGCCTTCCGTCCACTCATGAAAACAAGGGGCATTTTCTTGTCGGAACGACTGTTTTTGACAGCACGATAAAGTCATACACAGATGACAGCACATTATTTGTCAATTCTCAGCTTGTGTATGATGCACTTGCCGGACAATCGCCGAACGGAACGGAATCTTTGGTTTCTAATGATGGAACCTTTGCTTTCAAGCTAAAAGAAGCCTATTTTGATTACAATGGTGGTTTTTATGCAATCAGGGCTGGCAGACAGATTGCGGCATGGGGCAAGGCTGATTCAATTCAAATCGCCGATATCCTGTGTCCGCAGGATTCTTCTTCATTGATTGCGGCAGATTATAAGGAAAGCCGCCTGGGAATTGATGCTCTCCGTCTTTCTTTCATACAGAATTCAATGCAGCTTGATGCTTATTGGATTCCATTTTTTACGCCGAGCACCCTTCCTCTTGCAAAAGGAAATCCTCTTAATCCTGTCTTCTTCCCAAAATCTTATGATGATTATGAGATTCGTTATCCAAAAAGCTGGGAAGAATTTGAGCTTCCGGAGAAAAAACTTTCAAACAGCGAGTATGCGGTTCGTCTCAGCTCGTATTTTTCAAAATTCGACCTTTCCTTTTACGGATTTTATGGCTGGGAAGACACTCCATTCTTTGAATACCAGCCTGATTTTACCGGCGAATCTGAAGACTTAGATATTTCTGGTATAAATATTAGTGGGTCTTACAAGCGGCTTTTAATGTTTGGTGCTGATGCGGCAATTCCTTTCGGGGCTTTTGTATTCCGTCTTGAAACAGCATTTTTCCCTGGAAGATATATACAGACGACTGAAGAATATCAGGAAGAGTGTATGCTCTCTGGTTCAAAAGTTGATTCTGCCCTAAAAAGAAATCAGATTGTCGGCTTACTGGGGTTTGACTGGGATGCAGGTGCCGGCTGGTCTATCATGGCACAGTATGTGGCGGATTATGCTGCTGGCAGTGTCAAAGAACTCGACCGAAAACGCTATGTTCATCAGGCCACGCTCACATTGTCAAAATCGCTTTTAAATGAATTACTTTCTTTATCCGTGCATAGCGAGCTTGATTTGTGTGATTATTCATCATTTATTGAACCAGAAGCCGATTACAGCCTGACTGATTCAATAACAGTGAGCCTTATCGGAGATTTTTACCTTGAAGGCCGTGATAACAAAAAAGGAATGTATGGAATCTACCGTGATTTGAGTTGTGTTACACTCAAAGGCAAAATTTCGTTCTAATTTTTGGAGGAGTTATGACAGTTTCTACAATAAATAAATTTTTTGGAAAAATCGGCAGGGCTCAGATAAAATACCGTCTCCCTGTTCTCGTTGTTTTTTTGATTCTCACGATTGTGTGTTGTTTAGGACTTTCAAAATTCGAAATTGCGAATGGAAGTGAAGGCTGGTATGGCAATGCTGACAAAATAAAGCAGGATAAAGATTTGTATCAGTCTACCTTCGGAAATATTTCGAATGTTGCAGTTCTCCTTGAAGCAGACGATGTATTCTCCGAGGAAATTCTTACCGTAATAGACCGGCTTGGTGAGCGCATGATGGAGATCCCGTTTGCCGATAAGCTTACATCTCTGATTGAGGTGGATATTCCTGTCGGAAACGAAGAGGGGTTCGAAGTCGTTAAGCCTTATGAGCAGGGCATTCCTTCTGATAAGGAAGAACTTGCCGCAAAAAAGGCCTTCATTCTCCGTGGCACAGAAAAGACCAATTCGCTTATTAATAATCTTGTGAGCGAGGACGGAAGGGAAACGTGGATTAGTTTGACTCTTCTCCCTTTTGAGAATGCCGATGATGATTCAACTGCTGTCGGCGAGGCTCTCTACGAAATTCTTAGCAGCGATGAATTCAAATCTGATAAGTATAAGCTTTATGGAAGCGGAATGCCGTACTCTGATGCAATGGAAGATATGTATGAGATTCCTGATGCAATTCTTCGCGTACTTCTTGCATTTGCGGTGATGATTGTCTTTTTGATTGTGTTCGTTCGCACTCCGTTTGGTGTCATAATTCCATCTCTTACTACAATCGGTGCGATTGCGACTGTCATGGGAGCAATGTCATATTTTGGCGAAAAGGCTGATTTATCTCTTGTAACTCTTCCTGTTCTTTTGGGAATTGCGCTTTCAATTGGATATTCCATCCATTATATAAACATGTTCAAGCTGCATTTCCGGCAGACTGGAAATCGCATTGAATCGGCAGTAAAGACGGTTGAGGAAAGTGGCTGGTCAGTGTTCTTTACTGTTCTCACTACGGTCGCTTCTTTGGTCAGTTTTATTTTTGTTGATATGAAGCCAATTTCATGGATGGGAAAAACGGCGGCTCTTGTTGTTCTTGCGGTTTATGCCTATGTCGCAGTCCTGATTCCGATTTGTTTCTCATTTGGCAAAAATCGCCTTCCAAAAGCTTCTGATGTCGCTGAAAAAGGAGCCGGTAAGATTGATTTGTGTTTTGAAAAATGGGCAGAGACTGTAAAAAGCAAGCGATGGCCTGTTATCGTGATTACTACAGCAATTGTTGCCCTTTGTATCCCCTTTATTTTTAAAATTGCAATCAAAATCGATATGATTGAAATGTCGGGAACAAAACTTCCTCACATGATAGAAGAAAAGGAAATCATTTCCAAGCAAATTGGCTCAAGATACAGCTACTGCACGATGATAGCTTACGATGATATTGATTCTTTCAAACAGCCGGAGAAAATGCAGGCTTTGGAGCAATTCGAAGATTTCTTGGGCACTTTGAACCTTACAAAAAAATCTGGAGAAAAACCTCATGTGTCATCCGTAACTGCAATCTTAAAGGAAATGAACCGTGCGTTGAATGAGGGGCGAGAAGAATACTTTACCGTGCCTCATGAGGATTATGTTCTTGCCCAGCTTCTGGAACTTTCTTCTATAGATATGAATAAAGATTTTACTGAGGTGATGGACGATGAATTCCGAATCGCAAGCGTGAACGTTGATATGTCGAATTTTGAAAGTGAGCTTGCGATTGCTGATGTTCGGGCAATCAATGAAAAATTCGAAGAACTTTTCCCTGGGGCAAAATGCTGCATAATCGGTGACATGATTGAATACGCCGAGATGTCCAGTCGGATGGTTCGTGGCGAGCTTAAATCATTTATGTTCTCATTCATTGTGATTGCCATCATGCTTATACTTGCTTTCTCTAGTATCAGAACAGGTCTTATCGGAATGATTCCGAATGTTGTTCCTGTAATTCTTGTTGGCGGAGTGATGGGGCTTTTTGCACTGTCTCTAGATTTTGTCACGATGACTGTCATGCCTATCATCCTTGGAATTGCCGTTGATGACACCATCCACTTAACAACTCATTTGAAATATGGACTCGAAAAACACGGAACCTATCTTGGTGCAATGCGTGCTTCTTTCCGAGAAATAGGAAAATCGATGTTCATGACAACGTTTATTTTGTGCTCGATTTTTTCGGTTTATATATTCAGTCCGATCCATTATTTGTGCGTAATCGGAGTGCTTTCTGTTACAGGTCTTGCGGGTGCTCTTCTGGCAGATTACACAATAACGCCGGCTCTTCTTTATGTAGTAAAACCTTTCGGAAAAGAAACTGAGAATTAATTTTGATTTATAAGCGGGCTTCAAATGAAAAATACAAAAATTAAGTTTTTGTTTGCCGTTATTTTCTCATATTCCCTAATAGCGATTCATGCACAGGAAGAAGAAAAAAAATCTCCGCTTACTTTGTCTATAACTACGGATGCGGCATATTACCCGCAGTCAGACTTTAAGGCTGGCCGTAGGGAAACGCATTTTGCACCGATAACAAAGCGCATTCGACAGCATAGAGTTCTGCACGACCTTTACGGCGGAATATCAGATTGACACGCCTCTTGGCGAACACTGGCTTCTTTCTGATGCAAATGTAGTTTTATCAGGCGGTTGTGAGCTTTCGCCTGTTTCTGTCTGCCCTCAGTTTAGCGTTGGATTCCAGCCTTTGCCGTTTTTTACCGTAAAAGCAGGCGGAACCGTTGGCCTGGGCTGGAATTTTTCCGACTTTGAAGGCCTTTGTAAACTTGATAAAGAAAAAAAGAAATACGAGACACTTTCAACATTCAGTCATCCATATTATGAATTCTGGGGAGAAGCAAGTCTTATGTTTGATACAGGCGAGCTTATTCCCGGTGACTGGAATCATGTTTTAATGCTTGCTTCGTTTAAGGCTTTGTATTCTGGAATTGCAGGAATAGATAGACACGATATTTTTGAATGGCAATGTACCAAAAACAAAGCCCCTGGTGCACAATATGAGGTTAACGGACTTCTGGGCTACCAGATGCCGCTCGTTCTTTCGATAGCCGGCCTTATGTATACAGCAGAGGGGCATTTTGATGGCAGTGATTACGGTCAATTCAATAAAAAATATTGCGGTAATTTTGTAACACACACAATTGCTCCTGTTTTGCAATTTGACTTAACCGAAAAAGATGAGCTTTTCTGTTTGTTTGCTTTCTCTACTCGCAGGAATTTTGAAACTCAGCCCGAAGAAAAAGAGGATGAGCTTTTTATGAAAAAAATAGGATGTGAATGGTATTTCTACCGTTTCGCACTTAGTTGGACGCATACATTCTAAAGGAGGATATTATGAAAATTCTAAAAACTATTGCGTTTGTTGGTTTGTTTGTTGCAGGAACTGCTTCTTTTGCACAGAATGCAGATGAAATTGCCCGCAAAGTACACGATTTGCCGGATGGAAAAACAAGTTCGTTTACGGCGGTCATCACGCTCATAGACAAGAGCGGAAAAACTCGTGCAAGGGAAATCGCTTCCTATGCAATGGAAGAAGGAACAACAGACAAAAGCGTTCTGGTCTTCAAAACTCCGAAAGATGTGGCCGGAGTCAGTTATCTTTCTTTTGAATACCCGGATAAAGCTGACGGAACTGCCGTTGACAGCGACAGCTGGCTCTATCTTCCTGCGATGAAAAAGGTTCGTCGTGTTTCCGGCTCAAACAAGGATGATGATTTTCAGGGAACTGATTTTACTTATGATGATCTCGGAAAGCGAAGCCTTGCAAAAGACAGTGTAAAAGTGCTTGGCGAGGAAAGCGTGAATGGTGTGGCCTGCTGGATTTTGGAATATATGGCCAAAGACGCAAAGGCAAAGGTAAGCAAGCGGGTTTATTGGATTGGAAAAGACAACTATGTCACATATAAGGGCGAATTCTATGACCGCAAAAATAATCTTCAGAAAGAACTTGTTTGTGAGGATATTTCTCAGATAAGCGGGTACTGGACTACAAAGAAAATGACAATGACAAATGTTCAGACAAAGCATAAAACCGTGTATGAGATTAAGGATGTTGTTTACGACAAAGATGTTGATCCAAAATTCTTTACGGTCAGTGCGCTTGAACGCGAGCTGGTAAAATAGGAGATTATGTGTCGAAAGTAAATACAGAAAATGGAATTTATACAATTTTTCTCGAAGGCCGAATTGACAGCTCGAATGCACCCGCTACAGAACAGGAATTATTAGAACTTGCAGGCAAAAGCGGAGAGAATAAACTTGTCCTTGATGCCGGAAATCTGGATTACATTTCTTCGGCTGGTCTTCGTATATTGCTTAAATTGCAGAAGACAAGAAGTGAAAAAATCTGCGTTCAGAACGTGAAGCCTGAAGTTTACGAAATATTTGAGACTACGGGTTTTACGGAAATGCTGGATGTTCAGAAAGCACTTCGCAAGATTGATATTGAAAACCGCCCTGTTATTGGTCAAGGCGGAAACGGAACAATTTACCGAATAGACGAGGACACGATTGTAAAAGTCTACAAACCCTGGATGAGCTTCGAGCAGATTCAGCGCGAGCGGGATTATGCACAAACCGCCTTTGTAAATGGAATCCCTTCTGTCATTGCTTATGATGTCGTAAAATGTGGTGATTGCTTCGGCCTTGTTTTTGAGATGCTCAAAAGTGACACTCTTGGACATGCAATGCACAATCAGCCAGAAAAATTCGAGGAATATGTAGACAAGTATGTTGCGCTTGCAAAGACGCTTCATTCAACTCATGTTCCAGCCGGAAAATTCTCCAGGGTTCAGGACGTTTACCATCGTTTTGCTGATAACCTCAGTAAGTGGTGTACTCCTGAAGAAATTGCGCTCTGTCACAGTATTATCGATGAAATTCCAGAAACTGATACTGTCACCCACAATGACCTTCATCCTGGAAACATTATGCTGCAGGACGGAGAGCTTCTTCTTATCGATATGCCAGAAGTAACTGTCGGGCCTGCAATCTGTGATTTAGTTTCTATTTATCGTGATATGATTTCCGCACCGTCGTCAGATAATAAAGGTACTATCGAAACTTCTGTTGGTATGCCAGCCGATGAAATCCTCAAGGCCGGAAATATGTTCTTTTCAAAATACACAGGCATTTCGGATCCAGAAAAGCTCAAAGAATATTATCAGAAAATCGGTCTTCTTTATGCGTTCAATGTAGCACTTGTCTGTGGTTCTGGTGCCGAAAAGGCAATGCAGCTTGCGCCAATAATTATGGATAAACTTCTTCGCAGTATCGTAATTCCGAATGAGCAGGCAATACGGCAGCTGTATAAAGTAATGTAGGAACAAACTTGTTGAGATGACAAACTTAGACTTTGCTTCAATTAAAACGCCTTGTTATTTAATTGACACAGACAGGCTTTCTCAAAACTTTCAGCAAGTGAAAGCGCAGACGGACAAGGTAAATCTTTCTCTTTTAATGGCGATGAAGGGCTTCCCGCTGGTAAAGGCATTTCCTTATATCTCGCCATTCATCTGTGGAACTTCTGCCTCCGGCCTTTTTGAAGCAAAACTTGGTTCACATCTGGGGAAGGAAAATCATATTCACACGCCTGCATACAAGGCTGAAGATGCCCAGGAAATTCTTTCTGTCTGCGATCATATTGTCTTAAACTCACCTGGTCAGGCAGAAATTTTTAGCCAGCTTGCCACTTCAAAAAATGAATTTGGTCTTCGGCTGAACCCGGAAATTTCTGCCGTAAAAGAAGATGTTTATAATCCCTGCGCGCCATTTTCACGGTTCGGTGTCAAAAAAACTGACATGGATGAAATCGACTCAAAAATCATGAATAAGATTTCAGGTTTTCATGTCCATGCCCTTTGCGGAAGCTCTGGCAAAGATTTCAACAGCCTGCTTTCTGCAACAATCGAAAAATTTTCGCCGTATTTTCATGATATTTCTTGGATAAATCTTGGCGGTGGTCAGGCTTTAACCGAAGATGATTTCGATTTTTCTTTTTTCCAAAAAAATCTTGATATCCTGCAAAATAAATATCATTTAAAAACCTATATTGAGCCATGTGAATATCTGGTGATGGATGCCGGATTTTTGATCACGACTGTTCTGGATATCGTTCATAACAAAAAGGATATTGCCATTCTGGACACTTCAATTTCCTGTCATGCGCTGGACGTGCTCAAGAATTATTACAAGCTGCCAGTGGTTTTCCCTCAAACTTGTGAAAGCCATCATTTGTCAAAATATTCTTATATTCTTGCCGGGAACAGCTGCCTTTCCGGGGACCTTTTCGGCACATACGAATTTGAAGAGCCTTTAAAGCCCGGAGACAAAATTGTCTTTGGTGATATGGGGTCTTATTCTTTTGCACAACAAAATTATTTTAACGGAATAAATTTTCCGTCCATTGCTTTTTACAACAAAACTGACGGATTAAGGCAAATAAAAAATTACACATATAAAAACTACGAGGAAATCTATGACTGATTATGAAATTGAAATGGCTCTGCAAGATTCCCAGGAATCTTTTCCTTTGGAGACTCGGCCTGTTAATTTGTCATACTGGAATACAGGAAGCGAATATCAGTCTGGAGTACGCAGAATCCTAAAATATGATACAGCGCAGGATCTTTTTGATTATCACTATTATTTACCCGATGGCACGGAAAAGCCGATTGCATTAAAATTTGGTTTTTCCGAAGCTGATTGCCAAAAATTAAGAATTGATCCACTGACACAAAGTACCATTGCAATCTCATCAGTAATTGCATTTCTTTCGAGACAAAATATGAGTGTCGGTATTATTCGCCCGGCATATTTTACAGTTGAAGTGTGCTGCAAAGATTTTAAGGTTCCGTACACTATTTTTGATGATTATGAGGAAGACATTAATGAAAAATTTGATGCCCAAAGACTTTTAGATTCGGGGTGCCAAGCCTTTTGGTTTACTTCTCCAATCAATTCTATGAGTATCTATTTTAAAGATCATGTGATAAAAGAAATTCAAAAGATTTTGGATGCCGGAAAAGTCGTTATTTTTGATGAATCTTTATGCATGAACGGAATGGAGCTTGCCCGCAAATTTGGTATGCAGGAAAATCTTATTTATATTTACAGTCCTCATAAAACGCTGGGGCTGCAGGGAATAAAATTTTCAGCAACCGTAGTGCATCAAAAATTCTATGATGAAATCGATGATATTCAGGATTACTACGGTGGTTCTCTTAACTATTCCTGCCAGCAGGGAGCTTCTCATTTTATCACAAAGAATTTTGACGACTGTCTGGCTTTTTACAAGGATTATTATCAGAAAAATCTTAAAATTGTCAGAGAAGTTATCCAGAAATATAATTTTGCTCATGTTTCTTCGGAAATTGCGGGGCATTATGCGATGATTTTTCTGGACTGGCCTATTGATGATGAAGTTTTTGTTAATTCCATGAAGGATTTAATGAAAAAATCAGGATATTTTGTCTTCCCTGGTATAATGCAGGATTTTGACACCAGCAAACGATTCTGCTTCAGGATAAATCTTCTTTTAAACCACAGGGACATAGAAAAAGGACTGAATGTAATTCTTGAATATTTAAAAAATGAATCAGAGGCATAAGACAATGACCAGAGAAGAAATTGAAAATTTTAATCCAGATAAAAATTTTGTTTCAGTGCAGGATAAACTTTCTGAATATGCCAGAACAAAACCCGAAAGCACTGCCATAATTTGTGACGATAAAATCTATTCGTATAAAATGCTCGATGAGCAGTCGGATAAAATTGCAGCGGCTTTGCATAAAATCTGCCCGCAGATTACAAAGGAAAGCCTCGTTCTTTTTGTATTGAACCGCTCTTTTTATGTTCCGGCCGTTATTTTTGGAATTTTAAAGACTGGGGCAGCTTTTATTCCGCAAACTCCAGAAATTCCGGCCGAAAGAATCAAATACAGCATGAAGGATTCCAAAAGCCCCCTTCTGATTACAAGCGAAAAAATCAGACAGGAAAAATGTGATCTTGAAGATGCTTCATATAAAATTGTTACAGTGGAAGAACTTCTTTCACTGGCAGAAAAAGAAAATCTTAGTCAGTATCGTATTCAGGTCACTTCAACAAATCTTGCAATGTGTCTTTATACCTCAGGTTCAACAGGAAATCCAAAGGGCGTTCTGATTGAGCATCGCTCTGTCTTTACCGAAGGAAGCCGGGAAACTTTTCTTGAGACATTGATACCAGGAACTCTTGTCATTGATGATATAGCCCCTATTACCTTTGTTTTGTTTTATACAGGACTTTTTGGAGCTGTATATTCAGGACTAGGTTTGCATTTATCTCTTGAAGGCGATCTAAAAGATTTGAAAAAGTTCTCGGAGCAAATGTACCAGTATAAAGTGAATACCATAATCGGAATCCCGTCGTTTTTCAAATTGTACTTTGCTTATGCTTCTGGAGAACAGCTCAAATATGTAATGCATCTTGGAACTGGTGGGGAGCCGCTTTTATTTGATGACGCAAAAAAAATGTTTGAAAAGCAGCCTCAGCTGAGAATTGTTTACGGATACGGGGCAACGGAATTAGATGCGATTGCCGTATACAAAATCGTTTCAAAAGATACAGAAGTATTTTCTAATGGTTCTCCATTTTTCTGTAAGGCATATATTCTCGACGAAGATGGAAAAGAACTTGGTGTAAATCAAAAAGGCGAGCTTGTTATGTCAGGTCCGATCACTTTCAGAAGTTATCTCAATCTCCCGGAAGAAACTTCCAGAAATCTTATAAGTCTTAACGGCAAAAAAGTTTACAAAACAGGTGATTTGGCATATTGGACAGAAAACGGTGAGATTATAATCTGTGGAAGAGCCGATGAAATGGTAAAATTTAACGGCCAGCGTGTGGAACTCCCCGAAATAGAAAAGGCCTTGCTGAATATTTCCGGCATAGAAAAGGCAAAGGTTATCCTTAAAAAAAAGAACAGCGGTGATTTTCTTGCGGCATTTGTGGTTTCGGATAAAAAAATCAGCACAGGTTTGCTGCAAAAAGAACTTTCAAAAACTCTGCCACCATACATGATTCCACAGGTTTTTGTGCAGCTTGAAAGTATGCCAGTAAATCAAAACGGCAAAATCGATAAGCTTGCATTAAAAAATATGGAAATCACTTTTGAGACAGAAGAATATAAAAACTCTGAGACTGAAACAGAATCGATTGTCTGCAATGCTTTCAAAAAAGTTCTTGAACTTGGGGAGCGAAATATAGGAAGTCATGATGATTTTTTTAAGCTCGGAGGATCGTCGCTTGGTGCACTTGAACTGATTATGGAGCTTGAAAATCATGGAATTGTGCTTTCGACTTCAGACATATATCGCGGAAGAACCGTTGAGAAAATTGCCGAATCTGTCCGATTCCGAAAAGACTGCCAGAATTTAAAACAATTCGAATCTGAATGTCGTAAAAAGACATATAAAGTTACGACAGCGCAGAAATTTATGCTTGAAGAAGAACTTTCCAAATCTGATGAGCGCAGTGTTTACAATGAGTTTTTCATCTGTGATTTCGGGGAAAAATATAATTCAGAAAAACTAAGGGCTGCCGCGGACAAGGTCGTTGCTTCCCATCCTGTTTTCTCTTCTGTATTCTCAAAAAACAATGAAGACGAGTTCTTTATTTCATATCACCCGGAACTTACAAAAAAGACGGAGCTTGTAAATCTTACGGAAGAGGAACTTGAAGAGCTCAGGCAAAAGCCAGGAAAAGCATTTGCGATTTTTGAAGAGACGCTTTTCCGCCCTAAGGTTTTTGTGACAGAAAAAAGCATTTATTTATTTTTTGAGATTCACCATGCTATCGGTGACGGATATTCTCTTGGAATATTCTTCCCACAGGTCGTTTCCGCATATTCCGGTGAAGAACTCGAAGAAGACTATTTTTATTCATATTTACAGAGCATTTCTGATACCGAGAATTCTCCAGAATATAAAGAAGCGCGTCATTATTATGATTCTCTAAAAAGAAATGAAAAATGGTGCGACATCCTCAGCTATGACCATTCAAAGACTTTTGGAACATCTTGTTGTCCGGTTTTTGAAACAGGCGTAACAACAAGCGAACTTGAAAAAGCTGAAAAAAAATTTTCGACGTCACGGAATGCTCTTAGCATTGCCTGTGCGCTTCTTGCTTTATCCGAGATTACAGGCGAAAAGAAAGTCTGTTTCAGCTGGACTTATGACAATCATAAGGAAGCAAAATATTCGGATTCCATAGGCTGTTTTATAAAAAATCTCCCTGTGTTTGCGGATTTTGAAAAACTTGATACTAAAGAAAAGCTGATTGCAGAGATTAACGCACAAATTGAAAAAGGCATTTATTACTCAGAATATTTAGATTTGTTTTTTGATTCTGATCCAGATTTTGATTCTTATTCAGCAGAAATTATTTATCAGAAGCATGTTTTTGACATTTTCCCATATTTTAAGAATAGCGGAATTGAGCCAGAAGAGATTGAGCTTGCGCATCCAGCTCCTGTAGTCCTGGAAATCGAAATGTTTGAAGAAGACGGCAAGCTTTTTAGTCTTGTGGAATATGCAGAAAATCTGTACACAAAAGAGCAGATTGAGAAGTTTGTAGAAAGATTCAACAAGCACCTGCAGAATTTTGTTGATTAAGTATGAATGATGGTTTCTCGGAACACGTTGCGGTCATAGCTTGTGGTCGTGAGATTTGCCTTGTCAGAGTAATGCTCCATAAGACTTGAAACAAAAAATCCTCGGAACGAAGAAATCTCGCAGTCGGTATCAGTCATGTCAAAAATTTCTCCATCATCGCGGAAGACGATCTTTATTTTGTCCTCCAGCATTATGGTGCACTCAGCATAAACCTTTTTGCCGGGGTTTTTGTCTTTTATGAGCATCAGTGCTTCTTCGATAAGCACAAGAATCTTGTTTTTTGATTTTGGGTTTATATTATGCTCGGTTAAAACTTTATCTGCCGCATCTCGGACTTTTACAACTTCACTGTCTTCTATATAAAAGCTCCAGCTGAAAATATTTGCATCGTGATTCTTAATCAGATAAGGAAAATCCTGATTTTTGTATGC
The DNA here is from genome assembly GCF_014201975.1 of Treponema ruminis. Classification (NCBI taxonomy): domain Bacteria; kingdom Pseudomonadati; phylum Spirochaetota; class Spirochaetia; order Treponematales; family Treponemataceae; genus Treponema; species Treponema ruminis. The sequence continues at coordinate 42,662 of NZ_JACHFQ010000005.1, read as the reverse complement.
GAGTTTAACGAATAATATAGAAATTGCAAGTGCAATCCATGGTCCCAGTGCAAAGCCAAACCAGATTCCAGAAAGCCCCATGAACTTAGAAAAAATTAAAATACATAAAAGCGTTGGAATGCAGTCTTTTAAAAGTGTGATAAAAATGCTCAGCCCGATTTTCTCGATACTCAGATAGTAAGAAGTGATTACAAAAAGCAGTGAGAGCGCAATCATTGAAGGACAGCCGATTCGGATCGCTTTTACAGCCATTTCATAAACTTCTGGGGTTTCAATTCCGTACAATACAGGGAACAATGGTGCGGCAAAGAAAACAATGAGCATTAAGATTGCACCAAGCACAATTGCTGTCTTTAATGATGAATTGAAGATTTGTTTTAGACCTTTAGAATTGTTTTCGCCACGGAATACGCTCAAAATAGGGGAGTTTGCGGAACCTACGCAGTCAAAAACAAAGGTAAGCTCTATTACAGTAATAAATACAGAGAAAACAGGAATAAAGGTTTCTCCGTAATTTTCGAGGATTATTTTTTGAACGAACAGTGAAATAATGCCAGTCAGAACAAAAACAAGCGAGTCCACGATACTGAATTTTGAGACATGAAGCAAATCCTTAAAACTGAAATGCCATGCAAAACGCAGCGTACAATTTTTTCGGAAGAAATGACAGAAATTGATTAAACTGCTTCCTATATATCCGATCAGCGTTCCCATCGCCACGCCTTTGATGCCCAAGAAGAAGGTTAAAGTGATCGATGCACCGATATTGCCAATGATAAGGTATGCGTTCGAAATTGTGCTGATTAATTCATCGCCGTCAACATAAATCATCGAACCCATGGTGTCAGCAATAGGTGCAATCAGATATGCCCACTTGACCATTGAAAGATAGGTGTCCGCATATTCAAGCACTTCGCCGTCTATTTTCATATAGCTAAAAAATACATCCTTGAAAAGCGAAACCAGCGTAAAAAATAAGACTCCCAAAATTACAGAAACAATACAGCTCTGGCTGAAATATTCATTTGCTTTTTTGAGATTCATCTTTCCAACTTCATACGGAAAAAGTATTTCTGTTCCGTAAGTTACTACCATTGAGAGAAATGTGAGCGTAAGAAAAATTGGATTTACAACGGTAAGTGCCGCAACGGCCGCTTCATTTAAAATAAGACCGCTGATAATTGAATCGGAAGCAACAACTAAGACTGCGACAATTTGTTCGATTGCAGCTGCAAAAAGAAGAGACTTATAGCGTTTTACACAAAATGGTGTTGAGTTTTTCATTGAACTGATTGAGGACTCCTACTATATGCGATAAAATGAATTATAACACAATTTTAACTCTATTTAAAGGAAAAAGGAATAATTTTTTTTTCATTCCGTAAAGGGCTCCATATATTGATTATTCTTTCCAAAAAAGATATATTATTATTTCACAATTCTATTATGGAGGAATATTGTGGTCAAAATCAGACTTAAGAAGTTCGGTGCAGCAAAACGTCCTTGCTACCGAATCGTCGTACAGGATTCACGCAAACCACGTGATGGCACGACAATCGAAGAAATTGGTACTTACCAGCCTGTAACTCAGGAAGGAGAAAACCAGTTCACTGTTAACGAAGAGCGTGCAAAGTATTGGATTAGCGTTGGTGCTCAGCCAACAGAAACAGTCAAAAAGCTTTTCAGCAAAAAGAACCTTAACAAAAAATAATTTAACGGGAGTAACGGGGAATGGAAAAAGACCTGATTGAATACATTGCAAAATCATTGGTCGATGATCCCAGTGCAGTCTCGGTGAATGAAACTGAAGGTGAGCGAGGCCCTGTTTTGGAACTTCGTGTAGCCCAAGGCGATATTGGTAAGGTTATCGGCAAATACGGCCGTATTGCTAAAGCGTTGCGCACAGTATTGAGTGCATCAGCCAGTAGAGATGGCAAGCATTATAGCCTTGACATACTGGACTAATTGAACTGTGGAAAAATCTAATCAAAACGACGTTTTTATCGTTGGCTTCGTTCGTGGCTCTCACGGCATTTCGGGCGAATTTAAAGTAGAAAGCACTTCCGGTGAATATGAGCACTTCACCAAAATGAAAGAAGTAGCTTTAAGAAACGGCAAGACCGGGGAACAAAAATCCTTTTCGGTTGAATACGCGGAAGTCGGCGGCCGTGACTTGTACATGAAACTTGTCGGAATCGATAATCCTGAACTGGCTCAAAAGTTCAACAAATGGGAAATTATCGTGCCACGCAAGAACGCTTGTCCTCTAAACAAGAACGAGTGGTATGTTGAAGACTTAAAAAATTGTGCTCTCGTTTACGAGGGTAAAGACGGATTGGCAGTTAAATCTGCACCCATAAAGGTGGGTACAATCACAGACGTAATGGAAGGCGGTTCTGGGAACCTGTTAGAAGTTCACCTGGCCGAGGATTGTGATTGTCTTAGTGACAGCATCAAATACGATTCCAATGGAAAGGTTCGCACGGTCTATGTGCCGCTCAAAGACCGGTTCATAGGTAAGGTTGATGTCAAAAACAAGATAATCCAGTTGATGCACCTCTGGATTCTGGAGTAATTCCATGAAATTTACTGTGCTGACCTTATTTCCTGAGATTCCGCGCGCTTTTTTTGAAGCCTCAATCATGGCGAAGGCGGTTGAAAAGGGAATTATTGCCTACGATTTAGTGAATATCAGGGATTTTGCCTTTGATAGACACAAGACATGTGATGACAAGCCGTACGGGGGCGGAGCGGGGCAGCTTTTAATGGCGGAACCACTCGGCAGGGCGCTTGACAGCGTAAAGGCCTACAAAAAGCATGTGATTTACGTCACACCTTCAGGAAAGCCTTTTACACAGAAAAAAGCGCTGGAACTTAGTCAGAAGGACGAAATCGTATTGGTCTGTGGAAGATACGAAGGTATTGACCAAAGAATAATCGATTTGTATGTCGATGACGAAATCTCCATCGGGGATTATGTCATGTCAAGCGGAGAACTTGCTGCAACGGTCATAGTAGATTCAGTCTACAGATTGGTCGAGAATGTAATCACTCCAGAAAGCCTTGACGAAGAAAGTTATTCTGACGGACTTTTGGAATATCCTCAGTATACGCACCCGGCTGTATACAAGGACCTGACAGTGCCGGAAGTTCTTACTTCGGGCAACCATGAGCTTATCCGAAAGTGGCGGCTGAAAAAGCGACTCCAGAAAACTCTTGCAAACCGGCCTGATTTAATCGCCAGCGCAAGAATGCAGGGCTTGCTCACTACAGAAGCCGAAAAGATGATTGAGGAAATCGCGGAACAAGTTTCTCTAAAGCATGTCCGCAAGAACAGGAGAAAATAACAATGGATCTTATCAAGACTATTGAAGAACAGCAGAAAGATGAGACTTCTCTTAATTTCAGAGTTGGTGATACTGTAAAAGTTCACTTTGAGATTATCGAAGGTAAAACAAAACGAATCCAGATTTTCGAAGGACTCGTTATCTGTATCAAGAACGAAGGCGTTCGCAAGACTTTCACAGTCCGCAAGATTTCTTACGGCGTTGGTGTTGAGCGTATCTTCCCAGTTTACAGCCCACGCGTTGTAAACGTAGAAATCGTTCGCCCAGGCAAAGTTCGCCGCTCTAAGCTCTACTACGTACGCGACAAGATCGGTAAGGCTGCTAAAGTTAAGGAACTTATCGGTCAGCCAGCTGTTGAGTACCTCAAGTGGTCTCGCGACCTCTCTAAAGCTGCAGCAGAGAAAGAAGCTGCTCTCAAAGCTGAGGTTAAGGCTGAGGAAGCTGCAGAGCACTCAGTAGCAAAAGCTTAAGTTTAATTTCGCTTAACATTTCCCCGGTACTTTTAGTGTCGGGGATTTTTTTTGATTATGGTTTTACAGAACGTTTCCGTTATTCAGGGGGATCTTTCTCAAAATCTTCGTAATGCTTCTGTTTTGCACAGCGGTTCTGTCGTTAGCGGCCGGGTGCTTGCAAGAAACACCGACGGCTCCTATTCCGTCTCTCTTGCAGGTCAAAAAATCAACGTAAAATCCCAGAGCCCCTTGCAGGCAGGCAGCGTCTTTTCGGCCAGAGTCAGCATTAAAAACGGCAGCGTCCAGCTTGCGCTTGTAAAGGAAAGCTCTTCTTCTGAAATCCTGCAGAAATTTGGCGGAATTGCAGACTCAAAGACCGCCTCTCCTGAAATCCCGCCCCAGCTTGCAAATTTTTTGTCTTCGCTTGGATTTGAGCCAAATGCCGAAAGCTTTAAAATCCTACAGTTCATGCAGCAGATTGGGATTAAAATCGACGCTGACTCAGCTAAAAAGGCCCTCAAGGAAGCCGGAGATTCAGAGTCCAAAGAAGAGAAAAGTCAAATAGCCCTTCTCCTTGAAGAAAAGGGCATAAAATCAAGCAGTGAGCGGGTTCAGGCTGTAATCGGTCGCAATCCGGATTCTTCTAAAGACCGGCAAAAAGACAAAAATCAAGATGCGAAAGAAAATCATGGCGGAAAGGGAAAGGTTTTTGGCGGCGCAAAATTTTCTGCTTCTAATGTAAAGTCATATTTTTCTCAGGTTGATGAGGCTTCTTCTGCTTCCAGGGCGGGCTTACTCACGGCCTTTAACACTGTTCTTTCAGGGGCCCGGAAAGAGCCGCCCCTCAGACACTGGATTTTGCTTCCCTTTGAATGGAATTTCCGCTCTTATTCTGGACATATCCGCCTTCTTTTTGATTCAGAGCTTTCCAGGCTTGAAAAAGTTGTGATTGATTTGAATAATTCCTCGAAAAGTCATGTTTTCGTGCTATACTATAAAAATGCTGAAGTCGCTTCAGTGAAGTTCGCTTCAGATTCAGAGTTTTCGGAGTCAAAAAAATCCCGGCTCTGCCAGCTTCTTTCATCGATGTTCAATAAAAAAATACCGGTCGAGATGGAAGATTTTGCATCCCTCAGTGGCTTTTGTTCTAGCGATGAGAAATTATCGCTTTTAGATGGGAGCGTGTAATATGGAAGAAGAAATCTTTTCTGCCGTCGCCCTCCGTTATCCTGAATGGGCGGAGGCTCCCTACATCAGCGCCAAGGCAAAAGGCTCTGTTGCCCAGAGACTGGTCGAAATAGCGGAAGAAAATGAAGTCCCCGTGGTTGAAAATGCTGAAATGGCCAATGTCCTTTCTTTGCAGAGCGTCGGTTCATTCATCCCTGAGTCAACTTATTCTGCAATCGCAACGATTTTTGCCTTTGTAATAAAGCTAGACGAAGCGAATTCTTAGATATATAATAAAAGAATAAGGCCAGCGGCTTTTTATAGGAGAGCTTATTATGTCCGATAAAAAATTCACTAAAATCGACTGCAAGGAACTCAAACTTGGCATGCGCTTTTCCGCACCAGTTTTCTTTGATGATGGAGAGAATATGTTCCTTGGCGAAGAAAAGGCTTTAAAAAATTATCATATAAATGCAATCCAGCGCTGGAATATTGAATATCTTCTGACTTACGGGCATCTTGTCACAGACGGCAAGGAACCCACTTCCGACTCACTTTACATGCTTGAAGACCTGGAAGAAGTCGAAGAACTGTAAAAAGTCTTTTTGGCTTAGGAGTGAGGAGTTTTGAAGGAATCGACCCGTTCTAAAGGAAATTCCGGAGAAGATAAGGCAGCTGCTTTTTTGCTGAGTGAATCTTATCGCATAATTGAGCGAAATTTTCGGACAAGAAGCGGGGAAATTGATATAATAGCGCAAAAGGATGATGTTCTGGTTTTTGTGGAAGTTAAGGCCTTGCCCTCTGGCGATGCAGAAACACTTGCACACGAACTTGATATTAGAAAACAGAGAAAAATTATTAAAACGGCTAATTTTTTTCTCGTAAAACATCGAGAATATAATAGCAGCAAAATCAGATTTGATGTTATCGTCATTGACATGCCTAATCTGCCGCCTGTTTATCATATTCCAAATGCTTTTACGGAGTTCGTATGACTTCTTCTAAATCAGTCGTATTAGACGGAACATTCTCACCTCGCGTTATGGAACTGCGCAAAAAAATTCACGATGCAGATTACATAGACTACGCTGTTCAAAGAATCGCGCAGGTTTTGAGCCGTAAAATTGTTGAGGACAGCGAGCAGCAGTTAATGAGGAGAAGGCATGAGTCGAAATGACCGACGACGTGGCGGAAGAAACCGAAACTGGAACAACCGCGACAATAATAACGAAAAAAATGAGCGCCAGAAATCACAGGAAGCTCGTTTTAATGACAGGGCTGAGCGGGCCGAAAAGAATCATGAAAGTCGTGGAAGCGGTGCTTACGAGCGCAGGCAGGAACGACGCCGTCTTTTAAATTCAGTAAGTCAGAAAGAAATCGAAGAAAGCAGAATCGCAATCAAAGCATTCAAAGAACATGTCGTCACCTGTGAAATTTGCGGTGAGGCCATCGAAGATCTGGCAAATGCAATCTCAAACAAGGGAAGCGATAATCCTGTTCATTTTGACTGTGTTATTTCAAAACTAAATGAAAGTGAAAAGCCAGGCATGAACGAAAAGATTGCCTATATCGGCCAGGGAAAATTTGCCCTGCTTCATTTTGCAAATCCCCACGATCAAAAGCATTTTACAATCCGTAAGACAATCGAATGGGAAGCCAGGGATGCTGAAAGGGGCAGCTGGCGCAACGAAATGGCGGGTCTCTTCAGCCAGGTAAAATAGAACTAAAAGTGAATCCTGATTCCACCGCTGACTCCGTGCCAGTGAGTGGAATCGACATCTTCCGTCCCTGTTTCAAAATACTTCCAGCCGGAAAAAATCTCAAAGCGGTCAATCATTATTCCCAGCTGCAGGTCTGAATCATAAACAAAGACATCATTTGCATAAAACTGCCAGCCCAGGTCCCATTTTAGGGCAAGGGGCTTGAAGGGGTAGGACTTAAACTCAAAGCCCATGAAAAATGCACTGTCCTTGAGGATTGGCGTAACGTCATTGTACCATTTTGTCCAGCCCAGCTTGCAGTATAAGCTCAGAGGGTTGAACTGAAATACCGGCAGGTTAATTCCGAGGTGGACGTTTCCCATGTTTCCGTCACCGCTTACATGGTCATAAAAAATTGCGTTTTCTGCGTATATTCCGATTAATGGGTAAAACATGCAGTTGAATTTCGTTTCGTTGCCGATTGCAAGGTCCTTGAGCCAGAAGGCGGACGTGTCCAGCGAGAATCTCCAGTATCTGTTTGGGGAATTATAGGACTCCGCATTTTCGGCTTCAAGGGAAATGAAGTCATTGTAAACCAGGTATTTTGAGCCTGGCGAAGAATAGGGATATGGACAGTATCTTGCCTCTGCATTGAAAAGCCAGAGGTAGGCGAAAATTTCTATAAAAAACTCTGCGAGGGAAGTCTCGGCATCATCATGAAATGAAGAAGAAGATGATGATTTGGATTTTTTTTCTTCGCCTGAGGATTCTTTTTCTTCCTGTGAATCTTCAATTGCCTTGTCGAAATCGCCGAAAGATGAAAGCGGAGTATAAAAACTGATAAGTATCAAAAAAGCAGCAAAAAGTTTTTTCATGCTTGTCTTTGAAGCGGAAAATGTGCCAGGAACCGGAATCGAACCGGCACGACGGTATTAGCTGTCGAGGGATTTTAAGTCCCTTGTGTCTACCTATTCCACCATCCTGGCATCGTTATTTGTGTTTCCATAAATAACTCAAAGATTATATCACAAAATCGGCCTGTTTTTCAAGATTTCAGCCCATTTTTCTGTGGCTTTCTGCCCCTTTTTCATTAACTTTGCAAAGATTTTGTAAATCCGATAGAATGAAGCCATGTTCAGCGATACACATTTTCATTTTCATCATTTAATTGAAGACGGACTGGATGGAGTCGAGATTTTAAGCCAGCTCGTCGAAAGAAATACATTTTTCGGCCTTGATATCGGAACGAAATGCGATGATTTGCTCCGCCGCCACGTTCAGTTTCAGGAGACTTTCGCCAAAATGCAACCGGGGCTTCGGGATGCCGCAAGCGAGATGATTTATTATTCTGCGGGAATCTGGCCTGATGTAGACGAAATCAAAAATCGAAATGAGTCCATGAAAAAACTGGAAGACTCAATCGAGACCTTTATGGATAAATCTCATCTTGTTGCAATCGGTGAGTGCGGCCTTGACCATCACTGGAACCCGAGCGGAGTTGACGGTCGTTGCGAGAGTGACTTTGACCAGAGCGTTTACGAGGGTGAAAAAGAGCTTTTCCAGATGCAGATTGACCTGGCCCGCAAAATGGACCTTCCTGTAATCGTCCACAGCCGCGATGCCTTTGATGACACCCTTGACTGCTTAAAGAACATGGGCTATCACAAGGGAATCATTCACTGTTATTCTTACGGAAAGAAAGAAGCCCGCAAATTCTTAGACTTGGGCTGGCATATTGCCTTTGGCGGTGGCGTAACCTACACCAAAAAAGCCAAAATGGAAGAAATGCAGGAGCTGCTCCGCTTTGTACCTGGCGATCGTCTTTTAATGGAAACGGATTCGCCATATCTTGCCCCGGTTCCTTTCCGCGGTCAGATTAACACACCTGTTCTGATTGAGCACTGCTACTCTTTCGTAGCCCAGGCCCGCGGAATGATGATGAGCGAGCTGAGCGTTCAGGTTGACCGAAATATCCGGGAGCTTTTCAAGCTGTAAAAAAAATAACCCCAGTCAAAAAAAACTGACTGGGGTTAATCATTTTCATAGACTAAACACAAAATCTGTATTCATCTGTGGTTTAAATCTTACAAGTCCAAAAGCTCTGTATAGGCTTCGAACAGGAAATCCATCCTTGGATTTCCTGATTCGTACGAGAATTTTCTTGCAGAAAATTCTCTCTTTGCTTTTTCTGCACATCCTGTGCAGCATTAAAGGTCTAACAATTCAGTATAAGCCTTTAATGCACCATCGGCTTTTCCAGAGAGAACTGTCTTTGCGAGCTTTTTGCCCAGCTGAACGCCTTCCTGGTCGAAGCTGTTGATGTTCCATACGAAGCCCTGGAACATTACCTTGTTCTCGAAGTGAGCGAGAAGGGCACCGAGTACGCTTGGTGTGAGCTGTTTTGCGTAGATGAGGCTTGATGGTCGCTCACCTGCGAAAGATTTGTTAGGGTCAGAGTCTGCTTTACCGCAAGCGAATGCCATGATCTGGGCAGTAACGTTTGCACCGAGCTTTGTCTGGCTTGTTGAGTCTTCGATTACAACATCGTTTCCAGCCTGGTTCTCTTTGAATGCGATGAACTGGAGAGGAATGATGTCTGTTCCCTGGTGAAGGAGCTGGTAGAATGAGTGCTGGCCGTTTGTGCCTGGCTCACCGAAGATTACCGGGCCTGTAACGTAGTCGATTGCGTCACCGAAGCGGTTTACGCTCTTTCCGTTTGATTCCATGTCGAGCTGCTGCAAGTGTGCAGGGAAGCGGCTCAAAGCCTGTGAGTATGGAAGAACGGCTGTTGCAGGATAATTCTGAACGTTGCGCTCGTAGATTCCGATGAGGGCGTCCAAGAGAGCCGGGTTTTTGAGGATGTCTTCGTTTGTAGCGAGTTTGTCTTCTTCAGCGGCTCCCTTGAGGAAGTCGTCGAATACTTTTGCGCCGAATGCGAGTGAAAGAACAGCTCCGCCTACTCCTGATGTAGAAGAATAGCGGCCGCCGATGTAGTCATCCATGTAGAATGCTTCGAGATAGTCCGGGTTGTGAGCCAGTGGAGAAGTCTCAGAAGTAACTGCGATCATGTGCTTAGACGGCTCAAGACCTGCTTTTTTGAGGGCGTCCTTTACGAATGATTCGTTTGTGAGTGTCTCAAGTGTTGTTCCTGATTTTGAAACAAGAATGAAGATTGAGTGAGCCAAATCAGTTGATTTGAGGACTGCTGTTGCGTCGTCAGGGTCAACGTTCGAAATGAATTTTGCTTCCATTTTGAATGTGCCAGTAGCCTTTGCCCAGTTTTCCAAAGCGAGGTACATAGCGCGTGGGCCCAAATCAGAACCACCGATACCAATCTGAACGACTGTAGTGAATTTTTCGCCCTTTGCGTTTACGATTGCTCCAGAGTGAACTTTCTCTGCGAAATCAGCGATGCGTTTCTGCTCGTTGATGTAGAAGTCGCGTTTGTTTGCTCCGTCAGCCATGACGTTGTTTCCGAGCTGACCGCGGCAGAGGTGGTGCAATACCATGCGCTTCTCACCTGTGTTGATTACTTCACCGTTGTATGTTGCAGCAAATTTTTCTGTAAGCTGAGCTTCAGCTGCAAGCTCTTTGAGGACTGCGAGAACTTTGTCATCGACCTGTTTTGCAGCGTAGTTGTAAGTAAGACCTGCTCCCATTGGAACTGAATATTTTTTGACCCTTTCAGCAGCATTTGCGTCTGAAAGCTCTTTTTTGACGCTCACAGCATTTTTGAGCGACTGGAGTTTTTTGTAAGAAGAAAGTTTGTCAAGATTTTCCCAAGTAATAGCCATGGTATTTCCTCGATTAAAAATTAAGATAGAGGATTATATCACAAAGTGAATGGACTTTGGAAGAGAAAAGGCGGGAGAAAAGCTGAGTTTTGAATAAAAGTGCCGTATATCAGTACAATTACGATATTTTGCAGTCCGGGTGGGCAGCTGATGCGCTTGCAGAATCTTTTTTGAGACCCAGCATTTCCTTCATTGTACGCCAGCCCAGTTCTGCACATTTTACGCGGGCAGGCATGTGTTGGATTTGGCGGAGGGCGCTTGCTTCGTCGAGTTCCTCAATCTGCTCTTCGGTGACGGTTCCCTGAATCATGCCCATAAAGATTTCGCAGAGGCGGAGGGCTTCTTCTTCGCTTTTGCCTATGATTAAATCAAGCATCATGTCGCAGCTGGCCTGAGAGATGGCACAGCCTGAACCTGAAAAAGCGCCGTCCTTTACATTTCCGTCCTCAACTTTTAATTTGAGTGTGATGTTGTCACCGCAGCTGGGGTTTACTCCCTGCAAGCTGAGTGTTTCGCCGGTCATTTCGGTCTTGTGACTTGGATTTATATTGTGTTCGTTTAAAATTTCGCGATAAAGTTCTTTTGTTTCCATAATTGTATTTTATCAGTTTTATCGTTTTTTGGGTATGGCCAGAGTGAATTCTGCCCACTCTCCAAGTTCACTTTCGGCTATTAGGGTACCGTCGTGGTCTGTAGCGATTGCCCGTGCGATTGCAAGACCTAAGCCGCAGCCGCCTGTCTTTCGGACTCGTGATGAATCTGAGCGGTAGAAGCGGAGGAAGATTTTTTCAAGCTCTTCTTTTGGGATTCCGGCACCTGTATTTCGGACCTTGTAAATGATTTTCTGACCTTCAGCGTAGGCCCTGACAGTGATGTGAGCCCCTTCTTCTGAATTTTTGAGGGCATTGTCCACGAGAATGATGAAAATCTGTTTGAGTGATTTTTCGTCACCGTTACATGTGAGACCTTTTTCGATGTCAAATTCGAGGGTTTTACCTGCTTCAAAAGCGACGACCTCAAAAGGAAGGACTGAATTTTCGACCGCATTTGAAAAGTCGAAATCGCAGAAAGTGAGTTCGTTCCTTCCAGCATCATTTTTGGCAAGGTAAAGCAAATCCCTGACAAGTTCGCCCATGCGCTTGTTTTCAGTCTTGATGTAATCAAGCCACTTGTTGCCCTTGATTTCGCTTTCAAGAACGTCAATGTTTGCTCCGATTACGGCAATCGGGGTTTTAAGCTCATGACTTGCGTCTGCGATGAACTGCTTCTGCTTGATAAAGGCGTCTTCGGCAGGACGAATCATGTAATTTGAGATAGGAATTGAAATTAAGACTGAAACAATTATACTGAAAAGATAAAGCAGGGTAGAGTAAGTATAAAGTTTGCTCAGTGTCTTAAGCTCGGAGTTGCGGTTGACCATACAGATAAGCTGCTGGTTGCCCCTGAGATCGCGGATGTAAAAGCTGACACCGCTCAGTGAGCCGTGCTTTTTGCCGCTTTTGCGGATTTCCTTGACGAGGTGATTGATTTCGTCGTTCGTGTAGTTTAAAGGGAAGTCCTGAATGAGCTCCATGATGGAATTGTCTGAATTGACTTTGACGGAAAAATAATTACGCAGGTTGGCCTGACTTGTCCTTTCGATTCGGAAAACATCAGTGATTGTATGAAGGAAATCTTCCGGTCGCTCCCTGCTTGCCGAAGAAGTCGCATCGATGTCCATCAGAAGCTCGTTCTGCTTTTGCCGGGGGATCATTTTATCATTAAACAGCCTTGGCCGCGGACTATGACCGTTATTATTTGCAAGAAATACAAGAAACTCTTTTGTCTCGTTTGATTCCCGCCTTGTGATTGTTACGTTGAGCGTAAGCAAAATTGTGGCGAAAACAAACATTTCGATAAAAATCATCGAATAAACAAATTTGACTTTGAGCTGTTTAATGACCTGCATAGGCTCCCTCCGGAACGGAATTATTATTAACGGGTCTCGTCTTCGAGAGAGTAACCGATTCCTCGTGCAGTGCGGATTCGGATGCCTACCTTGAGGTTCTCAATCTTCTTTCGGATGAATGAGATGTAAACCTCAACGTTGTTGTATTCTGCATTTGAATCGCCGCCCCAGATTTTTTCGATGAGCTGCTCTTTTGTGATGATCTGGTGTGGATTTTCGAACAAAAGGTCGAGAATCTGATATTCCTTGAGGGAAAGTTTGATTGCTTCGCCTGTTGAAGACTGAAGCTCGCAGTTCTTTTTGTTGAGTGTAAGGTCACCGAATGTGACTGAATCTTCTTTTAACTCACCCTTGCGGCGTGAAAGTGCCCTTACGCGTGCAAGAAGCTCGTCGCTTGAGAAAGGTTTTGTGAGGTAGTCATCGGCACCTGCGTCAAGACCTGTGATTTTGTCAGTAACGTCATCTTTTGCTGTGAGGAAAATGACAGGAACATTGTTGTGATTTTCACGGAGAGTTTTGAGGATAGAAATTCCGTCAACTCCAGGAAGCATGATGTCAAGAACGAGAACATCGTAGATTCCTGATTCTGCATATTTGAGACCTTCTTTGCCGTCGAGAACAGCATCAATGCTGATTCGGTTTTTCTTGAAAATTTCAACCAATGCCTGAGAGAGACCTTCTTCGTCTTCAACCAATAATACTCGCATAAATACCTCCAAAAATTTTGATAAAAATCGTAAAAAATTACAATTCTTAAGTCTTTTCAACTTATAATAACATAAGCTGTATTATAAATTCTTAAATTACAATAAATATAAACTTAAAAGCTAAAAATTTAAAGCCTTTCTATACATTTTAATGCATTTTTTATATAATTCTCGCATTATGGCAAAAATTCAGATGAAAAACGCAATCGCCGAACTTGACGGCGATGAAATGACTAGAGTTCTGTGGGCGGTTATCAAAGAAAAACTTCTTGAGCCTTTCGTCGATTTGAAAACCGAATATTATGATTTGGGCTTGAAGCACCGCGATGATACTGACGACAAAGTCACATATGAAAGTGCTGCTGCCATCAAACGTCTTGGCGTTGGCGTAAAATGCGCTACAATCACGTCAAACGCAGCCCGTGTAAAAGAATACAACCTTAAGCAGCTTACCCCGAGCCCGAACGGAATCATCCGTGGCGAGCTTGACGGCACTGTTTTCCGTGCACCTATTTTCGTTAAGAACGTTCAGTGCAACGTCACAAGCTGGAAAAAGCCTATTGTCCTCGGACGACACGCTTACGGCGACGTTTACAAAAACTGCGAGATTAAAACTCCTTGCGCAGGAAAGGCAGAGCTTGTCTTCACCGGCGAGGATGGAAAAGAAATCCGCAAAACTATCATGGAAATGAAGGGACCTGGAATCATTCAGGGAATCCACAACCTCGACAAATCAATCGAAAGCTTTGCCCGCTGCTGCTTCACATACGCCCTCGATCAGAAAATCAGCGTATGGCTGGGCACAAAGGACACAATCTCAAAGACTTACGACGGCAACTTCAAGGAAATCTTCCAGCGCGTTTTTGATTCTGAATACAAAGAGAAGTTTGACAAAGCCGGCCTTGAATATTTCTACACTCTGATTGACGATGCTGTAGCACGAATCATGAAGAGCGAGGGCGGAATGCTCTGGGCATGTAAAAACTACGACGGTGACGTCATGAGCGACATGATCGCTTCTGCATGTGGTTCTTTGGCCATGATGACTTCAGTTCTCGTAAGCCCGGACGGAAAATACGAGTACGAGGCAAGCCACGGTACAGTCCAGAAGCACTACTACCGCTACCAGAAGGGCGAAAAGACTTCTACAAACCCTGTAGCATTGATTTTCGCATGGACTGGAGCACTTGCAAAGCGGGCTGAGCTCGACAACACTCCTGAGCTTGCTGATTTTGCAAAACGTCTCGAAAAAGCAACCCTCGACACAATTGAAGAGGGAACAATGACAGGCGACCTTGCACGACTTGCAAACCCACCTGCAAAAGAAGTTGTAGACAGCTGGCAGTTCATCGATAAAATCGCTGAAAAACTGTAATAAGTTGTAATAAACTAGCAAAGACATACGGAGGCAGGGACGAACCCAGACTCCGTAGGTCTTTGCTGTTTATTCGTCTTTGTAACTGTTCCCGCTGGGAGTCTATTTTTTACAATTTATTTTGATTCTTTATCTTCTTCCCGCTTTTCAACTTTAATCTTTCCTTTTAGCGTAAGGATTCCCTCGTTTGTGAGGTTTGCAGTCAGTTTGCCCTTGAAAATTGCGGTCAGTGAATCAAGTGGCTGGTCTTTTTGGAATTCCGTCTGGACTTCTTCGGGCTTTGCTTCTTCAGTGACGGCTTCTGCTTCATCCTTCTTTTCTTCAGTTTTTACTTCTTTTTCTGGTTTTTCGGCCGGCTTTTCCTTGATTTTTATAAAAAATCCCTGGGGAACGTTAATGATGCCGTTTTCATCGCTTTCGATTTTGTAGGAATTTTCCCGATGACTGAATGTAATAGTCACTTTTTTGCCTTCCTGGTTTACAAGAAAATTGTCTTTTGAAAGGCTTTCCGGATTTGCAACGGCGTAAAGGCAGAGGTTTCTCAATCCTTTTGGCGTGCGGAGATTTTTTTTGCTTGAATCAAGTGTGGCTTCTCGGAAATATTTTGTACTGTGGACTTTTGAAGCTCCGGAAAGGGCGTCGAAATAGTCTTTGTAGGATTTTTCTGAATTTGTGGAGCTGGAAGAACTTGTCGTGCCCGATGTTTTTGCGGAAGACTTCCAGTTGAAATGATTTTGCGGATTGGGCTTTTTGGTGTCGAGCAGCAGGTCAATCGTGATGACCTCTTTTGGAATCTTTTCTTCTTTGCTGCTGGTATTTTCTGAGGTGTCTGAGTCTTTGTCTTTTTTGCCAAGTGAAAATGCAGACTGACTAAGTAGAAGAAAAATAAGAAAAAAGGAAATAAAGCGCGTAAATTTCATGAAAGAAGTATATCAGAAGAGGGTAAAAAGAGCGATAAGTTTAATGGTCTTTTGATTTTCCCATAAAAATACTAGGTTATTACCTCTTTTTCATTGTCTAAACGGCAAAAATTCGCTATATTTCTGTCATGGCTAATTTACTTGAAATTCAGAACCTTAATGTTGATATAGAAAAAAAGCATGTGCTTGACGGCATTTCTCTGACCGTCAATCCAGGCGAAACTCATGTCCTCATGGGACCAAACGGCGCGGGAAAATCGACCCTGGGCTATACAATCATGGGAAATCCGCGTTATACCGTTAGTGACGGAAAGATTTTCTTTGACGGCGAGGACATCACCGAGATGGGAGCTGACAAGCGTGCTGCAAAGGGCATTTTTTTGAGCTTCCAGCAGCCTCTTGAAGTTCCGGGCATTTCACTTGAATCTTTCATCCGCACGGCCTTGCAGCAGAAGACCGGCGAGCGGGTTAAGCTTTTCCAGTTCCAAAAGCAGCTTAAGGAGACGATGAAGCTCCTCAATATGGACGAAAGCTATGCCAGCCGCGACTTGAACGTAGGATTTTCAGGCGGTGAGCGTAAAAAGAGCGAAATCCTTCAGCTTTTGATGCTCAGCCCAAAACTTGCAATCCTCGACGAAACAGATTCTGGCCTTGACGTTGATGCAGTCCGCACGGTTTCAAAAGGCATCGAAGAATATCAGAAGCGCATGAACGGAGCCCTCATCATCATCACTCACTCGACAAAAATTCTCGAAAGCCTTCACGTTGATAAAACTCATGTCCTCGTAAAAGGCAAAATCATAAAAGAGGGCGACGGTTCGCTCGTAGAGCAGATTAACGAAAACGGATTTGAACAGTTTATAAAATAATTATGGAAAACGAAAAAGACAACATAAAGAGCATAGATTCTTCTCCCTACGACTTCCGCTACGAGGAAAAGGGCTTTTACCGCAACAAGGCAGGTCTTACGGCAGAAATCGTATCAAAACTTTCTGACGACAAAAACGACCCTGACTGGATGCGTGAATTCCGCCAGAACGCCCTCAAAATCTACAACGAGCTTCGCGTTCCTGAGTGGGGACCGGACATTTCCGGGCTTAACATCGACGAAATCGCAACATACGTCCGCCCCAACACAAAAATGCAGGGTAAGTGGGAAGACGTTCCTGACGACATTAAAGACACTTTTGAAAAGCTCGGTATTCCTGAGGCTGAGCGCACCTCCCTTGCCGGAGTCGGAGCTCAGTATGACTCGGAGCTTGTCTACCACAATTTGCAGGATGAAGTTGCAAAGCAGGGCGTAATCTACACTGACTTTGAAAGTTCTCTTCGCGGTCCTTACGCTGACATGGTAAAAGAGCACTTCATGCAGCTGGTAAAGCCAAATGACCACAAATTCGCTGCTCTTCACGGGGCTGTCTGGTCAGGCGGTTCATTCGTTTATGTTCCAAAGAACGTAAAGGTCGAGATTCCCCTTCAGTCTTATTTCCGCTTAAATGCAAAGGGAGCCGGTCAGTTCGAGCACACCCTGATTATCGTTGACGAGGGAGCGGACTTGCACTTTATCGAAGGCTGTTCTGCTCCAAAATATAACGTCGCAAACCTTCATGCAGGTTGCGTTGAGCTTTATGTCAAAAAGGGAGCTCACCTTCGCTATTCAACGGTCGAAAACTGGTCAAAGAACATGTACAACCTCAACACCAAGCGTGCCAGGGTTGAAGAGGGCGGCTCAATCGAGTGGGTTTCAGGCTCATTCGGAAGCCACATTTCATATCTTTATCCTCAGAGTGACTTGATTGGTCGTGGAGCGCGCGCTGAATTTACTGGCGTTACATTTGCAGGTGCCGGTCAGAACCTTGATACAGGCGCCAAAATGGTTCACATCGCGCCGAACACAACAAGCGTAATCACGACAAAGTCTCTTTCAAAATCAGGCGGCATTTCAACATACCGAAGCGCAATCTACATCGGAAAGGAAGCAACAGGCAGCAAGGCCAGCGTTTCATGCGAAAGTTTGATGCTGGACAATATTTCCCGAAGCGACACAGTTCCTGCAATGGACATCCACACTGATGACTGCGACGTAGGTCACGAGGCAAAAATCGGCCGAATCTCAAACGACGCGGTCTTCTATTTGATGAGCCGGGGAATCAGCGAGGAAGAGGCAAGGACCATGATTGTCTCAGGTTTTGCAAATCCTGTCTCAAAGGAGCTTCCGCTTGAATACGCCGTTGAGATGAACAACCTGATTCGTCTTGAGATGAAAGGAAGTCTGTAATTCGCAGTTAGGAATTAGAAATTATGGCAGAAACATTAAAATATAGCGAAATAAATAAAATCCCTTGCCTCACCTGGAACTGGCTCAAAATGAACCGGGCATCCCTTGAAGTTGAGGCAGCTTCTGAAATCATCAGCGAAAAAAAGGAAATCACCGCCAGCAAAAAGGGCGAAATCGTCAGCC
The DNA here is from genome assembly GCF_014201975.1 of Treponema ruminis. Taxonomy (NCBI): domain Bacteria; kingdom Pseudomonadati; phylum Spirochaetota; class Spirochaetia; order Treponematales; family Treponemataceae; genus Treponema; species Treponema ruminis. The sequence continues at coordinate 24,791 of NZ_JACHFQ010000005.1, read as the reverse complement.
TTCCCCTTGTCTTTGAGGACGGAAAGCGCTACGAGCACGAGCAAGTCATTACTGCAGAAGAAAATGCAGAAATCACTGTGATTTTGGATTATACATCGGATCGAAAGGCTGGCGGTTTTTCTTCCGTCAAAACAAAGCTGGTCGCAAAGCCTTACTCAAAAATCCATCTCGTAAAGGTTCAGCTTTTGGGCGAAAATTACGTTCAGATTGACGACACTGAAGGCGTGTGTGACGACGGCGCAAAAATCGAAGTGACTCAGATTGAGCTTGGCGGAAGCAAAGTCTACGCTCAGGTCAAAAACGAACTTAATGGCTACGAGTCAAAATTCAAGAGCGACACGGCCTACATCACTGAAAATGGTCAGATTCTCGACATGAACTATCTTGTAAACCATCACGGCGCAAAATCTGATACAAAGATGATTGTGAAGGGCGTTGTCGGGGATTCCGCATTAAAAACTTACCGCGGAACAATAGATTTTAAGCGGGGCTGTACCGACGCGACAGGTGACGAGCAGGAAGAAACTCTCCTCATGAGCCGCACCGCAATCAATAAGTCAATCCCGATGATTCTCTGCGACGAAGAAAACGTAGCCGGCACCCACGGAGCCACCCTGGGCAGGCTTGGAGCCGACGAGCTTTTCTACATGCAGAGCCGAGGCATCAGCGAGGACGAAGCCAAAGCCATGATGAAAAAAGCCAAAGTCCTCAGCACAGCCAGCCTGATCCCAGACGAATCCGTCCGAACTAAGATCGAAAATTTCTTGGAATAGAAAATTGCCGCATGGAGGCGGCACAAAGCCAGTTGACCCGCAAGTTTTTGCTTGTCAAAAACTTGTCAGGACATGGATGTCCGTTAATGTTCGATACGGAAGCGCAAATCCTTCAGCGCCTTTGTGACTGCCTCATTAACCGCTGAATTTACCGTCTCGCTTACGATTTCAACCTGTGAAGATGAAAGTTTTGTCTCTTTGAGGGAATCCTTGAAAAGGTCCGCCGCATTAATCGAAAGTGCCTTTGCAATCGCAAAAATCAGGTCAAAAGAAGGTTTTGTCACGCCACATTCGATATTTCCGATTGTTCCGTTAGAGACGTCGCAGTATTCTGCCAGCTGAGCCTGAGACAAGCTAGCCCGCCTTCTGTAATACTTCATGTTTTGAATAAAATTGGCCTGATTTTCATTCATTCTCCCATTATGAATGAGAATTTTTTAATTTGGTACAGAGTGAGAACGAGCAAAACTTGAGAAATAAACTCATTTTAAATGAGTGAAATAAGGACGACTGTTTATTTCAGTACAGCAAGAATGTCCTCTTCCGGAACTTCGGTGATTACCGTTTCCCCGATATTTTCCTGCAAAATGAAGCGGATTCTGTCCGAAGAATTCTTCTTGTCCTTTTTCATTGCGTTCACAAGAACTTTGGCGATTTCTTCGTCACTTGCGTACTTTTCCTTCATTGCCGGGTGAACAGGCTCCGTTTCCCAGCCAAAAGATGCGAGGAAGTTTTTTACGCGCTTTGCATATTCTTTTGTGCAGAGCCCGAGTCTCTGGGAAAGGTCTGCGGCCCTTGCCATTCCCCAGGCAACTCCGTCACCGTGAGCTACAACTCCAAGTCCTGACATTGATTCAAGGGCGTGGCCGAAAGTGTGGCCCAGGTTCAGCTGCATGCGGATGTTCTTTTCGGTCAAATCCTGCTCAACGACCTTTGCCTTTGCGTTTACGCAGATTCTGATTCCCTCTTTGATGAGAGCGCCCTTGCGGTCATTCAAAGCTTCCGGATTTTTTTCAATCCGCTCGAAAAATTCAGGTTCGTAGAGAAGGGCTGTCTTTACAAGTTCTGCCATGCCTGAGCGGTATTCTCGCTCTGAAAGGCTTTCGATAAAGCTGGGGCAGATGTGGATTTTCTGGGCCGGGAAGAAAGAGCCTATCATGTTTTTGTATGAATCAAAATCACAGCCTGTCTTGCCGCCGACAGCCGCATCGACCATTGAAAGAAGGGTTGTCGGAACAAGCTCACAGTGGGCGCCCCGCTTGAAGATTGAAGCCGCAAAAGCCGTCATGTCCGTGATGACGCCGCCACCGATTCCGACGAAAACTGCCGAGCGCTGGCCGTTATTGTCCAGGGCTGCCTTTACGATTGCAAGTACGCTTTCGATTGTTTTGAAAGTCTCTCCGGCTCCGAGAATCAAAAGAACGTCTTTTCCGCGCTTGCCGGTGAATCCTGCCTCAATCTTGGGATGAGAAAAATCCTCGCCCCGGAAAAAATCTATAAATGAATGCATTACCGGAAGGGCTGCTACAGATGTGTCAGTCACGAAAATGCGCTGGGGAAGTGAATCCTTTTCTCCGGCATAAAAAATCGAGTTCAAATCAAGTTCGCCGTCATAAAAGCGGATAAAAGTTCTGTCAGTACCAGGATGCAGGGGCGGATAAATAATGTCTTTTTCTTCAAATGTCATAATTTCCTCGGTTCCTTTTTTTAATAGTCTTTGTTCATTTTTTCAAATTCTTCAATCACTTTGTTGACTCTTGCAAGTTCGCGGTTGAGGATTTTTTCGTAGTCAAGCTTGCCTGTCCCTATCCTTTCCCGCTCGTCTTCCCAGTTCTGAATGTCCTGCAGAATCAGGAATTTGAATTTGCCCACGTTTGCCTTTTCGGCCCAGAGTTTTGCCTCACGCCAGTAGTAAAGCCCAGCCTCGTAGCAGGTCTTTGCCTTGTTCAGGTTTTCTATGTAGGCATCCCGCCAGGGGGCATCGTAAAAATGAGCCACCTGCTTGTCGTAAACCCGGCCCAGCCTTACATGCTGCTCAATCAGTTTTAGATTTATATGCATCATAAAGAGATAGCGGTATTTTTCCCAGTCTTTCTCATCATTGATTTTTACAGGAGCATACAGCGGATTGCAGAAATCTGCCTTGACGGCCTGCTCCAGCCAGTAAATGTTTTCAATGCAGTCGTCGGGATACTGCTGGTAGTGGACGTGAAAGAGCTTGTAATAGTCCTCTTTGAATTTGACCATGTAGGAATAGCCCGGCAAAATCGAGAAAAATGCAAAAAAAGCCAGAAAAATGGCGGAAAAAATCTTTTTCATCTCTTACAGTATCGGCAAGATGTGCTGATTTATTAAATCCGCAACTTTTTCGACAGGCTGGCTTGCGTCCAGGTGGACAATCTTCATGCCTGTATTCATTTTTTCGTACTCGTCGATTACGGCCCTGTAACGCTCAGCCGTTGCCTTCTGAAAGTCCAGCTTTTCGTAAATTTCAGTTTCGCCACGGCCCAAAACCCGCTTCAAGGAGATTTCAGGATTGATGTCGAAGAAAAATAAAATCTCCGGAAGGGGAAAACTTTCGTTTAAGCGGCGGGGAAGCTCGTCTCCGCAGGTTACGCTCTGGTAAGTCAGGCTTGAAAATAAATAGCGGTCGCTTACGACGATTTTGCCTTTCTGGGCCTGCTCGATGACGCCGCAGTTTGTGCCCCCCTTTCCGTAAAGGTGCTCGTTCCTGTCAGCGGCGAACAAAAATGCGCTTGTTCGTGGGTCGAGTTCTACATCGCCTTTGAGCATTTTCCGTAAGAATTTTCCGGTCTCGCTGTCAGTCGGTTCGGTCGTAAAGAAAAATCTTTCTGCATCCTTTCGCTTCTGCAGGATTTTAATCTGAGTGCTTGTTCCGGCTCCGTCTATTCCTTCAAAAACAATAAAATTTTTTAAAATCATAATATCACCTTTTGAAACTTGCTAAGATTACCACAGAACGCACAGATTTTAAATATCAAAGATGAGAGTTTTTTAATTTATTCCGCATTGCTAATTTCTAATTGCTACTTTATTATATGCCGATATTTGAAGAGAAGAAGTCTCTGAATTTTTAACGATGAAGTCCAAAAATCTTGGCGTCAGCCTCGGAAGTGCTATATTCATTTTTCTCCTCATTGCGGTACTCGCTCTTGTACGTCCGACCTATCTGCGCATTCAGGAGTCTCTGCAGGCCTTCGAAAATCAGCTTTCCCAGAAGCTCCAGGACGAAACAGGACTTGCTTTTTCATATCAGTCTCTTTCACCGTCAATTTTTATCGGAATCAATTTCAAAAACATTTCGATTTACGAGGTTTCAACAAGAAATAAAATCGCCGGAATCAAGAGGGCCTCGCTTTCATATAACGTTTCAGGCTTTTTCTCAAAAAATCCAAAGGTAGCCCTCAAAAGCCTCACCCTCAACGGCGTAGCCCTGGAATATGACTCAGTCAAGGATTCTGACTTCGTTGAAAAAATCAAAAATCTGCTCGAAAAACGAAAATCCGGAAAGGCAGAAAAAGAAACTGATGCAGAAGACCTGCTGGCTCTTGAAAAGAACACTAAGCTTTCCGTCGATGACAAGGAAATTGACATTCCTCTGGACGTGATTATAAAAAATCTTTCGCTCCACTACACGGATTCTCAGAATGACCTGCTTGCGACCCTCAAAACCTTGAACCTCAAGGACTTTAATTTCTCGGACGGAATCGGAATCAACACTTCCGGCAAGCTGTCCTACAAGACCGGGCTTTTCAAGACCAACGGAAAATGGTCGTCTTTTGCCTGCGGTTTTTCTGTTTCAGGAACTTTCTTCCCGAATTTTGAAGGCAGTTCGGCCCTTCTGACCCTCTCTGGCTCAAGCGGGGCGGATTATTCCCTTTCGCGACTGGACATGCTGGTCAATTACTCGGACAAAAAGACTGAAATCCGTACCATGCGCACGGTTCTGCCATTCTCCCTCTATGCCTGCTATGATTTTGATGATTCAAGCCTTTCCTTTTCCGGCGACTTTGACCGCTTTAACCCCCTCAAGCTGCTTTCAATCCGGCGGAAAAATCCAATGATTCAAAAAATCGACGGAAGCGTAATTTCAGGCTCTGTCTCAGGAAAAGTCAGTGCGGATGACTTGTCTTATTCTTCGGACATTTCCATCGGCCTTTCCAAAAAACTGATTGGAGAGGGCATGAGCCTGGCCCTGAAATGCCAGGGAAACAAGGAAAAGCTGGATGTTAAAAAACTTGCTGCAAAGGGTTCTTTTGTTGATGCTGATTTTGCAGGCTCCTTCGACTTCAAGAAATTACAGCCTTCGGGCCTTTTCAATCTCAATTACCTGGCCCTCAAAAACGGCGGAATCATTTCGACGGAAGTCTATGTCGACCCTTACCGAAACGGCTTTACCTGTGTTTCTCCCCAGATTTTCATGAACGAAAAAAGCTTTACCGGTGTCCAGTTTACGGCCCTGCCTGGCGAAAAGTCCGTCGACTTCGAATTCGAGCTTTTGGACTTCGCCCATCCTGATTATGAGGAAATCGGCCGTGTCCAGATTGAGGGCAGTCTTTTGACCGATAAGCAGAAATTTCTTCAGGCCAATGTAATCGTCTCCAATGTCTTTGCTGACAGTATCGTTGATACCCTTGCCTTCTTCCTGCCCCAGGAAAATGCGGAGAGTCTTGCGGCTGTATCAAAGAGCCTGAGGCCTTATATCTGCACGACGGAAGCATATTTTTCTACCGACTTCAAGGAATTTACCCTGAATGCTCCTGAAAATCTTTTTGCTAACACCGAGAAGGACCTTGAGCTTTTGCGTTTTGCCATTGACGGCTCAAAGCAGACTTTCCAGATAAGTCAGTTTGACCTGCTCTTCGGCCATCAGTCCGCACATGCAGAAATTTCTTTGGATTTCGCCGACACCCTGACAGAATTCTCTTTCGTCAGCGATTTGACTGTAAATTCCGTGCCATACCGCTTCTTTGGAAACGTCACCCCGGACTGGATTTCGATTTCCGGTGATTATGATTTTGACGCGGTCGTTTCAATCGACGAGCAGATTGGTGCAACCCTGCAGTTCAACCGTCTTCCTTTTGGCGTGGGAAAATATGTCTTTGCGGCTACGACAAGTTCGATTCTTCACTGGAACCGTGAGAGCGGATTTGACGTCGATGTCGTAAGCCTTGAGATTGAGGAACCTTCGGCCTACCTGCAGTTCAGTCCTTACCTGGCTCTTTCAGGCTCCCTCAGTAAATACGGATTTGTCCTCAACACGCTCGCATATTCTGATTCAGTTTCGTCACTTGACGGCTCAGGAACTTTTGTCTGGAACCTGAATGATGGAATTTTTGATTCAATTCACGCTTCCCTTAACGCCCAGAGTCCGATTTCAAACGAAAAGCTTACTCTTTCCGCTGATCTGGCTAATCCGGGCCAGCTTCCTTTCTCTCTTGACGCCATCATGAATGATTTCTACATTTCTCTTGATGCATCGGTGGAGGCTTTCCCTTCTGCAAGGCTTATGACCTTCCAGAATCCTGAGAACACGATTTCAGCCGAACTTTCAGCGAGCGGAACTGTCAGCAATCCTTTTGTTTCAGTCATCCTCCACCGATCGTCGATCCTTCTTTACGGCTATCCTCTTGTTACGAGCGGTTCTTTTATTTATGACGATACAGGTGCCCATATCGCTGACTTGAACTGCGACTGGTCGGTTTTGAAAGTTTCTGACATAAACGCCTTCTTCAATCCAGCCCTCTTTAACGGAAACGCCTCCTTTACGATTGATGCAAACCTTGCGGGAAAGACCCTGCATGCTCCTTTTGAAATCAGGCTTGACGGTTCTGCGCCGGAGAAAAAATTCGGCCTGCCTGACTATTATTCAATAAATCTGCGCTCTCCAAAAGTTACCGGTGATTTTATTGCCAGTGACTTCCCTTTGAACATAATGGCTGTCCACAGTCCCGGCCGCTTTGACCTGATGACTGATGTCGAGAACGGCTTTAAGGCTTCTTACACGACCGACGGAATGATTTCTGCCATTGCCGGAAAGAAAAGCCCGATACAGTTCAATCTTAACGGAAAGGTCAGCCAGAATAACCTCAACCTTGATTTGACCGGAATCGTAGCCGACATGCGCTTTATCTGCTCAGAGGTTGAAATTCCTTTCGTAAGCTTTAACTCAGGCCTGCTCACCGGTGCCGTTCGAATTTCAGGCCTTACCACTGACCCGGAATTTACCGGAGCCTTCAGCGTTGCCCATCCGAATTTCGTGATTCCGTTTATCTCGAAAAACTATCTCCATGCTGATAAAGTCATAATGACGGTTGGACATGGAGAGGCAGTCGTTCCGCCGACTCTGGTTACTTTGGGCAAAGGTCTTGCAACGGTAGAATATAGAATGGAATTCAACCGCTGGCTTCCGAATTCTCTGGAATTAAAGATTAATATAGATGATAACCGCAAGGTTCCGCTTGATTTGTCATTCCCATTCATTCATGCCAAGGGACTTGCCAGCGGAAACCTCGATCTGGCCTACACCCTGCCGAATGACGTCAGTATTTCCGGCTTCGTTATCGCTGATAATACCGACGTAGAGATTGTCGCGACTTCCCTGCAGAATCAGTTCTCTCTGGACAATATTCTTGCATCCGTTCCAACCCAGGACAAGAGTGACATTAACGTAAACGTTGATTTTGACATTATCGTCGGTCAGAAAGTTCAGCTTCTCTTCAATCCTTTCCTTCGAGGTGTAGTTGCCCCTGGAACTCCGCTGTCGATTTATTTTGACTCATATACGGGCGACCTGGAATTCAAGAGCGACATCACCCTGCGTGGCGGTGAGATTGCCTGGCTGAACAGAAACTTCTATATGAAAGAGGGTAGAATCGTATTCAACGAGACCCAGGATTCAATTGATCCTAAGGTAACTTTGCGCGCTGAAACCCGAGAGCGTGATGAAAATGGAAACATGGTCACGATTATTCTTTCTGCAAACAATCAGCCGGTCAGCAGCTTTAATCCGACCTTCTCCGCAAACCCGGCAAAGTCCGAGCGTGAAATCATGCAGCTTCTCGGACAGGTAATTTCTGCTGATTCAAGCGGCATGTCTGACATCCTTGGTTCGGGCGGCGACTTCTTCCTTCAGTCAACGGTCATGCGCCGTGTTGAGAATACATTGCGTGAATTGCTGAATTTTGATATATTTTCCATTCGAACCAATGTCGTGCAGAATTCATTGAAATTGAGCATGGACGAAAACACCAATAATAAGCAGCTTTCAGTTGGTAACTTTATCGACAATTCAACTGTTTATATGGGTAAATACTTTGGAAGTTCAATATATGTTGACTCCATGCTTCATTGGTCTTATGACGAAAACAAAATCGATAATGGCACTTCGGTTAACGGCGTCGTTTTCCAGCCAGAACTTGGTTTTGAGATGACTTCTCCGTTCGTAAATATTCGTCTCGGAGTTGCGCCGGACATTGATTCGCTTCAAAAAGGACTTTTGAACACTTGGGTTCCGTCAACATCAATGACACTGTCCTGGAAATTTGCTTTTTAATAAGGAAAAGTTTTATGTCTATTCGAGTGCGTATTGCCGCATTGTTTGTTTCTTTGTTTTGTCTTTTTACACCTGTAAAATTTTTTGCTCAAGAATCGGCAGCGGCCACAGAGGCTGCAAGTGATGATACATGGTATTACGGGGCTGTAATCAAGTCCGTATCTTTCAAGGGCCTCAAAAGCGTCAGCAGCAAGGAACTTGACGGCGTCGTTTCAAGCTATTACGGCAAAAAGTTTTCTGACGAGCTTTTCGGTGACATGATGGACCGCATCTATGCCATGGATTTGTTCGAGGACATCAACCCTCAGGCCCTCCCGGGTGACGTAAAGAGAAGCACTGTCTCAATCATCTTCTCTGTAAAGGAAAAGCCTTCAGTCGCCAAAATCCGCATTCTGGGAAACAAGCAGATCCGTACCACAGAAATCAAGGAAGCCCTTTCATCAAAAGAAAAGGACATTTATGTTCCTTCAAAGATTTCTGTAGACGAGCGCGCAATCCGTGACCACTATCTTGAAAAGGGATTTACGAATGCCACTGTAAGGTCTTCTGTCAAAGAAACTGATAAGGGCGTAGAAATCACATACACCATCAATGAAGGCCGCTCTACGGTTATTGCCCATATTAATTTTTCTGGCAACAAGGTAATTTCTTCAAAAACCCTCAAAAAGAAGCTCAAGTTAAAGGAAGTCGGTATCCTCAACAAGGGTGCCTTCCAGGAATCAATGCTTGAGGCTGATAAGCAGGCTATCCTTTCATATTATGCAAATGAGGGCTACATCGATGTTTCAATTGTTGATGTTCCTCTTTCCACAGAATTCAACGAAAAAAAGAACAGGGACGAGCTTACAATCACTTTCGTGATCACCGAAGGTTCCCAGTACACTTACGAGGGCATTTCCTTCGTTGGCAACCACATATTTGATGATGAGGAATTGCAGTCAAAAATCAAGCTTCGAAAGGGCTCAATCTTCAACCAGACGAAATTCAGTGAGGGCTGCATGGCCGTTGCTGATTTGTACTACGAAAACGGCTACACTGCAAACCACTTCCAGCAGATGCCTCAGAAAGATCCTGAGAAAAAAACAATTTTCTTCCAATTTATAATCACTGAGAATGTCCGTTCCCATGTTGAGAATGTCATCATCAAGGGAAATACAAAAACAAAAGACCATGTTATCCGCCGTGAGATTCCGATTGAATCCGGAGATATCTTCTCAAAGGCTAAAGTTACCAGCGGTTTGCGAAACCTCTACAACCTGCAGTATTTCAGCGCCGTTGTTCCTGATGTAGTTCCAGGTTCAGAAGAAAACCTCGTTGACCTCATTGTCTCAGTTGAAGAGCAGTCAACGACTTCAATCGAATTCGGCGTTACTTTCAGTGGAGTCTCAGACCCGGATTCACTTCCTTTTGCCCTCTTTGTAAAATGGCAGGATTCGAATGTACGCGGTACAGGCCGTTCTTTGAGCGCAAATTCTACCATCTCAACTTCAAATCAGACTCTGGGCTTGAGCTACGGTTCGAACTGGTTTAATGATCTGCCGATTTCAACTTCTATCAGCACGGAAATTTCTCATGCAAGCCTTGCCTCATTGCGCAATAAAGTTGACCGAAACGGCTTAATCGATGATGACTCATACTACATGAACTATGAGCAGTGGAAGTGGTCTTCAGGCTTCTCTCTCGGCCGCCGCTGGACTCCTGATTTTGCCATCATTTCATGGTCGGGCGGTATTAACGGCAGCCTTAAAAACAACGTTTACGACGAAGACATCTGGACTCCAGTTGACAGTGCTGTAAGCGATTACGCCAACACATGGGGCTGGCAGAACTCAGTCTGGACGGCTGTCTCAATCGATGACCGCGATATTAACTACGATCCTTCAAAAGGCTGGTTCGCAAGCCAGAGATTCACCTGGTACGGTCTTACACCTTTGGAAACAGAATTCTTCCTGCGAACAGATACAAAGCTTGAGAAATACTTTACCCTGCTCAAGCTGCCTATTACCGAGACATGGGACTTCAAGCTTATCTTCATGGCTTATTCAGGCCTGTCATTGCAGTTCCCGAAACCTGGAAGCGGTATCGGAGATTCAAGCCGCCTCTACATCGACGGTATGTTTAACGCCCGCGGATGGACTTCAATTTACAATAAGGTTCGCGGAAAGGCTATGTGGAGCAACATCCTTGAGCTTCGAATGCCTCTTATTCCTGGAATCCTTGCTGTTGACTTCTTTGGTGATGCGGCTGTTATTACAAAGGAACCTGACCAGCTTCAGGACATCAGCCTTTCTGACTTCTATTGTAGTACAGGTCCTGGCCTGCGCTTTACAATTCCTCAGTTCCCGTTGCGCCTGCTCTTTGCAAATACATTCAGGTTCGATGAGGACAAAAACTTGGAATGGGACAAAAACTGGAAGTTCGTACTTTCATTTAATATCACAAATAAATAATTGGAGAGCAATTATGAATTTAAAGAAGATTTCGATTCTTGCAATTTTAACATTTGCTTTGAGCGGAGCTGCATTTTCCCAGCAGATTACGCGATTTGGCGTAGTTGATACGGCAAAAGTTTATCAGGCTTATTTCCGCAATTCTGCACCTGTCCGCAATTATGAAAACAAAAAATCTGAATTCCAGCGGGAAATAGTCAAGCGCACCGAGGAAATTCAAAAACTCAAGCAGCAGAAGTCTGAGTCGATTTCATCTGGAAACGAGGCTCAGGCAAGCAAGCTGGATGCTGACATCATCAAAAAAACTGATGCCCTCACCGAATACACAAATGCAAAGAATATCGAACTTGAATCCATGAAAAACAACCTTCAGAATTCAGATTCCTTCTATAAAAAGCTTTACTCTGTGATTGAACGTGTTGCCGAAAACGAAGGCTTCAGCATGATTCTTTCCCTTCAGCAGAATAATGCAATCTTGTGGTACAGTTCTTCCGTTGACGTTACTGATAAAGTAATTTCCGAGCTGGGACTGTAAAATGGCTAGAAGCAAGGACACGATTGTAGCCGGAACAGTACAGAACCGGAGTGAGTCAGCTGAACTCACTCCGATGATGATTCAATATCTTTCCATTAAAGACCAGCACAAGGACGAGATTCTTTTTTACCGTCTGGGCGATTTTTACGAGATGTTCAACAATGACGCGATTGAAGTCTCACGCCTTTTGAATCTCACCCTCACTCACCGCGGCTCTGCCCCCATGTGCGGAATTCCTTTCCATGCGGTTAAAATCTATATTGCCCGCCTTTTAAGATGCGGCAAGAGAATCGCAATCTGTGAGCAGATCGGGGAACCGAACGGCAAGACACTCACCGAGCGAAAGGTCATCGAGGTAATCACACCGGGTACAGCCCTTGAAAGTGAATATCTTGAGGGCGGATCAAACAACTTTTTGGCCTGTGTCGTAGCCCAGAAAGGCAAGGTCGGCTTTGCATACATCGATGTCACCACCTCGGACTTTTTTGCGACCAGCTGGTACGAAAAGGACATGGAAGAAAATTTCGCCAAGGAACTTGACCGCTGTCATCCGCGCGAGCTTCTTCTTCCGCAGAATCTTGAGAAAAACGAAATAATCCAGGCCTCACTCGAGCAGAATGAGCGGATTGCAGTCTCTTATTATCCTGACTGGAATTTTGACTCAGCCCTTTCATACAAACGCCTTTGCACCCAGTTTAAGACGGCAAATTTGCAGAGCTTTTCTCTCAATGAATCTTCTCCAGAAGTGGCACCTGCAGGATTTTTGCTGGATTACCTTCAGAAAACGACGACTTCAAATTCTCCCCATGTAACCGGAATCAAAATCTACCGGGACAGTCAGTTCGTGATTATGGACGACTCTTCCCGCCGAAATCTTGAAATCGTTCAGAATCTCCGTGACGGCACTTCCCAGTTCTCGCTTTTGGAATGCCTTTCCCACACTCAGACGGCAATGGGCAAGAGAATGATGAGAAACTGGCTTTTGTACCCCCTCACAAATGTCGAGGAAATCCAGAACCGCCAGAGTCATGTCGAGCTTTTTGTGAATAACCGCAACCTCCTTGAATATGTGCGCGAGATTTTTGCTGACATTCTTGATGTCGAGCGTCTTGCAGGCCGGGTTGCAATGGAACGAGCCCACGCCAAGGATTTGCAGGCACTCAGGTTAAGCCTTGAATCATGGCTCAAAGTGCGCGAGCAGCTGGACGACTTCGGCTTCACACAGACAGATAAAACTATCGCCCAGAACATTTCAAAACTGATTTTTGACTCAATCCTTGAAGATCCGGCGACAGCCCTAGACGAAGGAAGAATCATAAAAGGGGGCTGGTCAAGCGAACTGGACGAATACCGCCGGATTCACGACAATGTCAATAAAATTCTTGAGGATTACGCCGAGGAAGAAAAGGCTTCGAGCGGAATTGCAAACCTTCGAATCCGAAGCAATTCACTTTCAGGCTATTACATCGAAATCACCAGGGGAAAGGCAAGTCAGGTTCCCCCTCATTTTATCCTCAGACGGGCCCTCACAAATGCAGACCGCTATACGACGCCCCGGCTTCAGGAAATCGAAAAGCAGATCAACGAGGCCAGCCTTAAAATCATCGAAACAGAAAAGGCTCTCTTCCTTGAAGTGCGCTCAAAAATCGCCGAGCAGACAAACTATCTTCTTCAGAGCGCAAAGGAAATCGCCTACGCTGACGTTACAGCTGCCCTTGCAAATGCCGCAATCCTGCACGGCTGGGTAAAGCCTCTTGTCGATAACTCAAAGGAATTTACCGTGCGCTCAGGCCGTCATCCGGTCGTTGAGCTTCATCTTCCGGGCGGAGAATTTGTTCCGAATGACATTGAAATCTCAGCTGAAAATGACAGTTACCAGCCGTATTTTGGCTTAATCACAGGTCCCAACATGGCTGGTAAGTCAACTTATCTGCGCCAGAACGCTTTGATTGCGCTCCTTGCTCAGATTGGCTCTTTCGTTCCTGCTCGTGAGGCTCATATCGGCGTGGTTGACCGCATTTTCTGCCGCGTAGGTGCAAGCGACAACCTTGCCCGCGGTGAGTCAACCTTCCTCGTCGAAATGACCGAAACGGCTTACATTCTGCGAACCGCCACAGAAAAATCATTTGTCATTATGGATGAAGTTGGCCGTGGAACGAGCACCGAGGACGGGCTTTCAATCGCCTGGGCTGTCTCGGAGTATCTTCTGAACGCGCTCAAATGCAAGACTCTTTTTGCAACTCACTATCATGAGCTTACCCGCCTGAATCATCCGCGCCTCCAGCTTTTGTGCATGGAAGTCAGCGAAGAAAATGACAAAGTTACTTTCCTGCGAAAAATCAAGGTCGGAGCAAGTGAAAATTCTTACGGAATCCACGTAGCATCCCTTGCGGGCCTTCCTCAGAGCGTAATCCGCCGTGCAAATGAGATTCTCCAGAGCCTTCATTCAACATCCCAGGACGGAACTGGAACAGGCGTAAATGTCGAGAATGTAGTCACCGTGCAAACAGCAGAGACCGAAAAAACTCTCCAGAAATCCGTCACCATGCCAGGCCTTTTCTCAGACGAGGAGCTGGTTCTTGATGAAATCCTGAGCTGTGACCCCGACGACATGACTCCGCGCCAGGCCCTGGATTTGATTGCTCGCTGGAAGAAATCTTTGAGCGGAAGATAAATTTTTTTTGGATTTTTCTGACTTTTTTCCATTTGCATTGCCGAAAATCGAATTTTTTTGACAATTAATATGTGATGGTGAAAAGGGAAAACTTCTTCAGATTTGAAAGCCGGACTTTTGCCCTGTCTTTTGTGCTCATGACATTCGTTCAGAATATAGTCTCACTCTTTCTGGGCGGAGAAAAATGCCTGTGCTGCTCAAGACGGACTTTGCGCATTCCTCTTTGTAAAAGCTGCCTGCCCAAACTGGATTCTCTCGGATTTAAGGAGACCTGTTCTGTTTGCGGCCGCGAGCTTATCAGCGAAATCGGAATCTGCAGCCACTGCCGCGAAAACCCGGCCCTTCAAAGCCTTGACGGAGCTTTTTCGCTTCATTGCTATCAGTTATGGAAAAAATCCCTGCTTTTTGCCTGGAAACTTGAGGATAAGCGCAGTCTTTCTCCTTATTTCGCGGCTCTTTTCCACCGGAAGTTAAAGTCCCTGGAAAAGGAAACCGGGCTGGCCCTTGCGGTTGTTCCGGTTCCTCCGCGGAAGGGAAAAATCCGTGAGCGTGGCTGGGACCAGATTGACGAGCTTTGCTTTTACCTCAGAAAAGGCTGGAATGTCAAAATACTCCCGCTTTTGGAAAGGCTGACCCACACTCAGCAGAAAAAGCTTGACCGAATCCAGCGGATTGAGGGAATCAGCTCATCTTATCGGCTTCGAAAGGAAAAATGGCTAAGGCGAAAGTTTCCCCACCTGCCAGAAGCCGTCGTCCTTGCCGATGACGTCCTGACAACAGGTTCAACAATCGAGGCCTGCGCCAGAGAACTCAAAAAACTCGGCATAAAGCGGGTTTTTTCCATCACGCTTTTTATAGTGGATTGAGTAAATTGAATTTTTTAGGAAAATATTAAGATTTTCTTTAATTAGTTTGCAATTTACTGAATCTATCGTTATACTATAAGGGCTGGTATTTTTTTTTAAGAGGTTAAAATCATTTATGGAAGAAGAAATCAAGGGCTACACAATGCAAGAAGCTATATCTGAAGCTCGCCGTTGCTTGAATTGTCCCAAGCCCATGTGCAGAACAGGTTGTCCGATTGAAAATGACATCCCTGCTTTTAATCATGCGGTTTCATTAGGAAATTTCGGTGAGGCTCGCAGCATTATAGCTCAGCGAAGCAATCTCCCTGCTATTTGTGGGCGTGTTTGTCCCCATGAAAATCAGTGCGAGGGTCATTGTGTGCTTTCAAAAGCCGGCAAGGGTATCAAAATCGGCATGATCGAGCGTTTCATCGCAGATTTTGACACGGAAATGAATCTCAACCGCGAAAAGAAGATTGAAAAAATCGGCGGAAAGGTTGCCGTCATCGGTTCTGGTCCTGCAGGTCTTACTGTTGCAGGCGATCTGGCCCGCAAAGGCTACGAAGTTGTTGTTTACGAGGGTGAAAGCGAGCCGGGCGGAGTCCTTCTATATGGAATCCCGGAATTCCGCCTTCCAAAAGATGTTGTCCGCAACACAACCAAAAAAATCGCTGATCTTGGCGTTCAGTTCGTAACAAACACAATGATTGGCACTGACATCACAGTCGATGAGCTCTTCAAAAACGGCTTTGATGCTATTTTCATCGGCACAGGAACGGCTCTTGCAAAATCACTTGATATTCCTGGCGGTGATCTGAGGGGTATCATTCAGTCAAATTATCTTCTCCGCATGGTTCGCCTGTATCAGGACGGAAACGTTGATAAATCAGAAGTTCCAATCGAAGAAGGAGACAATGTTGTCGTCATCGGAGCCGGTAACGTGGCTATGGATGCCTGCCGCACCGCAATCCGCATGAAGGCAAAATCTGTAACTGTTGCATACCGCAAGACAGTCGAATTTATGCGTGCTGCAAAAGCTGAGTATGACGGTGCAATCAGTGATGGCGTTGATTTCAAATGGGAGCATGCTCCAATTGAATATGTCGGTGAAAATGGTATTGTCACCGGCCTCAAATGTCAGAGTCCAAATGGCGAAGTCATTCTTCCGGCAAATAAAATCCTTATCGCAATCGGTTCCCGACCGGCAGCCCGCATCGTAAGCTCAACCGAGGGAATTGATGTTGATGAAGGCGGCTATGTTGTAACAAAGCAAAAGCCTTATGGCATGACAACCCGGCGTGGAATTTTTGCTGGCGGCGATGTCGTTCATAAGCCTGCAACTGTAGTCCTTGCAATGCGTGAGGCAAAAAAGGTCGCAGTTGGTATTTCAGAATTCTTGGAAGCAAAAAAGCTTCTTGGCGAATAATCTAGGGGGTAATATGGCAGAAAACACACAGATTCAGTTGGTTACATTTCAACTCGGCGGAGAAATCTACGGTGTGGACATCATGGATGTAAAGGAAATTGTAAAGGTAACGAAAGTTCGTCCTATTCCTAATGCCCCATTCTATGTTGAGGGAATTTTCAATCTCCGAAGCGAAATTATTCCTGTAATCAACCTTCACAAGCGTTTTCAGATTCAGAAAATTGCCGTTGCTGATGGTGACGAGGAATTCGAAGGCGGATTCATCATCCTCAACATTGAAAACAACCGTATCGGCATTATTATTGACCGAATTGCACGCGTTGTTGCGATTGACACGGCTGACATCAAGGATCCGCCACAGATGATTAGCGGTATCGGAACTGAGTATATTCATGGCGTTATCCGTCAGGATGATAAATACCTTATCATGCTCGACATGCGCCGCTTGTTCAACGCCAAGGAACTTCAAAAAATCCTTGATCCTGGCGAAGCGAGTGACGAAGAATAATGATTCAAACTTTCAGTTCTACTATTCGCAGAAAAGAAATGGATGCTGTTCTGACTTGCATGGTCGATGAAAAACTCGGACCAGGCGAGCTGAACACCAAACTTATCCAGACGGTAAAGGAATTTACCGGCTGTGACGGAGCAGTTGCATTCCGAAGCCCTGCAATTGCATTTTCTTATGTTGTAAAAGCTTTGGATTTGCAGCCGGGTGCTTCTGTCATGATTTCAGCCCTTGCACCTGCCTGGCACTATGCTGCCGTCAAAAATCTTGGTTATAATCCGCTTGTGCTGGATGTAAGCGAGGATGACGGGCTTATTTCAGTCGAAGCCGTTCAGGAAGGCCTTAAAAATGGCGGAAGGCTTCTTCTCCTTCACGAAAGCATGGGAATTTTGCCAGACCTTGAGCAGATTCTTGCCACAGGAGTTCCTGTAATCGAAGATATTTCTCACTCTGTCGGTTCGGTATACAATTTTTCCGCTTCGGAAGAAGGTCAGGCTAAGCCGGAAGACTTGCAGAAAAAGGCTGGAATGATGGGTCTTTATTCGATTCTAGGTCTTGAGGCAAATGACACTGTCACTGCTGGTGGCGGGGCGGTTCTTATTGCTCCCAAAAGGCGTGAATGGATTGTCCTCAAAAAAGTCACCGATGAAGCACCTGAAACGGATATCCTTCCGGACATGAACAGCGCACTGGGCTTTATTCAGCTCAAGGAATTCAACCGCAACGAAGAAATCCGCAAGTCTCTTTATGATATTTTCAAAAAGTCTCTTGCAAGCGGTAAAAACAAAACTTTTGCGCGCAGTGAAGAAAATCCTTCCACAATCTGGTCTTTCCCGGTTGTGCTCAACGGAAGTTTCAAGGATGCAAAGCAATACGCTTCCCGCAAGGAAATTGAAATCCGCCCTGCTTTTGATGCCTCGGTGATTTCACTTCTTGGCGAAGAGGAGCAGTCTAAGTATATTCATGCTAAGTCTCTCTTCCTTCGCTGTGTGCTTTTTCCTTTGTATCCGCGGCTTGGTTCTGAATCGGCCACAAAAATTGCAAAGGTGCTGGGGACATTGCCGTAACGAAATTTTATGAATGTAAAAAAGTCACTTATCGTAGTAAACAGTTTTAAAGAAGAATCAAAATCTCTCGGCGGCCAAATTCAGGCCTATCTTCAGTCGCTTGGATTGACAGCCGATGTCTTTCTTTTCAATGGATATTCTGAGCAGTATCCTTTTTATGGTTATGATTTTGTAATTACGATGGGCGGGGACGGCACGGTTCTCTTTGCGGCCCGGGGCTGTGCTCCGCTCGGAATTCCTGTTTTTCCGATTAATTTTGGTTCTTTCGGTTTTATTGCGAGCGTTCAGCGTGATGAATGGAAGCGTGAGCTTGATGATTTTCTGGCCGGAAAGGCTGTCGTGGACGAGAGAAGTCTGCTTCAGGCTGATTTGATTCGCGGTCAGAACCGCAGGCTCAGCGCAACCGGTCTGAATGACATCGTGATTTGCGGTAAAACTGCGGGACACATGATTACTTTCAATGTCCTTTACGATAAAGTGCCTCTTGGTGAAATAAAGTCTGACGGAATCATTGTTTCAACGGCAACCGGGTCAACCGCCTATTCTGCGAGCGCGGGCGGTCCTATCATCGACCCTGATTTGGATTCAATGGTCCTAACATTAATGAACGCATTCTCACTTTCGAGCCGTCCTCTGGTTTTAAGTCCCAAGGGAGAGCTCGAAATTAAGATCCTGCCGTCAAGAGTTTCGGATGTTGTAATCAGCGTTGACGGTCAGATTCCTGTGGATTTGCATGTCGGTGACGTAATAAGGGTTTGTCAGCACGAAAAAAAAGCAAAACTCATCGGCTGCACGAAAGAAAAATTTTACAATGCGCTCCGCTCAAAATTGAACTGGTCAGGAGGTCCTCAACATGCTTGAAGATCTTTCAATTAAAGATTTTGCCCTCATTGATGCTGCGAATGTCGAATTCAATGGCGGCTTTACAGTTCTTTCCGGTGAAACTGGTGCCGGAAAGTCTCTTTTAATCGGTGCGCTTACTTTCCTGCTCGGAGGAAAGGCCGGAGTGGAGCAGATCCGCTCTGGTGCCCATGAATCTGTCGTGACAGGCTCTTTTTATCTGGGCAAGGCTCCTTCTTTTGTCCGCGAGCTTTCAGCTGATGATGAAAACCCGGCTGAGCCAGCTAATGCCTGGGAATGGCTTTCACTTCACGGCATCGAAATCGAAGATGACCGTGTGCTTTTGCGTCGTGTAATCCGCGAAAACGGCAAGTCAGGAGCCTGGATTGGAAGCACTCCGGTTACCCGTGCAGATTTAGCCGAATTCAGTTCCTTTTTAATCGATATTCACGGCCAGCACGAGCACCAGTCCCTCATGAAAGTCAGCGAGCACAGAAAATTCCTAGATTCTTATGCAGGCCTTACTGAACGTGTCGCAAATTTCACTTCGCTTTATTCAGAACTTGTAGGCAAGCGAAAAATTCTGGACGAACTTAACAGCGATGACCGCGACCGTGCCCAGAGAATCGATCTGCTGAATTTTGCAGTCAAGGAAATCAGCGAGGCTAAGTTAAAGCCCAACGAAGATGTCGAACTTGACGACGAGGAAACAAAACTTTCTTCTTTCGAAAAACTCTATTCCGATGTCGAGCAGATTAACGGTGCTCTTTCAAGCGGCGAGGGCGGGGCAGTGGTCTCAACCCTCAAGCGTCTCCGTGCCCTTGCAGACAGCGCTTCTTCTTCCGACAAATCTCTGCAGAAACTTACTGACCGGCTGGAAAGTGCTTTCTACGAAATTTCTGACATAGCCGAAGAATATAAATCTTACGCCCAGAGCCTTGTCTTTGATCCGGAGCGGCTTGCCCAGGTTCAGGAAAGGCAGACTTTAATTTACAACCTCAAAAAGAAATACGCTTCTTCTGTCTCAGCTCCCCTTTCTGAAGTCCTTGCATATTTTGAAAAGGCCCAGAAGACTCTGGATGAGCTCGACAACAGTTCTGACAAAAAAGAAAAGCTTGAAAAAGAAATCGCCGAGCTGGGCAAAAAAGTCTATCTTGAGGCAAAGGCAATCTCCCAGCTTCGAAAGACTGCCGCCGAAAAAATGGCAGGGGGAGTCGTTCAGGTCCTGTCAAATCTTGGCATGAAAGGCACCCGCTTCTCAGTTAATGTAGCCGAAAAATCAGGCAATGACGTTACCCAGAAATGTGGTCCTTACGGAATCGATGACATTGAATTCCTTATCAGCGCAAACCCGGGCCAGCCACTTCAGCCTCTTGCAAAAATCGCGTCCGGCGGTGAGCTGAGCCGTGTCATGCTTTCCCTCAAGACAATTCTCTGCCAGTCGGACGAATCCGGCGAGTCAACCGTGGGTACAATGATTTTCGACGAGATTGACACTGGAATTGGCGGTGAAGTTGCGGTCGGGGTAGGCAGTCATCTTAAAAAACTAGCAAAAAATCGTCAGGTTTTGTGTATTACTCATCTTGCCAGCATCGCAGTTTATGCCGATAATCAAATTAAGATAGAAAAATCTGTAAACAACGGTGCGACCCAGACTCATGTCCGTCCGATTACGGGAGAGGAGCGGGTTTCTGAGATTGCCCGAATGCTTTCTGGTGACGCAGCAAGTTCCGAATCCCTGGAACATGCCCGTTCTATGCTTTCAAAATTTGGGGAGGCGGTGTAATGGCAAGAGTATTGAATGAGAATCGCGAACTTTGCGAAATCAAGTGCGAGCCATACAAACGAATGATTAAAGAGGCTTTCGAGCGTGAAAAGGAAATTCTGGCCTCAATCGAAGCAAATCCCGCTGGTGCGGCTTATAAGAAACTCAATCTCTGCGATGAGATGATAGGTTGTGCAACTTATTACATTATGATAAATAACCTCACAGTGGAGCTTGTAAACACAAAGGATAACGATGCCTTGAACGATGCCCGTAAAATGCTCTACAAGGCAATCATCTATCTTGAGGAAGTCGTATCCAATGTCATAGATGCCCTGCAGTCTGACATGGAAGATAAGCTTGCTGCCATTTCAGAGGCTCCAATTGACAAGCGCTTCAACCTCGTCCGCAAGCTTGGCCTTGCAATTTCCCTTCTCATCGATGCTTTTGGCGACAATTCAAAATGGAAGATGTCTTTCGTTGAGCTTCAGGGGCGTTTTGCCACAGTTTCAAAGAATCTTCTTGACCTCAAAAAGGCCTGCAAGGATTATTTTGACCCCAACTCTCCAGATTACGACAATTCCGTCCTTTATATCCGCTTAATCCGCAAACTTTATGACCAGTCGGCTACGGCCTACCGCGACAAGTACGAGCTTGCCACCCACCGAATTGACGACATGCGCAATGCAATCCTCTTCCTTTCAGGCGGCCGTCGAGTCGCAATTGCACTGGGCGAGGCCGAAGCTGCCGAAGAAATCAAAAAGAAGGCCGGCGTCTGGAAGCAGAAGGTCGAGGCTGACCAAAAGAAAGGAATCGCAAAATAATGCTGGACAAAAAATTTATTCTCAAAATTTTCGAAGGATTTTCCATCCAGAGATGGAACGATCTTGTTCGTCCCTTCGACTTGGTTGAAATGGACAAGGCTGCCGAAAAAATGGTAGCTGCTTATATTATCGCAAAATATGAAGAATCTCAGGGGCACAGGATAGACTGGGAGTGGATGATTTATGCATCTTTGTTCGACCTGCTCAAAAAAATTGCCCTGTGCGACATAAAATCACCTGTTCAGCAGATGATTCGCGAAAAGTATCCTTCAGAATATAAAAAACTCAACGAGTGGGTTTTTTCAAAATTCCAGGGAATGATTTCGGATCAGGACCTGCTTGCCCGTTTTTCTGCCTATCTTGATTCTGAGGCAGATCTCGATAAAAAAGAATTTACCCTGACTGAGCGGGTTTTTGAGGCAGCCCATAAATTTTCTTCCCTCCGCGAGCTTGAAATGATTGCTCCGGTTAATGAAAAGGAGCGCATTGATCCGATTCACTGGCAGCTCCGCAACAATCTTCAGGAATACACAGATTTAAAAGGCGTAAAGATGCTGGTCAACAGGGAACAGCCCTTCCAGCTCATCATGAAAATCGAGCAGCTCCGCTTTCAGACAAGATGGAACCGCACTCCTAGGGTTCCGCGCACAAATGTCCTCGGCCACTGCTTTTTCGTAGCCGTGATAACCCTTCTGCTTTTGCGCGACAGTCAGGATAAGCCCTGCCCGAAACGTCTTTTCAATGATTTTTTCTGCGGACTTTTCCATGATTTGCCCGAATCTGTCACCCGCGACATAATTTCCCCGGTAAAGCAGGCGACCAACGAGCTTCCGGGAATCGTAAAGCAGATTGAGGATGAGCTTGTCCGTTCAGAGCTTGTTCCCCTCATGGATTCTTTCTATGTCGATGAAATACTTTACTTTACGAACGATGAATTCCAGAACAGGATTCTTGTCACCGAACTTGACGGCCAGCAGAGCTCTCAGGTTGTTTCTTACGAAGAACTTTGTGACAATTATAATTCTGACGTTCATTCTCCGGTTGACGGCAAACTTGTCAGGCTGGCAGACCATTTAAGCGCCTTCCTTGAGGCCGAAAGTTCAATAAAATTCGGGATTACAAGCAAGCAGCTTACGGGCGGCAGGGACAATATCCTTAAAAGCTATTCTTCCAGCATGAAAATCAACGGAATCGACGCAATGCAGCTTTTCTGGTCCCTCATGGAAGATTAGTAAATGGCGGGGAGGGGAGAAAAAGTCCCTGAGCCCCCGTCAAAATCTGCGACATTTTTTCTTAAATCTTTTATCTTTTCTGCCGAAAATTTTTAAGATATGAAACGTTCTGTTTTTAAACTTGCTTTTTCTATTTTGATTTTATCTGCTCTCTCTTACCTTTATTCTGATACGATACATGAGGTTCAGACAGGTGACACATTGTATTCAATCAGCAAGAAATATGGTCTTTCCGTGACCGCAATTCAGGAAGCAAACGGTTTTTCTGATAACGGAATTAAAGTCGGACAGAAAATAAAAATCCCTGATTCTTCAGCTGTTTCTTCCAGCTCTTCAGCTACAGTTGCTGCACCTGCTCAGGCGGCAAAGACTGCCTCTGCAAGCACAAATCCTCCTGCATCTTCAGTAACGGCGGCTCCTTCGTCAACTTCTAAGACTCCTTCAAATTCCGACGGAACTTACATCGTTCAAAAAGGCGAGACCTGGTTTGGAATCTCAAAAAAACACGGAATTTCCGTCGCAGACTTACAGAAACTCAACGGAGTTGGAAATGACGCCGCGCTTAAAGTTGGACAGAAAATCAAGGTTCCGGGAGGCTCAAAGCCCCTTCAGTCAGGAACTTCAGTCGCAAGCACAAAAAGTCAGCCTGCTCCTGCAAAAGATTCTAAAAATACGAAGACAAGTGCGGAAAAAGTTCCGGATTTAAAGGCAAACGATCCTCACAATTATTCGAACAAAAAGGCTGATTCTTCGCTGGTCTGGCCAGTTAAGACAGAAAATATCGTCTACATCAACGGAAAAGTAGGCGGAGTCAGCATGGCGGCAAAAAAAGACGAGGAAGTCAAAGCCATTCGTGCCGGAACCGTAATGTTCTCAGGCTCATACCGTGGTTTTGGAAACGTTGTTTTCATTCAGAGTAAAACTGGTCACATCTATGCCTACACTGGTCTGGGCTCAATTGACGTCTCAAAAGGCGACTACATCAATTACAGCTCAGAAATCGGTACCGCCGGAATCGATACATACACTGGAAAATCTCAGATTTCGCTCATGGTATTCCAGAACGGACAGCCGATTGACCCGGCAAAAGCCCCTCGCGGCTAAAAAAATTACAAAATTTGCAGAAAAATGTGCAATGACTATTGACATTACCCGATGTTTTTTGATATAGTTCTGAACATCGACTGGGGGCGTAGCGAAGCTGGTTATCGCGCTGGCCTGTCACGCCGGAGATCGAGGGTTCGAGCCCCTTCGCTCCCGTCAAAAAGCCCGCTTAATTTTGAGCGGGCTTTTATTTTTTTTCGGGTATTAGCGCAGCTGGTAGCGCGCTACGTTCGGGACGTAGAGGTCGACGGTTCGAATCCGCCATACCCGACTTTAATTCTCTTTTAATTTTCTTCCATTAATCCCATCTTAAAATTATCCGATAAACATAATATGAAAACAGAAACATTTTTCGTATTATTTTTATTTGCCCTGTCGTCATTTTCATTTGCCAGCGTTTACAAATCAAATGTTCAGGCTTCTTATTATGCTGAAAAGTATCATGGCCGAAAAACAGCAAATGGTGAAACTTTCAATATGTACGCCATGACCTGTGCCCATAAAACCCTTCCTTTCGGTACTGTCCTCCGAGTTACGAATCTCAAAAACAATAAAAGTGTTGACGTTCGTGTAAATGACCGCGGGCCTTTTGTCAAAGGTCGTGAAATTGATGTTTCAAAAGCTGCGGCGCAAAAACTCGGCATGATAAAAACAGGTACAGCAAGCGTCAGAATTGAAATTCTCGATAAAAGTGCCGGCGCATCGAATCTTGCAAAAGAGCAGCCGAAAAAATCTCTTGAGAAGGTTTCTTATAAAACTTCCTCGAACGGTCCTGCTGATTTCTGGGATGTTCAGGTTGCTTCGTTTTCAAGCCGGGAGAATGCAAACCGTCTGGCCCAGAATCTGCTTCGGGAAGGCTTTGAAAATGTATATTTTCAAAAGACAAGTTCCGCCATCCGTGTCGTGATAAAAAAAGTTCCGGATTCAAAACTTCAGTCCGTTGAGTCGCATTTGCGAAACATAGGACAAAGAGACTATATTGTGAAAAGAAACAGTTAGCTTTTGAGCCGCACCTTCATGAAGGTGCGGTTTTTTTTATGCCTTATGACGTGTTTTTCCTGCCAAAAAAAAATAAATAAAAAAAGTGAAAAAAAATTCAAAAAAGTGTTGACAGAAAAAGTAGTGCGTGATATATTCATTCTCACCCGCTGACAACAAGCGGCGGGCACTAA
>NZ_JACHFQ010000004.1:0-397985 GCF_014201975.1 Treponema ruminis | reverse complement strand
CCGCTTGTTGTCAGCGGGTGAGAATGAATATATCACGCACTACTTTTTCTGTCAACACTTTTTTGAATTTTTTTTCACTTTTTTTTCTGTTTTTTCATCAATTTTTTTACCCCATGCAGCACCAGGATTTACGTCTTTAAAAGAATTGAATTTTCTAGACTAAATAGAACAATTCAACTATAATTCTCTATTAGGGTCTAAAAAGATGTCACTTGAATTAAATGCAGAAAAACTGAAAAAGGTTTTTGAAACTGAAAAACTCCTCAACGAGATTCGCGATACCGACGTTTTGTTGGAACGCATCCTGACAGAAGCGAGGGCAATCGCCAACGCAGACGCAGGTTCTATTTACGTAATTGAAGACAAACAGCCGTCTGGAGTACCGGCAACAAGCTACGCCGATGAAGAAAACGCATTTAAAGACAAACTTCTCCGAATTAAATATTCTCAGACTGATACACTTCAGAAAACAGAACACGCAAAAGCAAAATATCCATACGTCTACTTCACTGTACCTATAACAAAAACTTCAATTTCAGGTTATTGCGCCTGCACAGGTACAACACTCAATATCCCGGACGCCTACAATATCGATAAAAACACACCGTATAAATTCAACAGCGCTCCGGACATATCAACCGGCTACAAAACAGTTTCCATGCTCACAGTTCCACTGATTACGAGCAGCGGACACACTTTGGGCGTACTTCAGATTATCAACGCAAAGGATGAGAACGAAAAAGTAGTTCCTTTCAGCGAAGAATCAGTAGAATTCATAAAGCAGTTCGCTTCGAGCGTAACACAGGCTCTTGAGCACACATATCTCACCAGCAACATGATCAAACGCATGCAGCGAATGGCCGAATTCAGGGATCCGAAAGAGACCGGCACCCATGTAGAGCGGGTTTCAGACTTTTCTCTTGAAATTTACGACCAGTGGGCCGTCAATCACAATGTTCCAAAAGAAGAGCGCATGAAATATCGCGACGCCCTCAAAATCGCAGCAAAATGCCACGATCTGGGCAAAGTAGGTATTTCCGACGTAATTTTGAAAAAACCGGGTCCTGGAAGATTCACTCCGGAAGAGCGTTCAATCATGATGGGCCACACCTGCGTTGGCGCCCAGCTCTTCACAGAGCCAGAGTCAGAAATCGATGAAATGTCACGCGACGTAGCCCTTCATCATCACGAATGGTGGGACGGAAGCGAAAAAGGCTATCCTGGAAAAATTGATTACATCAGCTACGAAATCGGCAAGCCGATCGGCGAAATCACGCCAATAAAAGGCGAGGAAATTCCACTTTCAGCACGAATTGTCGCAATCGCAGACGTATTCGACGCACTTTCACACGCCCGCGTATACAAGGAAGCATGGTCAATCGACGACGCTTTCATCGAAATTCAGAACCTTTCGGGCAAACAGTTCGACCCTTCTCTAGTTCTGGCCTTCCTCGAGGTAAAAGACCGAATCATCTCGATTAACGCCGCATACGAAAGAATGGGTAAAAAATAAAAGTTTTCAGGATTTTAAAAGAGGTGCGTAAATCACCGGCGTTTTACATTGTAAATATCGGCGATTATGTGCTTTTGAAGTTCCGTCTCAAAAAGAGTGGCAAATTTCTTAAATTCCTTGTCTCCGTAATAGTTTCCCTTATTACCGCCAAGGCCAATCTGAGCCATATTCAGGCTGAATTCACGCTCACGGAGCTTATCTTCAATATTGTCTTTTGAAAAAAGCACTCCCCTGTCATTCATTACGGAAATATTTTTTTCAACAAGGCGGGCCGCAAAGAGAATATCCCGGGTTACGATAATGTCATTTTCAGCGGCGTTTTCAAAAATGTAATCGTCAGCAGCATTATGCTCTTTTTGACAGATTACCATTTTAACTCTTGGATCCGGGGATTTTATTTCGTGATTTGCGACAAAATTAACGGAGACTTCTTTGGAAAGAGCATGAGATACAAGAAAATCGCGGGCTTTGGCCGGAAAAGAATCTGCATCAACCCAGACGGAAAATTTTAACATCTAGGATTCCAGAGCCTTATCGATTCGCTCAATCATCATTTTGGCGAGACGTTCAGCTTCATTGCTTTCTTCGGAATCAGCAAGAAGACCGGAAGCATCCCCACCATCGCCTTTTGAAAGCTGGGCTTTTGATTTTTCTTTATAAAGCTCATCGCAAAGCATAATGCCTGCGAGTGCTGAAATTTGAACTGGATTTTTTAATGCACCGTTACGTTCGATGCGCTCAAGGATTTTTTTATAGTACCAGAGAAGTTTTTGGAGATACTCATCATCTTCGTTCACCTGAATTACAAAAGGCGAATTGAAGACGTCAATCTGAAGGGCTCCCATAGACTAGAAAATATCAAACATTGGCTGTGAAGGTGGATTCTGAGCCTCTAAAGGCTTCTGGAAAGCACCCTGATCTGCTGAGTTAAGCTGAGGCTCGGCAGAGGAATCTGTTTCACCGAATTCAAAACCGACTTCCGGAGTTATTGACTCTGGTACAGGAACTGGCTCTGAAAGCTGCTGAGACATAACCTGAGGTTGAACCTGAGGGCTCTGAGAAACAGGAACTTCGATTTCTTCTGGAATTGGAAGAGGATTTTCGACAGGTTCTTCTACCCTTTCAGAAAGAGGTTCTGAAGGCTTCATGCTGTCAAATGACGGCTCAGAATTTTGCACTTGAACCGAATTCTGCGGCTGAGCTGCCACAGGACTTTCTTCTACAGCTGCCGGGGCTGCTACAGGCGCTGCCTGCTGAACAGGAGCTGTCTCTGAAGAATTTTGTGATGAAGGCTGGGAAATACTTTGAGCCGCCCCGCTGGCCTGAAGAACGACATTCTCCACGGCATTGAGACGGCTCAAAGCCTTAAGGATTCCTTCTTCGATCTTGCTCTGGTCAGACTGGAAAGATGAGAACTGCTCCGATTTTGCGTTAAGCGCGTTTGAAAGCTCTGCAACTTTTGCCCGCAAAGCAGCGTTTTCCGCATTAAGCTGTTCGATTTTCTTAACAGCGCTCTCAACTCTTTCTTCTAACAACAGAACTTGATCGAATGAAATCATATTGTACTCCGATTAGATATGCCAAACTCAGGATATACCCAAATCCGGCATGTCATTTATGCTTCGAGAGCTTTTTTTGCAGCCTCTACGACTGCTTTGAAAGCTGCTGGGTCTTCGATAGCGAGGTTTGACAAAGCCTTGCGGTTGAGTGAAATACCTGCTTTTGTGAGACCGTTGATGAAGCGTGAGTATGAAAGACCTTCCTCACGAACTGCAGCGTTGATACGTGCAATCCACAACTGGCGGAAGTCGCCTTTGCGGTCGCGGCGGTCAACGTATGCATGGCGGAGAGCCTTTACAACTGCGTCTTTTGCTGCCTTATAGTTTGTTCCACGGCGTCCTGTGAAACCGCTTGCAAGCTTGAGGATTTTTGCACGGCGGTTATTGCGTTTTGTTCCATCTATTGCTCTAGACATTCTTTACTCCTTATAACCTTTAAAATTAATTACCGTACGGAAGCAGCTGGCTGCGGATAACTTTTGAAGAATCCTCAGAAAGGATACCTGCGTGGCGAAGATGCATCTTGCGTTTTGCTGATTTCTTAGTCAAAATATGACGAAGGTTCATCTTCTTGTACTTAACTTTGCCTGTTGCAGTAAAAGAGAATCTTTTAGCTGCGGCTTTCTTTGTCTTCATTTTTGGCATTTTTGCCACCTCTTTAATTAACTAAAGTACTCCACCTGGGAGATTTTGGACTTTAGGTTATTTGGCCTTGGCATTTAATGTCATTGACATAAATCGCCCTTCCATTGCGGCAGGCTTCTCGATGGTGTATGAACCTTCGGTCAACCTTTTCAATACTTCGTTCAGAACGTCATAGCCGAGTTCGGTATGGGCAAGCTCACGACCGCGGAAGCGGATTGTAACCTTAACCTTATCGCCTTCGTCCAAGAATTCCTGAACATGTTTTGCCTTAGTATCAAGATCGCCTGAACCAATTTTTGGCTGCATGCGGATTTCCTTGAGCTTAAGGGCTTTCTGGGCCTTGCGGGAATCTCGGAGCCTTTTTTCCTGCTCGAACCGATACTTACCGTAGTTAAGAATTTTACAAACCGGCGGATTTGCGTTTGGCGAAACTTCTACAAGGTCAAGATCGCGTTCTTTTGCAAGTTCAAGAGCCTCCCGAGTGGGAACAATCCCGTTCTTTCCGCCCTCTTCGTCAACAAGCCTGACCTCTCGTACACGAATCTGTTCGTTGATTCGTAAACCTTTTGTATCTGCCAACATTCCTCCTTGTGTTCATAAAAAACACTACTGCAAATATGTCTTTAGAGTATATCAAAATATTTAAGAGTATGTCTAGTGACTCAAAGGGATTTTCTGCAACAAAGAAAAATAGAGGGGACCGGCGCCAGCAGCCTTATCGGGAAGGACATGAGCTCCGAATTCTGTCTTTTCGTATTCAGGAAGATCAGATTCAGTGAAGTTCTTGTAGTTCAAGGAAATCTTCGGCTTCAGGACCTTAGCGTCATCAAATTTTTTCAGTAATTTTGCCACGACATTGTCGTTTTCGTCCGGGGAAAGGGCGCAGGTGGAATATAGAAGATAACCATTTGGTCTGAGCATGCGCCATGCAGAAGAAAGAAGGGCCCACTGAGCCATTGAAAGAGTTTTGATTCGGGAAGGAGACCATTCAGAAAGATACTTGGGGTCAGCAAGAACATGACGCTCAGAAGAACAGGGGGCATCGAGCAAAATCGCATCGAATTTTTCTTCGTTCTTGAGGCACAT
This sequence comes from Treponema ruminis, assembly GCF_014201975.1. Lineage (NCBI taxonomy): Bacteria > Pseudomonadati > Spirochaetota > Spirochaetia > Treponematales > Treponemataceae > Treponema > Treponema ruminis. The sequence continues at coordinate 393,182 of NZ_JACHFQ010000004.1, read as the reverse complement.
CTGGGCACCGTCCTTGCAGATTACGGTCACCCTCTCCTGAATTTCCAGGGGCAGGCAATCTTTTACGGTATTTGCCAGACGGTTTTTGCGTTCCGGAGAACGTTCGTTTGAAAGAAGATTCGCATCCGGGGACATGTTTGAGGCAAGGACAAGGGTTTTTCCGCCGGGAGCCGCACAGAGGTCAAGGATGTCCACGGCATTTTCCAAAGGAAGGGAAACTGCGGCCCGGACTGAACCTGAGTCGAGGAAGTAAGATTTTTCTCCGCCGGCCTTCCATTCGGCATAATCGCTTTCGAGGGCAAAGGCTTCCTTTATTGACTGCCAGCGCTGGCCGAAGAGATTTGAATAGTAGGCCTCAAAGCCCTCGCTGCCAGCAAGTTTTTTATTTCTGTCCTTCTGTTTCATATTTTCCTCATATTCTGATAAATCGCAGCGGATTCTTTACTGATTGTATGCATCCATACCGGCTTTGTAATCTTCGTCGAATTTCTTTAAGTCAAATTCCTTATAATCAGGATTTATTTTAACGGAGAAAGACGGAACTGTCATTTGGTCAGCCTCCACTGCCCCCTCATTTTCTTCCATGACAAGAATTCCGGCCTTGATTTTATAGCGGATTACGTTTTTTACGGCTCGGTCCAGTTCCCTTGCAAAATTTTCGTCTTCCTTTGACTTTTCCAGCAAGATTTCTGCGACATGACCGAATCGTTTTTCGGAAAGCATGATGACATCAACTCCGGCGGCAATTGCTTTTACGGCAGCTTCATGGGGCGGATAGCCGTTTTTTGCAAGGGCCCCCATGAAAATGTCATCTGAAAAGACCAGTCCCTTAAAAGCGAAGTCACCGCGGACACAGTCAGAAATCCAGTATTTTGAAAAGCAGGCCGGCATATCGTATTTTTCAGGATTTTCCGCATTTTTTTGCTTCATAATCGCATGGCTCATCAAAAGTGCAGACGAATCAACAAGGAGTTCCTCAAAAGGCTTGAAATAAGAGTCGCGCTCGCTTTGGTCGAAAGTGATTTTCGGAAGTCCGACATGGGGATCAACGCTTGAATTGCCCGGGAAATGCTTTAATACGACGGCAATTCCGTTTTTTTCGTAAGAATCGACCGCAATTCTTCCATATAAAAGGACATTTTCAAGATTTCCGAAAGTGCGGGTGTCCAGAAAATCCCTGTTTGATTCATTTTCGACTTCGACAACCGGAGCAAGATTCAAATGAAAGCCGAGGTTGCGCATCTGCCGGGCCTGGGCTGAATAAAGGGAAGCCGCTCCCTGCGGTGAAAAAGACTGGGCGACTTTTTTCTGCCCCCAGAGGACGCTTGTAAGGCCACGCAATCGGTTGACGTCCCCGCCCTCCTGATCAACGGCGACAAAAGGAGGAGGATTTTGGTTTTCAATGTAAAAATCCCGGATAGACTTGATGAATTCGTAAGTTTCCAGCGGATCTTTTGAAATGTTGTAAGAAAAAAGCAGGACTCCGCCCGGCACAAGGGCTTTTCCGCCTGAAGTTTTTTCGACTGAATGATATTTTTGATTTCCCTCGATATTCACAAGAAAAAGCTGGGAGATTTTAACGTCGTCAGAAAGGGATGAGGCATATTCTGAAAGGGCATTTTCCTTAGCCAGCTCGATTTTCTGGAGGCGCTGCTCTTCGGCAAGTTTTTTCTGAGCCTCAATCTCCTGAGGGCTGGGCTTTTTAGTGCAGGAAACAAGAAAAAGACAGATTACACAGATGACAGAGATTGATTTCTTCATAGCTTGATTTTAATAGAAAATTAACGCGCTGGATAGTAGCCGCGGCGAAGCCGTTCACCGGCAGTTATGACGGTGAATGAAACGGCGGATAGCCAGGAGTAAGTTGATTCGCGCAAAAATTATGTTATAATCTTTTTTATGCGAAAAATTACGATTATTACAGGGGCAAGTTCCGGAATGGGAGCAGAATTTGCCCGACAGATTGCAAATGACACAGAAAGCTCTGAAATCTGGCTTTTTGCACGAAATAAAGAAAAACTCGATTCCGTAAAGGAAGAAATTGATAAAAAGGCCGGGCTGCCGCAAATTAAATGCGTGCCCATGAACCTGTCCGGAAAAGAGGGAGTCGCACTTTTCAAGACTTTCCTTGCGACCGAAAAGATTTCCGGCGCATTTGAGATTGACCTGCTCGTAAACAACGCGGGCTTCGGCACTTACGGAGAATTTGCGACAACTCCGCTTGAAAAAGAACTTGAAATGATCGATCTCAACTGCACTTCCCTCACAGGCCTTTGCGGTGCGGCCCTGCCTTATCTGCACAAAAATTCTTCTATTATTAACGTGGCTTCTCTGGCGGCTTTTCTGCCTCTGGGAAATTTTGCGGTTTACGCTGCGACCAAGGCTTATGTACTTTCTTTCTCCGTGGCACTTGCGGCTGAACTCAAGGACAAAGGCATCAAGGTCAGCGCCCTCTGCCCGGGCTCGGTTTCCACGGATTTTGCAAACGTGGCATCAAACGGAGCCAGGAAAGAAGTCTTGCACGGAAAAGATCCTGTTGCGGTTGTAGCCCACTGCCTCAAAAAAGCAAAAAAGGGCAAGAGAATCATTTTGTGGGCAAAAAAATGGAAATTCACGGCCTTCATGTCCCGCTTTATCGGAAGATACCTCGGTGCAAGGTACACATACAAATACAACAAAAGGCCCAGCGAGTGGAGCTAGCAAATGGAGCTGGCCGCTGACAAGTGGAAGTAATTTATAAAATTCGTTACAATTTTAGTGGAGTTACGATATGAAAAATCCAATCATAAACAATGCACTTTTTACTGACTTTTATGAACTGACAATGGCTCAGGGCTACTGGAAGAACAACATGAATCACGCAGTCGTTTTCGACATGTTTTTCCGCAGACAGCCTTTTAACGGAGGATTTTCAGTTTTTGCAGGCCTTGAAAATCTTATTGACGCAATTACAGACTTCTCATTTGGAGAGGATGACATTGAATACCTTCGCTCACAGAAAATTTTTGAGGAAGGATTTTTGGAATTCCTCAAGGATTTCCGCTTTAACGGCGACATGTACGCTTTTGAGGAAGGCTCAATCATCTTCCCTCAGGAACCGATTGTAAGGATTCACGCAAACTTGATCGAGGCTCAGATTGTCGAGGCCCTTATCCTCAACATCATCAACTTCCAGAGCCTTATCGCCACAAAAACAGCCAGAGTCTGGCTGGCAAGCAAAAAAGGCGGAATCATGGAATTCGGCCTCAGGCGGGCACAGGGACCTGACGGCGGCATGAGCGCTACAAGGGCAAGCTTTATCGGCGGAGCAGCCGGAACGAGCAACACACTGGCCGGCAAAATCTACGGCATTCCCGTCATGGGAACTATGGCCCACTCATGGATCATGGCTTTTCCGAGCGAGCTTGAGGCTTTCCGGGCTTACGCAAAAATCTATCCGACCAACGCAGTCTTCCTGATTGACACTTACGACACCCTCAAATCAGGCGTCAAAAATGCCATTATCGCAGGACGTGAGCTTGTTGAAAAAGGCTATAACTTCGGAGTCAGGCTTGATTCAGGAGACATTTCTTATCTGACCCGCGAAGTCCGCAGGGAACTTGATAAGGCCGGCTTCCCCCAGGCAAAAATCTGCGTTTCAAACGAGCTCACCGAAGAAATCATCGAGACTCTGGTTCAGCAGAACACTCCGATTGACTCATGGGGCGTCGGAACCCACATGGTAACTGGCGGCAACGAGGCAAGCTTTACCGGCGTTTACAAGCTGGGAGCAAGACACGACGAAAAAACTGACCAGATGCAGCCTGCCATGAAGTTCAGCGACAATCCTGAAAAGAACACAAATCCTGGAATCAAAAACGTATTCCGCCTTTACGACGCAGAAGGCAACGCAAAGGCAGACATCATTGCCCGCAAAGATGAAGTCATCGAAGAAGGCAAGGAATACCGCTACTATCACCCGATGATTGATTACAGGCAGTTTGTTTTCAACGCGGCTAAAGTCGAGCCAATGCTCAAAAAAGTCGTCGAGGGCGGAAAGCGAATCGGCGAAAAGAAGAGCGAGGCTGAAACCTTGCGCAAGGCACGCGAGACAATGCAGAAGCAGCTGGAAAGTTTCGACGGCTCATACAAGCGAATCCTCAACCCCCACATCTACAAGGTCTCACTGACAGAGGCAATGAAAGAACTCAAGATGGAGTTCATCAAAGCCAGAATCAAGTAGGTTTCGGCTGCTAATCAAGAGGATGCCCTTTTATCAGAAGGGCATTTTTTTTTGAGCCCAGACTTTCCTCACTGCACGACCAGCTTATAGTAGCCCCTTCTCGTCCGGAGAACTTCAAGCGAACATCTTGGATTGCCGTCGATGCACTTTCTCAGCTTTGCTATATAAGCATAAACGGCATTTTTCCGTGACTTTTCATCACTGCCATTTATGTTCATATATCTTGCGATTTCATCGACAGAAACCTCATGGCAACGTCGCTTGAAGAGGAAAGCAAGAAGATTGTAAATTGACGGCGGTAAATTGGCGTCCTTTCTGAAAGGTTCCAGGACATTCTTTCTTGCCGTCTTTACGGGAGGTGATAATTCCATTGAAGGAATATCGCCGCTCTTTTCAGTTTCAAAAATCAACTTTTTAATTTCTGTACATTCCAGCGCTTCCGTAATTTTTTTGAATAAAGGTGTCATCAGGTGTAAAGTCTGAATGTCATACTGAAATTCATTAATGGCGAGCCAAAAATTCATTCTTTCCGAACATTTTCTTTTTGGATCGCCGATCAGAATTATCGGTATCTTCAGATTTTTTGATCTGAGGATATCATAAATGACATCCGTAAACCCTTTGTACAAGTCGTAGTCCATGAAAATTATAGAAATCTCATTCTTTTCGTTAAGGACCTCTCGAATAAGACTCAGACCATCTTCGAAGAAACTAAACTTGTCACCTCCGTTATAAACTCTCCGATATAACATTTCAAAAACTTTTTTACATTTACCAGAACATAGGAAATGCAATTTTTTTACTCCAATTTTTTTTAATAGGCTTAAATAACCGGTCCTTAAGATTATTTAAGGTATTTTTATAATCGGATTAAAAAACCGTCAACTTTATGCACTATACCGTCATTTTTATTAATTTTTAATTATCGTAATCATTTTTAGTGAACTTTAAATTTATTTCACTCATTTAAAAGAAGTGTCATTCAATGTAAAATTAAGGATTTAATTTCCATTCACCCGAACCGCCTGCGGCTCGTTAGTGAATGAAAACTGAACCTACGGGTTAAGTTTCCATTCTCCGTACTCATCGACGATCTGTGTCTTCATGCTGGCAAGAGGCCGCCATGCAACACTGATTGAAAAATATGGGCTGAAATCGTAGTAAGAAGTATTTCCGTCTCCGGCATAGCCTGTCGAGCTTGGAGTCAAGAGACGAGGCTTAATGCTGAATGAGCAGTTCAAATCCCAGTCATCCAGGTCGTGGGTTACATCAATTTTTAGAGTCTGCAATTTAAAGGCACTTTCCCTGCGCTTTTGCTCATCATCAAAGCGGAAGGAATCAAGAATATCCTGCATGATGCTGCGTTCACCGCGGCCGCCATAATATTTCTGGAAATCATCATCAGAACAGAAATAACGGTAAATAATGCTGTTTTTCGTCTCTGCGCTGAATTTAATATCAAGGAAATTATTAACCTTAAATGTGAGTGCCGGAGTAAATTTAAAATAGCTGTTGGTCGGACGAACGAAATCATAAACTGCGCTTGTCGACAGGGATGGAGACCAGGAAATACGGTCGCCCAGGTGCTTGAAGGTCTTTGAGCTGCTCGAATATGAAAGGGTAAACTGATAAGGCTGGAATTCCTTTTCGCCGTTATTATTTATAACCCAGCCCTTTCCGGACTTGAAATCATAGCCTGAGACATAGGAAGCCGTGTAGGCAGCCTGGGCCCCGAAACCAGACAGGGAGAATTTCAAGGATTCGCTCTCAGATTCCTCAAAATCATAGACATAGTTTTCTGAAAGCTTTAACTTGCTGGAAAATAAATCAAGGGTCAGGGACTGACTCAAATCATCTTTTACCCAAGTGTCATCATCCTTGCTTTTCTGCTTTACGCCGCTTCCAACCGTAAAAACCGTGTAAGGGAAGCCCAGAGTCAGGGTTCCGCTGTAAGAATCAACCTGGGGCGGCAGGGTCGTAGTCAGAGAAAGGGTCTGATAGACTCTCTTGTCCAGCTCCTTGGCACCAAGAACCAGATTCAGGTTATGAACAGTGAGACAGTCTTCATCAGTCAAATCAGCAGTCTTATAATCCCACTCAGGATCATCTGCAGTTCCGGTAAAATCCGTGCGGATCATTTTAATCGTCGTGTTCCAGGTAAGGGATGTGTCAGCAAAATGCTCCGTATAGCCAAAAGGACGGAAAGAAAGGGCATTCACATCAGTCAAATCCATTTTTCGCGCCGTATAGTCAGATTTTTCGACCGACTTTGCAGAATCACTGGTATAGCCGCCTTCCGAAGAAGTCTGCGTGATTTTCAAATATGGGTGCGACTGATAGACAGGGCTGAAGGTAAAGGTATCAGTAAGGGAAATAAAGTTGTCCCGGTAGCCGATTTTATTGGTAAGAACCGTCGGAGACTTTACCTGAATATAAGTCGACTGCATGTCATTCCAGTCAAAATCTTCCGGGGTCTTAAGAATTACGGAAGAATATGAAAACTGCGACGTAAAATCAGGAGAAATAGAATAGCCCAAAGAATAAGAGATTCCATTCATCGTTTTAACTGAAAAAGAAGGAACGTCAAGCGAAGGAAGATAGCTTTCAGAGAAAATCGTCTCTTCAGTTTCGCTCTCTTCGCTATTTTTGGCATCTTTGGAATCAGAAGACTCCTTTTCATCGGCCGTTTTTTCCGAGTCATCCAGTTCTCCTGGCGGAGTAAGGCTCACGGAAGCGGCCGTAGATTTTTTAGTTTTTGTATTGGGAACCTGAACAAGAGTTCCCGCCAGTCTTCCGCTGACTTTAAATGGAGTAATTTGCGACGGATAATAGAATTTTCGCTCAGGAGTGTAGCTTGTCCATGACGAATCTTTCTGGGCCCTCTCATCCTCCTTGAGCTTTTCATGAGCCTTTGACGAATAGACAATCGAAGAACTGAAACTTGAAAGGGAAAGCGTTGAAATATAAGGATTCAGCCAGTCAGGCACCTTTACTGAATAAGAGCCGTTGATGCCCCAGGTAAAGGACGAGGTCTCGCTGACTGTCAGTTCGTCTTTTGATGATGAAGCACCGCCGCCGCTCATGGCGAAGTCAATCCAGTCCATGGTCTCGGCCCGGGTGTTAAAATCGTAGTTAAAATAAGGATCCGAATAAATCGGCATGCTGAAAGTGAGTGAAAATGGCTTGGCAATCGTGAACTTCAAATTGGCCTGATAGCGGAAAGGAAATTCCTGGCCCATGAAATTTGATTTATCCTCGATGATTTCACCGCCAGCATTTTTGGGAAGATAAATCGAATTGTTCCTGAAAATTGTGTTCGAAAAACCGATTTCAAAATTGGTTGCAAGGCTTGTGACAACCGTGCCGGGAGCAAAAACGCCGTCAAAACCGACCATGGTACCCATATTTGCGTAATAGTCGGCCATAACTTTGAAATATTTTGACGTGTCTCCTGAATAATCATCATCAAGATTGTGAAGGACAAGACCTTCCCGCCTCTGCTCCTTCATGGCACCAGTATTCATGAAGCTGAAGAAGTTGATTTTATCGTCCTCAGAAGAAGAACTTGAAGAGGAAGAGTTGAGCTTGGAATTAATGTCGGCTGAACTGAGCACGTCAGAGCCCTTTCTTCCATAAAGGTAAGTCGTTGTATTGATGTAATAGCCTTCGCGCTGACGGAAGCCAAAAGTCGGGTTAAAAAGAAGCTCGTCCTTAGGGTAGTAAAAGGCCGGAAGATACAGAAGGGGGACATGACCGACGAAAAGCCTTGCATTGAGGAAGGCAAATTCACCGCCGGGCAAGAGCCAGATTCTGGTAGCCTTGATGCGCCAGTGAGGATTTTCGTCATCACAGAAAGTAAGTTCGCCTGATTTGAAGGAAATCGTTCCGCCCGAGTCACGGCCAAAAACTTCCGAAGCAACGATAAGGGTTGAGCCCGAAGGAAGGTTGATTGCATCGCTCGATGTCTGAACAGCCCGGCCGTTGTCAAAAACGCCCTCAAGAGTCGCCGTGTTAAAAAGCAGGCTGGAAGCGGTAATTGTCTCGCCGCCAGCAGAACCGCCGGTCTGAGCAAGGGAAACATCACCCTCCGCGAAAAGCATTTCGGTGACACGATTATAATTGATTTTTTCCGCGCTGATTGTTGTTTTCGTGCTGCCGCGTGTCACGGAAATTTTGACGTTTCCAGTAAGGACAATGCAGTCGTCACCGCTCACGGCATCTTTTGTATTCTCAACTTTCTGCGCCTGGTCAATTGAAATGACGGATTTTTCGCCGTCTGCCGCAAAAAGCGGTAATGAAGCAAAAAGTGAGAAAATCAAAACTGCAAGCAAAAAAACTTTTTTCATATATTAACTAACCACAGATGACACAGCTGTGAAATTCTGCGGTCTTATTATTCTTCCCTGTGACCGTGCTTCAAGGTGTCCTCGATGAACTTGCCTGTGTAGCTGCCGGTCTCCTGCCATCTCTTGGCAACTTCTTCCGGGGTGCCGGTGTCTACGATTGTGCCGCCCTTGTTTCCGCCGTCCGGGCCCAAGTCGATTATGTAGTCAGCCTGGGCAATAACGTCAAGGTTGTGCTCAATCATCACCACGCTGTTTCCTTTGTCTACGAGCCGCTGGATTACTTCCATGAGGACTTTAACGTCCGCAAAGTGAAGGCCGGTGGTCGGTTCATCCAAAATATAGAGAGTTTTGCCAGTTGAAGGACGGGCAAGTTCCGTCGCCAGTTTGACACGCTGAGCCTCGCCGCCAGAAAGCGTAAGGGCTGACTGGCCGAGCTGAATGTAGCCAAGACCTACGCTCTTTAAAGTCTCAAGCTTTCGTGAGATATGAGGAATCGCGTTGAAAAAGTCTGCCGCCTCTTCAATTGTCATGTTGAGTACGTCTGAAATGTTCTTTCCCTTGTAGCGAACGTCCAGGGTCTCCTGATTAAAGCGGTGTCCGTGACAGACATCACACTGAATGAAAACGTCCGGCAAAAAGTTCATTTCGATTGTGATTGTACCCGCACCCTGACAGTTTTCGCAGCGACCGCCCTTCACGTTAAAACTGAAGCGGCCTGACTTGTAGCCGCGAGCCTTTGAGTCTGGAAGAGAAGCATAAAGTTCCCGGATTGAGTCAAAAACGCCGACATAAGTGACCGGATTACTTCGCGGAGTGCGTCCGATCGGAGACTGGTCTATGTTGATTACCTTGTCGATATTTTCGATTCCTTCGATTGAATCATGCTCGCCTGCCTTATAGTCAGTTTTCATCAGGGTGTTTGAAACGACCGGATAGAAAACATCGCTGAGCAGGGTGGATTTTCCGCTGCCTGAAACGCCCGTGATACAGGTAAAGGTTCCGAGAGGAATGTCTACGCTCACGTTCTTTAAGTTATGCTCGCGGACACCCTTAATTGAAATGAATTTTCCGTTACCCTTCCGCCTTTCTTTCGGGATCGGCATGAAAAGAGTGCCCTTGAGGTACTGACCTGTAAGGCTTTCAGAAACTTCCATGACCTGAGCCGGAGTGCCAGAAGCGATTACGTTTCCGCCGTGAACGCCTGCCCCGGGACCGATGTCAACGAGCCAGTCGGCAGTCCGCAAAGTCTGCTCGTCATGCTCAACAACGATTACAGTGTTTTTAAGGTCGCGGAGGTATGTGAGTGTGTCGATGAGTCTTTCGTTATCCCTCTGATGAAGTCCGATTGAAGGCTCGTCAAGAATGTACATTACGCCGGTCAAGCCAGAGCCAATCTGTGTTGCAAGACGGATTCGCTGAGCCTCGCCGCCAGACAAAGTGCCGGCAGACCGCTCCAAAGTGAGGTAGTCAAGGCCGACATTCTTTAGGAAAGTGAGGCGGGCTTTAATTTCCTTTATAATCTGAACTGAAATGAGCTTTTCAGTTTCGGTAAGTTCAAGTTTTTCGATAAAATCAAGGCTTTCGATTACGCTGAGAGCGCAAAGGTCGATAATGTTCTTTCCACCGACAGTAACGCCGAGTGACTCAGGACGCAGCCTCTTTCCGTGACAGCAGGTACACTCAGAAACCGACATAAAACGCTCTTCCATACGGACCCGCTGGCTTTCGCCCCAGGCCTCGTTGTGACGTCTTTTCATGTCAGCCCAGATTCCAATCCAGGGTCTCTTGTACTCAGAAAAGCCCTCCCCGCTCTGCTTGCGGTAAATCCAGTGCATGATTTTTGTGTCGTCACCCTTCCACAAGAATTCGCGCTGACTTTCGCTCAAATCTTTAAGAGGAGTGTCGAGGGTAAATCCGCCTGTCTCGGCTACAGCGCCAAAAAGAGACTTATTCCACTCGCTGTCAGGATTGTAGAACGGCAGGGCACCTTCGTTAAAGGAAAGTGAGTCGTCAGGAAGGATTTTTTTTGCATCCCATTCCATTTTTTCGCCGATACCTGTACATTCAGGGCAGGCACCAAAGGGATTGTTGAAAGAAAAAAGACGAGGCTGAAGCTCTGGAACAGAAATTCCGCAGTCAGGGCAGGCATTTTTCTGGCTGAAAAATACTTCCTCTTCATGATAGCCCTTTTCAGAATCATCATTTACGCGGCGAAGGACAATAACGACGCCGTTTGCAGCCTGTAAAGCCGCCTCAACCGATTCAGCAAGTCGCTTTCGGGAATCATCTTTGATGGCGATTCGGTCGACTACGATTTCTATAGTATGTTTTTTCTGCTTGTCCAGCTTTATTGTATCATCCAGCTCTACCATGAGACCGTCGATGCGGGCGCGGACAAAGCCAGACTTCTGGGCATCCTCGATGATTTTCTGATGCTCGCCCTTTTTTCCGCGGATTACCGGAGCGAGAATCGTGAGACGAGTTCCCTCGCCCCAGCCCAGAATCGTGTCTATAATCTGATCTTCGCTCTGCTCCTTAATCTCGCGGCCGCAGTTTGGACAATGAGCGTGACCAATTCTTGCAAAAAGGAGCCTGTAATAGTCGTAAATTTCTGTGACCGTGCCCACAGTTGAGCGCGGATTGTTGTGAGTCGTTTTCTGTTCGATTGAAATTGCCGGAGAAAGGCCTTCGATTAAATCAACATCAGGCTTGTCCATGCTGCCCAAAAACTGCCGTGCATAGGAAGAAAGGCTTTCCATGTAGCGCCTCTGTCCTTCGGCAAAGAGAGTGTCGAAAGCAAGGCTGGATTTACCCGAGCCTGAAAGACCCGAAATGACGACAAGTTTGTGACGCGGAATCTCTACGCTGATATTTTTAAGGTTATGCTCGCGGGCACCCTGAATTACAATCTTTTCACCCTGGACAGAATGTATGGTTTTATTATCGATAATATTGCTCACAAAGACATTATAGCAAATTTACGGCGAATTCCGCAACAAAGGCCACTACGCAGCAGGCAATGGCAACCGGGAAAAGTCCGACTCCAAAGAAAGCAAGGAGAACGCCCACAATAAGAGAAGCCAGACCTGCAATCGGAGAAGAAGTTGCCTCGACAATGGCCGGGAAAGTCATTACGGCAAGAGTGACATAGGGAACGTAATATAGAAATGAGCGGATAAACTGATTTTTAATCTGCCTTCGGATAAGAGTAAGCGGAAGCACGCGAATCAAATAAGAAACTACGAAACCAGTTAAAATGTAAATCCAAATGTTTCCACGCATGATTTTACTCCTCAGTTTCCACAGGCTTCAAATAAGCCAGGACAGCCGAAATTGCAACAGTAAGGATGATAGTCCTGTTGCCGCCAGAAAGATTTTTGATGTAAGGAAGGACTGAAAAGGCCCAGCTCAAGACAAAGCTTACCGCAACAGCAGAGGCAATAGTCATGTTCTTTTTTGCAGGCGGAATGATTATTGCAAGGAACATGCCGTAAAGGGCGACGGAAAGGGCATTAACAACCGAAACCGGAAGAATGTTTCCCGCAATGATTCCACAGGCAGTACCTGCACTCCAAAGCGGAGCCGCAACAAGAAGGGCACCGTAAGTATAGAAGGGATTCAAAAAGCCCTTCTGAGCGATTGATATTCCGAAAATTTCGTCAGTAATTCCAAAAGCAACCAGAAAACGATGGATAAAAGGAGTATCTTCTGAAAAACGCTGGCTCAAAGCACAGCTCATGAGCATGTAGCGGGCATTTACCACGAAAATAATCAGAGCAACTTCGATATAAGTGGCCAGCTGCTCAGCCGCAGTGTAAAGGGCATATTCTCCTGCAGAAGCACGGTTCAAAAAACTTGAAATAAAGCCCTGAAATGGAGAAAGCCCCGCCCTGCGAGCCACAATTCCAAGTGAAAAAGCAACCGCAAAATAGCCCAGCCCGATCGGCACTCCAGCCGCCAAACCGTTTAAGAAAGATGATTTGTTGTTCATATTAAGCCACATTATAAAGAAACGAAATAAAAAATCCCTGCACAAAGAGCAGGGAAATCTTTTAACATCAAATATAACTGCCACACGGATGTGGCATAAAGCCAGTTGGCCGCAAGTTTTTGCTTACAAAAACTTGTCAAGACAGGATGTTGATAGCCACTACGGGAGTCGAACCCGTCTCTCCGCCTTGAGAGGGCGGCGAACTAAACCGATATTCGAAGCGGCCAAGCTTAAAGCTAGAAAAAAAAGCTGACTTTCAAGCCAGCCTTAGTTCCCCAAGGAGGATTCGAACCCCCACGATCAGAACCAGAATCTGAGGTGCTACCATTACACAATCGGGGAATGCATCGCGTTGCGATGTGAGAATAAATATATAGGGATTTCGAATTTGTGTCAATAGAAAATGAAAGATTTTTTAATTTTTTTTGCTTTTTTCATTTTCCTTGCAAATTCTTCCTTTCTCGCTTACAATATAAGAATATGGTTCAACTAGAAGGCACCGTTTTAAGCGGCAGCAATAACGTTTTTGAAATCGAATGTGACGATAAGGATGACGACGGCAATTCCATAATACGGAATTGTTCTTTTAAAAGCAAAAGGCTCAAGCTCGACACCCGCTATTACAATCCACTGGCTCCAGGCGACCGGGTACAAATCGAAATTGAAGATTCACAGGACGAAAAGGGACAGATTCTTTCTCTAGTTCCCCGCAGCAATGCTTTTATCCGCTGGAATGTAAAGGGGCGGGCACCTCAGCTTCTGGCAGCAAATTTGGACTATATCATTCTGGTCACAACCCCGGCCGAACCGGAATTCCGGCCCCGCTTCATCGACCGTGAGCTTGTTCAGGCAGAATATCAGAACCTCACGCCGATTATTCTTGTAAACAAATACGACCTTCCCGAAGCACAGGAACCCGATTTTCAGAACCGGCTTTCAATCTGGGAAGAACTCGGCTATAAAGTCCTGCGCATTTCAGCAAAGTCAGGCGAAGGACTCACGGAGCTGGCAGAACTAATCACCGGAAAGCTCAGCGCCCTTGTCGGTCAGTCGGGAGTTGGCAAATCTTCCCTCGTGAACGTACTGGACAACACCTGCGTCCTCAAAACAGGAAGCCTCAGCCGCAAATACGGAAAGGGCTCCCACACCACCACAAAAGGCACCCTCATGCATATTCATCTTAACGAGTCGATTGTGGGCGGAGTACAGAACGCATACGCTTCGATTATCGACACGCCGGGAGTCCGCCGCTTTGTCCTCAACGATATTGCCGCAGACGACCTTGCCCTTTATTTCCGCGAATTCGAACCTCTGATCGGCAAATGCAAATTCGGCACCAACTGCAAGCACGATTCCGAGCCAGGCTGCAAAATCCTGGAAGCCGTAGAAGCAGGCGTAATCACCGAAGAGCGTTTTGAAAGCTGGCAGCGAATCCGCGAAGAAATCCAGACAGGCAACTGGGACGACTAGATTCAGCGTACCCATCAGAATTTTTTATAATTATGCACAGAAAAACACTCGAACAGCTAGACTACTATAGAATCCGCGACACTATCGCAGGCTTTTGCGTCAGTGAGGAAGGAAAGGCTTCTCTTTTGAAGCGGGAACCACTCACTCAGGAAAAAGTTGACGAAATCAACTCTCTCAAAACGCTTTCCTCACAGTGGCAGAAGGCCCTTCTTTCAAAGAATCCTGTCCGCCTGCACTCATGGGGAGAAATCGCCTCTTTCATAAAGTTCTTGCAGGCTCAGGGAACGACTCTGGAGCAGGAGCAGCTTTATTCTCTCTGGCAGTTTGCTTCCTCGGCCCTGGATTTGTATTCCTCGGTCAAAACTTCTTCTTCGGAGCTGGGGCTTAAAAATCTTCTGGACACGGCAGAAACTCTTCCATATTCCACTCTTGAACAGACTCTTAACACAATCTCCAGAATCATCGACAAGGACGGAAATTTAAAGGATCTGCCTGTCCTCCGGGAAATCCGGGCCAAAATCGCTCAGATTAACGGCGAAATCAAGGCTGCCCTCAAAAAATACACCAGCGACACAACCCTCAATTCAGTCCTCGAAAGCAATGTTCCGGCCTTCCGCGCTGACAGACAAGTTCTTGCGGTAAAGGCAAACCAAAGGAACAGAATTTCCGGCATCGTTCACGAAGTTTCAGCTTCGGGCCAGACTCTTTTTATCGAGCCTGAGGAAGTCGTCCGCAAAAACAACGAACTTTTACAGGAAGAAGCTCATCTGGCCCAGGAAACACGGAAAATTTTCACCGAGACGACAGCCCTTCTCCACCCTCTTTACGACGACCTTAAGTCTGCCCTCAAAGTCATGACTCTCTTTGATGTGACTTACGCTTCTGCCCGCTGGGGTGCTGAAAATCTTTGCAACTACGCCCTCACCTGCGCCCAGAACGACAGCGAAAACCCGCCGCTTTTAATCCAGGCCCGCCATCCCCTTTTGGGTGACAAGGCCGTTCCGATTGACATCAAGTGGCTTTCCAACAAAAACATCCTCATCATCACAGGTCCGAACACAGGCGGAAAGACAGTAACGCTCAAGACTTTCGCCCTTCTTTCAATGCTCAACCAGTCAGGCTTTCCGATTCCAGCTGCGGACGGAACCCGGCTCCCGATTTTCAATGCGATTTTTGCAGACATAGGCGATGACCAGTCAATCGACAACTCGCTTTCAACTTTCTCAGCCCACATGAAGAACATCGCGGCTGCCGTAAAGCACGCTGACTCAAATTCCCTCGTTCTTCTCGATGAATTTGGCGGCGGAACTGACCCCCAGGAAGGAGGCGCGATTGCAATGGCCTGTCTCGACACCCTGATTGAAAAAAAAGCCTTTGTCCTCGTCACCACTCATCACGGAAGCCTAAAAAATTACGGCTACACCAACCAGTACTGCGTAAATGCCAGCGCTGAATTCGACTCAAATTCCCTGGCTCCGACATATCATCTCGTCATGGGTGTTCCGGGTGAAAGCCATGCCCTGGACATTGCAAAACGCTCAGGCCTGCCGGGCGCAATCGTCTCAAAGGCAAAATCCTACATCACGAATCAGCAGGCGGACGTTTCATCATTGATCCGCGGCCTCACCCAAAAGCACGCGGAACTTGACCGCCGCGAAAAGGAATTCGCATGCCTAGAAAACCGCCAGAAGGAAAAACTTCTCAAGCAGGAGCAGAAAGACCTCAAGCTCCGACAGAAGGAAAATGAACTTAAAGAACGTGAAAGCCGTGCTGAATCAAGATTTTTGCGCGAAACCAGGAAATCCCTTGAAAATCTTGTGCGCGAGCTTCGTGAGGGAGAAATCACCCGCGAAAAGACCCTCAAAATGCGCAAGTTCATCAATGATTTGACCGAAGACGTCGAGCTTCAGGAACTTGAGCTTGAGGAAGAAAAGGAAAGGCTCGAAGAAGAAGAAAAGCTTCTTACCGAAAGAATCGAAAACGAGACAAAAATCGCTGAAAACGGCATAAAAATCAGCTCTGCCGCAAGCCATTCAGCATCATCAAATAAAAAGACTAAAAAACGCCTCAGCAACAAGGAAGCACTGGCCACGGCAAAGGCAACCTACACAGACGAAGAAGTCTTCAATCTTGCCCCGCGCAAAAAGAATGCTCCGAAAATCAAATACGAATTTGCAGAAGGAGCGGAAGTTCTTGTCGGAAAAACCCGCAGCAGGGGAACTCTCTTGCATGAAGAGAAAAAGGGAGTCTGGCTGGTCCAGCTGGGCTCAATCCGCATGAACATAAAGCAAAAGGACATGGAACTGATTGCACCGGCAAATTTAACTTCAGCAGATTACAGCGTTGAACTCAGCAGCGACAGCGGAAACGGAAGCCCGGTATTTGAGCTTCGCCTGCTCGGAATGCGCGAAGAAGAAGCCGTACATGCGCTGCAAAAGCAACTGGACCTCTGCGCCATGACGAATTTCAAGAGTTTCAGCGTAATTCATGGAAAGGGAAACGGAATCCTCCAGCAGGCAGTTCAAGATTATCTCTCGAACTACCCGGGAGTAAAGTCTTTCTACTACGCCCGACCGGAAGACGGCGGCTTTGGAAAGACTTATGTGGAACTGAACTAGTATTTGAATGAACTTCCACCGATGAATTCACGGATTATTGACTGTTTTGGAACATAATCCGATGAAATCGCGTTGAAGTGCGAG
The DNA here is from genome assembly GCF_014201975.1 of Treponema ruminis. Lineage (NCBI taxonomy): Bacteria > Pseudomonadati > Spirochaetota > Spirochaetia > Treponematales > Treponemataceae > Treponema > Treponema ruminis. The sequence goes on along the minus strand of NZ_JACHFQ010000004.1, from coordinate 376,451 downwards.
AGGAAGTTTATCAGGCGGCAGGCCTCGGTGTACTCGCTCTGATCAGGACGAACTGCGCGCAGCTTAGGCTCAGCATAAATCTTGAGAACCGGAAGCTCATAGTCCAGGGCCGTATTCAAAACCGCATCGGCAGAGTTCTGGTATGGGAAGATATGAAGCTTTTCACCACGCTGAACGCTGTCCCACATGCTGATTGTAGCCGAAGCCGGCTTGCCGCGGAAATTTGCGTCACGAACGATTCGGCGGATAAGGCGGTTGTCGCTGGTTGGAATTCGGTTGTGCTCGTCAAAGTTTAGCTGAGTGAGGGCCGAAAGATAAATCTTGAACTTGTACTCAGGCTTGATGAGAGGGGTGAGCCTGTCATTGAGGCCGTGAATTCCTTCGAGAATGAGGATGTCGCTCGGTCCCAAAGTCATTTTATTGTTGCCTGTGTAATAACGCTGTCCCAAATCGAAGTTGTATGAAGGAATCTCAACTTCCTTGCCTGCGAATAAATCAAGAAGATTCTGGTTCAAAAGCTCAATGTCCAGGGCCTCAAGACACTCGTAATCATAGTTGCCGTTTTCGTCCTTTGGATTGCGGTCCCGGCCTACATAGTAGCAGTCCAGACTGATTGTCTTTGGAGTGTAGCCGATTGAACGCAGGTGAAGGGCCATTTTGAATGCGGAAGTTGTTTTACCCGAAGAAGAGGGACCTGCAATCAATACGACCTTTACATTGCCCCTATCAGCAATCTGCTGGGCAACTTTTGCATAGTTCTGAGCCTGATAAGTCTCACAGATGTCGATGAATTCATTGATTTTCTTGCGTGATACAATTTCGTTGAGGGAAGCGCTTGTCGAAACATTGACCAGCTTGCCCCACTTTTTGTAGCGCTTGAAAATTTCGAAAATTTTTGGCGAGTCTTCAAAAGGAGCCACGGTGTCAGGACTTTTTGCCTCCGGGAAGCGGAGAAGGAATCCCTCATCATAAGGCTGGAGTTCGAACACTTTGAGTATGCCCGTAGAATCAACGAGCGAACCAAAATAAACGTCGCAGAATTTGACAGTATCATCATCAAATGCGTTTACAAGAACACTGTCACGGCAGCGGTACTGAAGTTGCTTGGCAGTTTCCGGCATGCTGAGGCTGTTGAAAGCATCCATAGCCTCGGAAAAAGAAATGTGCCTTGTGTTGATAGGAATATCTTTTTCAATGATTCTGCGCATTTCGGCTTTGAGCGAATCAACTTCTTCTTTTGTAATCGGATTTTCACGGTCCAATGTGTAATAATAGCTGTAGCCCAAACTGTGGCCGATCAAAAGCCTTGTCTTGGGGAAAAGATTGTGAGCCGCTGCAGCGAGTACAAAAGATAACGAACGCCTGTAAACATAAGCTGCTTCTTTCGTGCCAAGGTAAACGCCTTCAATCCGGCTTGAAACACGAAGCGGACGGCACAAAGAGACGACCTTATAATTTACTTTGAGAGCGATAATAGTTCCCTCATGAGGAGGAAGCTTGTCTAAAATGTCTTTGCCACGAAGTCGGGCTGGAACATCGATTTTTCTACCATCAGTAAAAGTTAAAGTAATATTTCCCATACAAGAATTATACTCCAGCTTTTTCTATAAAGCGAGAAAAATTTAAAAATTTTAAGAATATTTCTATAAATCTTCTTCCAGATCCGGAATGTGCTTTTTGAGAGTCTTCATGAAGTCTTCACCGCTCACGCCAGCACGCAAAGCCGCAAAAACACAGCTGTCACCGGCTACAGTTCCAAGGATTTCATCGAGATTGAGGCAGTCAAGGGCATTTGCAACGGCATCAGCATGGCCGCCGAAAGTTTTGATTACGACAGTAGTTGCATTCCAGTCGATGCTCACATAGCCGCGCAAAAAGTCCTGAACAAAAATCTGCTCGCTCTCACCCCGGTCTTCATCACTCTGAAGGGTGTAAACATAGCCTGCATGACCGTCACTTACCTTGCCGACTTTTAAAAGCTTGAGGTCCCGGGAAAGGGTTGCCTGAGTTACGTCGAAGCCTTCTTTTGTAAGCTCACGCAAAAGTTCATCCTGGCTTTCGATACGGTTATTTTTGATTAATTTCTTTATTGCTTTAAGGCGTTCTGAGCGTTCTTTCATCTGTAAATCCTTAAAGAATTATAATTCAAAAGAGGGGAAAATTTCAAGAAAAGCCTAATTCCACTTTGCCGTAACGATATCGTCAATTTCGTTTTCTTCGGCCTTGAGGTTTTCCTTTTTCCATGCGGATTTTCTTTTGTCGCGGAGATTTTCCAGAACCTTGCAGTTTTTCATCGCCTCACGCATAGCCTCACGCTTTTCTTCGGTAATGACCTGGGCCTGGGCGAGATTCATCAGGGCTTCTTCTTTCTGCTGATTCAAAAGGCGGAAATAATTTTGTGCCGCCATCAGTCCGCCCACGTCTTTCGTTTCATCTGCCGTTCGAACAGTCGAAGCATGAGCCTGGGCAATCATATCAAGAGTATTCTGGATTTTCGTTTCTTCGGCTACGGCCTTTCCAAGCTCAGCCTCAGCCTGTTTTTTCTCAAACTCGCGAAAATCCAAAACTTTCTGCAAGGAAAAATTAAAGCGCTTCATAGGCTAGAGCTTGTCCGCAACATCAGAAATCGCGGAAATCTGCTCAGGAAGATTTGACTCGAATGCACCGCTGGCCTTTGCATTGGCGTCAGTGACGTTTTCTTCCTTATGCTCATGAACAAGCTGGGCTACGGTTTTTCGACCAAGAGCCGGCTGCTCGACATATTCCTCGTCCGGGATTTCGATTTCAGCAAGGGCAGAAAGTTTCTGCAAAGTGTCGTCGATTGAGCAGTGCTCGTCTTCTTCCTGACACAAGAATTCTTCGATGGCCTCGTGCTTGTCGATTGAAAGGTCGATTTCAGCGTTGGCTCCCTTCTGATAAACGCCGGCAGAAATCATGTCCCGGTTATCCTCGTAGATTGCAACAAGACGGCTGATTTTATTAACGGCTTTAAGGGTCTCACGCCCAGAGACACGGCGGGCAAGACGGCTGATTGACTTGAGCACGTCAATTGCCGGGTAATGCCTCTGCTGGGCCAAAGAGCGGCTTAAAACGATGTGTCCGTCCAAGGTACCGCGGACTTTATCTGTGATTGGCTCGTCCATGTCATCGCCGTCAACAAGAACATTATAGAAAGCAGTGATTGAACCCTTATCGTTTGTACCGGTTCTTTCGAGAAGCTTTGGAATCAAGTCAAAAACGCTAGGCGGATATCCCCGCTGGGCAGGAGCCTCACCTGTTGAAAGGCCGATTTCTCGCTGGGCATGGGCAAATCGGGTCATGTTGTCCATCATGAGCATGACGTCCTTACCCTGGTCACGGAAATATTCTGCGATTGCAGTTGTGACATAAGCAGCACGAAGTCGGCAGATTGAAGGAGTATCGCTTGTAGCAACGACGATTACCGACCGCTTCATGCCTTCCGGTCCCAAATCGCGCTCGATGAAGTCATTAACCTCACGGTTACGCTCACCAATCAGACCGATTACGTTGATGTCTGCGTTAGTATTTCGGGCAATCATTGAAAGCAAAGTAGATTTTCCGACACCAGAACCCGCAAAAATACCCAGACGCTGACCTTTTCCGCATGTAAGAAGAGAATCGATGCAGCGTACACCGGTTGAAATGCGTTTATTGATTGGAAGACGTGTAATCGGATCAGGCGGAGAAGCCAGAACCGGGTAATATTCAGTTACATCGAGGGAACCTTTTCCGTCGATTGGAGTTCCCGTAGCATCAAGAACGCGGCCCAGAAGATTCTTTCCGACCGGAACCTGAAGAATGTGGCCGCTTGCGATGATTTCACAGCCGATTTCGATTCCCGTCGTGTCGGAATAAGGCATGAGTTTTACAGTGTTTCCCTCAAAGCCCATTACCTCGGCAAGAACTTCTTTATTTCGGGAAGGAATTTTAATCGTACAGATTTCACCGATAACGGAACGAGGGCCGTTACTTTCAATAACGAGCCCCTTTACGGCAGTTACATGCCCTGTATAGAGAATGGTCTCAGTGTGTTTGACCGTGTTTAAGTATTTGTTGAAAAAAGACTCCATTTTCCCCCACCCAGTGAATCTTTTTAACCTTCAGAAACCGGCATCGGCTCGTTTTTAGTGATAGTCTTAACCGGAGAAATATCCAGGATTGCTGACTCAAGTTCGCTCAGCTGGCTCTGGATTCGGGCATCGATGGCACCGAAGTCAGTCTCAACGATACAGCCGCCCCTGTCAACTGTTGAATCCTCAAGCACTGTGATTCCCTTGACGTTCTCAACCTGCTTGATGAAGTCCTGGGTATGCTCGCTCGTAAGCTTGACGTCTGCAAGGTTTACGCGGATTGTAACGTCGCCACGCCCCTTAACCTTTTTGAGGGCCTGCAAAATATTTGCCATTACGACAGACTTCTGATTTTCTGAAATGATTTTAACAACCTTTCTGGTCATGAGGATTACAAGCTCAACAATCTGCTGCTCGGTCTCGCTCAAAATCTCTTCGCGGCGGCTCATTACGCCCTCAAGAATTTTGTGGGTGCGCTCAATCAGTCGCTCAACTTCGCCCTGACCTTCGCCAAAACCTTCTTCGCGGCCCTTGTTCAAGCCTTCTGAATATCCGCTCTTTTTGAGGGCTTCCTGCTCAGCCCTGGCCTCTTCGATAATCCGGCTTGCTTCTTCCTGAGCTTTTTTGATTATTTCAGCCGCATTCTGCTCGGCTTCATTTTTTACGATTTGTGCCTGATTTGTCTGTCTTTTGACCTCAGCAAATGCGGCATCTTCTGCCCTTTTGACGATTTCGTCAGCCTTTGCCTGAGCGTCTGCAAACATCTGCTGCTTTTCCTGCTCCCACTGAGCCTTAAATGCCTCAGCTTCACGGCGCAGGTCATCGGCTGTAGGACCTGTGTATTCAGGAACTACTTCCTCAACAACTTCTTCTACAGGCGGAGCAAATTCATGGACAAGCTGGAGCTTGAATTCGCCCTCTTTCGGCTTTAACTGACCAGGTTGGAATAATGTCTGCTGAAATAAATTTCTTGCCATGAATAAACCCCTTTATTAAACGACCAATTCGTCCTCACCGCTTCGTGCAATGACGATTTCACCCGCATCTTCGAGTCGGCGGATAGTAGAAACGATTTTCTGCTGTGCTTCTTCGACGTCCTTCAAGCGGACAGGTCCCATGAATTCCATGTCTTCCTTGAGCATTGAAGCCGCACGTTTTGACATGTTTCGGAAAATCTTGTCCTGAACTTCGGTATCGACTGATTTGAGAGCCTTTGAAAGCTCCTGAGTATCGACTTCGCGCAGTACCTTCTGAATAGCACGGTCGTCGAGCATAACGATATCTTCGAAGACGAACATTCGCTTTTTGATTTCCTCTGCCAAATCCGGATCTTCTTCTTCGAGGGATTCGATGATTGCCTTTTCAGAAGAACGGTCAACAAGGTTGAGGATTTCAACGATAGACTCAACACCACCAGCAGCAGTGTAGTCTTCGCTTGACAATGTAGAAAGTTTTTTCTCAAGAACTCGTTCAACCTCACGCAAAACGTCAGGAGATGTACGGTCCATTGTTGCAAGTCGTTTTGAAACTTCAGGCTGGATTTCCGGCGGAAGGTTCTGCAAAATAACGGCAGCCTTTCCAGGTTCCAGGTAAGCAAGAATCAAGGCAATTGTCTGCGGATATTCCTGCTGAATGAAGTTGAGCAAGTGGGCAGGGTCTGTACGGCGGATAAAGTCGAACGGACGAACCTGCAAAGAACTTGTAAGACGGTTGATGATGTCGATTGCCTTCTGGCTTCCCAAAGATTTTTCGAGCAATTCGCGGGCATAATCGATACCACCGGTGGTGATAAAGTTCTGAGCCGCCATGAGCTCCTGGAATTCTTCAAGAACCTGATCCTTAAAGTCAGAATCGACTGTCTCCAATCGAGCGATTTCAAATGTTAATGTTTCAACCTCATCCTCACGAAGGTGCTTCATGATTTCTGAGGAAACGTCAGAACCGAGCGAAACGAGGAAGATGGCAGCCTTCTGTCGGCCGGTGAGATTCTTATAATCTTTTGCCCCGCCCTTTTTACCAGGCTTGGCAGCTGCTTTTGAGTCAGACATTTTCTACTCCTCCATCATCCAAGTTCTGATGAGCATTGCGACATCCTCAGGATGCTCTTTTGCCATTGCAATTGCATTTTCCTGAAGTTCGGCACGCTTGCGCTCTTCGACAGACATAGTAACTTCCATGCCTTCCTGTTTTGCATCCCAGAGAGCCTTTTCGCGTTCTGCCTGCTGACGGCGCAAAAGTTCTTCTTCGCGAAGACGTCGGCGGCGTTCAAGCTCACGGCTGATCATTCTGAATACGATGAATGCAATGAGAATAACGACAACGCCAATCAATACGAGCATGATTGTCTTTCTAGTCTGCTGTGCGCGGATAATTGCGGCATCTTCAAGATCCTGCTCGTTCTGGCGGTTGAATTTAATGTTTGTTACTACGACGCGGTAATTTCGGCTGGCATCATATCCGATTGCACCCTGAAGGTAGTTTGCAGTCTGCTCAAGTTCATCAGAAGAAAGAGGACTGTAAATTCGAAGGATGTGACCGAGTGCGAAGCGGTATTTAACCTGATCTTCCCAGTCAGGATACTGTGACTTCAATGCGTCAAGATTTTTCTCTGTGACGAATACAGGATTTCCCGCACCGTCAGTGATTTTCTCCCAGTTACCGTCGATGTTGACAGAAACCGTGATTCGGTCAACGGCAGGCATGCGCTCTTCCGTGCGATGCTCAACGTTAACGACGTTGTTCTGAATTACGCCTGTTTCGGTTGACTTGCCGATTACGTTAGACATGTCGGAATAAACCGGAGGATTCTGGCCCTCAACGCCGGCAGGACCTTCCGGATTGTAGCCCGTACCAGTCCATTCTTTTGTTACAGTCTGAGTTGAAATAGGAAGATAATCGCGTTTTTCAGTTGTATCGTAAGGCTTTGACGGATCCTGCTCCGTAATCATGATTGGAGTGTGGATTGTCTTGTCGCTTGAAACCTTTGATGTATCCATGTCAACGTTTACGTCGAGGTCGCGGACTCGGTCTTCGCCGTAAATGCTCTGAAGTGAGCCGATTACCTTTGCACGCTTTTCACTAGCGAGCTTGAGCTTGAATTTTTCGGTGCGCTCAATGAGGCTGAGACGGTCAATTTCTGCCATGCCAGCAAAATCATTGAGGATGTCACCTGCTGTATTTGAAATTACGATATTGTCTTCTGTGAGGCCTGAAACCGAGCGGAGGATAAGGCGCTGAATGCCCTGAATGCGCTTGCGGTCATGCTCCATTACAGAACCGTTTTTGAATCTCAAAGTAACGGAAGCTGTCGCAGGAACCCGCTGGCTCTCATAAATTGAATTCTGCCCCGGAGTGATTACAACGTCTGCACTTGCAATATCGTCGAGGGATTCGATATGCTGCTTTACCTGATTTGTAACACGGCGCAAATCGTTCTTTTCACGCTCGAAATCAGTCGTAGACCAGTTTGTAACGTCAAGCATCTGGCTGAAAACGTCAACACGGTTAGGAATCAAATCCTCAGCAACAAGAATCGCCTTTGCACGGCGGGCAGTTACTTCGTCATCGACATAAATGAGACCGGTTGTTTCATTAAGAGTGTACTTGATGTTTTCCTGATCAAGACGATACGCGATATCTGCACGGGCATTTGAATCCGTGATAGGCGTATTAAAAAGCGGAATTGTTGTAGGTTTTGAAGAACCTTTGAAAACAAGCACTAAAACGACAATAACCGCGACAAGAATTCCCGCGGCGATTGCTTTTTGAACGGGCTTCCATGCAGCCCATAAACTTTTTAACTTGGCAGTCGTATTTTTAAGCCAGTCGTTCATCTACCCCTCCCGTGAACGAACAACAATATTTCAAGAAGATATTTATAAAATAAATATCTTCTTAGAATACCACACTTTTCAGAATCTGAAAAGAAGATTATAAATTCCAACTATCTGTTAGTTGAAAGCTCGTTCCAGCCTGTAACAAGACGGTCAATGACAGTCTGAGCCAGGCTCAAAGACATCTGAGCTTTTGCCATAGCAGTGGTTACATCATGAATATCGACAGAATCAGGATCAGTTATGAGTTTTTCCTGAACACGGCCGACGTCAAGCTGCTGGTTATTCATTGCAGAAACAGCATTTACGAGATAAGACTCGAAAGTGCCCATATTTTTTTCGTTCTGAATTGAATTTGAATTTTCTGAACCTGGAAGAATTGAAGAAAGCTTCGCAGAGCCGGCATGAGCCGGATTTGTTCTGATCATCTCAACCTGAGACAGACTTGGCATTGTAACATTCATAAATATCCACCCTCTAAAATTTTATACCAAAAATTCCATTATGACAAGGACTTTAGCCCCGTCCAATCTCCAGTGCGCTAGAGAACATGTCTTTTGCACCCTGAATTACGGTTGAGTTTGCCTCGTAAGCCCGGCTTGCCGAAATCAAGTCAACCATTTCATTTACGATATTTACGTTCGGATACTCAACATAGCCTTTATTTGGGCCAGACTGAATTGCATCCGGATTTGTCGGATCATATACAAGACGTCCCTGCTCAGTGCTCTTTACGATTTCACGGACGCGAACGCCTTTTCCAGGACCATTATCCTGATCAGCCGAAACAAAGGGGCTTCTCCAGGTCGGATGTGCAGATGCAATCGGCTCAATTACGACAGAAGATTTTTTGAAAGCACCGCCCTCAGGAGTTCGTGTAGTGCTTGCGTTGGCGATGTTGTTAGAAATGACATCAGTGCGGAGCCGTTCAACGCTCATGCCTGTAGCAGCTATATTAATAGAAGTAAACATTCCCATAACCTATCTCCTATCTCTTCATTGCAGTTTTAACCTGGCTGAACTCGAAATTTTCGAGCTGTGCCAGAAGACGGTAGTTGAGCTGAATTTTCATGATGTTCATAGCTTCGAATTCAGGGTCAACATTGTTTCCGTTTGCATTTGCAGTGCTTTCCCAGTCAGTCACACGGCGTGGTTCAACACTGCGAAAGTCTACAGGCATGTCAAGCTGGAAGTGTGCGTCATTGGTGCGGGTAAGCTGCATTTTGTGCTCAGTGTCTTTTTCTGAGTCAAAGGCACGCTTGAGTTCGCTTTCAAAATCAACAACCTGACGCTTGTAGTTAGGAACTTCTGCATTCGCAATGTTGTTTGCAGAAACCTGATAGCGGAGGCTGTTAACATCCATAGCACGAGATAATAAATCAACTGACCGTGTAAAACTATTCATACTATGAATATCGGCATGTAAAAAATGGAAGTTAAGGTATATTACGGAAAAATCACAGATTTTTCCGAGACTCGACTAAAAACTTGTCTCACAAGTTTTTTCGCCTCCGGCGACCGTCTCCCTATGATTGAATCTCTTCAAGAAATCTCGGAGTCTGTCTGTCTGGGGATTTGAGATGAGGGATTTTGGCTCGCCCTGCTCTACGATTACTCCGTCCGCCATAAAAATGATTTTGTCGGAAATATCGCGGGCAAATGACATTTCGTGAGTTACGACAATCATGGTCATTTTCTCGTCGGCGAGTTTTTTGATGACTGCAAGGATTTCACCGGTAAGCTCAGGGTCGAGGGCACTGGTCGGCTCGTCAAAAAGAAGAACTTTCGGCTTTAGGGCAAGGCTTCGGGCAATCGAAACCCGCTGCTGCTGACCGCCTGAAAGCTCGCAGGGATAGGCATTTTCCTTTTCTGAAAGGCCCACGTCGGCAAGGAGTTTTCGGGCAACGGCAATAGCCTCGTCTTTCGGAGTTTTAAGGACATGCACCTGGGCATCAACGATATTCTGCAAGACGCTCATGTGAGGGAAAAGATTGAAATTCTGGAAGACAAAGCCCAGATTCAATCCGATTTTGCGCAATTCTTTTTTATCAGCGTATTTACCGTTCTGGACAATCGGCTGGCCGCAGACGAAAATCGAGCCGTCATCAACGCTTTCAAGCTGGGCGATGCAGCGGAGCATGGTAGACTTTCCGCTTCCGCTCGGCCCGATGATTCCCAAGATTTCTCCCTGCTCAACGTCGAATGAAATATCCTTGAGAACAGGAACATTGTCAGAGAAAGTTTTTTTGATGTTTTTTACGCTGATGATTGCCATTTTACTTATAATAATCCAGTTTTTTTTCAATAACGATGAAGCCGGCTGAAACAACCCAGTTCATGATGAAGTAGAAAACGCCTGCGATAAGAATCGGCGTAGTTGAAAAAAGACGGCTTGAAGTCGTCTGTGCAGTTCGGAAAAGTTCTGCAATTCCAAGGACAGAAACAAGGGCCGTGTCCTTTACGAGAGTGATTACCTCGTTTCCCATTGCAGGAACAATTCTTTTTACGACCTGTGGAAGAACGATGCGGAAGAAAGTCTGCATTTTTGTGTAGCCCAGGACTTTTGCCGCCTCATACTGACCTTTTGCAATCGACTGAATGCCGCCACGGTAAATTTCCGCAAAATAGCAGGCATAGTTGACTGAAAGGGCAATTATTGCAGCCACAAAACGGTCGTAAGAAAGCTTAAAAAGATAAGCCGGAAAGAAATAGACCGCAATCAGCTGTAAAATGAGCGGAGTGCCGCGGATAACAAGCAGAAAAGCGTTCACAAGATATGAAAGCGGCTTGAAATGCGACATTCGGCCGGCCGCAAGAGGAAAACCAAGCGGCACGGAAAAAAGGAGCGTAAGGAAAAACACCTCAATCGAGACAACAGATGCTCCAAGCATGGGAAGGATAATTTTAGTCATTTCAAAACGCTCCAGAAAAGTGAGGAATTTTTATTTTCCGATAATCGAGATGTCAGAACCGAACCATTTTTCGCTGATTTTAGCTACTGTACCGTCGGCTGCCATGTCTTCGAGGGCTTTCTGAACCTTGTCGCGCAATTCAGTGTTGTCTTTTTTGAATGCGATTCCGTACTGCTCAGGAGCAAGGCTGTCAGCAAGGATTGTGAAAGGCTTGCCGGTAACCTTAAGGCTGTATTCTGCAACAACGCTGTCCATTGCAACGCCGTCAAGACCGCCGATTTCGAGGTCGTTCAAAGCCATGATGTTGTCGTTGAAGTCAACGATTGCCTTGAGGCTTGATTTGAAAGCAGGATTTTCGTCGATTGCGTCAGCTGCAGAGCTTCCTGCCTGAACGCCGAGAACTTTTCCGCTCAAATCAGCAAGATTTTTGATTCCGCCATCTGCGCGAACGATTACAACCTGCGCATTGTTGAGGTAAGGCTTTGTGAAAGCGAGTGCTTCAAGACGCTCCGGAGTGATTGAAAGACCGTTCCAGATACAGTCGATTTTTCCAGTGTTAAGTTCCTGCTCTTTTGCAGACCATGAAATTGGCTGAGCACGGAATTTGAGTCCGAGACGGTTTGCAACTTCTTTTGCAAGGTCGATGTCGTAGCCTACGATTTCATTGCTGTCATCGCGGAATCCCATCGGTGGGAAAGAATCATCAAGACCAAGAACGAATTCATTGCTGGATTTTGAACAAGAAGCCATTCCAACTACCATAAGTGCAGCCAAAGCACCCATCAAAACTTTTGTAATTTTCATAATTTACCTCTTTATTTTTAACCACTCGTGGTTTATTTAAAATTTTCCGCAGAAAGACTTCAAGACTTCAATCTGCCTGTCGATTGCACCAGGACCGCCTATTGTTTTTCGGCCTTCCATGCAGGCACGTGGCGTGATGCAGTCAAAAATATCCTCTTCGATTAAGTCAGAAATCTTTTTCATGTCCTCAAGCTTCAAATCCTCGATTGCAGAAAGACCAGAATCAATAGCAAGACGAACGCATTTTGCAGAAACACCGTGAGCCACTCGGAAAGGCATGCCCTTTCGCACCAGGTAGTCTGCCACATCAGTAGCATTGGCAAAACCGCCGAAGCAACTTTCTTCCATTTTTGGAAGGTTCCACTCAGCCGAAGCAATCATGGCCTCAAAAACGATTACGTTTCCCTGAACGCAGTCCAGAGCCTCAAAAAGAGGAGCCTTGTCTTCCTGCATGTCGCGGTCGTAAGCGAGAGGAAGCCCTTTCATCATTACAAGAAGATTGATTAAATCGCCGTAAACCTTACCGGTGCGGCCGCGGATCAATTCAGCAAAGTCAGGATTCTTTTTCTGCGGCATGATTGAAGAGCCGGTAGACCATTTTTCGCTAAGATTGATGAAGCCAAATTCAGTAGTAGACCACAGGACAACTTCCTCGCACATGCGGCTCAAATGCTGCTGCAAAATCGCAAAATCCGAAGTGAACTCAATGCAGTAGTCGCGGTCAGAAACAGAATCAAGGGAATTGTATGTCGCCCCCTCAAAACCAAGTTCCTTTGCAACAGCCTCGCGGTCAAGAGGCAGAGTACTTCCCATCAAAGCCCCGCTACCGAGCGGAGAAAGAGAAACGCGCTTCAATGAATCCGAAAGACGCTCAACGTCACGCATGAGCATGAAGGCCCAGGCGCACAAATGCTGGGCAAGAGAACCCGGCTGAGCGTGCTGCATGTGGGTGTAGCCGGTCAAAAGCGAAGATTTATGATTTTCTGCGATATTCGTAAGAGTTTTAATGAGCGAGACGATAGCCTTCTGCAAGTCAGGAATTACACGACGAAGGTAAAGCCTCTCGTCAAGAGCAATCTGGTCATTGCGGCTTCGGCCAGTGTGAAGCTTACGACCAGGGTCGCCGATTCTGTCAGTCAAAGTTGCCTCAACAAAGGAGTGGATGTCCTCGGCAGAATAGTCGATTGAAAGAGCTCCCGAAGACAAATCCTTTTCTATAGAAGAAAGACCTTCCTGAATCGCCCTGTTCTCCTCCACGCTGATGATACCCTGCTTTGCAAGCATTGCGGCGTGGGCCTGAGAACCGTGAATGTCGTCCAAAGCCATGCGCTCATCAACATGAATAGAAGTTTCAAATTCAACGGCGGCAGCATCCGGTCCCTCTGCAAAACGCCCGTGCCAAAGAGCCGCGTGATTGTTATCAGTGATTGTTCCGTGAGGAGAATTTTTTGTTTCCATACATAGTAATTATATCAGATTGCAAAAAAATAGAAAATAGAGGGGGCGTGCCTCGACATTCATGTCGTTACGACAACTCTTCGAGTTGTTACGGATTTTTCCTGCTTTTTACAACGCGCCATCCCTGGCGCACTATAAAAAAACAATTAATCTGTCTTTTCGTCGAGTCGGGCTATCCGCGGTTTCATTGCCTTACGGCAACGCTTCGCGCCGCTACTATCCCTCACGCGAAGACAGCAAGCGTGTCACTTTCTCCAGTTTTTTCGGCTTCCTGGAGGGGTCTCAGGATTTTTACGCTGATTTCACTTCCCGCAGCAGGCAGGTTGGAGTCTTTTGTCGAAAAATTTAGCTGACAGTGGAGAAAATTTTCGGTCACGGCATGGATAATCACCCGGTCCTTGAAGATTTTCGCCCGGTGGACTGTCTCGCACACGGCAGGAAGACTCTGGCCGACAAAGGAATTGATGTATTCAGTCTTTGAGTTTTTGTTGAATTCTTCGAGGGCAGCAATCCTTTTGTCAGTAATATAGTTTGGAACCATCGGGCGCATTTTAAAGGCTTCTGTTCCAGGACGGGGACTGAAGGGAAAGGCGTGGACAAAGGTAAAGCCACATTCTTTAAGCATCTTGAGGGTCAGGTCAAAATCTTCGTCACTTTCACCAGGGAAGCCGGCGATAATGTCACAGGCGATGAAAGGATTCTTCTTTGCTTTTCGCAAAAGTTCCGTGGCACGGTAAACAGCTTCGATTTTATAAGGGCGTTTCATGCGCGCAAGGACTGAATCACTACCGCTCTGAACGGAAATATGGAAATAAGGCCGCACTCTCGGATTTTCAAGAATTGAAGCCAGTTTTTCATCGACGATTTCCGGGTAAAGGCTTGAAATGCGGACACCGATTTTCTGCGTATTCTGCAGGATGAGCTCCAAAAGCTCGGCAAAACGCACTTTTCTTCCATTATATTCACTTGAATACTGGGAAATGTTTACGGTCGTAATGACCACCTCACTCTGCCCCGCCCCTTCAAGCTTCTGCACCCTCTCAATGACTTCCTTTGCATCGAGGGAAACGGATTTTCCGCGGGCAAGACGAATTCGGCAGTAAGTGCAGACGCAGTTGCAGCCGTCCTGAATTTTGAGCGAGGAACGCGAATGATTTATGAAAGTTTCTGTTGCAAGGCGGAAAGGCGAAGTAATCACGTTCTGCTCAGAAGAATTGTTTTCCTTGTCGAAGATTTTCTGGATTTTCTGAGAGATTTCAAGTCCTGTGATGGATGGATTTTCCTCGAGGATTTTTTTGAGGAAGGACGGCAAATCAGCAAGGCTTCCCTTGTGCTGGCCTCCGAGAACGCAGACCCTTTCGTCAATCGCCATGATTTCTTTTTGATCAAGCTGGGCGTAACAGCCAGTGACGGCGACGGCAGAATTCGGACAGCATTTTAAAAGCATTCGGATGATTCTTCTTGCCTTCTGCTCGGCTTTGGCTGTGACAGTGCAGGTGTTTACCACGCAAAGGACAACGCTCTCATCAAAAGACCTGGCCGTAAAGGGCTCCATGGTGACGGAAAAATCTGAGTCTGTAAAAAAGCGGGCTGCACCTTCGCTCTCAACCTGATTGAGACGGCAGCCCAATGTTTCAAAATGAATTGTTTTGTTCATAATTTTAAGATTATCGGACTGCCCCGATAATGACATCTTAGCGCAGGCGGGCAGCTACACGCTCTTTGCCACGAGCAGCGTCAGCCTGTGAAGCGTTGAGTTCGATTGCCTTTGAATATGCGTCGAGGGCTGAGGCATAGCTTCCTGCCATTTCACGCGCATATCCGCAGCGGGTCCACCACAAATCAACAAGCGGCTCTGTGTAAACTGCGGTTGTCATTGAAATGTCGGCATGCTGATATTTGCCCTGACGGATGTAAATTTCACCCATATAATAGTAAGCATTTCCGATTCGGGCTGCATTTGAAGGAGCGCTCGCAATGTATGTGCGGAACATTTCAAGAGCCTCGCCGTTTTTGCCCTGATAGTACTTGGCCTCACCCAAAACTTCCATGAGTCGGACGTCACCCGGAGCGATTTTGCGGGCTTCGGTGGCACGGACTTCAGCTTCGGCATACTGGCGGTTTCGAACCAGAGACCAGCAGAGGACACAATAAGAATCGATATTGCGGGGATTGATTAAGATTTCCTGCTCACAGATTTTGATTGACTCCGGATAATTGCCGTTGCGGTACAAGACAAGGGCATCTGGCTTTGACTGGGCAGAAATAGCCGCAAAAGAAAAAACAAATGCTAAAAGAAAGATGAACTTTTTCATAAAATTACTCTCCTGTCATCGTGCACTTTCCGCTGAAATGAGCGCCAGGCTCAAGCACGACTTCTTTTGAGATAATATCGCCGCTGACAGAACCAGTGGCTGTAACAAAAACAAGGTCTTTTGCAGTAATGTCGCCCTCGACCTTGCCTCGGACAAGCACTCGTGAAGCATTGATTCCGGCTGTTACCACGGCATTTGTGTCAACAACCAAATCACTTGTGGCATCAATTGCACCTGTGACAGTACCGCGAATCATAAAAGGCTTGGTAAATCGAATTGTGCCGCGAAAATTTATATCGGAAGCAAGGATTGTGTCAAAATCCTCTTCTTCTACATCAAAAAAATCAGAATCCTTTACATCGAACATATTCTATTATTTTACAATCAATGGAGTTTTTTTTCAATAATACAAATTCTGATTAAAACCAAAGCCTGAGACCAGCCGTGCATGGGAAATTCACCGGTCTGAAAAGGAGCGAACAGGAGCCATCTTCCTTTGAAGCCCCGAAATATGGATTCCAGACAGCCTGACCAAAAAATTCAAGCCGCCTGTTAAAGAAAAACATGTCAAATCCGGCACCAAAACGGCAGCCCATCGCAAAAACAGTCTTGTCGGCTTCAAAAGTGGCCCCGTAACTCATTCCCCAGAGGACAAAATAATCCAGATGCCGGGCAAGTCTTTCATTTATAAACCAGTCGTCCAGAAAAAGCGTGATTGTGTTTTCTTTGAGCTGGGAATTAAAAAAAAGGCACCAGGGAGACTCGTCACTTCTTGCAGAAAAAGAGACCATTTCGTGAGAATCAGCGGAAAGGCTGTAAGAAAATGCTCCGCCAAGCCCCACCCGGGCAAAGGAAAGCGAAGAAAAACCGGCAAAAATAAAAAAAGCCAGGAAGAATTTTTTCATTTGTGATTAGAAAATATAGAAAAAAGATTATCGGGTCAAGCCCGAAGGTCACGGCAATCTTATTCCTTTCTTTCGATTTTTTTAAATTTTACGCCGTTCAAAATAAGGTCGCCATCCTTCATTTCGTAATTTTCGCAGTAGTTATCAGCGCCAATCGACGGATCTTTCGCAAAATATTCATCGTAGCTGACGACTTCTTCTCCGGTGCTCTGAACTTTTGAAACTTCAAAAACTATGATGGAACTTTTCTGCTCATATTCACCGCTAAAAACAAGATCCTTGTTGCAGTATCTGGAAAAATATTCCTTGGCGGCCTCGACATCTTCGGAAGAGCTGATGAACTCAACCCGGTCAACTTCCTGCAGGACCTTTTTGCTGAAACGGCCGCGCTCTGAAAAAGTGAGGACAATATTCTGTTTTGTATACAAAAATGCCTTGACAATATCGCCGGTGGTTGATGGTTCGGCAAGATCTGATTTGAGCATAATGTCTGCTTCCCATGTTCCAGAAATATCCGGCTTTTTCCCTGATTTACAGGAAAGAAGCGAAATCATAAGGAGAAGTGAAGCAAATAAAACAAAAAACTTTCTCATAGGTTCTGAAAAATTCAAAAAAGTTTAAATAAAAAAGCCTACTCAGGTTTCCCTTTTCGGCCTTTTGGAAATTCCCGGATGGACTTACTCTCCGGAAACGATTGTTGTGTTTCTAATGTAAATACCGCCCATAATGTTTGTTGTACGGATATCTACAGTAGAGACGTGTGTGATTCCACCGTTCTTAGCAGCGTCCAAAATATCGCCCTGTCCAATGAAAATCAGACCGCAGATAATATGGCCGGTGCTTTCGCCTCTCTTGGAACCGATGTCACCATTAATGGCGACAGGATGAAATGTTGTACAGCTGACAGCGAGCATCAATGTAAGAGTTCCAATAAGAGCAGCTAAAAATCTTTTCATAATTTCCTCCTATGAAAACCTAAATATCTTAAATCTATTTTAAGAACAAGAGGCTCTCATGTCAAGGAAATTTTAATGTTTAATTAAGAAAATTTTAACAGTCCTGATTCAGCTTTTACCAAGATTTTTGAGTCCTCGCCGAATTTTCCGGCCAGTATTTCCTTCGCCAGAGGATTTTCAACGTAAGTCTGAACGGCACGCTTAACCGGTCGGGCACCGAATGCCGGGTCATAGCCTGCCTCGCTCAAAAAGTCGATTGCGCTCTGGTCAAATTCAAGGCTGATTCTTCGGTCAGCCAGGCGGGCTTTTACTCGCTCCAGCTGATTCTTAACGATTCCGCCGATGCAGTCTTTTGAAAGACGAGCGAACATTACGATTTCGTCGATTCGGTTCAAGAACTCAGGACGGAAAGTCTTTTTCAAAAGAGAATCTACCGCCGGACGAAGGGCTGCCATCTTTTCAGCAGAGTCAGCATCAAGAATCAAATCGCTTGCAAGGTTGCTGGTCATGATGATGATTGTGTTCTTGAAGTCAACCACCCTGCCCTGTCCGTCAGTCAGTCGGCCGTCATCAAGCACCTGCAGGAGCACGTTGAATACATCCGGGTGAGCCTTTTCGACTTCATCAAAGAGGATTACGCTGTAAGGCCTTCGGCGAACTGCTTCTGTAAGCTGACCGCCCTCGTCATAGCCCACATATCCCGGTGGAGCTCCAATCAGGCGGGTCACGCTGAATTTTTCCATGTATTCAGACATATCGATTCGGGTGAGGGCCTTTTCGTCGTTAAAGAGGAAGTCGGCAAGAGTTTTTGCAAGCTCAGTCTTTCCAACGCCTGTAGGTCCGATGAACATAAAGCTTCCCAGTGGTCTGTTGGGGTCGTTGAGGCCAGCCCGGTTTCGCCTGATTGCATCGCTTACGACAGAAACGGCTTCGTCCTGACCGATTACCCTCTTATGAAGGACTGATTCAAGCTGGACGTATTTCTGCTTTTCGCTCGTGAGCATTTTTGCAATCGGAATTCCAGTCCATGTGCTTACAACGCGGGCAATGTCTTCTTCAGTGACTTCCTGCCTCAAAAGTGAATCCGAAACGCCGTTGTCTTCTTTTGAATGGCGGGCCTCGTCTGCTTTCTGAGCCTCTGCAAGTTCCTTTTCAAGAGCCGGGATTTTTCCGTATTTAAGCTCGGCGGCCTTGTTGAAGTCTCCCTCTCGGGTGTATTTTTCTTCCTCAAAGCGGGCGGCTTCAAGCTGCTCCTTAAGCTCGCGGCTCCGGTTGATTTCTGCCTTTTCGTTCTGCCACTGTAACCTCATTGAATCGCGGCTGGCTGTCACTTCGGCAAGTTCCTTTTCAAGTTTCTGCAAGCGCTCTTTGGATGCGGCATCGTCTTCCTTGGAAAGAGACTGCTTTTCAATCTGAAGCTGGAGGATTTTTCTTTCAAGCTGGTCAAGCTCAGTCGGCTCGCTCTCAATTTCCATCTTTAATCGGCTTGCGGCTTCGTCAACAAGGTCAATCGCCTTATCCGGCAAAAATCTGTTAGTGATGTAGCGGTTGCTCAGCGTTGCGGCTGCGACCAGGGCTTCGTCATTGATTTTAACTCCGTGATGAATCTCGTATTTGTCACGCAGGCCACGCAAAATCGCAATCGTGTCCTCGACGTTAGGCTCTGCACAATAGACCTGCTGGAAACGACGTTCCAGTGCGGCATCTTTTTCGATGTATTTTCTGTATTCGTTTAAGGTTGTAGCTCCGATTGCCTTGAGTTCACCACGGGCAAGGGCCGGCTTGAGCAGATTGCTTGCATCCATGCTGCCCTCACTTGCTCCGGCTCCCACAATCGTGTGAAGTTCATCGATAAAGAGAATTATCTGTCCTTCTGATTTTGTAACTTCTGTGATTACAGCCTTAAGTCTTTCCTCAAACTCACCCCGGAATTTTGCTCCGGCGACAAGGCTTCCCATATCAAGTGAAAGAAGACGCTTGTTTTTGAGGGATTCAGGAACGTCTCCCTGGGCGATTCGGCGGGCAAGTCCTTCGACGATTGCCGTCTTACCGACACCAGGCTCACCAATCAAAACCGGATTGTTCTTTGTTCGTCGCACAAGAACCTGCATTACCCGGCGGATTTCTTCGTCACGGCCGATTACAGGGTCAATTTTGTCCTGGCGGGCGCGGGCTGTCAAATCGGTGCAGTATTTTTCAAGGGCCTGCATTTTGCTTTCAGGGTCGTTTGAGTCAACTTTCTGATTTCCCCGGACTGATTTTAAAGCCTCAAGAATTGTCTGGCGTGTAACTCCGTACTGATTAAGAAGCTGGCCTGTCCTGCCGTCGCTCTGAGCCATTGCAAGAAGGATATGCTCAACCGAAAGGAACTGGTCTTTTAAGGCAGACATTTCCTTTTCAGCCTTTGCAAGAACTTTCTGAGCCTCGCCTGAAAGCTGCATCTGGACATTGCCTGTGACGCGAGGATATGTATTCAGCAGATTTTTTGCCGCTTCAAGAAGGTTTTCTTTCTGAACTCCGATTCTTTCTACAATCGGGGAAGTGATTCCATCTTTTTGCTCCAGCAT
Organism: Treponema ruminis; assembly: GCF_014201975.1. Classification (NCBI taxonomy): domain Bacteria; kingdom Pseudomonadati; phylum Spirochaetota; class Spirochaetia; order Treponematales; family Treponemataceae; genus Treponema; species Treponema ruminis. Next base: position 356,610 of record NZ_JACHFQ010000004.1, on the reverse strand, counting down.
GGCGACAAGAAGATGAGGAAGGCCGATTTCTGAATGGTCATTCTGCTGGGCAAGGGCCGAAGCCGCCTGCAAAGCGTCCTGTGTCTTTAAGGTAAACTGCTCGTAATTCATAAAACATTACCTCCATTTTTAACTATCAATTTCAAAATAAGGAAAAAAAGTGAAATCGGCAAGAAAAAATTCTGTGTAAATCCGTGGAAACTGTGCTTTAAAAACAAAAAACCGCCCCGATTGGAGCGGCTTCGTACCATTCAGAAACTACTATTTGCTGTAGTATTCGACAACCATCTGGTCGTTGATCTGAACTGGGATTTCTGAGCGGAGTGGGAGGCGAGCCAACTTACCTGAGAAGTTGTCGTCGTCACGCTCGAGGTAGTCAAGTTTAGCCTTGTTGTTTGCAAGGTATGTAGCCTTGAACTGCTCGCTCTTGCGCATTTTCTCAACCAAAGAAATTGTTGAGCCTACTTTTACTGCGTAAGAAGGGATGTTGATTACTTTTCCGTCAACTTCAATGTGTTTGTGGCTTACCATCTGGCGAGCCATGCGGATTGAAGAAGCGAATCCCAAGCGGTAAACGAGGTTGTCGAGGCGAGTCTCGAGAGAAACCAAGAGAGCAACACCTGTCATTTCCTTTGATTTAGCAGCTTTTTCGAAATATCGGCGAAGCTGTTTTTCGAGGATGTTGTAGTAAGCCTTTACTTTCTGTTTTTCGATCAAGTGCAAAGCGTAGTCAGAAGATTTCTTTGTCTTCTTGAATGCTGGTGCACCAGCCCTGTCCATTGCCTTTGGGTGTCCGCAAACGTTAACACCAAGTCGTCGACATTCCTTAAAACGAGGATTGCGTCGTGTAGCCATTTTAATGCTCCTAAAAATTTTTTAATCAAGGCAGATTCTAAGTTAGCCGCGAAGAATAAGTTGCTTGATTTTTCAAAGTCACTATTTAGAGGGTACCTAAACAGTGAAGAATATATTAGCAAAAGTATCAATCTGAATCAAGGTGCTAAGCCGAATTTCTCCCCTATTTTTAAAGAAAAATAATTAAAACAGGATTGAAAAATAAGGAAAATGAGGTCATAATATAAAGGTTGATAATTTTCTTTTTTATAAGAAGGAATAGGAGAGCCCATGCTTAAAAAAATCGGCTTTTGTCTTTTAACGACCACATTAATTTTCTCAGCCCTTTCATGCAATAAAAAAACTGCGGATTCCGCAAATGAAAAAGAAGTTACCCTCGTTATGGCCGAAGTCAACCCGGCCGGGACAATCGCAGGCCAAACAGACCAGGCTTTCAAAGAAAAAGTTGAGGAACTTTCTGGAGGCAAAATCAAAATTGACCTGCACTGCTCAGGCATTCTGGGCGACGTTGATTCAGTCATGGCACTCATGCTCAAGCCTAATTCTACAATTCATATCCATCGAATGTCCGCCGTTAACATGGCAATGTACGGCTGCAAAAAATCTTCTCTTCTTTCAGTTCCGTTCACATTTTCAAGCAAGGAGCATTTCTGGCGTTTCGTAAATTCCGATTCAGCTCAAAAAATTCTCGATGAACCACTTGAAATTGGTCTTGGTCTCAAAGGTCTTTTCTTTGGCGAAGAGGGGTTCAGGCATTTTTTCTCAACCAAAAAGATTTCTGGGGTGGAAGATTTCAAAAATCTTAAAGTACGTGGCACAAATGACAAAGCAATGCAGGGAATGTTAGAGGGATTGGGCGCAACTTCTGTTCCTGTAAACTACGCCGACTTGCTTCCGGCACTTCAAACAGGCGTAATCGATGCGGCCGAGCAACCAATCGCAAATTATCTGGCAAATCATTTTTATGCCGTAGCCCCCTACATGATTCTTGACGGACACACCCTCGGCGTCATGGAAACAATCATCACACAGGAATGCTGGGATTCACTTTCAGAAAATCAGCAGAAGATTTTAATTGAGGCAGGAAAATATGCATCAGAATTCTGCCGTAAACTCTCACAAACCGAAGAAAAGCGTGTAGAAGATGCCCTGCTCAAAGAAGGCGTAACCCTCACAAACGTAAGCGATATTACCCCATGGCAAGAAGCCTGTTCACAAGTCATCAAAGAAGGTTCCATGGTTGATTACGACCTCTACCGCGAAATCCTAAATAAAGCCAGGGCAAAGAAATAGCTAAATGCTCTTCTGCCTGTCCAGGCTGCCCTCGATGCACTTAAAAAACACTTCCATGCATACGCGGGCATCATCCGTAGCCCGGTGAGCGGACTTCACTTCAATTCCAAACTGAGATGCAAGATGCTGCAAAGTCCAGTGCCCATTTTCCGGGAAAGCCCAGCGTGAAAATCTCAGGGTATCAATTGCTTTGTTCAAAAGGGGGGCATGATTCATTCGTTCCAGCTCTGCATTCACGAACCGCAAATCAAACTGAGCATTATGAGCCACGATAATTGAGTCCTCGCCCAAAAAAGAAAGAAAATCGCCCGCAAGCTCATGAAATTCCTTCTGGCCATAGACCATTTTGTTCGTGATTCCAGTAAGTTCCTGACAAAAATGCGGAATTAAAATCCGGGGATTAACAAGAGCGGAAAAAGTTCCGAGCACGCCAGACTTATCAAATTTAACGGCTCCAATCTCAATAATTCTGTCTTCAGCAGGCTTAAGTCCGGTAGTTTCTGTATCAAGCGCGCAAAAAACCGCCCCGCTATTCAAAAGCCGGTTCATCCGCCGGTAATCATTAAGTAAATGTAAGTGTGATTTCATATAAATTGGAAGTTGAAAGTTGAAAGTTGAGAACGCGTAATCTCAGTTTCTTTAAAACATCAGATAAAACTAAAAAAATGGGTGGAGTCGGGGTTGCGGCACGAACTCGCCCCTACGAGCACAGCTCTTCGGGAGACTCGCTAAAAACTCACCTCGTGAGTTTTTGCCCTGCAATGCAGGGCCGCTCACTATGAGCTTGCTCACTGCGGTGTTTGATGACGCGTTCCCGACGGGAACCCATTTTTTTTGCTTATCCAGCTAGTCTAATAGAAGCAATTTGATTATGCGTTTTCAAGAACTGATTTGATGTCAGCTTCGATTGCGTTGCATACAGCTGCGCTCTCAGCCTTTGCCTTGTCAAGACCTGCAGAAACGTCTGTGCGGGCGTTGATGTAGAACTTGATTTTTGGCTCTGTTCCAGAAGGACGTGCAGAAACGATTGTGCCGCCTTCAAGCAGGAACTGGAGAACGTTTGACTTCGGAAGCTTGATTGCAGTTTTTGCAGAAGGATTTTCAGGATTGTAAGAAACTGAATTTCCGATGTCTTTGATTTCAAGAACTTTCTTGCCGCCCAAAGTTTTGAGGCCCTCTGTGCGGAGTTTTGTCATGATGCCAGCCATAACTTCTTTTCCGGCACTTCCCGGAAAGTACTGAGAAATAGCGCGGTCCTCGAAGTAACCGTATTCGCAGAACATATCGTCCAGGTGCTCAAGGATTGACTTGCCTTTTGAAGCCCAGTACAAAGTCATTTCAGCACACATTGCAGCGGCAGAAACACCGTCTTTGTCCATAACTTCTTTTTCAACTTTGTAGCCGTAGCTCTCTTCAAGACCGTAAACGTAAGTCTCGCTTCCGTCTTTCTCAAATTCGTCCTCGACAGCGGCAATCCATTTGAAGCCGGTCAAGCATTCGTGCATTTTTACGCCGTATTTTTTACAGATGTAGTCACAGAATGGAGATGTAACGATTGAGCGGATAGCGGCACCGTTTGCAGGCAATTTTCCCAATTCTTTGCGTGAAAGAAGAACGTACTCACAGAGAAGGGCGCCCATCTGGTTTCCAGAAACGAGAACGAATTTTCCGTCTTTGCCTGGGAATGCTGTACCGAAGCGGTCTGCATCCGGGTCAGTTGCCATTACACAGTCAGCCTTTTCTTTTTCGCCAAGAGCGACTGCCATTTTGAGTGCAGGAGCTTCCTCTGGGTTTGGTTTTTCAACTGTTGGGAATGCGCCGTTTGGATCACGCTGCTCTGGAACTGTGATAACTTTGAGCCCGAGCTCACCGAGAACCTTTTCAACGTGCATTGCACCTGTTCCGTGGAGAGGTGTGTAAACGATTTTAACAGAAGAAGCCTTTTCTTTGATAAGCTCCGGGCGGAAGAGCTGAGCCTTACACATAGCCCAGAATTTCTCGTCGATTTCTTTGTCGATGAGGACGAGCTTGCCTGATTTGATTGCATCTTCTTTAGAGATTGTCTTTACTTCTTTTACGGCATTTACTTCATTGATGATGCCGACGTCATGAGGCTCGATAACCTGAGCACCGTTGTCCCAGTAAGCCTTGTAGCCGTTGTACTGTGGCGGGTTGTGAGAAGCTGTTACTACAACACCAGTCTGAGCTTTGAGAGTGCGGATTGCGAAAGAAAGCTCTGGAGTTGGTCGGAGACCTGTGAAGAGGTAAGCTTTGATTCCGTTTGCAGCGAGAATGAGGGCTGTTGCCTCAGCGAATATGTCTGAGTTTTTGCGTGAGTCATATGCTACAACTGCGCTCAAAGTGCCGTCTTTTGCCTTCTCAGGGAAAGCTTTAAGAACGTAGTTTGCAAGGCCCTGAGTTGCGAGGTTGATTTCGAGAGTGTTCATGCGGTTTGTTCCGCCGCCCATTACACCACGAAGACCACCTGTACCGAATTCAAGTGTCTGATAGAATCGGTCTTCGAGCTCAGCAAGAGCATCTTTGTCATCAGCCTTAGCGACAAGCTCTTCTACTTCTTTTCTGAATCGCTCGTCTTTTTCTTCTGCAATGTACTTTTTAGCACGTTCAAGAATTTCTGCTTTTTCCATGATTTTCTCCTATAAATTATCTGCCTTTAGAATCATGCTTCGCTCCCAATCGAGAAGTTCATGTTCCTCAGCCGAATTGTTGCCTTTTACATCACACAGAACCCGGAATACAGGCTCGGTGCCACTGCCCCTCATCCAAATGTAGGCGAGAGGTAATTTATCTTTGCCGGTAAAGAGGATTTTTAAGCCGCCTTTGCCGTTTTTTGAATAGTCAGTAAGCTTACGGTTTTCTTCGGTGCCGTTTGTACCGATTGCTTCGTAAGCTTCAATTCCATATTTTGAAGAAAGTTGAGATTTTTTGCAATTCCATTCCTCTTCAAAAATCTTCTGGAAATTTGCCTTTAAGACTGAATGGTCAGTCGTTTTGATTTTGAGGATTGCCCTCTCTTCTGCAACGCCGGTTGTCGTGTAAACAGGAAGGGTTTCAATCACATCAAGAAGAGTGAAATCGTTGTTATATGGGAGATTCTGAGAATCACACCAGATGTGGAAGAGACCCTTGATTTTTTTGCCGCCCTCTTCTGAATCACGAAGAACCAGAAGCTTGACCAGGGCAAAGATTGTGTTGAGCGGGTCACGGACAGCTGCCGGATGAGTGATGTTGCCGCCGTTGCTTCCTTCGCCAAGAATGCGAACCGTGAATCCTTCATCCCGCTTTTTGCGGGCCAGATTTACGACGTTTGCCTCGCCTACTTCCGCACGGAAAAGACTTGCTCCGAAAGCCTTAGTAACTTCGTCAATGCGCATTGATGTAGGACAGTTTGCCGCAACCGCAAGATTTTTGCCATAGTTGCTGCCAGAAACCTCATCAAGATATTTCATGTAAGAAAGCTCTGAGAGGACTGAAAGGGCGAAAACTTCCTGTGCCTTGAGGACTTCAGCCTTGCCGGTCTTTTCGTTCCAGAAAACGATGTTTCCGCGGTCTCCGTCACAGTCAGGCATATAGCCCAGCTTGACTTCTGAATGACCTTCTTTTTGAAGCCTCTCCATTTCGGAAGCAGCCCAGACAAGATTTTCCGGCTCAGGGATAATCGCATGTACGATTCTCCCAGGCTCGTCATTGATTCCGTAATAAGAAATTCCTGCATCCTTGAAGACAGTCTTGTCAATTGAAAGGGTGCGGGCAGAACCGTTCATGTCGGCAATGATTCCCAGCGGATTTTCGGAAATGCTCTGCTTTATTTTTGAGAAAAGCACTTCCTGACCGGCTTTGTCGCCTGTAGCAGAAATAACTTCTTTTGAAAAAGCCATGTAAGCCGACTTTGCATCAACCTTTGACTTTTGACTTCTAGCAATTACTTCGTTTGCCTGGTCGCGGGCTTCTTCCGGGGAATTTGCATTTTTGGCAGACTTGTGCTCGCTCAAAATTGCCTTGATCCGCTCGATTTCTGAAGGAGAAGCACATTTTTCATTGAGGGCCTTTACCAGTTTGGCATTTTCAGTGCCGTTCAAAACTCCGCCGTCATCAAGACCAAATTTGATTCCGTTGTGACCGATGGGGTTGTGGCTTGCCGAAATGTAGATGAAACCAGAAGCCGACTTGCCGTAAGCCATAATCTCAGGAGCCGCAATGATTCCCGGATAATTGACGCGGATATTTTTGGCAACGAGGACTTTGAGCATGGCCTGACAGATTGCCCTGCCGGTTGGCCTTGTGTCCTGGCCCAAAATTACGACCGGGGAAGCTTTTTTTTCTATTATATAGTCTGCAAAAACTTCGGCTGCAATCCCGGAAAGGATAGAGTCGTTTTCGCTGATTTGTGATGTATTGTCATTTTCATCGCCCGAAATTGCGAAAACCTTTCGCCATCCCGAAGCTGATGTAATCATATTATGTTCCATAATTTTTGTATTTTAGCACGGAATTAAGTGTAGTTTCAATTAGGGAGAAGGCCCAGCTGAGCGCAGGTAAAGATGATTGCAAAAAGAGAAAATGCGCTGACCAGAGTAGTCCAGACAACAAGCTGACCGGCAAGTTCCGCATCACTTCCCATTTCGGCAGTCATTGGAACCGTTGAAACAGCAAGAGGCGTGCCGAATAGGGCTATCAGGGCCGGAAATTCAAGGGAACGGAAGCCAAGTGCATAGGCCGCTGAAAGACAGACCAGGGGACAGATGACGGTTCTTGCAATAACACCGGCAATAATTTTGTATTTGAGCCGGGCAACCGCACTGAAAGTGAAATTACCGCCCAAAGCCAGAAGAGCGACGGGACTTGCGGACTGAGCCAACATGGAAATGGTCTTGTAAATAAAAGGAAGATTCTGTTTGATTGTAAAATATTTGCTTCCGTCCGGTGCCACAGGAATGATGTAGCGGACAGAAAGGCAGACGATACCAGAAAAAACGCCAAGAATCAGGGGATTTGTAGCGATTTTTTTGAGAACGGAAAGCAGACTGACTTTTTTGCCATTTTCGCTGACAAAAAGTGAAAGGGCAATTATCGCAAGCACGTTGAAAGTCGGAATTGAGACCGAAGAAAGGATTGAAGCCGCAACCACAGGTCTTGCATCCCCGGAAGAAATGGACATGGCCAGAGAAATTCCGATAATCGCATAATTTGAGCGGAAAGTACACTGAACCATAACGGCCTTCTGCCTGTCATCACGAACCGTAAGCCTGACAATAAAAACAGACAGAAAAAAGAAAAGCAAAGTTGAAAGAATTGCAAAGAGACTGATGGCACCGTACTGGGTGATTTCAAAAAGATTCTCCACATTGTAAACGTTGAAAAACAAAAGACATGGAAGACAGCAGCGGAAGCAAAGTTTGTTGAGCAGAGGGAAAAATTTCTCGTCAAGAAGACGGATTCTCTTCAAAAAATAACCGACCGCAATTATAAGTACAATCGGCAAAACCGCATTCAAAGTAAAAAACAGATTCGAGAGCAAAGTAAAACTCCTTGGCAGGGATTGTAAAGGAAAATCAGAAAAAAATCAGCATGGGAAAGAAAATAAGGACATGAGAATTCGTCTTGCTAGCCCTCACTTTTTTCTATAAAATAGACCTCATGGCAGACACAAAATCACAATTCAAATCACTTATCGCAGACGCAGTTAACGAAATCATAAAAGAAAAGAATCTCGAAGCAGAAGCTGTCGCAGCAGAAAAAATCGTCGTTCAGCCTTCTCCAAATCCTGAAATGGGCGACATCGGATCCCCAATGTTCATGTTCGCAAAAGCCCTCCGAATCGCTCCGCCTCAGATTGCACAGGAAGTTCTTGCAAAAATCGGAAGCAAGGCAGCTGAATTGGGCGAAGTTCTTGCAGTAGGCCCTTATGTAAACCTCAAAATGGACAAGGCCGGAGCTGTAAAATCAATCCTCTCAAAAATCGAAAGCGAAGGCGAATCTTTCGGAACTCTCGACAACGACGGAAAGCCACACCTGGCCGGAAGCAAAATCATGATTGAGTTCTCTTCCCCAAACACAAACAAGCCTCTTCACCTGGGACACATGCGAAACGATGCCCTCGGTGAATCAGTTTCACGCATTCTCAAAAAAGCAGGTGCCGAAGTCTGCAAGGTTGACCTCATCAATAACCGCGGAATCCACATCTGTAAGTCAATGCTGGCATACAAGCTCTTCCACGAGGCAAAGGGCGACACACCGGAAAACCTGGGAATGAAGGGAGACCACTTTGTAGGTCAGTGCTATGTTGAGTTCGACCGCTACTTGAAGGGCGAAAAGGACAAACCTGAGACAGCTCACCCTGAGGCACAGGAAATGGCCGAAGAAATGCTTCGAAAATGGGAAGCAGGCGATGAGGAAACCCGAAAGCTCTGGCAGACAATGAACGACTGGACTTTCAACGGCGTAAAAGAAACTTACGACCGCACGGGAGTCAGCTTCGACAAATTCTACTTTGAAAGCGAAACCTATCTCAAAGGAAAGGACGAAATTCAGAAAGGATTGGAAAAAGGCGTATTCTTCAAGGCAGAGGACGGAAGCGTTCGCGTTGACGTAACAGAGGTTGTCGGAAAAGGCAGAGACGGCGAAGACCACGAAAAGGTTTTGCTTAGAAAAGACGGAACATCAGTTTACATCACACAGGATATCGGAACTGCAATCAGCCGCCACGACGACTGGGCTTTCAACGAGCTGGTTTATGTCGTTGCAACCGAGCAGAACTTCCACTTCAAAGTCCTCTTCTACATCCTCAAAAAACTCGGCTTCGACTGGTCGAATAAGCTCTATCACCTCGCTTACGGCCTGGTAAACCTTCCGAACGGCCGAATGAAGAGCCGCGAAGGCACAGTCGTTGACGCAGACGATTTGATTGACTCGCTCCACGCAGACGCACTCAAAGCAATCAAAGAAAAAGGCCGCGAAGAAGAAGTAGGAAACGCAGACGAGGTGGCAGAAAAAGTCGCACTCGCCGCCCTCCACTACTATCTCCTTCAGGTCAGCCCGATAAAAGACATGGTTTTCAATCCGGAAGAATCATTGAGCTTCAACGGAAACACAGGCCCATATTTGCAGTACATGGGAGCACGAATCGCTTCAATCCTGCGAAAGGCCGCAGACGAAGGAACAAGCCCGGCAAGTCCTGAGAACGCAGCAAAACTTCTCAAAGCAGGCGAAGAATGGGATCTGGTAAAACGCCTTGGCGAGTACCCGGAGACCATAGCAAGAGCCGCAACAGCCAAAGACTCGTCAATCATGGCAAACTACATCTACGACATCGCAAAACTCTTCTCAAAATTCTACCAGCAGTGCCCGATTATGAGCGCAGAGACAAAAGAGCTCAAAGAAGCCCGCCTCGCACTCGCAAAGGCAACGCTCAGAGTGCTCAAAGAAGCAATGGGTCTGGTTCTCGTTCCATATTTGGACCGCATGTAGCGTAAAAAAGTCATAATGCCCCAGCAGGGGCATTTTTTTTGGAGTAGATATGAAATTCTTGATTTTATCAGACATTCACGGAAGCGCGCTCTGCCTGCAAACGGCCCTCGACACTTTTGAAAAAGACTGTGATGCAATCATCCTCTGCGGTGACTACCTCAATCACGGCCCCAGGAATCCCCTTCCCGAAGGCTGGGACACAAAAAAAACAGCAGAGCTTTTAAACGCACGCAAGGAAAAAATCATCTGCGTGCGCGGAAACTGCGACTCAGAAGTAGACCAGATGATGCTGAACTTCCCCTGCCTGAACGCCTACACAAGTCTAGCCCTTCCCGCCCCAAACGGAATCCGCCGGATTTTCATCCATCACGGCCACCTCTACACACGCGAAGAACTTTCCTCATGGCTCCCCAAAGGCACAATAGTCCTCTCAGGCCACACCCATGTCACACTAATGGAAGAAGAAAACGGCCTCTACTACTTCAACCCCGGTTCAATCTCCCTCCCCAAATGCGAAGAAGGTAAGACATGCGGCATACTGGAAATTGAGGGAGAAAAGGTGAAAATTGAACTTTATACGATTGAAGGGAAATTGCTGAAAAGCCACGAAATTACAGCAGGCGTTGCGGGCGGCGTCTGAGCCCGCAGAAAGGGGTGCGGCACAATGACTTCAGAGCACAGCTCTTCGGAGACTCACTCAAAACCTGTCTCACAGGTTTTGCCGGCTAACGCCGTCGTTCCCTATGTGACGCAGGGGAAAGACCTTTCCCCTTTTTCCTACCCAGACCTTCAGAACCTGAATTAAATCAAGCCGATAAATCCAAAAAGCGGCCGGAAGCGAGGTTGCGACAAAAACACGCTTGAACTTGTTCACCGCGTGTTTTGTGGCGCGTTCTCGCTGGAAGACCGCTTTTTGTTTTATCACGTTAATCCTTAATCCAGATTCTGAAGCTCGATCGCGATTTCTTCCATCTCCCTGTCCGTCATCGCAATCGTCTCTGCCACGCGGAAAAGCTCCCTTCTCACGCTTTCAGGCACATTCGTGTTCGTCTTGTAATGAAGTTCATGCTCCAGACAGGCCCAAAAATCCATTGCAATAGTACGCAGCTGAATCTCAACCTTAACATTATGAGTAGCCTGTGAAAGATAAACCGGAACCTCAATCACCAGGTGCAGGCTTCGGTAGCCGGACTCCTTCGGATTTTTGATGTAGTCCTTTTCTTCGAGAAGGGTGATGTCCGGCTGCTTTAAGAGCATATCGCGGACGGAATAAATGTCGGAAATATACGGGCAGATTACACGCACGCCCGCAATATCGTGAAGATTTTCGACCATTGACTCAAATGTAACAGGTAAATTCCGCTTTTCAAGCTTACCCGCAATGCTCTGCGGCGATTTTACGCGGGATTTTACAGTTTCGATTGGATTCCGCCGGCCGGAAACCTTGTTTTCTTTATTAAGAATGTCTAACTTCGTCTCTATCTGCTTGATAGCGCTCTCGTAAACCATCATAATCTGCTGGAACTCGAACGCCATTTTATAAAAATTATCAGGACTGCTGAGCAAATCCTGTTTTACAGCTATAGGAAGCTCCCTGTCAGGAACAGCTTCATAAGCAAGTGCATCTATATTCAAAATAAGGCCTCTAAAATTCTTTTTAAATATAAACAAAAGATAATAAAAAAAGTTTCAAGCGGCAAGAAAAAAAAGGGACAATGAGCGGAGAGCCCACTGTCCCGAATTTTCACGGATTTTATTACATCAATTTTCCGAATTTTCGCTCCAAGTCCTTAATCAGCTTGTACTCAAACGAATCCACAAGCGCGATATATGAAGCTTCGATTACGTCGCTTGAAACGCCCATCGTTGCCCAGTGCTCATCGCCGTCGCTGGACTCAATCAAAACGCGAACCCGGCTGGCCGTTGCTCCCTTTCCGTCAAGGACACGGACTTTATAGTCAGTAAGGTGTATCTGAGCCACATTCGGATAGAACTGCTCCAAAGCCTTTCGCATGGCAACGTCAAGAGCATTTACAGGACCGTCACCGTCACCGGCAGTCACGACGACCTTTCCATCAACATCAATCTTAAACTGGGCGAATGCGCTCTGATCATCGGCAAAGCGAGGGAACTCACCGCTGGTCTTGTAATAATGAAGATTGTAGAATGGCTGGTACTTTCCGATGGCTTTTCGGACAAGAATCTCAAAGCTTGCGTCCGCACCCTCAAACTGATAGCCCTGATGCTCCAGTTCCTTAACCCGGTTGACAATTTCAGCGACAATCGGACTTGATTTTGTAAGGGTTTTATCGAATTTCTGAACTTTTTCGACAATCATACTCTTGCCGGCAACCTCACTCATGAGGAAGACGCGCTCATTTCCGACGCTCTCCGGAGTGACATGCTCGTAGGCAAAAGGATTTTTAATGACCGCATCGATGTGCATTCCGGCCTTGTGGGCAAAGGCACTCGAACCGACATAAGGCATTCCGGCCTCAAGGGCAATGTTCGTAATCTCAGCAACCCTCTTACAGATTGGAGTAAGGTTCTGCATGTTTTCAGCAGGAATACAAGAGCAGTCCATTTTGAGCTGTAAGTCAGCAATAATAGAAGAAAGATTTGCGTTTCCAGTGCGCTCACCAAATCCGAGCAAAACGCCCTGAACGTGAGTCGCCCCAGCCTCAACCGCAAGCAAAGAGTTTGCGACCGCACAGCCAGAATCATTGTGGGTATGTACGCCAATCGCGGCAATTTTTCCAAATCGGGCTGTCACATCTTTTGTCATGTTGTAGCACTGCATCGGGAGCATGCCACCTTTTGTCTCACACAGACACAAAATCTTTGCCCCGCCACTGGCAGCAGCCTCAAGACATTTCATCGCATATTCGGCATTTTCGTTATAGCCGGTAAAGAAGTGCTCGGCATCAAAAATAACTTCCTTTTTATGGGCAACCAGAAACTCGACCGTCTCACGAATCATCTCAAGGTTTTCTTCGAGAGTAGCATGAATGATGTCCGTAACCTGAAAATCCCAGGTTTTTCCAAAAATACAGACGACATCAGTGTCAGCGGCCAGAAGGCTCTGCAAATTGGCATCCTCTGCGCACTTAATTCCCTTGCGGCGGGTTGAACCGAAAGCGACAATCTTGGAATGCTCAAGCTTAAGTTTTTTTGCCTCAGCGAAAAATTCCATGTCTTTTGGGTTCGAACCTGGATTTCCAGCCTCAATATAGCTCACGCCAAGTTCATCAAGAGCCTTAACGATATTAATTTTATCCTGTACCGAGTAAGAAATGCCCTCGCCCTGAGAACCATCCCGTAAAGTAGAATCAAGAATCGAAATCTCTTTCATAAAAATCTCCATGGGGCTACGGCTGACGCCGTCGAGCTTTGCGTGGTTCCGCTTACCGCTTCATTCTTCCACTCCCTTACGGTCGTTTCAGAACGGCTGACGCCGCCACTCCAATCTCTAGCCCGCTTAATCAGGCAGATATCGTGCCCTATTATTATCCGTCTCAAAGACATCAATTGCGTATAAATACGCGCTCTCGCCATCTGTTTTCTTTAAACCTGGAATCAATTCGATAATTCCTTCATAGATGTACATTGCGATTCGCTCCGCACTTGGATTCTGCTCAAAAAAAGCGATGTCGTTCAAATTTGTGTGGTCAATTTTATCACAAACAGCCTTTAATGCCTTTTTCAGCTCCGTAAAATCAAGGAGCATTCCGCCCTCGTCGAGATTTTTTCCCTGAACATGGGCATAAACCTTGTAATTGTGGCCGTGCAGGTTCTCGCACTTTCCGTGATAATCACGCAAAAAGTGAGCCGCCGCAAAATCAGCCTTAACACGAACTTGAAACATGCCAAAGATTATATCAGAATCCAAAAAAAAATACTATAAAGCAAGGCAGCTAAGACAAACAAAAAAAAAGCATTATAGAATTTCTGGAAAAACTGTTTGAAATATAAAAAAAACGCGCAGCGAATAAAACACTTGCTATATGTTTTAATGCTACGCGCTGAGAGAAAAAATGTAAAAACAAAATTCGAGCGGTCAAAGCAGGATTTAAGCACAGCCCTGACCATTCAAGTTTAGGATTTTATCAAACCCTAAATCAAAGCCAGAATATTTTGTATTCCGGATTTACAGACTATTTGAGAGCAGCAGAAATTCGCTCAAGAACCTTTTTGCGGTCAAGAGGTTTTACGATGTAGTTCTTTGCACCGAGAAGAAGTGATTTTTTAACCAATTCCTCTTTACCAAGAGCTGAAACCATGACAACGCGGGCATTTTTGTCGAATGCAACAATCTGCTCAAGAGCTGTGATACCGTCCATGCGAGGCATAGTAATATCCATTGTTACCAAATCGATATTCGGGCACAACTCTTTATATTTATCAACGCCGTCTTTACCGTCAACAGCTGTAGCTACGACCTCATAACCTTCACTTGTGAGAATCTGACCAAGCTGTTTAGCAACGAACATTGAGTCGTCGACAACGAGCACTCGGATTTTTGAGCCGTCAGCATTCATGCCCTCTGGCGGACGCTCGTTAATTGAAGGAAAATCCTGTTTTGTTTTCATTTTAGCACTCCTTATTATACGCGTTCGCGAATTGCGACGTTAACTTCAATTTTACCACACTCAGTGATGAGAGGAACGATGAGAGCCTCTACACTGTTTGTATTACCGCCACCAAGAGCAGCAATTTCCATCTTTTCACCAGCAAAAAGAGCCGGTGGAGTAAGGTCAAATTTGAATCCAAGCTCGTGCAATTTTGTAACTGCCTGAGCTGTGATGAGGTTAGCAAGCTCACTGATTGTAGCTTTTGCAAGCTCATCAAATTTTGTGAGAGTCTCACCGTTCATTGCAGAAGCAATGTTCAAAGCTGTCTCAAAAGTCATGTCAAAAAGAACACGACCTTCAACATCACCAGCAAGACCTACGAGGGCAGCAACACCCATTACAGGCATTGCGGTAGATTTGAGATACAAATCACCGCGTGTAACGGTTGCACCACCAAGCACTTCTTTCAAAATCTGATATGAAGTTTCTACAAATGGATTAATGTACTCTACTCTCATGAGTTTTTACTCCTTTATTATTGGCTATTTCTTTCCAAAAATAGTTATTGTTCCAACTTTTGTTGTTGACCACTTTGGATTCTCTTCAAGAGATTCATTCTGACCAAGCATAACAACGCCGTTTCCCTTGAGTTTTTCATAGAACTCAGAAACAATAGTCTGCTGACTAGGCTCTGGCAAGAACGATAGTACATCCCTAGCGAAGATTATATCGCAAGTTGGCAAGTTATTGGTGTTTGCGCAGTCGTGATATTCAAACAAAATACTATCGCGAATCTCAGGAATAAATGTGAAATCCCCGTTAGCTTTTTTTGTAATATACGGTGCGTACCAATCATTGGCAACATCGGCAGGAACTGCAAGCAAAGGTGCGTTAGAGATACTGAGCAAATCAACTTCATGAGCATAGATTCTCACTTTTGCTTCAGGATAACGCTTTCGAAGAATACAGGCCAAAGAATAAGTTTCGCAACCCTTTCCACAACCCGGATTCCAAACGACAATCTGTTTTGCGGTATTGTCAGGCAAAGCCTTAAATACTGAATCAGCATAGGCTTTATCCCACCAAGAACCATTGAAAGGTGAGAAGAACTTTTTAAGGAAAATATCTGCATCAGCTGGTGTCTGAAGCTGTGTTTTTCCCTTTCCACGCTCTCCTTCCCATTCCTTGTAACGAACCTGCATCCATTTGTCGTTAAGCATGGAAGCAGTGAATTTTCGCATTGAAGCCAAAGAATCAACTACGAAGGAATAATCAACCCGCTCTTCCTTTTTTGGAGCCGGAGCAGCCTGTTTTTTTGCAGCTCCAGCAGGAGATGCAGCTACCCTTGCAGCCATTTCCTTCATGACAGCATCTTCGGAAGCCTTGTTATCAGCCTTTGAACCGAAAATTTTATCAATATCAAGAAGAACGTAAAGGCGGTTGTTTACCTCAACTACACCCTGAATGTATTTGATGTTAATGTCACCAAACAAAGGATGCGGAGGGTTGATTGTTGATTTTTGAATTCCGACTACCTTGTCGATTTCATCAACTACGATACCAAAAGTGAGCTCACCGATTGAGACAATAAGCATATTCTCAAGGGCATCATACTCACGCTCCGGCATATCGATGTTGAAGAACAATCGCAAGTCAATAATCGGAATAATATCACCACGAAGGTTATAAACACCAAGGACAAATGGCAAAGCGTTCGGAACATAAGTGAAGCGACCTGCCTTTGCAATTTCCTTGACCTTCATAATATCAATAGCATAATCCTTGCCAGCAAGAGAGAATGTGACCATTTTATAGTCAACGACAACCATGTTGTCCTGTTTTGGAGTCTCTGCAGCATCAGCACCTGCGATATTCTGAATATTACCCAAGCTCTCTTTAAGAACGGAGTTGATAGAAGGCTTTTCTGTTGTATTTTCCATGAATCTTCTCCTTAGTCCTCTATGCTGTTTTCCTGGCGGGCCTGAATTTCCTGGCGGACGCCAAGTTCAAGCAACTGAGTGACATCAATAATAAGTGAAACAGAACCGTCTCCCAAAATTGAAGCACCGGAAATTCCAGGTGACTGTGTAAACTGATCGCGCAAAGGTTTGATTACGACATCTTCCTCGCCGATAAGGTTGTCAACCATGACACCAATTTTCTTGTCCTGAGAACCTACGATTACGACGAAGCAATAGTCACCGTCCTCGTTGGTACGGATATTGAAGAGCCGGCTCAAGCGAAGAACACTGATTACTTCGTTTCGGACATTCAATACCTCGTGGTTGTCGATTGTGTTGATTTCAGATTTTTTAACACGAACACTCTCGATAACCGATGCGATTGGAATTGAATAAACTTCGCGGCCA
The DNA here is from genome assembly GCF_014201975.1 of Treponema ruminis. Taxonomy (NCBI): domain Bacteria; kingdom Pseudomonadati; phylum Spirochaetota; class Spirochaetia; order Treponematales; family Treponemataceae; genus Treponema; species Treponema ruminis. Next base: position 340,034 of record NZ_JACHFQ010000004.1, on the reverse strand, counting down.
ACACGAACCAGCAAGCCCTGAATGATAGCCAATGTAAGCGGCAGGCGGATAGAGAACTTAGAGCCCTTACCGTGCTCACTTGTTACCTGAATCGTACCGTTGAGCTTTTCAATCATCGTTTTAACGACATCGAGACCTACGCCACGACCAGAAACGTTGGTAATCTTTTCGGCAGTCGAGAAGCCCGGCAAGAAAATAAGCTGAGCTGCTTCCTGGTCGGAAAGAACTTTGCTTGGATGAATGAGGCCCTTATCAATAGCCTTCTTTTTAACCTTTTCAGCATTGATTCCGCCGCCATCATCAACTACATCGATTACGATGCTGTTGCCTTCGTTGGCAGCCTTGAGGAGAACTGTACCAGTCTCGTTTTTGCCCGCATTTTTGCGGACTTCCGGAGATTCAATACCGTGGTCAACAGAGTTTCGGACACAGTGCATGATCGGATCCATGAGGTCGTCAACTACAGTCTTATCAAGTTCTGTGTCTTCACCTTCAAGAATCAAATTAACCTTTTTGCCCAAATCCTTCTGCAAATCGCGGACGACACGAGGGAAGCGGTCGAAAACCTGACTGATAGGAACCATTCGGATTTTCATGATGCCTTCCTGCAGCTCGCCTGTGATACGGCCCAGGTTCTGGGTAGAAGAATGGAATTTGGAATTCAAATCCTTGAAACGATTTTCGAAAGCATCGAAGAATGTAGCGATGTCGCCGAAATCGTTTGTAATGTTTGCCTTGATGTCCTTAACAGCAACTCCGTTCTGAATTTCTTCGAGATACTGAGGGAGCTGCTCGAACATGCGGCGGATCTTTTCTTTGTAAGAAGAATCGAGATTCTGGAACTGAATGAGCATGTCCGCAAACTGCTGCTGGCTCTGGTTGAAAGAAGCCTTTGTGATGACAGTCTCAGAAACGAGGTTCATGAGGTTGTCAACTCGCTTTGAGTCTACGCGGAGGATAGTGCTCTGCTGTGCGTGTCCTGTAGCAGGAGCTGTTTTGGCAGCCGGTTTTGGAGCTTCTTTTTTTGGAGCATCTGCGGCCGGTGCGGCAGCGGCTGGCTGAGGTGCAGGCTCTGCTGCTTTTGGAGCCTCGGCAACAGGAGCCGGCTGTGGAGCGGCAGGAGCCGGAGCCGGAGCTGCGGCTGCAACTTCTGAAGCACCAGAATCACTTGCGACAGCGTTATCAAGATTCTGTGCATCAACACTCAATGTAACATCATCGAGGAAAGCAGTATCTTCCAGCTGTTCAGCAGTATTATTAGTAGCAACAAAATATACTACGTCTTTATGGAATTCGTCCTCATAAAGGGCATCGAAATCTGGAATGGTTTTGAGGACTGTACCACATGCCTTGAGGGCAGCAAATACCTGAATACCGCCAACGGAATTCATAGGGTTGCTTTCATCAAATGTAACGGTTACAGACCAAAGCTGCTGACCAGGCTCACAGCCCTGCTTGAGCTCAACAAGCTCATACTCTGAAAGATTGACCGTTGGAGCACTTCCAGAAGAAGCTGGCGCCGGAGCAGGAGATGCTGCAGGAGCCGCCTTTGGAGCAGATGCCGCAGCTTTGGGTTGTCCGCCACCACCAGCAATCATTCCACGGATTTTTTCAGTAATTTCATCTACGCTTTCGCCATATACGGAACCATTTTTGCGCTCCTCAAGCATGGCTTTGATGACATCAAGAGCAGTCAAAAGCGTATCAACAATATCTTCTGTAACTTTAATTTTGTCAGAACGTACTTCGTCGAGCAAATCTTCCATGGTGTGTGCAAAATGTGCAATCTCACTGAATTCAACAGTTGCTGAATTGCCTTTGAGAGTATGTGCCGCACGGAAGATTTCATCGATAGCGTCATGGTTATTAGGATCGTTCTCGATTGCAAGAATATTGCTCTCGAGGTTGTCGACCATCATTTCAGACTCAGAGAAGTAGTCCTTTAACAATTCTTCGTTAGTCGCGTCAAGATAATCACTCATATATTCTATTTTAACAGTTAGTTTTCCAAAGTCAAGTAAAAAAGAAAGATTATTTTAATATTATGGAAGCAATTTTCTTTTCTACATCCAATAATCCATAATTGACAGAAAAAAGACTATTTTCAGCAATGACTAGGCGAGCATTTTAGCGAGCAGACATACGCCTTCAACCATCGCTTTATGCTCTTCCGGGGCAATTCGGGCATAAAGAGAATCAGGTGTATCATCTGGGAGAACAGGAACCTTTTTTTGAACAAGAATTTTGCCGGTATCACAGCCAGAATCCACGAGATGAACAGTGCAGCCGCTTTCTTTTTCGCCAGCCGCAAGAACTGCCTCATGAACATTGTGGCCCCACATTCCTACCCCGCCGAATTTTGGCAGAAGGGCCGGATGAAGATTGATGATTTTACCGGAATATTCCCCGATGATTTTACCACCAAGAACAGAAAGATAACCCGCAAGAACGATTGCATCAATTTCGTACTCACGGCACAAATCCAGAATCGCATCGCTGATTGCGATTCGTTTCTCATCACGGGAAGCCGACTGTGCCTTTTCTTTTCCGAGAACAGAAAAAGGACTCCTAACCTCAACAGGAATTCCCGCATTTTTAGCCCGTTCCAAAGCATAAGCATTCTTAGTGTTAGAAATAACGAGCTTGATCCGATAGGGGCAGTCGGCATGAGAGTTCTGATAATCAATTAAAGCCTGAAGATTTGTGCCACCGCCACTTACTAAAACAGTGATATTCATTCCCCTATTCTACCATATTTAACTGTTTTATAGAATACCTCGCAATCTTATCATTTGGCCGGCCTTCAGCAAGCTTAAGAAAAATTGCAAGAGCCTTAGACTTTTCACCCTTTTCAGCCAGGGCTACGGCCTGATTCCAGTAGTTGGCATAGTTCCAGAGCTTGTCATCATCAGCAGCAAGGGAATCGAGAACCTCGCAGACAGGCTGGGGATTTTCATCGTCAAAGCTGCAAATATTACGCAAAATGTAGTCATTTTTTACGGAATCAGCAGTATTTTCATCAATAATTATACCAGAAGCCTCTATTTTTGCACTAAAATTCTTCAATTCAAGGGCATTTTTCCATGATGAGTCTGCAATCCGGTAAGATTTTCTGGAATCAGAACCCATGCAGGCACAAAAAGCCTGGCCAGACCAGATTCCCACATCAGTTTGAATCTTTATGCAATTGTGGTCCAGAATGAAAAAAGCCGTGTACAAATCATCATTCATTCCATCTGGCTTAGGAAATTTTGAGAAATTTCTTATTTCCGAATTCATTACTTCATCAAGATTTTTCATCTCACGGGCCGCATTTACGGCAGAATCGCAGTGCTTTTCATCAAAAACAGGAGCCCCGAAGACAGAAATAAGCTGGTCATCCCGGTAAGACTCAATAATTCCATCGAATTTCAGGCTTGCAGAAGAAATTTTTTCGAAGTAATAGTTCATGAAAGCCACAAACTGACCTTCATTGAGCAGGGATTTCAGGGAATCAAGGGCACGAATTGAAGAAGAAAGCAGGGAAAGCTCAATTTTTTCGCCGGAAATCATGGATTCAAAAGGATGAGCTTTAATTTTCTTCAATAATACTGGCGGAAGCGGCTGGGAAAAAGCCTGAGAAAGAGCAAGAGATTTTTCCTTTGACTCTTTAAATTGCCGCTGGTTCAAAAGGATGGCGAGGATAAGTCCTGATGCAAGGGGAACAGAAAGTCCGGTAAAAAGAGAAAACTGAATAAGGACAAAAATGACTGCAGCCAAGAGGAAAAGAATAGAAAAAAGGGAGAATGCAATCATCAGAAGATTTTTCCTGATTCTATAGGCGGCAAAGGCAAAAAGAAGGCAGAAAATCAGGGCAAGGGCAAGTGAAATCAACTTCGGGCAGAAAAAGATAAAATCCCTGGCAAGAACCATGTTCATAAGCACATAGGATAAAAGGGATGCCGGAAAATGCCGGTCAAAAGGCGTGGAAATAAAATCAGTCTGGGAATCAGAGCAAATAGCAAAAAGGCAGAAGGAATTCTGAATCGAATCAGAAAGTTTTACGCGCAGAGTCTCAATTTCTGAAAAAAGCTTGCGGCAGGAATCAAAGGACTCCTTGATGGAATTAAGGTTTTCCTCGCTGCTGCTGGCTTCGCAAAGGGCACGCTCCTGATTTCCAGAAAGAAAAGCCGACATCAGCACAAAAAACTTCTTTTTATAGAAGATATATTCGTTTTCGTTGCGGGAATTTCTGGCTCTGAGGGCGGAATTCAGGACATCGAGGGGACTTTCGGACTTAAGCTCACAGAAAAAGCCCTGGGCAGACATAGAAGTCAGTTTTTCCTTGAGTTCATTTTCAAGCATGTAGAGCTTGTAGAATTTGAAAAATGGGACATTATCGTAGTCTTTCCATGATTTTCCGGGATATTTTAAAAGAACCGAGCCGTCAGAGAGGCGCCTAATTTTTAATGAGGTCAAGGAAGAACCGTCACGCAGGGAAAGATTTTTCAAGAGCAGGGCCGAGTCAGAAAGGCTGATCATGGGAGAGCCTGTCAGAGCGAGTACCTGAGAAAAAGCCTGATTTGCGTAATATTTTCCCTCTTTTTTGGCGACTAAATGGCATGAATATGGAAGATTTTTGGAATTGATGTTCTTAAAGGCAGGGGGAGTTTTTGTATCGGCACCCGAAAGGTCTTTTGAAGGGAAAACGATTTTAAAATTCATCAGGGGAGCTTTTTTTTCGACTCCGGCCTTAACTTTTTCAACCATGGAATCGATGTAAACGAAGGAATTTTTGTCATCAGCATCAAAAAGGACGTCCTTACAGCCAAGCTCACGGGCAAGAATACGGATATTTTCTTTGGATTGAGCTGAAAGAGGGTCAAAATCATCCATAAAATCAGAATCTGAAAGGGGAACAAGGACAAGAGGAAGCGATGGCTTGCGCTCCGGCATAAATTTCTGTAAATAAAGGGAGATTTTTTGATCTGAACTGGTAAAGAATAATAAAGAAGAAATTCCGACAGCAAAGATTAGAGAGAAAACGTAGAAAACTTTTTTCATACTTTATTGTCGGAATTTCTCAGTTTTTATATAAGTTTTGTTGCCTCGTGGCTGCCCTTGAGGTCGTCACCGAGGTCTTTTGTTGCAGCTTCTACATGACCGATTTTGTAAGCCTTGAGTGGTGTGGCACCGGCCTTTTTGTATGGCTCTGTCTCAAAAGCTGCGGCCTTTTCGTTGAAGCGGGCGACGATTGCGTCTGCATCGCTTGCCTTTACAGCGAGGATGAAGCCGATACCCATGTTGAATGTGCCCCAGACTCCTTCTGAATCTGCCCCCCGCCGGATAAGCTCATCAAAGATTGCAGGCTTTGGCCATGAATCCTTTTTGATTACAGAAACAAGGTTCTTGCCCTTTGCGTACATGCGAGGAACGTTTTCGTAGAAACCGCCGCCTGTGATGTGAACCATGCCGTGGATGCTGTCACCGAATGCTCCGAGAACGTCCATTACCGGGCGAACGTAAATGCGGGTTGGTGTAAGGAGAACTTCACCGATTGTCTTGCCCTCGAATGGTGTGTCGAAATCAGAAACAAGCTTGCGTACCAGAGAGAAGCCGTTTGAGTGACAGCCTGTTGAAGAAAGACCGATGAGAACGTCACCAGCCTCGATTTTTGTGCCGGTAATCATCTTTTCTTTTTCGCCAACGCCAACGCCGAAACCAGCGAGGTCGTATTTGCCTTCGTCATAGAAGCCAGGCATTTCAGCAGTTTCACCGCCGAGAAGGGCACAGCCAGTGTCAACACAGCCGTCTGCAACGCCCTTTACAAGCTCGCCTGCAACTTTTGCATCAAGCTTGCCGCATGCAACGTAGTCAAGGAAGAAAGAAGTCTGAACGCCTGAGCAGAGAATGTCATTTACGCTCATGGCAACACAGTCAATGCCGACTGTATCATATTTTTTAAGCTGGAAAGCAATGTCAAGTTTTGTACCGACACCGTCAGTTCCAGAAACCATTACAGGATTTTTAAGTCCTTTTGGAATCTCGAACATGCCGTTGAAACTGCCCAAATCAGTGAGCAGGCCCGGAATTCGGGTTCTTTTTGCATGAACTTTGTACTCGTTGACGGCATTATAGCCTTCTTCAACATCAACGCCAGAATCTTTGTAATTTACTGCCATTTTTTACTCCAAAAGGAAATTTGATTGCCTATTATATCAGATTATTCATTCTCCGGGCAAGCGATTGGATATTCACCAGTGAAGCAGCCCTTGCAGAAACCGTAGCTTTCAGGATTGACTCCCCTGCATGCTTCCATTAAGCCCTCCGGCGAAAGGAAAGCAAGGGAATCGGCTCCAATCATCTTGCGGATTGCCTCAGTGTCATACTGGGCGGAAATCAGCTCGCTGCGTTTCGGGGTGTTGATTCCAAAGTAGCATGGGAATTTTACAGGAGGCGAAGAAATGCGGAAATGGACTTCGGTTGCCCCTGCCCGCCTCAAAATCTGTACCAGGCGCTTTGACGTTGTGCCGCGGACGATTGAGTCGTCGATGATAATGACCCGCTTGCCTTTGACATCGCATGGAACCGCATTGAGCTTTACGAAAACCATGTTTTCACGCTCTTTTTGAGTCGGGGCGATGAAGGTGCGGCCGATATATTTGTTCTTGATGATTCCTGTAGCGTAAGGAATGCCTGATTCTTTTGCATAGCCTACAGCAGCTCCCAAACCGCTGTCTGGAACTCCAACAACGACATCGGCGGCAACTCCGCTTTCACGAGCAAGCTGGGCTCCAAGTGCATAGCGGGCCTGCTGAACAGGGATTCCGTCGATTACACTGTCAGGGCGGGCAAAATATACATATTCGAAAATACAAGTGCGTTTTGAAGTGCGTTCTCCGAATTCAAAGGAAAGAACGCCATCGTCATTTATGATTACGATTTCACCAGGATTGATGTCGCGAACAAAAGTGCCGTTGACGGCGTCGATTGCACAGGACTCGCTTGCTAAAATCCAGCCTTTTTCAGTCTGTCCAAGGCAGAGTGGGCGGATTCCGTTAGGATCACGGGCACCAATCAGGCATTTGTCGGTCATGACTGTGAGGGCAAAAGAGCCTTTTATCATCTGGATTGTATCGGTAAGGGCTCGCTCCAGGCCTTTTTTGTATGAGCGGGCAATCAGTTTGACAATAACCTCAGTGTCACTGCTTGACTGGAAGGTACAGCCTGCGTCCTCAAGCATTTCACGAAGCTGCTCGTAATTTGTGAGCTGACCGTTGTGGGCTACGGCAATAGTACCGAGCTTTGAAGTCTGAACCATAGGCTGGGCGTTTTCAATAGTACAGCTGCCAGCCGTGGCATATCGGACATGGCCTACAGCAAGACGGCCCTTGAGATTTTCAAGATGCTCAGACTTGAAGACTTCGGAAACAGCACCCATGCCTTTGTGAACCCGCATTTCACTTCCGTCACTGACAGCGATACCGGCACTGTCCTGACCGCGGTGCTGAAGGGCATACAAGGCGTAATAAACCTGCTGAACAGCATTAAAGTGCTTTGCTGAATAGGGCTCCTGAACTTCCTTTCCGTTTGAATCGGTTGAAGTTTTTGAAGCCTGAAAAATTCCGACTACACCGCACTCATCATGAAATTTGTCATCTTCTGAATCAAAAAAATCTTTGTCACTCATAAGATATTTTCCTGTTTTTCGCAAATGCAAACAATAACCTAAAGTTCTACATCAAGACCGCTTGCAGCTGCATCGTCAGCAAGTTTTTTGCGGAATGCAAGAAGCTTTTCTTTAAGTTCCGGATATTTAATAGAAAGAATCTGAACGGCAAGATATGCCGCATTTTTAGAAGAATTGATTCCGACGGTAGCAACAGGAATCTGAGGAGGCATCTGTACTATAGAAAGAAGTGCATCCATTCCGCCCAATCCGTTTGATTTTCCAGGATTTACACATTCAAGAGGAACACCGATTACAGGCAAAGTAGTAGCACCTGCGATTACTCCCGGAAGAGCCGCAGCAAGGCCTGCACCTGCGATAATGACCTCACAGCCGTCTTTTTCAACCTGCTTGACTGTTTCGTGAAGAAGAGCTCCGGCACGATGAGCCGAAAGGATGTATGCCTTATAATCAACGCCGAATTCGCGGAGAACGTCGGCAGCCTTTTTCATTGTCTCTGTGTCAGATTTTGAACCGAAGAAAATAGCAACTTTCATAGATACCTCGTGAAAAGAGAATAGCATAAAACAAAAAAATAGTGAATTAAAAAGACTTTCTTTTTTGAAACTTCGGGCTTATAATAATCTTATGCCGATGATTTCTAATCAGATGAACGTATTCTGCGAGATTCACTTTGTTTTCAGGGGTAATTCCATCATTTTACAGGGAGAATCTTTGCCTGATGATGCAGTCGTTCGCAAATGTTTCGAAATGAACGTTGCCGAAGACTGGTTCGCTGAACTTGAATATGGATATTCTGCACTGCTTCTCGAAAAGGACACCCCAAATCCAGCGGGTTGCACTGATATCCCCCTGCGCGATTTTTTCCATAAAATGCAGGGCATCGAAAGAATCAACGACTTTATAAGCATAACCGACGAAACAAAAAATATTTCCGGAGCTGAGCTTGCAGGTCTTGCCGCCAGAGCGCGTGGGCTTTTAAATTTCAAGCAGGACAAAAGATTCTGCTCAAAATGCGGTGCCCCTTTAATCGACGACCTCTATTTCACGGCCCGCACATGCAGCCACTGTAAAAAACAGTTTTTTCCTCAGCTCGAACCGGCAATCATCACGCTGATAAACAAGGGCGATGAAATCCTTCTTGCCCGCCACAAAAAGCGAAATGACGGAGTTTATTCATGCATTGCAGGCTTCGTCGAAATGGGCGAGACAATCGAAAATGCCGTCCACCGTGAAGTCCTTGAGGAAACCGGCATTAAAGTCAAGAATATCCGCTACGTCGGAAGCCAGTCATGGCCTTTCCCGGACCAGCTCATGCTCGCCTTCCGTGCCGAATACGAAAGCGGCGAGATTAAAATTCAGGAAGAAGAATTAACTGAAGCCCGCTGGTTTAAGTGGAACAAACTTCCAAAGGTTCCAGGCCCCGGAAGCGTCGCCTACAATCTCATTCACGGCTGCTTCGAATAAGATTCTGAATCGAAGTTCTGCCCCTGATTTTCCCATAGGCAGAAAAAGAGCAAGTCTGTATAATTCTTTTCATGAAACGTCTTCGTCCGCTGGATTTTGCATTTATTTTTCTATTTACAGCCCTCGGCGCCTTTCTTACGGCCAAAAATCTTTTCCGCAGGGGAGCAAAAGTCCATGTCCGCGCTGACGACAGTGAATATGAGTATTCTGCAAAGGCAAACGGCATTTACAAGGTTCAGGGAGCAATAGGAATCACGACATTCGAAATCAAGGATGGTAGAATCCGCATAATCGACTCTCCCTGCCCCAACAAAATCTGCGTGCATCAGGGCTGGGATTCACCCCTTGTCTGCCTTCCCAACAATGTAATCATCACTCTGGAAGATGAAGAAGGAGAATTCGATGCCCTCACAAAATAAAAAAACTGTAGCCTATTTTGCAGCCCTTACCCTTCTTTTTTCCTACATCGAAATGATTCTTCCGAGGACAGTCCCATTTTTCAGGCTGGGTCTTGGAAACATAGCGGTCTTAATGGCCCTGAAAATTCCATTCGCCCCCTTTGCCCTTCTCTGCCTGATTAAAGCGATTGCGGCCTCCCTCATGAGCGGAACCCTATTTTCGCCCTTTTTCATTATTTCCCTGGCCCAGAGCATTTCAAGCGGCATTTTCATGTACCTGCTTTCTGGCCTTAACCGCAAAAGCGGTGAAAAATTACTTTCAGTCTACGGAATTTCAGTTTTCGGAGCCGGAATAAGCGCCCTGGTCCAGATTTTATGCTGCGCCCTTTATCTTGGAAGCGGAACTTTTGCCTTATTCGGCCCCATACTGATTTTCAATACGGCAAGCGGCATCCTCACGGCCTTTTTCAGCTTAAAATTCCAGGATTCAGAAAAAACATCTTTTGCTAAAATCGACATCGAGCAAGCAGTTGAAAGTCAGAATCAAAAGTCGGCATTCCTTCAGATTCTTCTTGCCCTGGCAATTCTTTTTGCAGCCGCTTCCATTTTTTTCATAAAGAACATAGCCATTCTTGCAACCGCCCTTGTCTTAAGCCTTGCCGCACAAAAATTCTGCAAGCGAAAGATCCTCCTTCTTCCCCACATTTCACTCTGGATTTTCATACTGATTTCTACAATTCTCGTGCCGGAGGGAAAAGTCCTTTTCAAAATATGGAACGTTTCCGTAACTGAGGGAGCCTTCGTAAGTGCCCTTCAAAAATCCCTGAGACTTTCGGCTGTCAGTGCCTTAAGCCAGTGCGCGGTTTCACTCCGCCCGCCAAAAGATTCAATCCTGGCCCTGACCCTGCTTTACTATAAGGGCATGAGCGACAAATTCATAAAGGCCAAGGGAAACATTTTTCAGAGGGCAAAGGAAAGCCTGAACTGAAGAGGATTTCAGTCTTCCACCAGGGTAACCTTTTCAAACGGGAAAATAAGCTTTATATAGGAAGAAAGTCCTTTAGAATAAAGAATTTCACGCTCTTTAGTAATCAATATAAAATCAAAATCGCCCAGGGACTTCCAAAAATCAAGGGCGGCATTCCTTCCCATGACAAAAAGCGAAGTGCTGAGGGCGTCGGCATAGATTCCTTTCGGGCAGACTATCGTAACGCTATCCAAATCACTTTCGGCAGGCCTTCCGCTTCTGGGGTCAAAAATATGGATGTAAGTCTTTCCGTCCTCGCCAGTGAAAAAACGCTCATAACCGCCGCTGGTAACAACGGCTTTTGACTCGATTTTAAGGGCACAGGCGACTTTTTCCGTGTCCCAGGGACATTTTACCCCGACAGTCCAGAGGGAGCCGTCCGGCTTTTTTCCAAGAGCCTGAATATTTCCGCCCAAGTCCAGTAACGCTGATTTTATTCCATGCTCAGCAAGAACTTTTACTGCCATGTCAGCCGCATATCCCTTGGCAATAGCTCCGAAATCAATCTGCATCCCCTCTTCTGCAAAAACTGAGACCGGCATTTCTGCTGATTCTGATGGAAGCATTGAAATTTTTGAAAAATCCGTCAGCAAAAGAAGCTGATCTATGCGTTTCTGCTCAGGGATTTTGTATTCTTCGCTGGTAAAGCCCCATTCCCGTATCAGGGGATAAAGAGCCGGATTGAAAAGGCCCTGAGTTTTCCCGTACATAATTGATGAAAAATCAAGAAGTTCCTGAACAGGCTTGTGGGCCAAAGTCGCTTTGAGAGATGAATGGTTGATTTTATAGACATCACTTTCCTCGATTGTAGTTGAAAGAATCCTCTCAAGATTCAGTATCTCTTCTTTTACGGCAGAACAGGCTTTCTCTCCCTTATTTGCATTTGACGAAAAGACCTGCACGGTCATATATGTGTTCATCGAATTGAAAGTATCGAAGGATTTACTCTGCCTGCATGAAGAAAGAAAGACAGAAAAAAGCATAAAACTCAAAGAAGAGGCAAGAAACTTTTTCATATACAAAAAATTAGCAAAAGATAAGTTATTTTTCAATAATTTTAAATAATTTTCAAAGAAAGTAATTGACATATTACATATATTAGAATAAATTCACTCCCGTTAGCAAGTGCTAATATTTCAAAAAAAGGAGTTTTTATGAAAAAATTAAAAGTTCTTTCAGCCGCATTAACAGCCTTACTGCTTGCGGCTTCATTCGGTTTCACATCATGCTCCAGCGATGATGATGATGACAAAAAAACAAGTCAGGACCTTGATCAGCTTACATCTTCCAGCATCAGTGACTTAAACGAAGCAATCATCAAGGCAAACGCCTATCTTGAAGCCGACTCTTCCCTCTCTTCCCTCAAATCAAATCTTGAAAAAGCAGAAAAAGTGCTTTCATCAAAAGATTCAAAAGACAGCGAGGCAAAAATCCTCATCACAGGAATCAATTCTGTCCTTGAATCAACAAAATCCGTAAAAATCACCGAGACAGCATTTAAAGACCTCGCAGGTCCAGGAAAAAGCCGCACTTACAAAGGTCTTTTTGCACCAACAATCTTGAAATCAGAATATGACTCAACATGGCTCAAATACATCACTCCCCTTATCGGAAGTGAAGCAGCCGAAGCAACGGCAAAAATGCTCAAATCCTCAATCAGTGGCCCGACTTACGGAAAAAATCTCAGTGCAGAGCAGAAAGCGGCTGGTCTTTTTAACTGCGAGCTGCACCCGGAAAACAGCCTGCTCACTTTCGCAGTAACCTCAGATGGAAAATACAGCTTAAGCGAGGGAACAAACACCTACACTTACGAATATCTGGGAATATCACACATGGGAAAAAACGACGACTGGCACGCCCTCTTCCCGTCAATGTTTAAAGAAGGCCAGTCAACAAGCTTCGACTGTGCGGTTTACAAGGCAAAAGAAGAAAATGCCGGAGAGTACAAATACCTCCTTCTCTGCCCGGATACACCGGAAAAAACATACCACATCGAATTCCGCTACGGCTCAAACATCAACGACCTTCAGTCAGCATTGAGCGGTGAATATGCCTTCTGGCTTGCAGCAGGTATTCCCAACGACGCAGATTCTGAAATGATTGAGAATGTAATCAAACTGTTCGTCGAGGAAAACCTTGCAGATATGGCAGAATATTCTTACGCACTCGTAAACATTCCTTTTGAAACCTTCTTTAAGGAAGAGGCCATCGAATTTGACGCATACAGCTCTGCAACAACAAAAGCGGCAGCAGGGAACATGTCTTATGGAACTTACCACACACAGACCACAGCATCAGAAGCAACAACACGCGGTATCACCTATCCTGTAAAGATTGCAAAAGCTTCACTTTCTTCTCTCACAGGAAATAAAATCACCGATGACACAGCCTCATTTGAAATCACGACCACGGGACGAGGGGCAAGCACAATCCGCTACAAAGGAAAACAGAATCTCTTCCAAAGTGCTGATTACAGCTACTATCTTCTTAAAGACGAGCCGGCTTATTACAAAGAACTTTCTGTCATTGACGGAAAAGTTTCTGCAGGTAAAATCGTGGGCGAGGCAAAAGAAATCAAAAATCTTTACGTCACGATTGCCGCCGGTGAAGCTCACCACGACTTCTCTCCGGCAATCACAATTTATGTAGATGATCCAAATAACGCCGGCAAGGTGACAAAGCTCACTTTCAGCGATGAGGCAGACAAAGCCGAAAAAATTACGGATGCAGGAACGAGTGAACAGGTTTTAAGTGCATTGAAAGCAATCGTCGCAACAAGCGCAGAAGGAAAATCTTACGGTCTTACAACTTTGAGCAACATCTTCTGGGGCAAAAGCCAGATTGGATTCAAAGCACCGAAAGACAAAGATTATTATCCTCAGCACGCTCTTGTCGGAAAAGAAGTTACAAGCCTTACTTTCATTACAGAAAAAGGCCTGTATGTTGCTAAGAACATCAAGGTTGGAAGCGTTGCAACTGATGCTGAAACAAAACTCCTAACCTTTACTGCAAATTCCGGTGACGAAGCAAAATTCGTAATCCCAAACTTGCAGGGAAAATAGCAGTAAGATTATCGGGTCAAGCCTGATAATGACTAATGACATCTTATTGTCATTGCCGGGCGTGCCCCGGCAATCTTTTGAGTGACAAAAAAGGGGTTCCCACCCGGGAACCCCAACATGAAAAAATTGTTTTGGAAGCCGCAGCTGAAATCAGCTTAAATCTTCCTTTTATTTCCCGCTCTTCTTCTTCTTTGACATTACATCAAAGAGTACTGCGAGCAAAAGGACCAAACCTTTAACGGCACGCTGCCAGTTCATATCAACACCGAGGATTGACATACCATTGTTCAATACACCCATGAAGATAGCACCAACTACGGCACCAGAAACTGTACCTGTTCCACCGTAAGCCGAAGCACCACCAATGAAGCAGGAAGCGATAGCGTCCATTTCGTAGTTCTGACCAGCTGTTGGCTGAGCTGAGTTCAATCGTGCGATTGTAACAAGAGCTGCAACTGCTGAAATGAAGCCCATGTTTGTGTAAGCAAAGAACATTACTTTGTTTGTGTTTACACCAGAAAGTCGGGCTGCCTTTTCGTTACCACCGATTGCGTAGAGGTAGCGGCCAGGAACTGTATTCTGTGTGAAGTAACCATAAGCTGCGATGATGACACCGAGCAGGATAAGGATTACTGGAAGACCACGGTCACGGGCAAGGAACTGTCCCAAGAGCACGATTACTACAGAAAGAAGGGCAATCTTTGCAATGAAAGAGCTCTTTGAAGAAACTGTGTAGCCGTTTCTAATTTTCTTCTGGCGGCTGACAATTTCCATTGCGATGTAAGCGATTACACAAATCAATGTTATGATCATTGTGATAATCAAAACGTGTTTGTCTACGATTTCACCGAAAACCTCAAGTTCATTTGCTTCTGTAAGCTCACCTGCGTTTGGAAGGAAGCTTTCGAAAAGGTTCAGATATTTCTGTGGGAACGGAGCGATTGGTTTACCGTCAAGAACGATTGTCGCAACACCGCGCCAGAGAAGCATACCGGCCAAAGTCGTAATGAATGGCGGAATGTGAACGAAAGCGATGAAGAAGCCGTGGAAAGCACCGATCAATGTACCAATGATAAGACAAAGACAGATTGCAAGCCAGATAGGCATTCCCAGATTTACAATGAAGACACCTGCAAGAGCACCAACTAGGGCTACTACAGAGCCGACAGACAAATCGATGTTACCACCGGTCAAGATACAAAGAAGCATACCTGTAGCAAGAATAACTACATAAGCATTCTGGCGGATAATGTTTGTGATATTTGCCGGAGCAAACAAAGAGGCAACACCCTCTGTTTTAATGCCGATCAAAACTTCAAAAAGAAGCATTACGCCTACAAGGACGAAAATCATTGTGTTACCCTTGAAAACAGCTTTCAAGGATGAGGTTAACTTATTTGTGTTTTCCATACTAGTCTCCATTTTTTCCTAAATTGTCGCTTTTACCAGAATTGATGATTTCTGTCATAATCTTTTCCTGAGTTGCACTTCGTCCGTCCATTTCGGCAACCATGCGGCCTTCGTTCATGACGTAGATTCGGTCGCACATGCCCAAAATTTCAGGCATCTCAGAAGAAATCATGATTACAGATTTTCCTTCTGCTACCATTCGGTTGATGACACAGTAAATTTCATACTTTGCACCAACGTCAATACCACGGGTCGGTTCATCCAGAATCAGGATGTCCGGTTCAGCAAAAAGCCACTTTCCAAGAAGGACCTTCTGCATGTTTCCGCCAGAAAGGTTTCCGACATTTTCCATGACTGTCGCACATTTAGTGTGCATTTCTACAGCCATGTGCTCTGAATACTGTCGCTCCTTGTCGAAGTCGATTACCCAGTGCTTTGAAATCTTTTCCGGTTTTGCGGCAGTTGTGTTCTTACAGATTGACTCGGTAAGAATCAAACCGTTACCCTTTCGGTCTTCGGTTACATAGGCAAGTCCGGCTTTGATTGCAGACTTAACGTTAGGGAATGAAACTTCCTTTCCGTTCATGTAAATGTGACCGCGGATGTTGGTTCCATAAGAACGGCCAAAGAGGCTCATTGCAAGCTCTGTTCGGCCAGCGCCCATAAGTCCTGAAATTCCAAGAACCTCGCCCTTTCGCAGGTTGAAGTTGATGTGGTCACAGACTTTAATTCCGTCAAATACAGGATGATCTACGCACCAGTCTTTGACTTCGAAACAAACGTCGCCGATATGTGGCTCACGTTTTGGGAATCGGTCGGTAAGGCTTCGTCCTACCATAGCCGAAATAATTGTATCTTCTGTAAAACTATCTTTCTGTTTATCAAGGGAAGTGATGGAAGTACCGTCACGGATGACTGTAATCTTGTCTGCTACATAAGAGATTTCGTTCAACTTATGTGAAATGATGATTGAAGTCATTCCCTGCTTCTTGAACTCAAGCATAAGGTCAAGAAGGTGTTTTGATTCTATTTCATTCAATGATGCCGTAGGCTCGTCCAAAATAAGAAGCCTTACATGCTTACCAAGCGCTTTTGCAATTTCTACAAGCTGCTGTTTTCCGACACCAATGTCTTTAATCAGAGTTTTTGATGAATCTTTAAGGCCGACCATTTTCAAAAGCTCATCGGCTTTGTCAAATGTCTCCGACCAGTTAATTTTTGCTTTGCTTCCCCGTTCGTTTCCGAGGAACATGTTCTCTCCGATCGTCAGGAGAGGAACAAGTGCGAGTTCCTGATGAATGATGACTATTCCTTTTGCCTCGCTGTCCTTAATCGTCTGGAATTTACAAACTTCGCCATCGTAAACAATATCACCGCTATATGTTCCATATGGATAGATTCCACTCAGAACATTCATCAAGGTTGATTTGCCGGCTCCGTTTTCACCACAGATTGCGTGAATCTCACCTTCTTCAACAGTAAGATTTACGTTATCAAGTGCCTTTACGCCAGGAAACAACTTGGTGATATTTTTCATTTCCAATAATGTCTTAGCCATTGGAACCCCTCTTTTTTTAGTTTTTGATCATTTGAAAAAAAAGGGCTGCCAGAATTGTGTTTTGACAGCCCCGAAGTCACTTTAGTTCAACTATTTGAGCTGAGCTTCTGTGTAATATCCAGAATCAATCAACAATTCTTTGTAGTTGTCTTTTGAACCGTAAACTGGCTCACAAAGGAATGATGGGATGATTCCTGTACCGTTGTTGTAAGTTTTTGTATCATTTACAACTGGTTTTTTACCGTTCATGATTGCGTCAACCATCTCAACAACTTTAGCAGCAAGTGTACGTGTATCTTTGAAGATAGACATAGCCTGTGTGCCTTTGAGCATGTTCTTTACAGCGATGATATCACAGTCCTGACCAGTAATGATTGGGAAGTCCTCTGCTGTATATCCAGCTGAAAGGAGAGCGTTTGTTACACCGTTAGCTGTTGAGTCGTTTGAACAGTAAACAGCGTCAAGTTTTGTGCCTTTTGGACCGTATTTGTTAGCTGTGATGAGGTTCTCCATTCGTTTCTGAGCCTCTTCTGTTGACCAGTTGAGAGTAGCAGCCTGAGCTTTTGCTGTCTGGCCAGAAGGACAAACGATTACGCCTTTGTCGAGGTATGGTTTAAGAACGTCCATAGCGCCACCAAAGAAGAAGTTGATGTTGTTGTCGCCTGGATCACCTGTGAAGAACTCCATGTAAACTGGGTCAGAAGCTGAGCGGCTCTTGAGGCCGAGTTTGTCAACGAGGTAGTCACCCTGGATTGTACCAACTTTGTAGTTATCGAATGTAGCATAGTAAGAAACTGCTTTTGAATCCATAATGAGGCGGTCATAAGCGATAACCTGAACCTTCTTTTTGCGTGCTGTTTCAAGAACGTTTGAAAGTGAAGAACCATCGATAGCAGCAATTACGAGGATTTTGCATCCACCAGTAATCATGTTCTCAACCTGTGATACCTGTGTTGGGATGTCGTTTGCAGCATACTGAAGGTCTACTTTGTAGCCAGCCTTTTCGAGCTGAGCCTTCATGTTAGCACCGTCCTGATTCCAGCGCTGAAGGTCTTTTGTTGGCATTGAAACACCGATTGGTGTTTTCTTCGAGATTTTCTTTGCAGCAAATACGCTCGGAGCGAGCATGAGGCCTGCAAGCAATACAGCAATAATTTTTTTCATAGGTTTCCCCCTTTATGAAATAATTAGAATTTAGCGAACAGGATTAAAATCCGTGGACGCTTTTTGTTTTGATGGTTTAATTCTACATTATCAAGAGGGAGGATTTTCGCCCATCTTTTTCAAATTTTTGCTATTTTGTGTTAAATTTCGATATAAAACTAGAATTTCTTGCCATTCTTTCTAGAATTTTTTGTACTAAGATTTGTGCTACTTGTAAATTTCACCGTGAGTGTGGAAGCCTGAGCCTACAACAACGGAATCAATCGTGTCCTTAGTGACAATCTTTGGCTCAAGCCAGACGACCGGAATTTCAGCAAAACCATTATTGATGGTCTTTCCGCTTCGGACAATGTCTTCGACTTTTTCGCCCTTTGCAAGAAGAACTGCATAGTCTGCGGCCTGCTCGGCAAGCGAGGTAATCGGCTTGTAAACGGTAAAGGACTGGAGGCCCCGAACAATGTTCTGGCAGGCGGCAATATCAGCATCCTGACCGCAAATAGCGACATGCCTGTCCGGGCAATAATCAGCAATCGCCTGAATCACGCTGCCTGCAAGAGCGTCGTTTCCGCAGATGATTGCGTCCGGAATTTTGCTTCCCGTAACGATTTTAACGGCTTCCTGGTAAGAAAGGTCGTAATTCCAGCCTTCAGTGTAGTAAGTTCCCCGAATCTTCACTTTTTTATCACGGATGGCAGATTTTATTCCCTGCTGCAGGAGAATCATGTTGAAATCATCTTCCGGGCCAAGAATACAGTACCAGTCAGTTCCGACTTCCTGGGAAAGCATTCGTTTTGCCATCAGCTCGCCTACCCTCTCTGTATTTACGGAAATATACATGCTTATGTCTGCATCGGTGATGAGGCGGTCATAAGAAATCACAGGAATTCCTTTGGCCTTGATTTTCTGGATAATGTCAGTCAGCGAATCACGTTTTTTTGCAAGCACGACAACCGCATCAACCTTCCTCTCCATCAAATAAAGAAGCTGCTTGTTCTGAATGTCTACGCTGTTTCCCGCATTCTGAACGATTACGTCTGCCCCAAGTTCCTTGACCCGGTTCATGAAAATATCCAGATCGCGCTGCCATCGTTCCAGGGCAAGGGTGTCTATTGAAAAGCCTATGCAAAGTTTTGGAGCCTCACCGGAAGATTTTTCTGAATCCCGGGAAGAAATTTCCATTCGCCTGCATGAAAAAAAACAGAAGGTAATCAAAATTAGGAGAAATAATGAGAAAAAAGACTTTTTATTTTTGTGCTGCATCGCGGAACTCCGTTGGCGTCATGCCGAACTTATTTCTGAAAGTGCGGCTGAAATAGTTCTGGTCATTAAAACCGACCGCCGCACTGATTTCTTTTATGCTCAGGGAATTGTCCTTTAAGAGCATGCGGGCCTTTTCCATTCTGGCATCCGAGACGTAAGTGACGTAATTCACGTTCTTTTCTTCTTTAAAAAGCTTGCTCAAATAAAAAGCGCTTACGTTTACAGCCTGGGCCGTATCCTCAAGGGAAATATTTTCCGAAAGATGCTCTGAAATAAAGGCAGAGGCCTTTTCAATAATCGGATTGCAAGCCCGCAATGAAGCCTCAAGGACTGTGGCCGCAGACTCTGTGCAGAGGTTACGCACAAAAAGTTCCAGCCGGGCCATGTCGTTTTCCTTGCTCAAAACCGAAAAGGCATTGTCAAAACCTTCATTGTGATAGGAAGGGTCAACTTCAGTGGCAATATTCCTGGCATTGACGATAAGTTCGAAGAGGGAATTCTTGATTTTATCGATGTTGTCATGCTTTTTTTGAAGGGCTTCAAAATACTTTCCGATGAAAGCCTGCAGGCCGCCCGCATCGCCTGCCCTGATTCTGGCAAAAATCTTTTCTGCAATCTCGCCGGAACCCTTTTTTTCTTCCTGATGCTCGACCCATTCGTCCGCGAAAATGATTCCGCCCTGCTCTGAGACGGCGTTCAGCATTTCAAGAGCCTTGTTGTAGGCGGAACCTGTCGCAGCCGGAGAAAGTTCGATTTTGCTGACCCCGGCCCTGATTCCAGACTTTATCTGAATCGAAAGAAGGTTGTACAAGGCCTTGATGTTTTCGCTGATTACAGAGCTGTCGCCATTCTTGTACATTTTTGACGGAAAATAAAAGAAAATGGCGATTCTGTTCATCATGAAGGAGCCGATTATGCAGTGGGCCTTGGGAGTAAGGATGTTGCGGATTTTTGTGTAAATTTCCAGAAGTTTTTTGCTCTCCGCGTTTGGAATTTCAAGGATGCAGAAGCACCAGACGCAGTCTTCGATTTCAAAATAAGAAAAATAGTCAGAAACATCATTGTCGCCGCCAAAAGCCGCTGAATAAATGAAATCACTCTCAACCATTGGCGAAACTAAGTCTAGTTTTTTGTGGAGCTCAACTTCCGTGGAAAGCTGGCCCCTCTTTTTATCGACCGCAGACATGGCCTCACGAACAGTATCAATGACGGTATTTCGGTTGACAGGCTTGGTCAGGTATTTAAAAGCCCCCAGACTTACGGCTTCCTGGGCATACTGAAATTCATCGAAAGCCGAAAGGATAATGACCACCGTGTCAGGCTTTGAATGCATTATGTAGCGGACGGTTTCCAATCCGTTAAGGCCCGGCATATTTATGTCCATGAAGATGATGTCAATCTGATTTTTTGCTACGATTTCAAGAGCCTCAGTGCCGCTGGTTGCAGAAAAAATTCCTACCTGCTCGGAAAAATTCTTATTCAGGATAAAAGTGAGAGAATCTACCATTATTTGTTCATCATCAGTCAGTAAAATATTATACATTTGGAATCCTCAGCAAAAATTTAGTTCCGCCGCCCTCGTTATCAAGAATATCAAATACATCGTACCTGTGGAAATACAATCTGAGTCTGGAAATTACGTTCACAAGACCGGTTCCGTTTCCTTCAGCACTTTTAGAAACCTGCTTTTCAGAATCAAACTGAGCGGAAGCAGATTTTTCTTCCGGATTTAAGCTCAGCAGAGTTTTTTTGAGTTCCGGGTCAAATCCAGACCCGTTGTCAGATACAGAAATTTTTGTCATATAAAGTTCAGGCTCAACAGAAAGCTCCACACGGATTTTCGTGCCGTTATAGCCATGCTTGATGCAGTTCTCAACCAGAGGCTGCAAAATCATTCGCGGCAAGAGCTGCAGGTGTTTTTCGTTCGAGACATTCTTGACGAATTCGAACCTCTCTCCGAACCTGACTTTCATAATGTACACAAAGTTATCAATCAGGGCAAGTTCTTCGTCAATCGTAGCAGCCTGCCCCTTCTGACTTATGTTGTAGCGGAAGAAATCAGCGACCTGCTCCATAAAATAGCAGGTTTTGTCCGCGCCCTCAATCATTGCAAGCTGGGCTCCGGTGTTGAGGGTGTTAAAAAGGAAGTGGGGATTAATCTGATTCTGCAGGGCCCTCAGCTGAGCCGCCGCATAAAGTTCCCTGGCTTCAAGTTCCTTTTCGCGGAGTTCGGTTTCTTTGGCCGCCTTTTCCCAAATCTGGTCGATGTATTCACGGATACTGATTGTCATGCGGTCAAAAGCCCGGCAGATGGTTCCGATTTCCGTAGAATCATTGTTATTGAAAAGAGGAACTTCAAAATCCTTCTGGGCAATCCTAAGGGCAACCGAAGAAATATCTGAAAGAGGCTTGGTAATTGCCGTGACCGACATATAAACGAGGATGAAAACCAATATAAAGAAGACAAAAAGCAGGGCGCAACTGAGCTGGGTCAGGATAAGAAGCCGTCCCCGGTTTTCGGAGTAAACGTCAGCATTTCGCCTCATGAGCAGGATGTTCAATTCCTCAATCTGGCCCTGAAGCATATCATAGCAGACGAGACATTTTTTATAGCTGTCCTGGGCCTTGTACTCATTGTTTGCTCGCTGGGCCACAACCGCATATTTTCCAAAGGAATACAAGGTCATAATCAGCTGTTTTACGACGTATTCCTTTTGCAGAACCTTGTCCGTCGATGGAGACTCAGGAAACCAGTAAATCAATTCCTCGCTGGCCGCCTGAAAATGATAAAAGGAATCGATGCTTTCAAAAGTGCGGTAGGCTATGTAGTTTTCCAGCGATTTTTCCATGTTTCCCAGCTGAGTCGAAATTTCCGTCAGCTGGGTGTTAGTCTGATAGGATTCTCCCAGCCTCTCAATCATGCGCTGATTAAGAAAAATGATGACCAGAAGATAGAGGGTCATAAAGACTACCGCTGAAATTACACAGAACATGATTCGCCAGCGGATACTTTTGCCTTTGAAAGGAATTCTCATTTTTGGCCGCTCCTTCTGACTTTTACGTCAGCCGCAATGTAATTGTTTGCGTAGCCCCGCCTGATATACTCAAAAAGTTCCTTCATTGCAGTACGCCCGATTTTCTCAGAATCAATTGAAAGGAGTTCGGTCACAGTTCCCTTGCTGAGGTAAGTCTCAAGAACCTCGCCGTCACCAAAACCGATTATGCCGATTTTTCCATCCTTGTGGATTTCCGTGACAAGCTGGGCGATTCTGATTGTATCTTCGGTCGTGAGGCAGACCAGAAGGTCAAAAGATTCCTGCATGATCAGCTTTTTTATGTCGGCAACAGAGGAACTGATGCTGCCGGAAGTGTTGAAGTCGAGCACGGAAGTTTTTATGTCAGAATGAAGGGAAAGGGCGTTCGAAAGGCTGTTCATGAGGGTACTGTAATTGGTGCCGCTGTCCTCAGCAATGTTGATGATGGCAATCCGCCCCCTGCCGGAAAGATAATCCGAGCTTTCCTGGGCAATCTTTCGTCCCAGCTCAGAATAGTTGGTACCGATGAAAGAAATTTGAGGAAGTTCCGGGTGATACTGGGACAGGGTTACAAGCGGAATCAGCTTTCCCTGAATGTTAAGGGGCAGCTCAATGTTTCCAGGCATTTCCGGAATACAGATGATTATGCCGTCAGGATTGATAAAAGAAGCGAAATTAAAGAGGGACTGTAAATTTTTGTCAGATGAGTAAGTTTTGGGTACATAAAGCTCAACCACGCAGTCGTAAGCGCCACTGACAGACTGGGCGCCCTTGTAAATGCTGGTCAAAAAGTTTTCATCCTCGGACTCACCAAGAATCAGCACATGATGCTGACAGGATTTTGCGCTAGTAGCCGAAAGATCTTTGCGGCCCAGGGCCAGCGAAACCAGGTAAAAAAAATAAAAACAGGAAAGAATAAACAAGAGCAGCAGCAGAAAAACAACAGACACCTTCAAACGATTTTTCATAGATAAAAAAATTATATCATGAAGGAAGGGAGAAGTCTCCCCCTGCGCCCATACTTCGTTACGGGCTACCCCCTCTCCTAAGGGGCCAGCCCCTTAAAATCCCCAAAGCGAGCTTTTAGCCTGCCGGCGATTTAAATTGATTTTTTTGAAATCCCTCTCCCTACTTATTGACACTAATCCCCGATTTTCATATAATATTCGAACTTAATTAGTATTTAATTTTAGGTAGGTACAATCATGTCTAGAATTTGTGATATTTGCGGAAAAGGCTCTCAGCACGGCAACCGAGTTAGTAAGTCATACAACCACACACGCCACACTTGGAGACCAAACCTCATCAAGGTAAAGACAGAAGATTTCGGACGTACAGAGACTTTGACAGTATGCACTCGTTGCTACCGCTCAGGCTTCGTTACAAAGAAGATTTCTGTAGTTCCTGCAAATGCTGGCGCTCCAAAAGCAGCCAACTAATTCAATTTACTCAATTGAATGAACCCGCTGGATTTACTCCGGCGGGATTTTTTTTGCAGCCGGAAAAAATCCGGCATAAAAAGCATAAAAATTAAGAGCGTGTAATCAAAAGAGCCACGAGAATAATCAGGTGGGTTGCGAAGGTGTAAAGCCAGCTCAAAAAGTGATTGATTCCATTGTTGAAAAGGCCTTTGGCACCAAAGAAGTCAGAAAGAACAATCGCAGCAATCCAGACGATAATTACAATCAGTTTGAGAATGCGGCTGAAAGTTCCGATTCTGTCTCCGATGAAAAGCTGGAGAATGATGAAAATTCCAGAAAGCAGCTCGATTCCACCGAATACCAGCACGAGGATTTTCCTCAGGTCTCCGCTGAAAATGCTTTTGATTGCCTGACAGCCGAAGTCTCCCCCGCCCTGCAAGGCCCAGATTCCGCCAACAGCAAGCATGATTCCAACCGAAATGTTTGCAATCACCGGAAGAATTCTAAGTTCTGATGAATTAGACATAAGTCCTCCTTATTTTTTATAAATTACTTTGAAGATTTCACAGACGATTTTTGAATCCTCGCGGGCTTCAAATCCGCAAAGGTCAGCCTCGTCCTCAAGATATTCACGCATTTTATCCTGCCAGTCAGAAAGATTTTCGTTCTCACCGTCACGGCGGGCCAAATCCCAGGGAATTTCATTGAGGGGAACGATATTTACGTCAGTCAGCTCGATAATGCAGCAAGGCTCTTCCTTTGAATCAAGCACGACGTAAACTTCCCCTCGCGATGGCACCGGCTCCAAATTGATTTCAATGACATCAAGGGGAGTAAAAGTGGCTGTTTTTGCACCGGAAAGGACAAGAGAAAGCTGAGTCTGCCCGGTAAAGCCCGAATCCTCAAAAACAAGCTCGCCTGAATAAAGGGCATTTTCTTCTTTTTGATTCGTTGCTTTAAGATAAGATTTCCAGAATTCTGTCGTCGTCATTATTTTTTCCCTGTTTTTATCAGCATCAGGATAAAGGCAATAATCACAAATAGACTCGGAATGATTGTAAGCAGTAGCTGGACAAGGGGAATTTCATTTCCGAGGACATTGATGAGGCGGGAAGTCACGAAACCAAGCTTTAAAAGCAGGTCAAAGACAAGTGAAGAATAACCGGTAACAGCCGCCAGAACAAGGAACATCCAGGAAAAATCCCTTGTGCGGCTCCAGAGCATAATCGCAAGAAAGGCAATCACTCCGCCGAGAAAAAGTTTTATTATAAAGAAGATGATTTCACTTTCGCTCATCCCCTGCTCCCTAAAAATCGAAGGGTTTGTTTTTAAGCAAAGCGAAGTTCCCTTTATCAGCACCGAAAGGCACGATTGAAGGCTGATTGTAGTCCGGGCTGATTACCAGGTGGCAATCAAGACAGTGAAGGACAAAAGCCTGATATTCTGACTCAGGAACTTTCGGGAAAAGATAAGGACCTTTTCGCTCCCAGTATTTTGAAATAATCTGGTCGTAGATGAACCAGTGCTTTTCCTCGCGCTCCTGCAGGGCTTTGACCAGGTCGTAGATTGAGCGGGTTAAAGCCGCACAGATTGGAGCCGAAAGAAAACTTTCGCCTGGATAGGCCTTGTATCTTGTAACAAATTTTTCTATCTGAGCTTTAAGACCTTCCTCGTCGAGAGCAAGGAATTTTATCGCATCTTTTTTGACAGCCAGAATATAGATGTCACTCGTCCAGGGAAAGGGAGGAGCAAAAACAATACTGTCAATTGTACGCGGATCTACATTCGCGTTATTCCAGGGTTTCCAAAACGAAGTTGACTGAATTGAAAAATGAAGACCGATTTCAAGAGCAGCCTGCTTATCAGAAAAAGTGAATGCGACACGCTCATCGCCAAAAAGAGCAGAAACAGCCCTGTCCAGCTGGCTTCTCTCGCGCCCGCATGGGGAAGAAAAGTCAGTGAAGTATGAGCCCGTGATTCCGCGCTCCAGGACATTTTTGAGCACGGTAAAAACAGAGCCGCCCCAGCCCAAAAGCGCCCGGCCGCCTTCCTGATAAAGGTCGGTAAGGCGGATGCCCTTTGCCGTGTACAAAAAGCATTTGCGCGCACGCTTGATTGTGCCGAAGCGAGAATATATTTCTTTTGGAAGATTCAAAAATTCTAACATTTAGAAGAATTATATCAAAAAATAAAAGATATTAAAAGAAGAAAAAAAACAGGCTGCCAGTTTTGAAGCAATACTCCGTCTGGCAGCCTGTGAAAAATCAAAGGAGGAGATTACCAATAATGTGAATACGGGTCAACTTCTGGCAATTTGCTGACCTTCTCGAAACTTTCTCCGAAGTAGAGGTTTGTTCCGTCATAGAAAGCTTTGCCATTTGAGAACTCATCTACATCGGTTTTTGTTTTGATGAGCATTTTTCCAGATTCATCATCGTAGTCAGGCCCTGTTGAAGTACTTACAGTTTTGCCATTAACCGTCAAAACACCTTTATTATTCACATAGACGCCTGTAATGTCTGAAGTTTCACTAGTCGACATATCTTTATACATCTCATCCATTTGTTTTTTTGCTTCAGCCATTTCTTTTTCAGCAATTTCCTTATACTGCGGAGGGACATTACTCATGTCAAGCCCCATTGCTTTGAGCATTTCGTTTTTGAATTCTGATGTATAAGCAAATTTTGCATTTGATACCATTGCGCCAGTAAAGGCTCCTGCACTTGTTGTTTTAATCTCAACACTCATTCCGCCTGTCACCATAGCCATTGGAATTGAAACACCTGTTTTCTCATTTTCACCTTTTACGGTTTCGTTTATATCCAGGCTCCATGAGAAAGTTGAATCCAAGTCTTTACCTGCAGAGCGAGACACCACCATGTTATAGATATAATACTGATTATCAATCATAACAAGATGCAAAGACATACCCAAAGAAGACATTGCAGAAGACATAGCATCACCATGTTCAGAATCTACAATTTCCTTTAATTCGCCTGTTATTTTATTGTATTTATATGTAGCATGAGGCTTTTCATTTCTGTACTCAGTATGAACATAATACTCATTTACGATAATCTCACCATTTTCTTCGGTAAATTCATAGTAAACTGCATCATCGTCGTCATCAGAGCCATTGTTTCCTTTCAAAATGAGACCTTTAAGATTCTCTGTTGGAATTGAAAAACCTTCAATTTGTGCAATACTTGATTTACCAGCTCCACTACCAACTTCTACCTGAGTTACAAGCTGAACAAAAGGCTTTTTGCTCTTCGTAGCCTCCGGCGGAATAATTGCCGTAATCATAACAGAACAGTCTGCAGAAGGAGTTGTTGCGGTAATTTCAAATTCGATTTTTATGTTTGTAATTGATTTAAGAATAGCCTTGAAATTTTCAAGACCTTTATCCTCAGAATCTGCAGCGGCACGGCTTGCATCAACACGGCTCTGGCGGAAAAATTCTGTTACATCATCCCCCTCTTTGTACTTTGCGACAGTCGCATCACTCAACGGATTGCTGCTCAAATCAAGTTCACGAGTCTCTGTATAAGAACCACCCTTTTCTGCATTTTTTGACTCTACATCTGCACTTATCGCTGTAGCAGAAGGCAAATTGCTTCCACCATCATCACTGCTGTCACTACACGAGAAGAAGCCCAGCGAGAGCGTGACACACATAATTATACCAAGGATCTTTTTCATATTGACCTCCATAAAATATTACTTGATATAATTATACCAGTCACCCCCCCCCCATTTGTCAAGTATTATTTTTCGTTTCTCCGAAAAAAAAGGACATAGATTATATTATCCATGCCCTTTCCCTGTTTCGACAAGCCCTTTCAAGCCATTTTCAAATATACTTACAGTTTTGCCAGCTTTTCTGTGACAAGCTTGGTTGCAACGCCAGGATTTGCCTTACCCTTTGAAGCCTTCATCACCTGCCCCATGAGCCAGCCGACAACATTTGTCTTTCCGCCCTTGAAGTCAGCGACAGCCTTTGGATTATCGGCGATAACCTGATCAACGATTGCTTCGATTGCACCAGTGTCGCTGACACTCTCCATGCCTTCTTCTTTGATGATTTCGGCAGGCATTTTGCCAGATTCGAGCATCTTTGCGAAGACCTCTTTGCCCTGCGCCGAAGTGATTTTTTTATCGGCAATGGCGTTAACAAGCTCCGTGATGTGAGTAGGCTTAATGTTGACTTCGCTGATTGTAATATTCTTTTCATTGAGGACAGCAAGAAGCTCAGCCAAAATCCAGTTTGCGACTTTTTTGACATCTTTTGCACCCTCAGCAGCTTCCTCAAACCAAAGTGCAAGCTCGCGGGTATTTGTCAAAGTCTCAACATCAAAGTCACTAAGGCCATAATCCTTCTTGAATCGGGTGCGTTTTGCTTCTGGAAGCTCGCCGACACGGCCTTCTGCACGTTCGATAATCTCCTCGTTTACGCTGAAAGGCTTGATATCCGGCTCAGTAGTGAAACGATAATCGACGAAGCTGTTCTTTGTTCGCTGAACGACAGTCTGACCTTTTGCCTCGTCCCAGCCCATCGTAACTTTGAAACCTGCGTTGAACTCCTGGCGGTCATTCTGGAATTCTTCGAGCTGGCGTTTTGCCTCGTATGTACATGCCTCGCGGATTGCCTTGAAGCTGTTCAAGTTCTTGATTTCGGAAATCGGAGTATGATAAAGCTTACCGTCTTCCCAGACATTGAGGTTGATGTTAGCGTCGCAGCGCATGTTTCCTTCTTCGAGGTTACCTGCAGTAACTTTTACATAACGAAGAATTTCCTGAACAGTCTGCATGAAGAGAGCGGCTTCTTCCGGGCTGGACATATCCGGCTTTGTGACAATCTCAATCAACGGAGTGCCAGAACGGTTGTAGTCAATATAAGAATGTGCGCCCTGCAAGTGGAGAGACTTACCTACGTCTTCCTCAAGATGGATTCGCTCGATTCGAACCCGGCGGTATTTGTTATCGATGATACATGGCTCTCCCTTGAAATTTACAGGACGATGCTTTGCTCCGCCAACCTGCTCGTCTTTCGGGAAGTGAGAAAGCGGCAAATCAACATAGCCGTCTGTACACAAAGGAACATCGTACTGCGTAATCTGATAGCCCTTTGTCAAGTCAGGGTAAAAATAGTGCTTACGGTCAAATTTTGTGAAACGAGCAATGTCACAGTTGAGAGCAAGCCCCGCAACCGCACCAAGCTCAACATACCCCTTAGAAATTCGAGGCATAGCACCAGGCAAGCCCAAACAAACCGGGCAAACTCGAGTGTTCGGCATTCCGCCATAACGGTTCTCACAAGCACAGAAAGCCTTAGTTTTAGTCAAAAGCTGCGTATGAATCTCACAGCCGATTACAATTTCGTATTTATCGATAGCCATTTTTCGCTCCAAAAGTGATTCAAGCTACAGTATATCAAATTTCAAATGGAAGTTGTAGTGGGTTTTGGGGATTTTTTTTACAAGCCGGGCGTTACCGCCGGCAAGCGGCGGTCAGGCTTTTCGGGGTTCCGCCATTCGGCTTCATTCCTTCGCTTCGCTCAGAAACGGCTTCGCCGCCCCTACAATCCTTAACGCAGTGAGTTCATTCAAACTCTTTCAAAACCTCATTAACATAATTTCGTACATCGCTTGCAATCGCTGATTTCAATTTCGCGGCATTTTCTTTATTCTCTTTAAAAGAATCACTTGCTGGCATAAATAATTTCACAACATCGATTTCTAAAGCATCAGTAATTTGGGAAAGAGTTTTCTCTTCTGGATAAGAATGAGCCAGTTCTATGCTTTTTATGGTTCCCTCAGACAAATTTGCTTTTTCTGCCAACTGAAACTGAGTGAGTTTTTTAGATTTGCGAATACTCCTTATATTTTCTGCAACTCGATTTCTTATCTCTAAATCCTGCATATTTTTTATTTTCATACAGAACAGAGAAAATCTACATACAAATCATATATACTAATTATAATAAAGTTAATACAATATATACTTGTAGGTACATTTTATTTATACTTTTTAAAATTAAGTAAATAAAAATTATACAAGGGTTTTATATGGCAAAGAAAGAAGTTCAGACAGATTTGTGGGTTCACGATTTATTGAAAGAAGCAGGTATAGAGCTGGACGCGCAGGGAAGTTCGATAAAAGAAATAGATGAAGCGTTAAAAACTGCAAGCAAGCGCGGAACTGGCAAAGTCGGATTTCCTGAGTATGTTGGTGTTGTAAAAGATTTTATTTTGGTAATTGAAGATAAGGCAAAACTCGAAAATCACGTAAAATATGATTCAAACAAACTCATTAGCCTTGAAACAAAAGACGTAACGGATTTTGCGGTGAACGGGGCACTGTTTTATGCAAAGCATTTGATTCAGAACACAACTTACAAAAAAGTTTATGCATTTGGTATTTCTGGAAATGCTAAAAATCACCGTATGACACCGCTTTTTATCGATGACCGGGAAAATTTGTTTGACAAGCTTGAAGATGTTGAATCTTTTATTTCGTTCAATGAAAAGAACATTGATGAGTATTATCTTCGCGATGTTTTGAATGAATCAAGTGATAAAGAAAAAGAACTGGAAGAGATTTTGGCGGACGCAAAAATTTTGCACGAGCATTTGCGAAACTACGGCAATATGAAAGACGAAGAAAAGCCGCTTGTGGTTTCAGGAATTCTGCTTGCTCTACGTGAACGCGATAACGGCAATTTCAGCATTGATTCTTTGAATGCGGATAATTTTGTAACAGACGGGCAGAAAATCTACAATGCGATTGAGTCAAGCTTTAAGAGAACGGATTTATCTCCTGTAACAAAAATAGACAAAATTCTTTCTCAATTTGCAATCATAAAAGACAGCACAAAATTGAATGAGAAAAACGCTACGCTAGGAGAAACACCATTGAAATTTTTTGCGAAATTTTTGGACGAGAAGCTTTATAAATCCATAAAGTTCACTCGTTCCGCAGAAGATTATCTTGGTCGCTTCTACGGTGAGTTTATGCGTTACTCTGGCGGCAGTGGTCAGACATTGGGAATCGTTTTGACTCCACGGCACATTACAGAACTTTTCTGCGACTTGCTAGATTTGAAGACAACGGACAGGATTTTTGACCCGTGCTGCGGAACTGGAGGTTTTCTGGTTGCGGCTCTTCACGCAATGCTTTCAAAATCCGAAAGCGATGCTGAAAAACAACACATCCGCAAAAATCAACTTTTTGGAATCGAGATTCGCCCTGATATGTTCACGGTTGCTACAACAAATATGATTTTGCGCGGCGATGGAAAAAGCAATCTGCATTGTGATGATTTTCTGATAAAAAATCCAAAACAACTTCAAACGGATTTTAGAGCGACCGTTGGAATGTTGAATCCTCCGTATTCGCAAGGAACAAAAAAAGACCCAAGCCTTTACGAAATCGCTTTTACGGAGCATTTGCTTGATTCGCTTTTGCCGAATTCAAGGTGTGCCGTAATTGTTCCACAAAGTTCAATGACAGGAAAATCAAAAGAAGAACAGCAGATAAAAGAGTCGATTTTGAAAAAGCACACGCTTGAAGGCACTATTATGCTTCAAAAAGATACTTTTTACGGAATCGGTGTAATTCCGTGCATTGCTGTTTTCACAGCAGGAGTTCCGCACGACAAAGAAAAAGTTTGCAAGTTCGTGAATTTTGAGGATGACGGATTCAAGGTTGCTCCGCACATTGGGCTTTTGGAAACTGAGAGTGCAAAGGACAAAAAGCAACACTTACTCGACGTGTGGTTTGACCGCATAGATGCTCCAACGAAGTTCTGCGTAAAAACGACGATTACCGCAGAAGATGAATGGTTGCACAGTTTTTATTATTTCAATGACGAGATTCCGACCGACAAGGATTTTGAAAAGACTGTGGGCGATTATCTTACTTTTGAATTTTCGATGATTATGCAGGGCAGAAAGTATCTGTTTGAGCAAAACGCTGATTCTGATGTAAAAAAAAACTTTAAATGTGAACTGAACAGCAGGGAATGGAGAGAGTTTTTTATTTCTGGAGAAGATGGCGTTTTCAAAATAGAAGCAACTTCGAGCGGAATAGATAAAAACAAACTGAATTCAGAGATTGGAGAAGTTCCATACATTACCAGAAGCGATATTTCAAATGGCTTAAATCTTTTTGTTTCAGATAATCAGAAAGAAGGCTTTGAAAAAGATTCTGGAAATTGTATTACAATCGGTTTGGATACGCAGACTGTATTTTATCAGCCTCACGAATTTTATACAGGTCAGAATATTCAAGTTCTGAACTATGAAAATTGCAAAAAGGAAAATGCTCTTTTTGTTACTAAGTTAATTCAATTGCAAATGGGGAAATTTAACTGGGGTGGCAATGGTGCAACTTTAGGCAGACTTTCCAGAACAAAAGTTCTTCTTCCTATAACATCAAATGGCGAAATCGACTATGATTTTATGGAAGAGTACATAAAAGAAGTTGAGGAACAGAAACTTGAGGAATACCGTGAGTTTGCCACAAAACGGCTGAATGAGTGCAAGACAAATTCGCAGTCGGTTGAACAGCTGGAAGAAAAAGAATGGAAACCGTTTGAGATTTCTGAAATTTTCAAAAAATTCGAGCAAGGAAAATCAAAAGGTCTTAATCACTTAGATGAAAATAATGGAACTCTACCATATCTTGGTGCGACTAACCGCAACAACGGAATCCTTACATTCATAAAAGATGCAAAAACGATGAAACAAAAAGGAAATTGCATCGGCTTTATCCGAAACGGACAAGGTTCTGTAGGTTATGCAATCTATAAAACCGAGGAATTTATATCTACTTCTGATAATACCTTTGCGTATGCTGATTGGCTAAACAAGTTTACGGGGCTATTTGTTGTTTCTTCTCAAGATTTGATTAGAAGCAAATACAGTTTCGGTTACAAACGCAATAATGAAAGACTTAAGAAAGATAATATTCTTCTCCCTGTTGATTCAGAAGACATGCCCGACTATGCGTATATGGAAAGCTACATCAAAAATCTAATGACACGCAAGTATTTAGAATATCTCGCTTTTAAGAAAAAGGTGGAATATAAACTCAATCCGAATTATGGGGCACTGAAAGTCGCGACTCCATAGATTTTATTTCGCCAGAATCATAGCCCAGTAATACTTGTAAGTGCTGTTCGCATCATAAGCATAAGCAATTCCGATTCTGGTGAAGTTTTTTCCGAGCATGTTCCGTCTGTGGCCTTGTCCGCTGTATTTTTTGTTATCTTCCTTCCATTGAAGAAAAGTTCTTTCACCTGATTTGTTACCGGCAGCAATGTTCTCTCCAACAGCTGAATATGAAATCGAAAGCTCGTTTAAGACGGTGAAACAGCTCGTTTCGTTCGGGCGAGTATGTGAAAATTTTGAGACAATCTCATTTGCGCGGATTTGGGCGGCCTTGCATAAGCCCTCGTCTAGCGTAAGCGTTCCGAGCTGTCCGACCAGATTCGTTTTCGTCGTATTATCTTCATTAAGGTAAAAAGCTTCGTTCCCTGTACGAAAAGAATTCGTTAGATTAAAAACATTCTTTACTTCTTCATCAATATTTGCGGTAATTTCGGTGATTTCCTTCCCGGTATCATTTTTTTCATCAGAATTATCCGAGCATCCAAAAAAGAAAACAGCCGACAAAATAAAAACTGTTAAAACAAAGAAAGATTTTTTCATTTCTCTATCCTCTCAACAAAATCCAGAATGTCCGAACGAACTTCTGCCGCACAATCATCGCACAAAATTTCATGCCGGAATCCTTTGTACAGTTTGTAAGTGCAGTCTGTCACGCCAGCCTTTTTATACTCGCCGCAGACTTTGGGAATATCCTCGCCACAATGCCCCACCGGATCGTCGCCGCCTGCAATCAGGAATATGGGGAGCGAGGCCGGTGTTTTTTCAAATGTGCGGGCTTTGTTTGCCTCACGGTTCACTTCCATGAGCATTTTATAACCGTCAAGACTGAATAAAAATCCGCAGTATGGACTTGCGATATAATTGTCAACATTTGTCTTGCTCACGGAAAGCCAGTCCAGCGGAGTTCGCGCAGGCTCAAATCTTTTGTTGTACGGACCAAAGCTGGATTTGTCGATGAATTTGCTCTTAAAATCTTTTCCTTTGAAAAGTCGCAGCACTTTGAGGATAAAAAGCCCCATCGGCACTTTCGGGTCTTTTGCACCGGTTCCGCACACGACAAGAGAATTGTAATCAGAACCGTATTTTGCCACCGTAAGGCGCACGACGAAACTTCCCATGCTGTGCCCGAAAAGATTGAGGGAAAGCGACGGATATTCGCCCTTTGCAATCAGGCTCATCTTGTGCGTGTCTTCAACAAGAGTTACCGACTGATTCGCATCAAGGAAAAGTCCGAGGTGCTCGACATCTTTTGCCGTGTTTCCGTGACCTACATGCTCGTGAATGTAGCAGACATATCCGTGGGCGCAGAGAAGTTCCGCAAGCTCATCATACCGCCCGGCATATTCTGCCATTCCGTGAACCATCTGAAAAATTGCCTTGGGAGCTGTCTCCGGTGTGTATTTAAAATA
Source organism: Treponema ruminis (assembly GCF_014201975.1). NCBI lineage: Bacteria > Pseudomonadati > Spirochaetota > Spirochaetia > Treponematales > Treponemataceae > Treponema > Treponema ruminis. Next base: position 305,981 of record NZ_JACHFQ010000004.1, on the reverse strand, counting down.
GCAGATTCGGTCTGAGCCGTTCGTGCTGTCAAAATATAGTTTTTCCTTTTTCATGTTTTCTTCCATTAAAATTCCGTGTTATCGGCTTTACATGGAGGCAAAGAATGTTCGGTTTTATGCCTCTTTTATAATCTTAAATTCTAGTGTTCAACCCAGTCCCTGCATCGGGAAACGGCCTTTTTCCACCCTTGAAGCAGAGTTTCGCGTTTTTTCTCTTCCATTTCGGGATTCAAAACGGTTACATTCCGCTTTAACGCACGGATGTCATCGAGGTTTTTGAAGAGCCCGATTGCAAGGCCCGCAAGCTGTGCGATTCCAAGCGAAGTGATTTCCTTCATCTCAGGCCGACGCACAGGAATCTGAAGGATGTCGCTTTGGAACTGCATGAGGAAATTGTTCCCGCTCGCTCCGCCGTCAACATTAAGTTCCGTAAGCTGGATATCCGTGTCTTTCTGCATGCAGTCAACCAAATCATGAGTCTGAAAAGCAATGCTTTCAAGTGCCGCACGGATTATGTGCGCACTTTTTGTTCCTCGCGTAATTCCCATGATGCAGCCGCGGGCGTACATGTCCCAGTAAGGCGCGCCCATGCCGGTAAAAGCAGGAACTACATAAACTCCGCCGGTATCATTCACCTGACAGGCGTGCTGCTCGGATTCGGCACTGCTGTCAAAAAAACGGAGCTCGTCTTTCATCCACTGGACTACAGAGCCGCCCGAAAAAATACTTCCTTCAAGGACATACTGCACGCAATTCTCTTTTGTGCTTGCCGCAATCGAGGTAAGAAGGTTGTTTTTGCTTCGGCACGGCTTGCTTCCAGTGTTCATCATTAAAAAACAGCCTGTACCGTAAGTGTTTTTTGCCTGCCCCTTTTCAAAGCACCCCTGACCGAAAAGACTTGCCTGCTGGTCGCCGGCCACAGCTGCAATCGGCACGGCATTATTCAAAATGTCGGCATTTCCAAAAACATGGCTCGATGGATGGACTTCAGGCAGCATGCTTTCAGGAATATCGAGGATTTCAAGGATTTTTTTGTCCCACTGCAGCGTATTGATGTTGAACATCATCGTGCGGGAAGCGTTCGAATAATCGGTAGCGTGGATTTTGCCCTGAGAAAGCTTCCACATGAGCCAGGTGTCCACCGTACCGAAAAGAATTTCACCGCGACGACACCTCTCCCGCAATCCACCGACATTATCAAGAATCCATTTTACTTTTGTTGCAGAAAAATAAGCGTCGATCAAAAGCCCGGTCGCTTCTTTTATATAATCTTCCCAGCCGTCTTTTTTAAGCTGTTCGCAGATTTCAGCCGTACGTCTGCACTGCCAGACAATCGCATTATAGACAGGCTTTCCAGTCGACTTGTCCCAGAGAATCGTCGTCTCTCGCTGGTTGGTGATTCCTATCGCCGCAATTTCATCAATCGAAATGTTGTTTTTCGTGAGGGCTTCGACCATGACACCGTACTGAGTCGCGTATATTTCCATCGGGTCATGCTCAACCCAGCCTTCCTTGGGATAAATCTGAGGGAGTTCATGCTGGGCCATCCCTACAATCTGCTGATTCTTATCAAAAACAATGGCGCGTGAAGAAGTGGTGCCCTGATCCAGAGAAATGATGTATTTTTTCATTAATTAAAATTATAAGGTGAGAAAATTTTGCCGTCAATAAAAAAAATCCCGCGCGGCAATGCACGGGATTTCAAAGGGAAAAAGCAACCTTTAGAAAAAAGGTTTCTTTTTCCCTTGAACTCTTTTTTTTCCAAAGTTTTTTATTTTACCGGCACTCCGCAGCCTTTGTGATCTTCTTCCCAAGCCTGGGCAAGCTGCAGGATTTTTGCTTCGCTGAACATTTTGCCAGCGAACTGGATTCCGACCGGCATTCCGTCTTTGTTTGAGCCGGCAGGAACTGAAATTGAAGGAATTCGAGCAAGGTTTACGAATACTGTGTAAAGGTCGCTCAAATACATTGCAAGCGGATCATCGTATTTTTCACCGAGCTTGAATGCAGGTGTCGGACAAACAGGACAAAGGATGATGTCGTAGTTTTCGAACAGAGCCGCAACTTCTCGCTGGATTCGGGCACGAACGCTCATGCCTTTTTTGTATGTGTCGCCAGAGAACTGCTCAGAAAGAACGTAGTTTCCGATGATGATTCGGCGCTTTACTTCCGGGCCAAAACCTTCGCTTCGGCTGTCAACATAAAGCTTGTCGTAGCCTTCACCATTGTCAACGCGGCGGCCATAGCGGATTCCGTCGAAGCGGCTCAGGTTTGAAGCGGCCTCAGAAAGTGCGATTACATAGTAAGCGGCGATTGAAGCGTCAAGGATTGGAAGGTCAACGACTTCGAGTTTTGCCCCCTTGCCTGTAAACCATGCTTTTGTATCCTCGAAGACCTTTTTAACATCGGCATCAAGGCCTTTTGCTTCCTCGAACTGCTTTGGAACTGCAATTTTGAGTGAAGAAAAATCTTTGTAAGCGGAAAGATTTGCAAGCTTGTCTGAGTCCGGCAAATCAGCGCTTGTATCGTCGTAGAAGTCAACTCCGCTCATGAGGCTGAGAGGAAGGGCAATGTCCTCTGGTGTGTGGCCGAGGATTCCGACCTGGTCCAAAGAAGAACCGTAAGCTACAACGCCCCATCGTGAAAGAACGCCGTAGGTCGGTTTTAGTCCGTAAATGCCGCAGTAGCTTGCAGGAAGTCGGACAGAACCACCAGTTTCAGTACCAAGGGCAAAAAGAGCCTGATTTGCGGCAACGGCAGCAGTTGAACCGCCAGAAGAACCGCCTGAAACATAGTCGCGGTTAATCGGGTTGCGTGTCGGGCCGTAAACAGAATATTCTGTAGAAGAACCCATTGCGAATTCGTCCTGATTGCAGCGGCCGAGCGGAATAGCGCCCTTTTCTGCAAGGCGGGCAATTACTGTTGCGCTATAAGGAGCGACATAGCCCTCAAGGATTTTGCTTGAACAGGTGAGTTTGTGGCCTTTGCAGGAAATATTGTCTTTGTTTGCAAAAGGAATGCCCAAAAGAGGCTTTTTCTCAAAAAGTGCATCGATTGTTCCGTCTTTTTTGGCAGCGGCAATCTCAGCATCACAAGCCTTTGCAAGCTCAATCGCATCATCATAAATTTCAAGGAAAGCATTGAGCGGCTTTTCTGATTTCTGGTCAGCAGCGAAAGTGTCGATTGACTGCTGAACTAATTTTTCACTGGTAGTTTCGCCCGATTTCAACGCGGCGACAGTTTCTTTTATTGTGTAGTACATAATTTCCTCATTCCTAACTTATAAGTTTAAGCCCCTTCGCCCAAAACTTTTGGAACCTGGAAGTAGCCGTCCATGAATTTGTCGGTGACTTTTTTGACATCCGGGATATCCAGGCCCGCTACAATTTCGTCCTCGCGAAGTTTTTCGGCCTCAGTTGAAGGATATGCGTCGTAAGGATTTTCTGAGTCATCGTATTTTGAAAGAATGTCGAAGTAGCCGACAATTTCGTCCACTTGCTTTTTAAGAGTAGCCATGTCAGTGCTTGAAGGTGACAGGCGTGAAAGATACAAGAGATTTTCAAGAGTTGTCTCGTCAACAGATTTATGTGTAGCCATAAAGATAATTATATTGAAAAAATGAGCAATGAGCAATGTGCAAGCAGAATTTTTTCCAAAACAGGATGGTTTAATTATTTGTCGTCATCGTCTTTTTCTTCTTCGCTCATTTCCTCGTCTACGCCGGAACGGTTTCGCAGGTACTGAAAATATGAGAAGCCTTTTTTGTTGCAACGGGCGATTAAGTCCAGGTCTTTTCGTCCCAAATCAAGGGCTATGGCCTTTTCAAGATATTCACTGGCAAGATTGTATTTTTTGTTCTCGAAATGAATCTGAGACATGGCAATGTAAACAAGATATTTTTCTCCGGGAATTACAACGCACTTTTCTGCATTCTCAAAATGACGCAGGGCCTTTCCCTTGCCGCCGCCAAAGAGGGACGGAGCATAGAAGCACCAGTTTCCGAGACAGACATGGGAAATCGCACGATTTTTGTTGACCAAAAGGGCTTTTTCATAAAAACCCTTGACCCTCATTCCGTATAAAAAAGTTGCGGCCACAGAGCGGGTCATATAATAGGCGGTGACATCCCCGGAAAGCTGGTACATCCATTCACAAATCTGCTCTTTTTTGCGCGCATCAATGCAGGCAAAATTATTTTTCATCAGGCGCTTCATTTCAGCACGAAGTTCCTTTTGGTTTCCGCTGGCATTCAGGGCATGCTCGTAATATTCGGCAAAGTAAAGGCTTTCAAGAAGACATTTCTCCTGCTCAAAATCCTTTGCGTGCAGGGGAAGTTCAGCAAGGGCCGCTTTTTTAAGATTATCGATTTCTTTGTAGGCGGCCTCATGCTCCACACTTTTGAGGGTAACACGGTAAGTTACAAAATCCTCAACCTTCTGCCGGGTGTAGGAAGAAATCACATCCTCAGCCGAAATAAATCCACACAAAAGAGAAAAAATCAAAATAAAAGAAAAAAAGCATCTTTTCATATTACTCCCTCACTATCATCAGCTGGCTTTCCTGATACTTTGGAATGAAGCGCTTGACTCCGCTGTTTTCAAAACTGACCGTAATTGCGTACTCCCCTTCCTCGTTGGTCTGGGAATTTGCAATGATGCCGTAGCCGTAATCGTCGTGAAAGACTTTTGCTCCGCGGCAATATTTTCTTTTGATCGGGTCGGCTTCAACATCAGGATGGCTCAGGCCACGCTCCCCGTAATCTCCGCCGTGAAATGAACTTCCCCGGTAGCGTGAAGGGAGCTGACCGATTGCCTTTACGCCCTCGCGCCCCATTTCAAGCAGGAAGGGACTGCATTTCATGTACTCGATATGTCCGTACATTCGGCGCACGGCACAGCTGGTAAGATAAAGCTCGTTCTTTGCCCGGGTAATTCCGACATAGCAAAGACGGCGCTCTTCCTCCATTTCTTCCTCGTCGTCTCCGTTCCGCGGGAAAACGCCCTCCTCCATGCCTGTCATGACGACCCGGTTGAATTCCAGGCCCTTCGTGTTGTGGAGGGTAATCAAAGTGACTGCATCTTCTGCGATATCCTCGTCCTCATTTGAAAGGGTGCGGTCAAGCTGAATGTTGTCGAGAAAATCCAAAAGTCCCTGGCGTGCAAGAGGATAAGGAACAGCAGAGTTTGCAAGCTCCTGAATGTTCTCCACGCGGAAAGTGTGCTCGTCCTTGTCCCGCTCCTCATAATACTGGGCAAGGCCTGATTTTTTCGCGATTTTTTCGATAAGCTCAGCCAGAGTTTTGCGGCTTTCTCTTTTTTTAAGCTCATTGCTTGATTCTCCTTCAACAAGCTGGCTTGCAAGCTCGCCGCCAGCCGTTGTGTCCTCGGTGAACATGGAATCAATCTCGTCAAAAATCTCAATGAACTTAGAAAGCTCGCCCCTCACCTTTGCAGAAAAGCCCTTCATTTTGTAGCGGCAGGCTGCGATTATGTCATTAGCCTCAAAATTCTGCTTAATTTCGCCGCTTTCTTCTATTAATTGGTGCTCAGTCTGAGAAGCAAGCACTATCGCGTCCTGAGTCTTGTTTCCGATTCCACGCGCCGGTTTGTTTATGATTCGGTGGAAGGCGATTTCATTTTTATGGTTGGCAACAAGCTCAAGCCATGCAATCAAATCCTTAACTTCCTCGCGCTCAAAGAATTTCAGCGAGCCGACGATGACATAAGGAATCTTTTTTTCAATAAAAATTCCTTCGAACTCTCTAGACTGTGCATTTGTACGATAAACGATAGCCCAGTCACTGTAAGGCGTTCCCTTTTCATGTGTTAAAGTAATCAAGTCCTTACAGAATACCGCCTCATCTCCGTAATAGAAACTTAAACGTAAATTTTCAGCTTCATTTTCTCGTCCAGCTTTTTTAAGCCTTTCAACTTCATATTCAAGCTGAGAACGAGACCATGCGAATTTACTATTCGACATAAACGCCAGCACAGGAGTTTTCCCGCTGCCCCGCTCAGCACGAAGGGTCTTTCCAAGGCGTCCGTGATTGTTCTTAATCACATTGTCTGCAAGGGAAAGAATTTCCTGAGTCGAACGGTAATTGCTTTCCAGGCGGACTATTTTAGTTCCTTCAAAAATCTTGGGGAAATTGAGGATATTCTGGATTTCAGCTCCACGGAATTTGTAAATCGACTGGTCATCATCACCGACTACACAGACGTAAGTGCCGCTGCCCTCATTCAGGCCGGAAAGGGCCTCGAGCAGCTTGAACTGAGCCACATTCGAGTCCTGATACTCATCGACCATAATCACGCGGAAACGGCGGTACATTTTTTCTCGAAGGGCGGCATTTTCCTCAAGGGCAAGATATGGAAGCAAAATCAAATCACCGAAATCAACATTTCCGGTCGCCCTGAGCCTTTTTTCGTAAGCCTCATACATCTGAGGAAAGTCACTCGGATTCAAAAAAGCCTCACGAGTAAGGAGCTCCGGGCTGTCTGGCTTGAGGCAGTAATCTTTTGCAAGCGCGATTTTTCTTGCATACTGGGCCGCCTCTTTTTTGGTGAGTTTTGGCTCGACCTTCTGAATCAAAGAAACGACATCATCGTCGTCATAAACGGTAAAGTTCGGATCAACACCGGCTTCCTCGGCATAAACGCGAAGAAACCATGCTCCAAAGGAATGGAATGTGCGGATTTGAGCTTCTGCAGCCCTGGGTTCAAGGCCAACCGCACGCTCATGCATTTCATTTGCAGCCTTTTTGGTAAAGGTAACGGCCAGAATCGAATAAGGATTTACGTTCTTTTCACCGATGAGATAGGCAATTTTAGTTGTAATTACGCGGGTTTTACCGGAACCGGCTCCCGCCAGAATCAAAAGCGGGCTTCCCTCATGAACGACAGCCTCATGCTGCTGGGGATTCAGAACTGAAAGATATTCCTTAGCCCGGTCAGAAAGCTGGCCCGTCTGAGAAGAATTTATGCCAGAAAGAATGTCGTCTTCAAGTGACATAAGCCTATTATAACAAAAAAGCCCCTGGAATTCCACTTAGTGAAAAAAAAATCCCGGCATCTTTTAGCCGGGAAATTATTTTACTTGCTCAAAAGGCGGAAGCATTTAAGCGCGGAATTATATGCCACGCCGAAATCATCCTCTTCCTTAGGGAAGCGGCCCTTTACGAAGAAGCTTTCAAGCAGCTTCACATAATATGATGCAACATTGTCATGAGGATTTGTCTGGCTCAGGCTCTTGAACTTTTCAAGGGCTGAGGCATAGTCCTCATGGTCAAAATTCTGCATTGCGCTTTCCCAGACTTCCAGATACTTAAGCAGGTGTTCGTTTGAATTGCTTTTCAGGGTAAGAGGTTCGTAAAGGGTGAGCGGTGTGTTTACGTTCACTACCTGAACTTTGTCCAGACGGCGGCAGAGAATTTCCTGACCAAGCTGCCTGTAAGTTGCCTCGCTCACAAGAATACCGAAAGTTGAATACTGCTTGTTTACGCCCTCAAGACGGCTGGCGAGGTTTACGTTGTTGCCCATCATGGTGTAGTTCTTTTTGTTTTCACTGCCCATGTAACCGGCAATCATCTCGCCAGAGTTAATTCCTATTCGGGTGAAAATCTCCTTTTTGTTTTCGACCATGATTTTAAAAGCCGAATAGAGGTTTTCGTCCATTCCAGGAGCTTTTGGCAGGGCTGCAACTTCCTTGATTTTTGCATTCATGAGCTTTTCGACCTGCTTCATTTTGAGGGCAGCCTTAACAGCCCTTTTCGCATGGTCTTCCATTTTAAGAGGGGCACCTACAAGAGCGATGATTGCATCTCCCTCGTACTTATCAATCGTGCCGCCTTCTTCCATGATAATGTCGCTCATTTCAGTGAGGTAGTAATTAAGAAGGGCAACCAGCTGGCTGGCCGTAAGAAGCTCTGAGAAAGAAGAGAACTTCTGAATGTCAGTGAAGATTGCCGTCATCTCGCGATTTTCGCCACCCAATTTAAAGCTGTCAGGATTTGCAACAATCTGATTTACAACATCTTTTGAAAGACACTGACTGAATGCATTCGTGATGAATTTTTTGTCTTTTGAAGCCGTAAGGAAGCCGATTACAAGAGTTGCAATGTAAGTCAAGAGTGAAGAAAAAAGCGGAACTGCCTGACCGACATAAATTCTTGTCGAACGGAAGACTAAAAGCTGGATTAAAGAAGATGCACAAATAACGAGCAGGCCGAGAAGGATTTTGCCCGAAGTTGACTTCATCAAATTAGTAACGAAAATGATGATCAGGGCAAAAATCAGGGCGTACAGAAGCGAAATCCAGACCGGGGCTTCACCGACAAAATCTCCGTTGAGGATCTGATTTGCTACAGTGTAGTGAACGCCAGGAAGAGGATAATGGGCTTCATACTGATTTACGCCGTAATCAGCAGTGCTTGAGGCACAGGTTCCGATAATACAGATTGCCGAAGCCAGCCGTGATTTCAAGTCATTGTAGAGGTTTGTATATTCTTCAATGTAGTTTTCCTCGCCGTCTTCCTGCATATACATGCGCAAGAGGGCAACCCGATAAATGTCGTAAAGGGAAATGTAGTTGTAGTCGTTGAACTGCATTTTCGGATATTTGAGGATAAACTTGCCGTCGTTTCCGCGGGGAATCACAAGATTTTTTATAGTACCGCCGATTTCGACATTTTCAAGCGTAATTTTCCGATTTTCGACGATGACTTTAGGATTTCCCAGTCTTTTAAGAACGGCAGGAAGGGTAAGATGACCATAGTACTGGCCGTCATATTTTGCGACTGCATTTACCCTGCGGTAGGAATTGTCCTTGTCCGGGTCGGTAGACACGTTTCCGACCGCTGCCGAATACTTAACGAAATCAGAAATAGAGGGAGTTACGCCCGTAAATTCCTGAGTTGAAGTATCTCCCTTTTCCTCAAGATTTTTAATGGCTCCCTTTTCTTCCATCAGGCCTTTGGCTTCATCATCAATATCAGATTTATTGTCAAGAACAAAGCTAAGGTAAGTGATTTTGCTTTTCTTGAGTGACAATTCCAGTACATCATCAGGCCAGAAGGGCTGGAAATTATCGTCAACGCTGACAGGCGCCTTGTCAGTAAAAGTCAAATCGAATACAACTGACTCAGCCCCCATTTCTTCCATAACGGAAAGACAATCAGCGTAGATATTACGGGGCAATGGAAAGGCCGCTATATTTTCAATCGTATAGTCATCGATTCCAACCATTATTACATCATTCCGGATCTCCGTAGCCGGCAAAACCCTCTGAAATAAATCAGAAAGCTTTGCGTCGAGAGTTGTGAGCAAAAGCAGGGCGCTTACCCCGACACTCAGAATCGGAAGGAGAAAAGAAAAAACTTTTCGCTTAGTCATCAAGCTCGCCTTCTGCCATTACATCAGATGCACGAGAAGCAGCAGTTGCAGTGCCCTTGCCCTTTTTTGATACGGAACCAGACATTCCGAGCTTTGCATTAATCTGCTCTGCGACAGTTCCCTTTTTCGGGGTGCGGAGAGTGATGTCCTTTCCGTCGGCTGTGAGAACGAGCTTTGAATTTGTACCCAGGCTAACGATTGTTTCATCGCTTACAGTCATGCCGGCTTTTACAGGAATAGCCTTGCCATTTTCTGACTCAGAATAAGTTACCTTGCCGGAAAAGCTTTTTACCTCATAATCTTTTGCAGAAGCAAAAAAAGCTGCGAATGCGAGCAATGCGCCCGCCAAAACCATAGATTTTTTCATAAATCTCCTCCTTATTTGAGATATCTTAATATTCGTTCGACAGATGGGAGCTCGATGTCAGTGTCAGACTCAGGAACACTCACCGCCTTATATAATTGCCAGGCATCGCTCATAGGATAAAGCTTTGCCTCGCCCTTTTTACTTGCACTCTTCCATTGATTATAACCCGCTGCCCGCGAGATTTCAAAATTTTCCTGAGAAATTGTAGCTTCAAGCGGAATCCATGCCTTTCCGCCCTGAATTACGTAGCGGCCATCCTTTAAAACTTCAGCTGCCTTTTTGGGATCAATGCCGGAATCAAAAGCCATGAAAATGTGGCCCGGAATCGTGATGAAAGCGGTTGAAATTCCGATTGACTCAAAAATAGCGCAGTTGAGGATTGAAAGGTCGTCACAGTCACCGCCGGAATACAAGAGGGTCTGGTAAGGGAACTGAAGGAAGTCGACGTCCTGGGTTTCGCTCGATGAAAATGGACTTGTCGGATCCTTTACATAGCTTATTCCATAGGCCTTGAGGGTAGCGAAGATTCCCTTTGCGATGGAAATATTCTGAGTTGCCTCGTTCTGAGGATTTTTGATGATGATTGATTTTGCAAGCTTAGAGATTTTGTTTGCCGCACCGTCATGACTGCTGACGAAAGCCGCCGCCCTCTGGTCATCTTCCCAGCTCATGGCATTTCGATTGAGGGCCGTAAAGTCAAGAATCTGCTCGCTTGTTACTCGTTTTCCAAGCGATGTGTAGGAAATAATGACTTTTCCTTCGGTTTTGTGAACCATGAGGGATTCAAGAATTGTCTCGTTGATAAAGGCCGTGAGTTCCGCAGAAAAATATTCGTTGCGCTCAATGCTTTCATATTCAGCACAGACCTTTGGATTCTGCATGTATTCAGGGATAAGGACTGAAACAGTGACGTCCCGGATTCTGTTTTCCTCGCCGTTATAAAATGCAAGGGAACCGAAAGAATTTTCGTTGTAATAACTGTAGAAAACTGGGAAAATCGGCTGAACTTCATGGTCATCAAGCTCAACGCCGCCAGTAGAAAGAATACCTCTGCTGAAACTATATTTGACGCTCAAGCCCACATCGAATCTGGTAGCAAAATCTTTGGGAGAAAAACGAAAATCACTGTATCCCGCGAAAGCTCCAAGTTTAAGTTCTGGGAAAGCATAAAAATCAGCAAAAACACGCCCACCAAAAAGACTTCCGTTCATTGCTTTTGTGCCTTTTGACTCAACTGCCGGGAACTGCCACATTCCACCATAAAACTGACCGCCCGCCGCAAACCTGTCATGCAAACGGCAAAGATAAGTGAGAGCCAAATCACCGTAGTAAAGCGGAGTGGTGTCCAAAGTCTGGGCCTTTATTCCTGCCGCGCCAGCCTGCAATCCAAATCCAATCTTGTCGCGACCGCGGATGGTAATCGGATAAAAGTCAAAAGAAATCGTTCCGGAAACAGAATTGTCAAAATCACCTTCTGTGTGCAAGTCAAACTGAGGCATAAGAGCGACTTCAAAATCAAGACAAAACAATGGAAGAGAAAAGAAAACAACAAGGAAAAGCGCCGCAAATCTCTTCATTTTTACTCTCCGATGAGCGCCTTGATTTTTTTGGAACCTGCAAGGGCCGATCTGTTATTTGGGTCTTTTGCAAGAACTTTGTTGTACATTCCCAATGCTGACTTGTAAGCTTTTTGTGCCGAATAAACCATGCCCATGTTGTTCATTGCAGAAAGAGTGCTGAGTTTTGAATACTCTGCAAGGGCTTCGTTGTACATGCCAGCCCGCACATAAGTGTCAGCAAGTTTTTTTGTATCGCCTGAAGAGCGGAATTTTTTGATAAGCTCAGTCAAATCGTTATTAATATAGTAAGAAGTTGCTTCGTTTACAGCCTTGATAATTGAATCCTTGCCAGGATTTTTGTATGAACCGCGGTAACCGGAGAAAGTAACCGGCGGATAGTAGGCCCATGCCGCATGAACGTCAACAATTTCATAAGGAAGCTCAGTGACTTCGCCGGTTTCGTTGAAATCACCGATAGCCTCATAATCCTTTTGAACTGACTTAAGTTTTTTGGATGCCGCAAGACGGGCCTGGGTAAAGCCCTTGCCGAAATTCGCCATGCTCAAGCCAAGCCAGCTTGTGTTTTCGTCAGAAATTACGTCGCTGCCCGTGAACTGGTTCTTTTTCTTTGAGGGAGCGATTCCTGTATCAACAAGAACGATAAAGTCATCTTCCAGGGCAATGAAACCTGTGCCGATTCCGAAGCTCTCCAGACAAGAGCAGACAAGAATGCCCAAATCATCATAGTCGCCGCTCAAAAGAGCGAGGGTCTGCAAGGGATACTGAACTGAATCCACGTCCATGCTGTTGCGGTATTGCTTGTAAGGAGAAACTGTGTCTTCAGAATAAACGATACCGGCAAGACGCAGGCCTTCCATGATTGCCGCAGCGTACTGGAAAGGAGAATTCATGCCCGGTTTTAAGTTGAGGATTTCAGCCCCTGCGATATATTTTGCCGCCTCAAGAATTTCCGGGGCACCATTATCGATGAAGCAGGAAAGGGCTGCAGGATCATTCCATAGGAAGCTGTTTCTGTGGCAGACGTCAAGAAGAATATTCTGAACTTCGGTCATCTTTTTGCCAAGGAAACTGTATGAAATTACAAGCTCGCCGTTGATTTTTCCGTTTTCTGTGTAACGAAGGATTTCCGGGCCAAAATCAGCATAGATCGGGATTTCGACTCCCTTGTAGCTGTTGAGCCGGGAGAAGACCGCGCATTCCTTTTCAGCGGAAGTGTATTTGCCTGCACGGAAAGCGATGTGAACGTCCCTGACCTCAGCAGAACTGACATTGCGGATTGTTGCGTAGCCCAGGGGAACCTGCTTGTACATTGTGGAATAAGCCGGATAAAGCTGGGAATCCTGATCGAAAGAAACCCAGAAGTTGTCGGAAGAACTTGTACTTCTGGTTGAAAAATTGAATTTTGCGCCAAGACCTGCAAAAGGAGTTGAGAAAAGCGAAGAATCTCCCATGCTGAAAGAATCGTAGCCAGCCGATGCAAGAAGAAGAAGGCCCGGAGTAAAGCGGAAGCCCATTTCTCCATACCCCCGCCAGTATGAGCCACGGCCGCTGCCTTTAACGCTTGGAGCATCAATTGAAGTGCTATGGACTCCGTAAGAAGCATTTGCACTCAGATAAAGACGTGAAAAGGGATAATAGTAAAGGCCGGCACTCGCACCGCCCATAAAAATGCTGTAATTTTTATCAAGGGATTCTTCTTTTATGGAAGCATAACCGCCCTCAAGACCAATGGTAATGAAGTTGAAGAGGTCCAAATCAGCATTTACCATGCCGCCGAAGCCCTTTCCGAGATTTTCCTCGCTTGGAAAAAGCATGTTCGGTGAAATACGGAAAGCAAAATCAAGAGAAAAAGCCTCTGCAACTAAAATACAAGACGCAAGGCATACCAGAAAACTTTTTTTCATTATTTCTTAAATTCTCCAATACGTTATATTTTAACGTAAATTAAAGATTTTTTCAAAAAAATTAAAGAAAAATTTGGAGAATTTGCAAAAATTTATTAAATTTCCTGAGCGAAAGAAATTGCGTCTGACTTTGAGATTTTTTCATTCAGCGGAGAATCGCAGACGAAGTCACCGTTCAAGTCAACGTCACCGCTTGAAATGATTTTTACCCGGACAAGCCTGCCTGACTGCACGGCATTTTTTTCGCTATCAGAGCTTCGGTCGTAGCGGACTACTACGCTTCCGTCAACTTCTGGAGCCTGGAACCATGCGCGGCCGATAGCCAGTCCTTCATCTGGATTTTCCTCGCTTTGAGAAAGAACTTCCTCAATCAAAATGTCTGTTTCAATACCGACTCTGGCCTTGAGGCGCTCGCGGGTAATCTGGGCCTGAATCTCAACAAGCTCAGTTGCCCTCCTCTCTGCGGTTTTGTGAGGAACCTGCTTTTTGAAAGAATAGGCCGGCGTATCGTCTTCCTTTGAATAAGAAAAACAGCCGCTCCAGTCTGTTGCTGTCTCACGCAAAAAGGCCTTTGTATTTTCGAAAGATTCTTCCGTTTCGCCAGGGAAGCCTGCCATGAAGGTTGTGCGGATTGCGGCATCCGGGAAAGTCTCGCGGATTTTTGCAATCAGGGCCTTGTATTTTTGAGCAGAACCAACCCGGTTCATGGCTTTAATGATTGCATCGTCACCGTTCTGGAAAGGAATGTCAAAATAATGAAGGAAGCGTGAATCAACCTTCATTAGCGGGAGAATGTCTTCGTTAAAGTGATCCGGATGAATGTACAAAAGGCGGACTGCAAAAGTTCCCTCAATCTGAGAAATCATGCGGATAAGGCGAGCAAGCCCTGATTCGCCGAGGGTACTGGGGCTTTCACCTACTTCGCTTCCCGGCGTACCGTTTGGCAGGAATGTTCTTCCGTCACCAAAACAGTCGTCTTCGGCTCCAGTGCCATAGGCCGCCAGATCCTGACCAATAAGGTTGATTTCATATACGCCCTTTGATACCAGGTCTTTGATTTCCTCTATGATTTCTGTGGCTTTGCGGCTGCGTAAATTTCCGCGGATGATAGGAATCGCGCAGAAAGAACAGCGGTTATTGCAGCCCTCGGTAATTTTTACAAAAGCCGTGCCCTTAAACGAAAGAAGAAGATTGCGGTCGCCGCAGCAAACGCCCTTCTGCTCAGGCACAAGAACAGGCCTCTCGTCCTTCATCAAGGGTTCGATTACCTTGTAAATCTGGCTCAGGTCGCCGTTTCCGAAAAATCCGTCGGCTTCCAGTAAATCATCCTTGAGGTCCTTGGCATAGCGCTCGGCAAGACAGCCAGCCAGCAGGATTTTGGCTTTGGGGTACATCTGTCGGGCACTCATTACAGCGTTGATGCTTTCAGTTTTGGCAGATTCAATAAATCCGCATGAGTTTACGACGATTAAATCAGCCTCGGCAGGCTCGAAAGTCTGCTCCCAGTCCTGTTTTTTGAGAAGGCTGATGATAAGCTCACCGTCAACCTGATTTTTTGCACAACCGTGCTGGTCAATAAAAAATTTCATTCTATTCAATATCCACGATTACGACTTTGTAGCGGCCGTCGGTGTCTTTAATCCATTTGATGTCCTGGGCAATTACTTCACCCGCTCTTGGAACAGCCAGATCATAAGTCTTTGAGTTTGCGACAATCTGAAGTTTTACGGCATTTCCGTTTGAAATCCACATTCTTATGCCGTTGCTGGCCGTCATGCTGAGAACATCGCCGCTGGCAAAATAGTCTTCGATTGTTTCTTTTCGGTCCGGTCGATAGCGGAAGAGACAACCGCCACGGAAACTTGCATTAACAGTGAAAGGATAAGCCCTTGTGTCTGAGAAAATCTCCGTGCGGGCCTGTTCCTTCGGCAAATCTTCGGCATTTGGAATCTGATTTTCATCTGGAGAAGCGACCGCAACGTTTGAAGAGTTTTTAAGCATGATTTTGACTTCAGCACCACGGTCAACATTCTTTTGAGAAACGTCAGAAACGTAAACGATGAGCTCAGGAATTGAATTTCCGTCAACATCAATTTCAAGTTCCTCTGAAAGCTCTACATACTGCATTCCGGCCGGTGTTTCAAGTCCGAAGATGCCCTCAGTTTCTGCAACAGTGAGGAAAATATTGCCCTTGTCACTTCCCATGATAAGCTGGTCGCTTTTAAAGAGGCGGCCTGTGAAAGGCTTTTCAGTCAGCTCGTATTTTTTAAACTCATTTGTCCTTGAAAGTGCCACTGAATCCTCATTTTTGGCAAATTTAGCCTTTAAAACGAAAGTAAGGGTTACTGCGGCTCCGGCCACAAGAAGGACGCAAAGAGTAACAATCAGAGGAATTAAAAATCTAGGTTTTTCGCGTGCAGTAAGAGCCAGTGGCGGCGGACTTTCCTGAATTTTCTTTGCGTGATAGAGGGTGAGGACATGATTGGTATCAACCTCAAGATAATCCGCGTAATTCTTTAAGAAGCCAACAAGATATGGCTCTCCTGGGAAAACGCCGTTTTCTTCATTTTCCAAAGCCTCAAGATATTCCTGAGTGATGGAAGTTTCCCGCGCAATGATTTCGAGTTCTATGCCTTTTGCTTCTCGTGCTTTTTTTAAAAGTTCGCCGTAGCTTTCCATTTTTAATTACTCCGAAAACAAGAAATTATTGTAATTGTTCGCCGATGTAGGCGGATCATAAATAAATCTCTGATCAGAGATTCCAGAATTCAATTTGTAATTTTTAAAGTCGAAGGAGAAAGTCTCATTCTGCGGAGTCACGGCTTCGATTCTACGGATTAACATTGTGTCAGGCGAAACAGACATTTTGATTGTAGAAAAAGCCTCGCTCATGTTTCGGCGGCGAAGAATAAGATTAACGACCATTTCATCGCTGCCCTCTTCAAGAGGAACCGCTTCCTGACCAGTTTCATAGGCTGGAGAATAATAACGGCCCAAGAGGGAAAGTCCCTGGGCTGTAGCAAGATTTGCTCCGTTATTGTTTGAATTGTCAACGGACTGATTGAGGATTGCCGCACTTCCAGGAAGATAAATCGTAAGCAGGTCGCCGTTAAAACAAATTACCTGCTCTTCTGGATTTGTAAAATCAATACGGAGAAGATTGGGGTATTTGTATGAAAGATGACCGCTCATCGTGCTTTTTGAAGCCTTGATTTCAACCTCAGCCTCATAATCCTTGATTGTGGCGTAAACTTCTGAAACAGACTTAAAGAAAGAAGATGCCGTAAGGATGCCCTGGGCAAAAGCAGATGCGCTTAAAGCAAATGAAACTATGCATATCAAAAGAGATTTTTTCATTCTTTTGCACCTTCCTCTTCTACAGCAGGATTTTCTGCCTGACCGGCTGTTGCAGTCAAATCTTCGCAGTGTTCGTGAGCCTTGATAATCTCGTTGAATTCTTTTGCATCCATTGTTTCGATTTCAATAAGACGCTTAGAGATATATTCAAGCAAGTCTTTCTTTGAACGGAGCAAGGAAAGAACATGCTCGTAGCGCTCGTTCATAATCCGTGAAATTTCTTCATCGATGAAATTCTGGGTCTCTTCACTGAATTCGCGGACGAGGTTTGGCTCACCGCCATGACCGCCGAGAACACCCTTGCCCAAAGTCATATTCTTGAACTTGTCGCTCATGCCGTAATCAGTAATCATGCGCTTGATGATGTCTGTTGCCTGAGCGATGTCGTTTGAAGCACCTGTTGAAATGTCACCGAGAATGATTTCTTCGGCAGCACGTCCACCAAGAGCACTGTCAACATCGTTGAGCATGTCCTTGCGGGTCATAAAGTGCTTTTCTTCCTTTTCTTCACGGAACTGAGTGAATCCACCGACTCCATGAGAACGAGGAACGACAGTGATTTTATTTACAGGCGTGTGGTCAGGAGTGAAGGCCGCAACAAGAGCGTGGCCAGTCTCATGAACCGCTACCAGTTTCATTTCCTTTTCATTGTCCTTGCGGGACTTCTTTTTGAGACCGATGCTGACCTTATCAATTGCTTCGTTGAAATCAGCCATCGAAACCTTTTCATGACCGTTGCGGACTGCAAGCAGGGCTGCCTCATTGACGACGTTTGCCAGATCAGCACCCGCAAAACCTGTAGTTCCATGCGCGATTGACTCAAAATCAACATCGTCTGCAAGTTTAACCGGCTTAGCGTGAATCTTAAGGATTTCCTCGCGGCCCTTTACATCCGGTCTCTCAACAGGAACCTGGCGGTCAAAGCGGCCAGGACGGAGCAAAGCCGGGTCAAGGATGTCGGCACGGTTTGTAGCGGCAAGAATAATCAAGCCCTTTTCGTTGTCAAAGCCGTCCATTTCGACCAGAAGCTGGTTGAGGGTCTGCTCACGCTCGTCATTGCTTGAAAATCCGTTCATTCGGCTCTTACCGATTGCATCGATTTCATCAATAAAAATGATACAAGGAGCCTTTTCGCGGGCCTGCTTGAACAAATCGCGGACACGGCTGGCACCAACGCCAACGAACATCTCGACAAAATCAGAACCGGAAATGCGGAAGAATGGAACTCCGGCCTCACCGGCTACAGCCCGGGCAAGCAAAGTCTTACCTGTTCCCGGTGGTCCTACGAGAAGGACGCCTTTTGGAATCTTACCACCGATGTCAGTGTATTTTTTGGGGGATTTAAGGAAATCAACGACCTCGACAAGTTCGTCTTTTGCCTCATCAACACCGGCGACGTCGGCAAAGCGGGTTTTAACCTTGCCCTCGTCAACTGCCTTGTTGCGGTTTCCGCCGCCAAAGACTGAGCCCAGTCCGCCCATTCCACCGGTCATCTTCCGGAACATAAAGAAATAGATTGCCAGCAAGATGAGGAAAGGCAAAATGTTAATGAGAATCTGGATTAAAATGTTGGTCTGCTTGCGGACAAATTTGTATGGAATTTCCCGCTCGTCAAGAAGGCTCAAAAGATTTTCGGAAAGACCAAGATAGCCCACAGTGCGGTAATGCTTTCGGTTTGAAAGCTGGGACTGAAGCTGCTTTCGCATAAAAGGAAGGCTTCGCAAAGCAGAAGATTCAGAATCATCCGAAGCAGAAGGATAAAGTTCCGGGCCGTAGCCGATAAAATCAGACTCCTGGAAATCAACCCTGACAATCTTGCCGTCTTTAATCAGCTGAACAAATTCTGAATAATCAATAGGCTCGTCGCTCGGCTTTTGCAAAAGGAACATGTTCACGAATGCAAGGGCGAGCACAACGGCCACCATCAGCGTGAAAAAGGGGAATTTGAAGGGCTTTTTATTGCGGTTCATATCATCATCCCCGTTTTCAGGATCTAATTTGAAAAAATTGTAAGGATCTTTATCAAATTTTTTCTCGTCGTCTTTTTTTGTTTCGTTATTATCTGCCATTATATTTCTCAATTATAAAAATTCTACTATTATTAATATAACGAAAAAAGCCTGTTTAGAGAAGAGAAAAATCTAAACTCTAGGCCTCAGCATCCGAAAATAATAAAGAATATCTGTTTTTCGGGAGGGAAACATGGCATTTGGAAATCCTTATGCAGCTTATCAAACAACCGCTGTCAAAACTGCAAGTCAGGGCAAACTCGTCGTAATGCTCTATCAGGGAGCAGAGCGGGAACTTACAGCGGCACAGGGCTGCTTTGGGTCAGACGGAAAACTTCCTGCCTCAAAAATCGAAGACTTCGGTAAACACATCATGAAGGCGCAGGAAATCATCAACGAACTTCAAGTTTCTCTGGATATGGACAAAGGCGGTCAGATTTCACAAAACCTTATGTCCCTCTACGTTTTTTTCAACAAGGAACTCATGAACGTCAACATCAATCAGGACAATGAAAAGCTCGGTCAAATTCTGACAATGATTAAACAGCTTGGTTCTGCATGGGAAGCTGCGGCAGCAAATACGGCGGCAGATTCAGTTCCACAGGCACAGAGAACGCTCAACATTACGGGCTAGTGCATTTTTAAGGAAAAAATTATGGCAAAAGAGCTTTCTAAAGAAGAATTGGACGAAAGAATTGCAATTCTCAAAAGATTCCGCAAACTTCTTGAACAGCAGAGAAACAAATTTCAGGAATATCTGGCAGTTCTTGAAAGTCAGGAAGGAAGAATCGAAATGGAAGACGGTGACTCGATTGCCGCCCACGCAGAGCTTGAGAATCAGATTGTCAAAAATCTTGCAAGCCTGCAGAAAGTCATTGTCCCTATGCAGGGAATGTATCAGGCAATCATGCCGGGCGTTCCGGTGGCAGACAATGCGAGCGTAGAGCAGCTGCAGCTTGACCTGGCAAATCTCCAGAAGCAGGTTCTGGCTCAAAACGAGCGCAACCGCAACCTTTTGCAGAACCAGATGGGCAAAATCAAAAATCAACTCAACAATATGAATCTGATGAACCCATACCGCGGAAGGTCTTCAATCTACGCAGAAAAAGCCGTAGTTGGAAGCACAATCGAATTCAATGTTTAGGAATTAACGCCTAAGCCAAAAAGAGCAAAATCTGCCTTTACAGGGTCGCTGGGAAAAATCTCGGCGACTTTTTTTGTCAGCTCAATGGCTGTTTTCAGGTTTGCGGACTTTGAATTGATTAAGCCCAGCTCGTTTGACTGCTGCATCACATGAGTGTCCAGGGGCATGAGAAGGTCTTTTTTGCTGAACCAGGTCCAGAATCCCAAATCCACAGGAGAATTATCCCTCACAAGCCAGCGGAGCAGCATGTTAACCTTTTTGGCAGCAGAATCTTTTGAATGAGGTAGCAGCTTACATTCAGCAGGAAAAGCCGAAGCAATCACCTGATGAAGGAAGACTCCCTCACCTGCCTCACTCCATTTTCTTTTGAAAAAAGATCCGATCGTGTCATTTTCCTCAAGAATCGAGCGCAAGCCGTCAAAGAAAAGGCGCATGTCAGTATTGGTATACATGCGGTAGAAGGAAATTTCGTTTTCCGGAAAAAAATCTTTGTATTTTTGGCAAAGAATCCAGTCGCAGGGAGAAGGACCGGCCTCATTCAGGATTTGCTCTACATGAGCAAGAATCTGTTCACGGCGGCCAAAAGCAAGATTCGCCGCTATAAAAGCGACCGCCTCAGACTCACGCAAATCCTTGTAGCGGTGCATGAACTGAGACGGGTCTTTTTTGAGAAAATCGGCTGACTCGTATTTGCAAGCCAGCCCGATTAATTTTTCTGCAAGTTCTGCAGGAAGATTATTTTTTGAGGATGAATTCAACTCGTCTGTTCTTCCATGCATTGTCTTTGTCACCGCGGGCAGCGACCGGCTGACGGCCACCGCGACCAACAGCGCTCAAGCGACCGCCGTCAACGCCGTATTTCTTGAGTTTTTCGCGAACGAATTCTGCTCGTTCTTTAGAAAGTGGCTCAAGTGCGAGACCGTGCTTGTTAGTTGTTTCCTCTTCTTCGGTTCCAGTAACAGAGTTTGCGTGACCTTCAACAGTGACAGTGTAGTTCTTGAACTTGTTAAGAATCTGAGCAATTCGTTTGAGGATTCGCTCGTTGTTCTTAGCCTGTGCCTCTGTGATTCCAGGTTTTGTAACCTTGCCGTTACCGTCAACAACCTGAACACCGAAGTCAGCTGCATCCTGACGGAAGATAATAGAAGGAACTGCCATTTTGAGTACGTCGCCGACACGGATAACAAGAATATCAATCTCGATTTTGCCCTCGACTGTGCTTGTCATGCCAAGTGTGTCAGTTACAGTGAATGTGTAAGGATAATCCATAGCAGACTGAACCAATTCACCGTTCTTACCGCGACCGTCCCAAATGATTCGTTCTGTAATAGAAGATTTTCCGCTTGTTGACCAGAACGGCTTGTTGTTCGGGTCCTTAATCTGGAATGACCAGCTCTTGAGAGGAACTACGTCATTGCCCTTAAGCTGAATGTAGAGGTCGTCGTTCTCACCATCGTTATCAGGAGAGAAGTACTGAGGAGCAGTTTTGACTGTGAGCTGAGGTGGAGTTACAGAGCAGATGAACAATGAAGAATTAACATCAACTTCGTTACCCTTTGCATAAGTCATCTTGAGGTTTGCTACAAATGCGCCCTCTACGACTTTTCCGTCTGAACCAAGTCCGTCCCATGTGATTTCAGCAGGCATGTCTTTCTGATCTTTGTCTGACCAAGATTTAACAGTCTTGCCTTCTGGAGTTACGATTGAAACGCTCCATGATTCAACACCGTCTTTGAGTGACGGGCGGAGGGAAAGTTTCTGAGTTTCGAGGAAGCCGTCTCCGTTCGGGCTGAATGCGTCATGCTCAACAGTGAGGTAAGCCTTTGCCTCGCGGTTATCAACTGTGATGTTTGCGATTTCTGCACTACCCTTGTTGCCGGCTGCATCCTCAGAAGCGAATACGATTTTGTATGTGCCGTCTGCAACCTTGTTGCCAGAAGCATCTGTACCGTTCCATTCTACGCTTGAAGGAACCTTGCCCTGCCATGTGTATGAGCGGACAACTTCGTTCTTTGAGTCGAGGATGTTTGCAGTCCATTTTTCTTCGCTTGAAGTTTCAGCTGCAATCTTAAGAATATCCTTTTTGCCGTCACCGTCAGGAGAGAACAATGTGTACGGGCTTGAAAGCTTGACGCTCGGAGCTACAGTATCAATGATGAATGCCTGTGTAGAAGTCTTTGCCTCGCTACCGTTTGTAGATTTTGTTGCAAGGCTTGCTACGTATTTGCCGTCATCACAGCGTGAGCCGCTTGAAGCAAGGCCGTTCCATGTGATTGATGCAGGAAGTGAAGAGCCGCTCTGAGTCCATACTGTTTCACCTGAAGCATTTTTGATTTCAACTGTGTACTCGTTGATTGAGCTTCCAGCCTTTACGACAGGTGTGAGCTTTACAGAAGACTTAGACTTGTCTGCGCCAGCCGGATTGAATGCTGTCGGAGCAACTGCAAGCAGGAGTTCAGTTTTGCTTGTATCAAGAGTGATTTCATTGATAAGGGTTTCAGAAGAGTTTCCGGCCAAATCAGTTGCAGAAAGCACGTATTTGTATTTTCCGTCTGCTGCAAGTGATGAAGAAGAATCGAGACCGTCCCAAACAACTGTGTCAGGAGCAAAAGCACCGAAATCAAACTCACGGATTGTCTTTCCTTCTGAATCGATGATTTTACCAGTCCAGTTTTCTACAGGTGAGCCAGAATCAGCAGCGATGTCCTGTGTGATGACCATTGTGTCCAGGTTGCCGTCGCCATCCGGTGAGAATGTCGGGCTAGACTGCTTGATTTTTGCAACCGGTGGAGTTTTATCCAAAGTGAATTCCGGAGATTTTACTACGTCAGGTTCGAAACCGTTTGAGTATTTTGCAGTTACGACAGCCTGATAAAGGCCTTCTGGAGCGTCTGATCCAGAATCTGTTTTGCCGTCGAATGTAATGCGGTCCGGAGGATTTGATTTTCCTGCGAATGTCTTAACGGTATTTCCTTTTGCATCAGTGATTTTTACAGCCCATTCGTTGAGCTTGTTGACTGATTTTGCATCTGGAACAGGAATCTTAACATTGAAAGAAATAGTGTCGTTGATTCCGTTGCCGTTTGGTGAGAAGAATTTGCTTCCTGCGATTGAAATGTTTGTTGCAGGTTTGTCAGCAGAATAGATGATGTTTGAAATTGCTGCAGGAGCCGAAACGTTGCCGGCACGGTCAGTTGCAGAAATTTTGTATGAGTATACGCCGTCTGGAAGAGGTGCGCCCTTGTCGTCGGCACCGTTCCATTCAAAGCTCAAAGGAGCGCTTGTAGTCCATTTGTATGAGCGGACGACCTTGCCTGTTGAATCAGCAAAAACAGCGTTCCATTCGTCTTCCTCAGAACCAGTCTGCTTAACAGCGAGAACAGGTTTTGCACCCTCGCCGAAGATTTTTTCGTTGTTTGAAGGCTGAGTCAAATCAATCTCTGGCGGAGTATTATCAACTACTACTGCAAGTTTTTTTGTTGTGGCAGAGTTGCCGTTGTCATCAGTAGCAGTCATATAATAGAAGTAATTTCCATCAGGAGCTACTTCACCGTCATCCATTACACCATTCCACATGATTGAAGATGGAATTGTAACGCCTGATTTTGGAGTGAAAAGTGCTTTCCAGAAAGTCTTGAAAGTGATTCGAGTCTCGCGCTTTTCCTTGTTTCCGATTGTGCGGACAACCTGACCTTTTTCATTTTCGATGATGAGGGACCAGTCCTTTACATATCGTCTGTCCTTAATTTTTACCGGAACGTCCAGAACATCCTGTTTACCATCGTTGTTTGGAGAGATGTAGACAGTTCCCTTTTCTGCGAATGCAAAAGCAGAAACGAGGGCAAGAGCCGCCAATGTAACTAAAGATTTTTTCATCTTACTGATCCCCCCACATTGTGATTTCCGGAGCCTTTGTATCTGCAAGACCGAGGTTCAATACAGCACCAGCGCTCACGGCATTAACGTTTTTGTACATCTGCTTCCATGCGCCTGAAACAGTCATGTCGCTCTGATCCCAGCCCTTGTTAGACAGGTAAGAGCCCTGTGAAGAATTGAAAATGAATTTGAAGCTTACGCCGACTGACGGCATGATGTTCTTTGAGCCGTTGGCAAATTCCTGGGCATCAAATTCCCATGAAGAAGAAACTTTGATTGAATCCCAGAACTGAAGCTGAAGACCTAAGTCAGCAACGAAATCCTGGAAGAATGGATAAGACAAATCCAAAGAAACTCCGAGGTCCATGATGTCAGTGCGGAGCATTGTAGCTGCGAAACCTGTGCGGATTGTACAGATTCCTGGCCATGGAGTTGATTCCTCAGAAGAACTCATGTCATTGTCTCTGATTGCCTTTGCAGTTTTAATTCCCAAAGTTTTATCGCTTTTTGAATAAACTTTACCGAGGTTTGTCATTGCCACACCAAAGCGGACGTTCTGCATGAAAGCAAGGTCGCCGTGATTGTAGTAAGCGCCAAAAGCGAGGTTTGCAGTCCAGTCAGAATCAACCCAGTCGCCATAAAGAAGACCGAAATTTGCGTTCATGCCAACTGAAACCTGATCAGTGATGTCTTTTGCAAGACCGCCTGTAAAGTTGAGGGAATCGCCGATCGGCATGTCGAAAGCCTGTGTCCAAACGCCCTGGAAAAGAAGTGTTGAAACACACCAGCGTGAAGGAATAAGGAGAGCTCCCTGAAAACCTTCACCGAGGGAATGGCCGCCGTAAGGATCATCTGTATTAGAATTGATGAACAAAGTTCCGGCTACATCCAGAGTGATTCGCTGCTCCCAGGCTGTGAGAGCAGGATTGTTGACGATAGAAGCGGGTGTGACACCAAAGATACCACCACCAGCAGCAGAATGCGCGCCTGTCAAAAGCTGAGGTTCTGTAAGACGAAGAACGTTCTGGCCTCCTGCAGGCGGGTTGTAAGCAAACAAATTCGAGCCGAGCAATAAAGCTGCGAATGCTGCACCCAAAATTTTTTTCATAAAAATCCTCCAAGCCCATGAAAGCATGGGCTCCCATTTTTTAAGAATATTAAAATCATAGCAAAAAAAAATATGTTTGTCATTAAAACAGTCAAGTATCTTCTATAAAGTTGCTGAAAATCACATAAAGCATTTGACTTTATAGCGTTTATTTAGCATATTTAAAGTATGTCAAATAAGGAATCTATATTTCATAAATTGCTCGATACGCTGATTGGCGGCAAAGACGTTGACGCGGCAAAAAAGAAGCAGCTCAAGAATATTGCTAAAACACTCTCAAAAACTCATTTCAAATTTTACAAGCCGGGTTCAGATCAGGCCCTTCCGGTCATGGGTAAATTCTTTTTTGATTTATACAAGGCCCTTTCAAGCTGTCAGGTTTTATTCAACAGCCAGCCCAATCCAAACTACTACAAGGATGTCTCAATAAACTTCGGTCTGTCAGAAGCACAAAAGGCTCTGGTGGAAGAACTTTCAGAAGAGGCAATCGTTGAAAATTCAAAGAAGATGCAGTTTGCCCAGCTCAAGGAAAAAGTAAAGGCAGACATTTCAGCTTTCACAGGCGAATTCGATCAGGCAAAGATTCAAATGATTGACGGTCTTTACCAGAAGATCCTTCTTTTCAAATCATTCTGTACTTTCGACTATTACTTTATCCTCAAAAAATTTGACTCAACAATCCGCGAAAACGAATTTACCAAAACACCAAAATTCAACCCGATTGATGCCTCATACATCGCAGAAGACCTCAAGGACTTCCTTACAGTCCTCTACACTCTTCCAATCGGCGAAGACTGGACCAGCGTCCTCCAGCTGTTAAAAGCAATGAGGGGCGGCAACGAACCAATCAAGGCTGGTCAGCTGGCAAAAATCCTGGCCCGCCTCAATCAAATCCGCACTTCCCGCGTTTTTGAAATGATTATCCAGCTCAGCACAAAAAATCCGCTTTACGAAGTTAAATACGAAGAAAAACGGGAGCAGATTGTCGAAGGCTTCATCGACAAAATCAAGAATGAAGCTCAGACAACCCTCAAAAAAATCGAAAACGCACAAAAGAATTCAAAGGCCGACGGTCTTCTCAAGCAGATTTTCGGCACCACAGATATTTCTGCCCTCCAGCACTACACTGATGAGCAGAGCGCCTACTTCCTCAAAAAGAATCTGGGTGGCTTCGAATACACAAAACCACTCAATTACCTCAAAGCTTTCCTTCTTGAATATGTAAAACGAGATGTAAGGCAGTACGCAGACCTGGTTCTTGTCCGCGGAAAATGGGCAACTTCACCTCTCACGGCTGAAATGAGCGACGCATACAATGCAATTCTTGAATACTCAGAAAAAATCACCCTCTTTGACAAGGCACTTTCCGAAGAAGAAGGTGAATACGGCAAAAAGCTCAAAACTTTGCTCCCTCGCGCAGACCGAGACAAAGAGGCTGCAAACATCATCAGGACAACCTTGCGCGACAACAACGCAATCGCCCGTGAATATATTGTGAGCGCAACAAGACAGCTGATTCTCTTTGCAAAGACAACAAAGCTTCTTATCGAGGATTATCAGAAACAGCGTCCTGAATTAATGACAAACTGGAAGGAACTTGAACGATTCGCCGAAACTCCAATCAAGGAACTGGGCGTAAACGTCTACAAAAAGATTTATCTGGTAGTTCAGCTCATGCAGGGGCTGGTCGGAAACGGCGCTTAGGATTAGGCAATTACCCAAAAGAGCAGCATTGAAAGCACAGAACCGGCAGTAATAAATGGTACGAAGGGTATCGCAAAAATCGGTCTGTGCACAATCTGCTGTTTTTTAAATTTCTGGATTGCGGCCAAAAACAAATAATAAAGCACGCCAAGCAGGGCCGCAAAGACCGTGGCAATTATGTTCATATAAAAACCTGTATACAAGGCAGAAAAAATCCCAAAAAACAGATCACCGAAGCCCAGGCCCCCGGCTGTAAGCACGCGGGTCGAAAAATAAATCAAAAAAGATGTTGCCAGGGCAAAAGCCATATTCTTCAAGAGCGGAATAAAAGCCCCGGAAAAGAGGCCGAATCTCGTGCCAAGAATGCAAATTGCCCCGAAAGCAAGACTGGGCAGGGAAATACGGAATTTCCTGGCATCCATAAAAGACATGGGAATTGCAAAAACAAGATAAACCGCACTGAGAATAAGCAGATTTTTATTCATCAATAATTCCTAGTAAAGAATTGAATCAACGAGTCTTTTAAATTCCATGTTCAAAGAGATTCTTGAATCAGACTTTGGCATTTCTGTTACATGGAAAGTACCGTCAGAATCCTGTACGATAGCATCAGGGATATCTACAAGCTCTGCAAGCTGAGTATTTGAATTTGAAGCGAATTGTGTAAACATAAAAGGCATATTTTTCTCCAGTTCTTCAAGATCTTCGACATCGGAATCATCATCAAGTTCCTCAATTGCCGGGTAATCTTGATTGTCGGCATTTTCATCTGAATCATTTAGGAATTCTTCATTTATTTCGTCAATTTTTTCATTTTTCTGATCGGCGACTTCTTCCAGAGTCTCAGGCTCAAGTTCTTCGGCTTCAATTTCCTCTGGTTCAAGTTCTTCAGCTTCCAGTTCTTCCAGCTCAATTGCCTCTGCTTCAACTTCCTCAGCTTCAAGTTCGTCTGCTTCCAGCTCTTCAAGCAGCTCGGCGCTATCGTCCGCGTTTTCCTCAGCCCTCTTTTCAAGGTTCAGCAGTTCGACGTTCTCAAAGAAATGACCGCTTTCCGTTATGTCAGTCTGGGCCTCTTCCTCATACATTTTTTCATCAGAATCGTCTTCATCGAGGAAAGAATAATCAACCGGCGCCGCTACAAAATTATCCGCAACGGAATCGTCAGTTTCCTCAAAGAAAATTTCTGAAGTTGGAACGCCAAATTCAATTTTTTCAAGCAGAGACTCGTCTTTATAAATGTCATCGTCCGGATCAACGTTATTATCCATCAAGTGAGGAAGATAAAAATCAGCGTCCAGAGTTTCGGTATCATCTTTTTTCTGCGTCGGATCAAAAACTTCAAGCTCTTCAAGTTCGTTGTCCGACGCATCAATTGCCAGGGCGACTTCCTTAAGCTTTTCAATGTCGTGCATTTCAGAAGCAGACAGTTTTCGGCTCAAACCAGAAGAATCAAGCTCGACATCGTCATTATCCGTCCAGCGGGGAGCCCGTTCAGGAAGGGCGGCCAGAGTTTTCGCCATGTCGACGTCCCTCTCTTCCTTCTCAGAGACTTCAGGGAGCATTTCAAGCTCTTCCTCGAATTTATGCTTCAAGTCTTCTTCGGTTACAGTAGAGAATTTTGTCGGCGTAGAATCGTCAATCTCGGAGCGGCCGTCACCAAAGCGAAGTTCTTCGTTAAAATCAGTGATTGGCTCCAGCTCCTCGCTTATCCGGGCTTCGGTATCAGCGGCTTCGGTCTCTGGAACTTCTTCAAGGGCTTCAACTTCCTCGGCATCATCAAGCTCAGCGGGTTCGGCTTCATCTAAGTCTTCGAGTGCTTCCGCTTCTTCTATTTCTTCGACTGATTCGACATCTTCAACTTCATCAAGTGTCTCAACGTCTTCAAGTTCTTCCGGCTCGTCTGGTTCAGCATCCGCTACTTCTTCGACATCAGAAAGTTCTTCCACATCCTCTGCCTCTGGTATTTCTTCAACGCTTTCTGCGTCTTCTACTTCTTCAACGGCTTCGGCGTCTTCTATTTCTTCAACTTCATCAAGTGTCTCAACGTCTTCAAGTTCTTCCGGCTCGTCTGGTTCAGCATCCGTTACTTCTTCGACATCAGAAAGTTCTTCCACATCCTCTGCTTCTGAAACTTCTTCTACAACTTCCGCTTCCTCGATTTCTTCTACGGATTCAGCTTCTTCTGCATCATCGAGTGCTTCAACATCTTCAAGCTCTTCCGGTTCGGCAGGTTCAGCTTCCGCTACTTCTTCAACGCTTTCTGCATCTTCTATTTCTTCAACTGATTCAACATCTTCTACATCTTCAACGGCTTCGGCGTCTTCTATTTCTTCGACTGATTCGACATCTTCAACTTCATCAAGTGCCTCGACTTCATCCAGTTCTTCCGGCTCGGCTGGTTCAGCGTCCGCAACTTCTTCAACATCAGAAAGCTCTTCCACATCCTCTGCTTCCGCTACTTCTTCAACGCTTTCTGCATCTTCTATTTCTTCAACTGATTCAATTTCTTCTACATCATCGAGTGCTTCAACTTCTTCAAGTTCTTCCGGCTCCGCGGCCTCATCCTTACTGATTGCTAATTGCTCATTGCTGATATTTTTCGGCTGGCTTGCTGCTTCATGTGACGCTTCCTTGACCTGGACCGCGTTAATCTGGATTTTTCCATTTTCAAGGATGTCTTCAAGCGACGAGCGGACTATTTTTTTGAGTTCATCGGCATCAATTGCGGCGGCAGGCATGGCTCCACCGATTGCACGGAGGGGATTTTCACCAAATGAGGCCAGCATTTCCTGCCAGTAGCTTTCAAAAATCGACTTGAATTCGGCGGCGTGTTTTTCGCCTTTTTTGCCCAGGGATTTTAAAATACGCCTTTCGAGTACAGGTTTCTGCTCGGCAAGATAGGCCTCACTTTTTTCGTCGCCCATTTTCTGGTAACTGATGAAAAATTCATTCTCATAGCGGCGGATTTTGTCACGAATCACGACGATGTCATCATGCTTAAAGCTCAAAATCAGGAAAATCGCAAGATAAAGTGTGACAAAGGCCGTGGCAAGAAGCAAAATTCGAATATAGGGCGGAAATTTCAGCTCACTTTCGTCGTAAAGAAAGGTAATGAAGCCCAAATCTTCGCGGGGACTCTTATATGAGAAGGCACAGAGGGAATTATTTTTTGATTCATCAAGAATATTTGAATCAGAATTGTCGTCCGCGTTTATTTTCCAGAAGTTTTCACCGCCGGCCCGCCATTTTTTTAGGATTTCCTGGCGGATTGACGACTGACCGTAATTAGGAAGGCCGAAAACAAAGCCTCCGAAGCCGGCAAAGGTCTTTCCTGCCTGAGGAAGTTCCGTAAGAAGACTTGCAAAGCCCTTTATGTCAATGAGGTTTCGGTTATACAAAAAGTGACTGAAATTTACCGGGTCACAATAGAACAAAATACTTCCAGAATATTCATTTTCAGAGTTATAAAAAGGAAAGGAAAATATTATCTGGCTGGCATTTCCGTCTTTTATGATGCGGCATTTTTTGTCAGCCGGAGAAGAACCGTCCGCAAGCTTTCTGGAACTGACAGAATCATAATCAATTTCACCGGAAGTGTCGTAGTTGCGGTAGGAAATGCCTTTGCTACCTGAAATTTTGTCAGAAGGAAATGTTGAGTAAAATAAATTCCTGCCGTTCTCACCGATAATACGGATTCCAGTAAGTGCAGGAGTTGAAGTGACCAGCTGGGAGCGCAGGGTCTCGCGATTTTTTGCGGAAGCATCGCTTGGATGTGAATCCATATATGTTTTGACGGATGGAGCAAGGGAAAATGCGTCAAAACGCTTCATGAGAGTTTCGAAATATTCGTTTTGTGCCGCGGCAATCTCCTCGATTTTCTTTTGCTTGATTTCCTGTACTATCGGCTGATAAAAATTCACTTCGAGAATATCAAAAAGTCCCGAAAAAGCGACAACCGTAAATGCACAAAATGCAAGAACTGAAATAAGAAGACTGAAAGCGACCTTCTGGCCGGAAGACATACTTTTATATATTTTCGGCTAAATTCAATAGAAAATCAACATTAAAGAAAGGAAAACTGAAAGCTAGATTTTTTCGAGAATCTGTGTACATGAGCCGTAATCTGTGATTAAATATTGACCATGGATTTGATAAATCTCGAAGAAGAAGAGAATAAAAAGATTCGCGCCTTGCTCGTTGGTGCGCCGGACGCAGACATTTCCGAGCTTTGCGGCCTCGTAAAAACACTTGGCTATGAGATTGCGCGCTCGGTCATTTTAAACCGCATGGAGCAGAACCCGGTCTATGGATTTGGCAAGGGTAAGGCCGAGGAAATTGCAGCCCTCTCAAAAGAACTTGAATGTGATTTAATAATTTTTGACTTTGAAATTTCTCCGCGAAAGCAGCGTAACTGGGAAAAACTGGCAAAGATTCCGGTAATTGACCGACAGGAAGTGATTTTGCGCATTTTTGCACAAAGGGCACAGACAAAGGAAGCCGTTCTTCAGGTTCAGCTTGCCCAGCTCGAATACGCCCGTCCCCGCCTTGCCCACTCTTACGGCGACATGGCCCGACAGAGGGGCGGAAACTTCGGTGCAAAGGGTTCAGGCGAAACTCAGCTGGAACTCGACATCCGAAAAATCCGCGAAAAAATCCAGCAGCTTAAAAGGGAACTTGAACAGGTCGTCCGTGACCGAGAAACTCAGCGGAAACGCCGCGAGAAAATCCCCCTTCCCTGCTGCGCGCTTGCAGGCTACACGAACGCAGGAAAATCTTCGCTTTTGAACGCTCTTACAGGAGCAGACGTTTTTGTTGAGGACAAGCTATTTGCCACCCTGGACCCGACGACCCGCAAATTACAGCTCAAATCTTCCATTAAAACAAGCGAAGATGAAAAGGGCTTTGCGGCAAACATCCTTCTCACTGACACGGTAGGATTCATCTCAAACCTGCCCCACTCCCTGGTCAATGCCTTCAAATCAACTCTGGAAGAAGCTCAGAGGGCCAACCTCATTCTTCTGGTCCTTGATTCTAGTGACGAAAAGGCAGAATTCCAGTACAACACGGTCGTTAAAGTCCTTGAGGAAATCGGAGCCGAGAACACTCCGCGAATCATCGTGCTGAACAAAATCGACAAGCTGGCTGACAATCCGACTCAACTTGCAAAAATGACAAGCCTCTTCCCGGACGCAATAAAAATCAGCGCAAAAACTCACGAGGGCTTTGAGGAACTTTCGGCAAAAATCTGCGACGAGCTTTTGGGCGAGGAACTTTCTTACACAATTCCGATGGACAGGCAGAGCCTTCTGAGTGAAGCGCGTAAGACCGGCATCATTCTTGAGGAAAACTGGCTCGACGACGGAATCCACATCAAAATCAAGGGAGGCGAGCTTAAAAAGAATCCCCGCCTTTCAAATCTTCTTGCTCCCCACGCGGAAAATCCGGAGCAGGTGGCAAAAGTTCAGCCTGAGCCAGAAAAATCCGGCTTCAAAAAGAAATTCGGTGCGGACTGGTAAGCCTAAAATCGAAAGCCGAGAACGGAAAACTGTAAAAATCAGGACTTTGGAGGAAAATCATGCGTAATTTGAATAAAATTCTTCTTTTACTGGCCAGCGTCATTCTTCTTTTCATTACGGCGGTTACGGCTATTGCCGTCTGCACAAAGAATGCCCATCCCGGAGTCGGCTTAAGAAAGGAAGATCCATCGCCAAAGTCTATTTCCGCTTCAAAAACGGCTTTCAACAACATCGGGCAAATCCGGGTATTCAGCAAAGAGGACGAAAATGCTGAAAAGAGCGTAATCGTCCTGATTCCATGGTTCGAGTTCGACGGCACAGACCAGGCCTTTTACGAAGAGCTTGACCGCAAGCATCAGAGCATAAAACTGATGTTCGTAAATTTCTTCTCAAATCATACGAAGGCCGAACTTTTGAAACTGGGCGAGGACAGCATAAAAAATGAACTCAAGGCCCAGATAAACGAAAGTCTGGTTCTGGGTAAAATCAGCGGAATCTACTTCAACGACTATCTTTTTTTGGACTAGATGCAACTTAACAAAAAAGTCAGTGTCTAATTCAGTAAGGAGTCATAAAAATGGAACACATCACATCGCCTGCAGCACAAGTAATAATCTCGCTTATTCCAATCGTGGGCATTTTCATCGGCGGCACGGTTATTTTCTTTGCGCTTTTGTGGATTCACCACGAGAACAAGCAGAAAATCCAGTCCGGCGAAAAGACACAGAGGAATTTCAATTATAAGGCAGCCACCCTCCTTTCCGGGCTCTTGCTCACTGGAATCGGTGCCATGCTTTCATTTTTCTTCACTGTTTTTACAGGTCTCTCTCCTTCAATTTTGGGCGGACTGATTCCACTCACTGTCGGAATCTGTCTTCTTTTGTTCTACAGGCTTTACGACTGGAAGAATGACTCTCGATCAGCTGATAATTAAAAAACGCGACAATGCGTTGATTAAAGCTACATTATCAGGTGACTCAAAGGCATTTTCAAAGCTGCTTTCATGCTATAAAAAGCGGGTTCGGGCTTTGGGAATGAGTTTCTTTAAGAACGAGGCGGACACAGAAGATTTTGAGCAGGAAGTTTTTCTAAAGGCATACACAAATCTTGCTTCCTTCAAAGGCGATTCTTCCTTTCCGACCTGGCTCACGGCGATTGCCTACAACACGGCGGTAAACGCAAAGAGCAGGAGAAAAGAATACCTTCCGATTTCAGACGAAGAAAACATCGAGGATGCAGGACTTACGCCCGAAAAGAACCAGATTCGGAAAATCACCGTGCTGGCAGTTCGCGAGGCGGTCAAAGATTTGCCAGAAAAATTCAAAATCTGCGTGGAACTCTACTTTTTTTATGACAATTCCCATGCTGAAATCAGCAAAATCACCGGAGAAGGAATCAATACGATAAAGTCACACATTTTCCGTGCAAAAAAAATCCTGCGCGAAAAATTAAGGAGCTACTATGAAGAATGAAGCTTGTGAAAAAAACATGGACAAATTTCTCGCCCTCGACAAATACGAAAGAATTCCGCTCGGAGTGACTCTCCACTTCCTTGCCTGCAAAAAATGCCGCTCCCAGGCACGCTACCTCACTCTGGCAGAACGCTACGCAAGCGAGCCAATCCGCTCAAGGCCAATCAAGGATATGATTGAAAGCATCCCGATAAAGCCTGTCTCAATGGCAAAATGGATTATCTCCGGCATACTGATGATTTTGATGATTGTCTTTACCGGAATTTTCCTGAACAAAAGCGAAAGCTCAATTTTCGCAATAATCATGAACATAAACTTTGGCCTGATAATCACAGCCTACTGCACAATCTTCGTCGCAACAAACATGGATTTCTTTATGAAGAAATCCTCAAAGTTCTGGAAGTAAAACATATATCCGACAAATGCAAAAAGGCGTGCGGAATCGGGGTTCTGACACAATCCCGCCTGAGCTTCGCTCACTGCGAGGGTTGGGGCAGGTTCCCGATGGGAGCACGCCTTTTTGTATAAGCCAATAAAGTTTTAGTTCCAGAGATTTTCTGGATTAACCTGTTTATTATTCTTGAATACCGTGAAATGCAGGTGAGGGCCTGTACTCATGCCCGTGCTTCCGACTCGGCCGATTCTTGTATCCTGAGTGACGTAATTTCCTTTGTGACAAAGAATTGCGCTCATGTGACCGTAAAGTGTCTTGTAGCCTGAGTGATGGGCGATGATAACGTAGTTTCCGTAAGTTGAGTTGTAGCCGGTTGCAGTAACCTTTCCAGGAAGGGCTGCGTAAATACTTGTGCCTGTAGGACAAGCCATGTCAACGCCTGAGTGATAAGAACGGGCACCAGTGAAAGGACTTGCACGCCAGCCGAAGCTTGAAGATTTGTACCAGCGGGCACGGATTGGCTTTCGGAAGAGGTCGCCGTTGATTTCCTGGCGTGTAACCCAGTCGAGCTCAGCATCAGGAACGAAAATAGTAGAGCCGGCAGAAATTGCACTGTCGATTTCGATATGATTTACGGCTGAGCATTTTACCGCGTCAACCTTGTATTTCTGGGCGATAGAATCAATCGTCTCGCCGTCTTTTTTTACATTGTAAAGGATTCCCGGCATGGTCGGGATTTTGAGGTAATCGCCAATCTGCAAGAGCCTTGAATTCCGGATATTGTTTACTGAAATAATTGTATCAGAAGTGATGTCAAACTGTTCTGCAATGCGGCCGATCATGTCGCCTGAACGAACCCGATATGCAAAGTATGAAAGTTTATAAGTATCTTCAAAAGCAGCGTTAATTGCGCCTGATTCACCGCCCTGGGCCTCAGCTTCGGCGATTCCGTCCAGGACTTCTTCCGTAACAGGGATAGTCGGGCTTTCAAAACCGCCCTGACCGTTATTCTCAGATTTTGAAGTATGATTTGCAAAAACCATAGTTCCGGTCAAAACAAGGGTGCAGACACCAAAGGTGACAAAAAAACACTGGGCCGCGTTTCTGACCGACATTTTTTTGATTGTATTCCTGACTCCCCAAAAAACTTTTTTCATTTTTTACCCAACCCAATCAAGTATGTTTCAAAAGACTCTGAGCGACATGCCTGAGGCTTGAAGCCCTTTGCACTCGTGAAAACTTCACGCATTTTTTTAAGCAAAGCCTGCTGATCCCCATTCTGGAAAATCTTGACGGCAAAATTACCACCAGTTTTGAGCATCGTCTCCGCATACCAGATTGCCATTTTTACAAGACCCTGGGAGCGGGCTGTATCAACGACACGGTTTCCTGTTGTGAGCGGGGCTGCGTCACAAACCACAAGGTCAAAAGGACCTTCCGCCTTGATCTGGTCAAAAATTTCTTTTTGCTGCAAGTCGCCCTGAATGAAGACAAGATTATCGCCCTTTACGCTCTTGGAAAGAGGATTCAAATCGCAAGAAACGACCTTACCACTGCCTTCCATTTCACGGAGCAAAAAAGTTGTCCAGCTTCCCGGAGCCGCACCCAAATCAAGAACCTTGTAATTTTTCTTAATCATGCCGAATTTCTGGTCAATTTCCTGCAGTTTATACACGGATCGGGCCGGATAGCCCTCCGAAAATGCCTTGCGAGACCAGAAATCAGGTTTTTCATAAGAATTTGCCATAATAAAACTCACCGGAACCACAGAGTGAATTCCGCATACTAGATTGTCGGTCTAAATTAAATCAGATTTTAGGGAAAAAGTGAAGTATAAAATCAGTAGGGGGAAGTCTCCCCCTGGCTACAAACGCTCTGCGTTTTCCGCCACCCCCTCTACGGGGACACCCCGTAACGCCCCCAAAAACTATATTTGACAACTACGATTTGATGTAGTATTATAGAAGAACTGATTTCATAAACTAGGGGAAGTCTAAAATGGACAAGAATTTGATTATGTTCATTGGTCTCCCGGTTGCAGGAATCGTTCTTGGATGGATTATTCGATGGTGTTATGCCAGATTTCAACTATCTGCGTCAGAACAAAAAGCTGAACGCTTAAGACAGGATGCAATAAAGGAAGCAGAAGCACAGAAAAAAGAAATTTTGCTTGAAGCAAAAGATCAAATCATTCGTGAACGAAAACAGCAGGAACGGGAAGATCGTGAACGACGCGCTGAGGTTCAGCGATACGAAGCGCGTGTAAGTAAAAAAGAAGAGCTGATTGACAAGCGTGCCGAAGAATTTGACAAAAAAGAGCTCGAATTCGCAGACCGTGCCAATGCTATGAAAAAACGTGAAGAGCAGCTTCGCACCCAGGAAGAGCAGTACCGCAAGGAATTAGAGCGGATTTCAGGTCTTTCTGCCCAGGAAGCCAAAGATTTAATAATCAAAAATCTAGAAAACGATGCTCGCCACGACGCACAGGCTCTCTTAAACAAAATTGAGCAGGATGCCCAGCTTTCAGCCGAAAAGAAAGCTCAGGAAATTCTTATTTCCACAATCCAGCGAATCGCAACAGAAACAACAGGAGATTTAACAGTCACCACAGTTTCTTTACCGGGCGATGAAATGAAAGGCCGAATCATCGGTCGTGAGGGCCGCAACATCCGTGCCCTTGAAACACTTACTGGTGTCGACATCATTATCGACGACACACCAGAGGCTGTTGTAATCAGCTGCTTTGACCCTGTTCGCAAGGAAATTGCCAAACAGTCACTTGAACGCCTTGTTACGGACGGTCGCATCCATCCGGCCCGCATCGAGGAAATCGTTCAAAAGGTCACTCGTGAGATTCAGCAGAAGATTTACGAAGAGGGCGAAAAGGTTCTCTTCGACCTGGGAATCCACAACATGAGTCAGGACGGAGTCCGGGCTTTGGGAAGGCTCTACTTCCGCACAAGCTACGGTCAGAACGTACTCACTCACTCAAAGGAAGTTGCAGAAATCGCTTCTTTGCTTGCAGCCGAAATCGGAGCAAACAAGGAGCTTGCTAAACGTGCTGCCCTTCTCCACGATATCGGTAAGGGAGCGGAAAACGATTCAGACCAGAACCACGCAGAGGTTGGTGCTGAAATGGCCCGCAAAATGGGCGAAGACGCAAAAGTCATCAATGCGATTGCCGCACACCACAACGATGTTGAGGCAACAACAATTGAGGCTGTCATCGTTCAGATTGCAGACGCAATTTCCGCAGCCCGACCGGGTGCACGCCGCGAGACTGTTGACAACTACGTCAAGCGTCTTGAGAACCTCGAGGAAACAGCCGAGAAGTTCAACGGTGTTGAAAAGGCCTATGCAATTCAGGCAGGCCGCGAGCTTCGAATCCTCGTTAACAACGAAAAGATTCCGGACAACGAAGTCAAAGAGCTTGCACAAAAAATTGCAAAGCAGATCGAAACGGATATCCGCTATCCGGGCCGCATAAAGCTGACAATGATTCGCGAAACACGAATTATAGAATACGCTCGCTAAATGATAAAAAAATGCCCCGCATCCATGCGAGGCATTTTTTTTGCGCACAGTAATCGCTCCTTTACGCGGAAAAATCACAGATTTTTCCGAGACTCGCTCAAAACTCACCTTGTGAGTTTTGCCGGCTTTCAGCCGTCGCTCCCTACATATGAAATGACTCTCCCAGGTAGATTTCGCGGGCTACAGGGCTGTCGATGATTTCCTGGCGGGTGCCTTGGATTAAGATCTGGCCGGTGCTTACTATGATTGCACGGTCGGTGATTTCAAGGGTGTCGCGGACGTTGTGGTCTGTGATTAAAACGCCGATTCCACGGTTTGCCAGAAGTTTTATCATGCCCTTGATGTCGGCTACGGCAATCGGGTCGATTCCGGCGAAGGGCTCGTCCAGCAAAAGGAATTTCGGCTCAATGGCAAGAGAGCGGGCAATTTCCGTTCTTCGGCGCTCGCCGCCTGAAAGGGTGTAAGCCAGCTGCTTTCGTATGCGGCCGATTGCGAATTCTTCTATTAATTCTTCAAGTTTTTGTTTTTTTTCGGCCCTGGTTAAGTCCGGACGGGTCTCCAGGATTGACCAGATGTTTTCTTCGACAGTCAGTTTTTTGAAAACGCTCGGCTCCTGGGGAAGATAAGAAATTCCCAGCTGAGCCCGCTTGTACATTGGAAGCGGTGTGATTCGCTTGCTGTCCAAAAAGATTTCACCGGAAGTCGGCTTGTAAAAGCCGACAATCATATAGAAACTTGTCGTTTTTCCGGCTCCGTTTGGTCCAAGCAGGCCCAAAACCTCACCCGTGTGCATCTGAAAATCAACGCCCTGCACGACCTTTTTTTTGCCGAATGATTTATAAAGAGAACTGACCCGAAGCGTATGGAGCGAAGAAGAATCATCTGCTGATGGGGGTACGGGGGTGTCCCCTGTAGAGGGGGTAGCGGAAAACGCTTCAGCGTTTGGAGCGAGGGGGCGGCTGCCCCCTTCTGTATTCTCACTTTCTAATTCGCCATTTTCAATTTCAATATCGCTCATGACTTTTCTCCATCAGACTTTTCAGTCTTTTCTGATTTTACAGGCTCTTCCTTCTTTTCGGCCTTTTCTTCGTCATCCTTCTGGCTTTCCTTTTCGGCGGCATCACTGTTGAGGATATCCGTAATTGCCGGAAGTTCAGGCTTTCCTTCAAGATCTGACTTTTCATCACCGCTTTCGTCAGGGTCTTTTTGACTTTCAGGCTTCTTTTCTTCTTTCTTTGAATCGGTTACGGTTCCGCTTACACGACCGGACAAGGTGATTTCCTGAGAATCAAGGTTAAGAATAATCTCCTGGGCACGGAAAGTATCCGCCCCCTGAACGATTTTTGGATTTCCGCTCATTTCAAGCATCTGGGCCGTCTTTCGGTAAATTGCAAAAGCCGCCGTACAGGTGTTGTCCTTCTGCTTGATGGTGACGCCAATCTGCATGGTTGCGAGCTCTTTATCCTGATTGTACTCAATAATCTGGGCATCGATGCTGACTTCGTTTTCAATATCCAGCATGTGGACTGAATCCTCAAGGCGGGCAAGCTTGGTCTGGCGGTCATAGCGCAGGCGGCCGCAGGTAAAGTCCATTTTTGTTTCGGTATTTTTACCTTCGACGCTTCCTTCGGCGGTTATGTAGCGGAAATCCTCACCGTCAAGGGAGATTGAATCAGCTTTTATTTCCATTACGGATGTTTTTACGAAGGCATGGCCGACAAGTTTCGTTTCATCAGTCTTGCTGCCGGAAACTCCGGTCATGGAATCAGCCTGAAATTTTATTTCCTCACTAAAGGCATGAGCGCCAAAAGAAAAAAGAAAGAGGCTTACAATGAATCTAAAAAAATTGGAATTACCCTTCACTTTCAGCCTCGTTTTCTAAAGGAGTGTCTTCGGTTTTTGCGGCAGGCTCATCATCCCCGGTAATTATCGTGCCGGAAACGGTATCGACAAATGAAAAAGACTTGCTGACTCCGCTGGCGCTGAAACCATAGCCCTGCATTGTCATATCATTTTTTTTGAGGCGGACTTCACTGCTCTTGCCGCTGGTAATCTGCTCAGTTTTTTTGTTGAAATTGAGGGAATCGGCTTCAATCTCCATGTCCTGCTTGGGAAGACGGAGCTGAATGTCACCGTAGAGGGTGTAAATTTCCTTTTTGGTGTTGGCCGCAATCAGCTGACAGGAACCGCCGGTATCTTCCTTTCCTTCCGAGTCATAAGTTTCGAAAACTGCATTTTTGGCAAAGACCGCATTGTCACTTTTGTACTGCTCCAGCTGCTCTGCCTTTAAGGAAACGTTTTTTTTGCTGGCCTCATATTTTGTATAACTTGCGTTCTTAAAGCAGAATTCCGGAATTGATGCTTCGGAATTTTCGCTGTTCAAGTAATTTAGTGAGCATGAAGCGGAGAAAAAAATTGCAGCTA
Source organism: Treponema ruminis (assembly GCF_014201975.1). NCBI lineage: Bacteria > Pseudomonadati > Spirochaetota > Spirochaetia > Treponematales > Treponemataceae > Treponema > Treponema ruminis. The sequence continues at coordinate 266,203 of NZ_JACHFQ010000004.1, read as the reverse complement.
TTAATAGAAAGGAATAAGACTTTTTCATTACCTGTAATAAGATTCTACCATATAATATTTGTTTGTTTCAACGGAAAGAATTTTACAAGTTCTTTTTCAATATAAATTTAATTTTATTTACAATTCAAAAACAAGGGTGTATAATATAGATTATGGCAGACTTATTAACAGATGCAGAATTTGATATGTTCCGAAAAGTCATTTATGACGAAAGCGGAATCACCTTCTCGGCTACGAACCGTTCAATCCTCGACAGCCGCTTGAAGGAAAAACTACGCGAAAAGCAGCTGGACTCTATCGAAGAATACTATCGACTCGTCATGTCTAACAAAGAAGAGATGAAAATCATGCTCGACTCTGTTACGACCAACCTTACCCGATTCTTCCGTAACCAGCCACATTTCGATGCGCTTGTAAATTATGTAATTCCACATGTAATCGAGAATAAAAAGAAAACCGGCGATACTACAATCAAAATTTGGAGTGCTGGCTGTTCAACAGGTGAGGAACCCTACACAATCGCCATGATTCTTGCGGATGTTCTTCCTCCACCCTACAAATTCCAGATTACTGCTTCGGACATTTCACTCAAGTGTCTCATGACTGGTCAGGCAGGCTTCTATCCGGAAGCTCGAATCACTGGTATTCCGCAAAAATATCTGGACCGCTTCTTCATCAAGAATGACCGTGGTTATCAGGTAAAACCTGAGCTTATGCAGACTATCAAATTCGACTACCATAACCTGCGCAACGATTCAGGTGCAAGAAACCTTGATGTCGTTTTCTGCCGGAACGTTCTTATCTATTTTGACGAGCCGGCTCAAAAGAACGTAATAGACCGCTTCTGGAATTCTATGGCTCCAAATTCATATTTGTTCATCGGACACTCGGAAAGTCTGTTCGGCATGGACACGAAATTTGAGTTCCTGAAAACTGATTGGGCTTGTTTGTATCAAAAACACTCATAACCAGCGGTCTATATCAATTTTCAGAGTCTGCATTGCTTTCTTTGCAGACTGTTTTTTTATTAGGGAGGATTTAACATGGAAGATATTTCTGTTGCAATTTGTGATGACTCAGCGCTCATGCGCAATCTTATTTCCAGAGTAATCGATGAAACGGAAGGTTTAACTGTAGCCGGCAAGGCAATGAACGGCAAATTTCTCGTCGACAAGCTGGCCCTTTTCAAGCCGGATGTAATCGTCCTCGATATTGAAATGCCAGAAATGACCGGCGTAGAATTCTTGCGCTGGCGTAAACAGAATAAAGTCGATATCCCTGTCATCATCCTTTCCAGCATCGCTGAAAAGGGTGCCGCAGTTACTATCGAATGTCTCGAACTTGGAGCTGCGGACTTCATTACAAAGCCAAACGGCTCTATTTCTGCAGACATCAGCTCTGTTTCTGACAGGCTCATCGAGCTTATTTCTTCTTACGGTGGCTCTTATGCCCGCCGTCACGGCAAGCAGGTAAGGACAAGCGAATTCTTCTCAAACCTCGGCTCAGACCGTCTTGTAGAACGCAAGCTTGCTACTGCAATGGGCAAGGAAAAGGCTCAGGAATTCCTTTCAAGCAGCAAGGACAAGGCTTCCCAGAATGCAGCCTCTGCTTTTGCTTCTTCAACAACGCCAAAAGCTCCTGCCGTAATCGAAGCCCTGCGAAAGCCTGGCAAAATCGAAGTCATTGCAATCGGTATTTCTACCGGCGGACCTAACGCCCTCCGTGATGTATTCAAGATGATTGACCCTCACTTAAAGCAGCCGGTTCTCGTCGTTCAGCACATGCCAGCGGGCTTCACAAAGGAATTTGCAAACTCGCTCAATAAAATCTGCGCCCTCAATGTAAAAGAGGCCGAAGACAACGAACCGATCGAAGGCGGTACAATTTACATCGCTCCGGGCAACTATCATATTTATGTCGAGCAGACAAATTTCGGCAAAAAAATGCTCCGACTTTCTCAGGAGCCTCAGAGAAACGGCCACAGACCTTCTGCCGACGTTCTCTTTGAGTCAGTCGCAAAAGTCTATCAGAACCACGCTCTCGGCGTAATCATGACGGGCATGGGTAAAGACGGTGCTGTTGAGCTTGCAGAAATGCGCAAGCAGGGTGCTTGGACTCTCGGCCAGGACGAAGCTACAGCAATCGTTTACGGCATGCCAAAAGTCGCATACGAGCTCGGCGGTGTTCAGAAGCAGGTTCCGCTTGATAAAATGGCAGACGAGATTTCAAAGTTAGCAAGAGAAAATGCATAATAGTAAAATCTATTAGCTTATACAAGAAAAATCCCCGCGGTTGCGGGGATTTTTTTATGCCAGGCAGGCATCAAGTTCTGCTGAAATTGCTTTTTTGTCAAGGTTCTGACCGATGATGCAGAGTTTTACCATGCGGTCGCCAACCTTTTCGTCCCATTCCTTTTTGATTTCAGGATTTGAGGCGAGAATTGCTTCCTGCTCTTTTTTAGGAGCACATGCAATCCACTGGCCTGAGTATCCGGCCTGAATCTGGCGGCCTGAAGTCTCAAAGACGTATGCCATTTCTTCCTCATCACTGAACCAGAGCAAGCCCTTGCAGCGGATGATGTTGCGTGGCCATTTGTTTGCATATTCATCGAGCTTCTGGCGGTCAAAAGGCTTTCGGCGGTAGTAGATGAATGTTCCGATTCCGTATTCATCCTCGCTCTCGCCCTCGTGACGGTGCTCGTGGTGATGGTGATGATGATGTTCGTGCTCATCATGATCGTCGTCATGGTCATGATGGTGTTCACAGTGCTCGTCACAAACATGACCTTCCTCACCGTGCTCTGGATGATCGTGATCATGGTGATGATGCTCGTGTTCATCTTCATCATCATCGTCGTCGTCAATCTCGCCTTCTTCGAGTTGCTTACACCAGCCTGCGCTTGCGTAAACACCCTCAAAGTCAAAGCTGCCTGTAGCAAGGATGTCTGAAACAGGAACATCGCCGTGGCTTGTCTCGATGATTTTAACGCCTGGGTGAAGGACTTCGATTACCTTTCGGACTTTCTTGAACTGGTCTTCTGTTACCAGGTCTTTTTTGTTGATTACGAGGGTTGAGCAGAACTCAATCTGCTGAACGAGAAGAGACTCAATGTCTTCCTCGCCGATTTTATCTTTTGCAAGAAGCTTGTCGCCGCCTGCAAATTCGTCAACAAGGCGGGCTGCGTCAACAACGCCTACAACATTGTCGAGCTTGCCGTTTTTAATCAGCTCAAGTTCCTGAGCGATTGGCATTGGCTCACAAACGCCGGAAGCCTCAATCATGATGTAATCGTATTTGCCTGTCTTGATAAGGTTTTCGATATTCTGAGCAAGCTGGCTTTTGAGGGTACAACAGATACAGCCGTTTGTAAGAGGAACGATGTCGCTTGTATCAGTGATTTTTGCTCCGTCAGCAATGAGTTTGGCATCAACATTGACCTCGCCGATGTCATTTACGATGACGGCTACCTTGTAGCCTTCCTGATTGTTAAGAACTTTATTGAGCAATGTAGTTTTTCCCGCACCGAGATAACCACAAAGCAATGTCATTGGCGTAAGTTTTTTTGCCATTTTACAACTCCTAAAAGATTACCGGGCAAAAGCCCGGTAAAGACATATTTACTAATAATATAATGAATTTTTTGTTAATCGGCTATAACAAATCAAATTTTTTATACGCTTGGTGCAACTTCCGGAGCGGCTGTTTCTGCAGGAGCTTCTTCAGGCTTTGGCTCTTCGACCGGCTTTTTAAGTTCTTCGGCCTTAACAGCACACTTCTGTCTCAAAGCACCGCTGGCAAGATAGATTTCGCTCTTACCGTTTACGCGGATGTAGTTCTGCTGACCGCCAGCCGCATCTTTTCCGATTTCAAGATTCAAATATTCCTTGCTGTTGTCGCTGACTTTTACAGTGATTTTCTGTGAGTCAGTGAATCCGTATCGCTCGATTGCGTCTTCACTTGCCGACTTTGAAATCACGCTCAAAGTTTTAATTGAAATAAGGGAGTCTGAAATTGACTTTGCCTTGGCAGAATCAGCTTCCTCGTCGTTTACTTTCCAGAAATCGCCGTAACGCTTGAGGTTCACGCTGCCATTTTCAGAAGAAGAAATCTCAATCGTGTCGAAAGTCTTGTCAATCACGAAATCCTTTACGCTTGAACGGCTTCCGGCAATCAACTGCAAAATGTAGATCAAAGCCAGCAAAACGACACCGCCAGCGAGTATTGCTTTTCTAAGCATCAGTTTATTCTTAATCATTTTTATTTCTCCACTCTCGAATCATTCGGATTGTATCGCTCACGGATTGCACGCTTCTTTGCCTTGATTTTAAGGAGCACTAAAAGACCTGCAAGGGCTACGATTACGACAAGACCGATTTCGTTGAAGTATTTTGCAAATGTTGAAGCAGCCGCGCTTTTTACAGTGAGGGTGTTCAAAGACAGACCCTTTGTGCGCATCGTACACAAGTCTTCCTCGCCGTTGAGGTAATCTACGGCATTGCGGACGAACATTGATACAGGCTGTTTTCCTTCCTCGTCTAGAAGCTGGGCGTTGCTGAACAAAGGAATGCGGGCGCCACCCAGGATTGAGCTTCCGATTACGATGATTTTTGAATTCTGAAGGGATTTTGCAACGTGCTCATTTGAAGAAATTGAGTTGTCAGCTGAATCCGATTTTTTCTCATCATCCTTTTCGCTCTTTGGTTTGCCAGAGAATGCTGAAGAGAATTTTCCCTCAACCAAAACCGCAAGATTTTCGCTTGCCATTGTTGACTTGTCGCTTGGAATGGAAATGAAGCGGGGGTCAGGGCTGATGTTTGAGTCAACAGTCCAAGATTCTTTTGAAGATTTAGCAAGAACCGTGACCTTGGCGTTTGAATTGTCCTTTGCGGCCGTGATGTCAATCGGTGCATTCTGGAAGAAAATGACATAGCCCAAATTCTTTGTAATCGGGCTCTTCTGGTCGAGAGTATTTTTCTGCATCATAGGAGCGATGTAGAACTGCATTTTACCATACTGGCGGTCTGACTGGCTGAAACAGTTCAAGTCATAGACGTATTTTTTGCCTACAGAAAGACCGTATTTTTCAAGATTTTTTTCGAGACCTGTGTTAATCGGTGTGTAAGTCGGCTGAGAATAAGGATTTGCCTGCTGTTCCTCAAACGGGTCAACGAAGACCAGAAGGTTTCCGCCCTTCAAAACATACTGGTCGATTTTGTAAAGCTCCTCGTCTGTGAAAGAACTCTTCGGACCGTTGATGATTACGCTTGCATATTTCTGCGGAATATCTTCCTCTGAGAGTTTGATTTCCTTGAGAGTGTAGCGGTCTGAAACAAGTCTTGCGAAAACTGACTGTGAAGGCTGACCGTACTGAGACTCTTCGTTCAGTTCAAGCTCACCGTGACCTGTGATGTAACCGATTTCCTGAGATTTTGAAACGATTGACTTGAGGCTTTCTTCGATCTGGACAGTCAAATCGTCAAGCCCCGTAATCATATTGCGGCCGAAGAAGTCGCGGGTCATTTTTACAGGGAAGAGACTTGATTTTTCGCCGTATTCAAGAACGAGACCGATGGCACCAGTTCCGCTTCCAAGATTCGGATCATTCCAGTTGAGGCTCTGGATTCCGTATTTTTCGACGAGCTCTGGAATCTCAGCCGGGCTCGGGTCAATTGAAGCAAAAGAGATTCGGTTCTTGTTCTTTTTGTTGACTTCGTTGAAAGCTTTGCGGATTTCATCTTCCATCTGGTTGAATCCGACGATTTTGAAATCAGCGAGGCGTTTTGTCGCATAAAGAGTGAGCTTTACGTCACCGGCAAGGCCTGCGAGAGCACTTGTCGTTGAAACCATGTTTGAAATTGTTGTCGTGACGCGGTATTCAAGGCCGTCTGTTGAGGTGAGGGCATCAAGAATTTCAATTCGGTCGGCGTAAAGAAGGACGATTCCCATCCATACGCGCTTCATTCCGACTTCGTTGTTTTTAAGTTCCTGAATCTGAATCTGGTTCAAGCCGTAAGTGCGGGCAAGCTTTTCATTTTCAGGCTTTTTCATGTCCACGAATTCGTAGCTGAAATTGTCGTTGGCAGATGACTTGTACTCAACGAGAATATCCTTAATGTACTGATAGACGCTTGAGTATGGTGCGTTGAGGTTGTCAGAGAAGAATACTTTGACTGAAAGAGGCTCTTCAAGAGTCTTTACGACCTGTGCGCTTCCCTTTGAAAGTGAATATGACTTTGGAGAAGTGAGGTCGATTCGGAAATATGCGAGTGAAACGACAAGGTTTGCAAGAATCAAAAGCAGAACGAAGAGAAAGATGTCGCTTTTCGGACTTATTAAGTAATTGATGAATTTTTTCATGATGATTAACGGGCCTCCCCTGTTGACTTCAGTGACTCAACGGTCAGGACAAAGAAAAGTGCCGTGAGTGAAGCAAAATAAAGCAAATCACGCAAGTCGATGATTCCACGGGAAATTGACTCAAAGTGGCTTGATGCAGAGAAAAAATCAAAGAAAGCAACGACTGAAGCCGGCATGAAAATCAAGAAGGCAGAAATCAAAGTGAATACGATGCAGATTGCAAGAGCAATGAAAAAGGCGATAATCTGATTCTTTGTAAGGCTTGATGCAAAAAGACCGATTGCAGAGAAAGATGCAATCAAAAAGAGGGCGCCGAGATATCCGCCAATCATCGGACCGCAATCAGGCTTACCGAAGACAAAGCAAGTAACTGCATAGAAAAGAGTCGGAAGGAGAAGGACTGCACCAGAGACAAAAGCCGCAAGGAATTTGCCTGTTACAATCTCAAGCTCGGTGACAGGAAGTGTAAGCAGAGTCTCATAGGAACCGCTTCGCTTTTCTTCGGCTAGCATACGCATTGTAAGGGCCGGAATGAAGAAAGAAAGCACAATCGGCAGAAGACCGAAGAACTGTCTGAGCTCGGCACGATTATTCAGGAAGAATGTATTGAAAAACAAAAATCCCGAAGCCAAAAGGAAAAGCCCCGTAACAATGTAAGCAATAGGACTTGTAAAGTAAGCGCGGATTTCACGCTTGAATATGATAATGGAAGGATTCGATTTCTTATCCATAATTAAACTCCTAATTTTCAATCGTTAAGCCGTGGAAGATGTCTTCGAGGCTGTTCTTGCGGACTGAAAGTTCGTAGATAGTCCAGTTTTTCTCTGCGCACAGGCGGAAAAGATCCGGTCTTATTTCGCCTCCGTCTTTTGCACTGACAAGGAATGAAAGGGCGTTTGGAGCCGACTCAATTCTGTCTCCCTGAGTGAGAGTGCAGGAATCTACCGTATTAATAGAAGAAATTGATTCTTTTGCTTCTTCCTCAGCCACGCCGTCAATCTGGATGAATACAGTTTCTGCGTGACCGTATCGCTCGCGGAGTTCGGCTGTAGGGCTGTCTGCTACGACCTTGCCCTTTGAAATGATGATTACGCGGCCGCAGAGCATTTCAACTTCGCTCAAAATATGTGTCGAAATGATAACCGTGCGGGTTTTTCCGATTTCGCGGATTAAGTTTCGTACGTCTTCAATCTGGTTAGGGTCAAGACCTGAAGTTGGTTCGTCAAGAATAAGGATTTCCGGGTCATTCATGAGTGAGTGTGCAAGACCTACACGCTGCTTGTAACCGCGGGAAAGCTCGGAAATGTTTTTGTGCATGACTTCCTTGAGTCCGCATTCCTCACAGAGCTTTGGAATTTTTTCGTCCGGGTTCTGATTCTGCATGAGGGCGACATAGCGAAGGTATTCTTCGACAATCATATCGGCATAAAGCGGAGCCGATTCCGGCATGTAACCGATTTTCTGCTTTGCTTCGACAGGATTTTTTTCGATGTCGAGGCCGTCAATCAAAATCGTACCGGCACTTGGCTTAAAGAAGCCAGTAATCATACGCATGGTGGTGGACTTTCCCGCACCGTTAGGGCCCAAAAGACCTACAATCTGACCGGTTGGAATAGAAAAGCTTACGTCATCGACAGCCTTGAATTCCCCGAATCGTTTAGAGACATGAGATACTTCAATCATTTTTGTAATTTTCCTATTTAAAAAACACAAATATTTTAAATAGGTTATAATATTTTTATGAAAAATTCAATTTTTATTAAAGTTAAAAGTCAAATCTATCCTCAACTCAAAATTTCATAGCTATTTCAACTTGACTTCATAGCTATCTCACCATATAATTTACCTAGAAAGCTTTAATCAAGGAGAATGCCATGAATACAGTTCCAATTTATGAAGCAAAAAACAAACTTCCGCTTTTTATGCATCAGGCAGAAGAATCAGGTCCTGTTTTTATTTCCCGCAGGAATCAAACCGTTGGCGTTCTTCTTTCAATAAATGAATACAACAGACTTATCGCAGGCCGAAAAAAGGGCAACATTCTAGACCGTGCCGCAGAATTCCGCAGAAAAACCGCAGAGCTTTTAAGCGATGATGACATCGACAGGATTTTTGATGTTCGCGACCATTCCACCAAAGGCACGAGCTGGGAAGATGATGTTTTCAAAGGAGTTTTTGACTGATGCAAGATTATGATGAAGAAGAAGCTCATTACCTTCTGGATTCTAATATAGTTTCCGAAATAATAAAACGCAATCCAGATTTTAATGTAATAAAGAAAATTGCCGAACATAACTCTGACTGTGCAATCTGCGCTCCTGCATTGCATGAACTGCTATATGGCTATCACAAAATGGCAGATGGCATCGAAAAAACTTATCTTGGCAAATACATAGAAGATGATGTATTGGAGAATTTCAAGGTAAAAACTTACTCAGAAAAAGCCTGCAGAATTCATGCCGAAATTCGTGCGAAGGCAGAAAAAATTGGAAAGCCTGCCCCATTCTCTGACAGCATGATAGCCGCAATCGCGCTCGCAAACCACATGGTGCTTGTTACACGGAACACAAGGCACTTTACCGCAATTCAGGAAGTAAGCGAGCTGCAGATTGAAAACTGGTTCGAGGATTAGTGTTGCGGCAGGATTTTTACCAAAAAAATAACGGAATAGTGAAAGCCCTCGTGCCTTCGCAGGTGTTTTCTGCTATACTCTGCATCATGAAAAAATCAATTTTAGACGGAATCAAATGCGCCGTATTCGACATGGACGGAACAATTCTGGACTCAATGACCATGTGGCACACAATTGCAGATAAATATCTTATGAGCATCGGAAAGACACCGAGGGAAGATCTTTGGGACAATGTAAAAAGGCTCAACATGGTTGAAACGGCGGAATATTTTATTTCAGATTATGGTGTTGAAAAGACTGTTGAAGAAATCGGAATCGAAGTAGAAAAGCTGATAATGAAATTCTACGCTGAAAGCCTGCAACTCAAAGAGGGAGCGGAAGATTTTCTTAGGGAACTGAATGAAAGGAAAATTCCATGCGTTCTTGCAACTGCCACCGAGCGATCCTGCGTCCTTGCCTGCATGAAAAGACTGGACTGCGAAAAATATTTCAGTCACATAATCACATGCTTGGATTTGAACACGTCAAAATCCCAGCCCCTGATTTTTGAGGAAAGTGCAAGGCGATGCGGTGCAAAGCCGGAAGAATCTCTGGTTTTCGAGGATGCCCTTCACGCAATCCGAACGGCAAAAAAGGCAGGATTCAAAGTCTGCGCGGTCTATGATGCAAGTAATGAAGAACTGACAGAGCCGCCGCTTACGGACTGGGAAAGGATTCTTAAACTCTGTGACGTAAACTGCAAGAATTTGACGGAACTGCTGTAATTTCTAACTCAAAATCTCTGCCCAGGAACGGGAGTCGCGCTTTTTGGGGTCAACGCCCAAAGCGAGCAGGATTTTTTCGAGATTGGAGCGGACTTCGTCGGCAGGCAAGTCTTCTTTTGTGTATTCGATCTCTATATATAGAAGAGAATTTACTTTCTCAAGCTCCAGATGAGCCTCAAAACCGGAAGAATCCAGCGAACACAGTACGCCGACCGCATCCTTTTTCTTTTCGAACCACTTGATGAAGCCGCTTGCCTCAAAAAATGAGCGCAGGACATCCGCGTCTTCAATAAAAGTCTCCTTTTCGGAATTAAACTCAACGCCGTTTTCAATTGTTTTTTGCTTTATGCAGAAATATGATTTTTCCACGCCGCCGTCAGTTTTTTCGGTGCGGATACGGATTACGCGAAGTTCCTTGTTTTTAATCCGCTCTTCGTGGTTGTGATAGCGCGAAAAGTATTCGTCAGATTTGAGAATATGCTCAAAAGAATGAAAATTGAATGCCGGAAGACCCTTTTTCCCGCTGAGGATTTCTTGGATTTTTTCAAACTGTTCCTGCGTGAGCGGAACTTTTAATTCAATTTCTCGTGACATATCATAATTATATAATTTTTTGACACGCAGAATCTATAGCAAGAGGAACTTGTAAAATTATGTAGAAAATTATAAACACAATTGTATATTTTTATTGACTTATAAAACAAAGGTCCCTATAATATCAAATATGGAAGGTCAGATTACAAAGGCGTTTGAAAGCACTTCAATTCGTACCGCGTGGAATGAAGAGGAAGAAGAATGGTATTTCTCTGTTGTTGATGTTGTCGGTGTTCTTACGGAAAGTATTGACTATCAAACAGCCAGAAACTATTGGAAAGTCTTAAAAGCACGCTTAAAATCCGAGGGGTTTGAACCGGTTACAAATTGTAACCAGTTGAAAATGAAATCTGCTGACGGCAAAATGCGTCTTACGGATGTAGCAAATACAGAACAGCTTTTACGAATAATCCAATCAGTTCCCTCAAAAAAAGCAGAGCCTTTCAAAATGTGGCTTGCTCAGGTTGGTCGCGAACGGATAGAAAATATTGCCGGCAATCAGAAAGAAACTTCGGAGAAAAATTAATGGAATCAGTTATCAAGAAACTTCGCGAGCAAAACAGATATACTCAGGTAAAACTTGCAGAAGAACTTGGAATATCAAGACAGGCACTCATAAAATATGAAAATATGGAGCAGGAACCTCCGCTTTCTGTAATTCGCGCAGTAGCAAAAATATTTTCCGTAAGCTATGAATGCCTTATCGACAACGAACTGCCTGTGGAATCGACAAGCGAAGATGATACCATGATTGCAGAACTTGCAAAAAACTTTGTTAAGCTCAATGAGTCTGAAAAAAAGGCTGTCTTTGAAATGGCAAGAATTATGGCAAACTGCTAAAAAAAATGCCGTAATTACATTAAACAGCTACCGTAGCAACTCCAAAGCTTAAGGTCATCATGATAATTCCTGCAAGAAGAACTCCTGCGATAACTGCAATGCAGGTCTTTTTCCAGTTCATATCGAGAAGACTTGCCGCAAGAGTGCCTGTCCAAGCTCCAGTGCCTGGCAAAGGTATTCCTACGAACAAAAAGAGTGCGAAATACAAGCCCCGGCCCGCCTTTTCCTGCAATTTTGCTCCGCCGCGATGACCTTTTTCGAGGAAGAAACGGCAGATTCCGCCGATGAGTTTTTGATTCTGTCCCCATTCAAGGAATTTTCTGGCAAAAAGGAAAATGACCGGGACAGGGAGCATGTTTCCGATCATGCAAGTTACAAAAAGAAGGACGAGCGAAAACGGAGTCATTTCGATATTCTGAGCGGCAAAAATCCCCACGCCCACGGGAATTGCGCCGCGAAGCTCAATCAAAGGAACCATCGAAACTAAAAAAGAAATCAAAAGTGCTTTAGACATAAAAAACATTATAATAGAAAAGAATTGCACAAATCAAGAAAGGTCTGAAAAAATTGACTAGTTAAAAATTCTACTATATAATTATTCCTTATGGGTGGAATTAAAAAAGAAGAGAAGGATACAACTGCAAAAAAGGCAGCTGTTAAATCATCGTCTGAAAAAAAATCTACAGCAAAAACAACTGTAAAAGCAGCAGAACCAAAAAAAGCAGCCACAAAGACGGCAGCTACTAAAACTACTGCAAAGGCAACAGAAAAGAAAACGCCGGCAGCAGGCAAAAAAGTTGCGGCAAAAGAAGAATCAAAAAAAGAAGCGGCATCAAGCACAGCAAAGAAAACTGCCGCTAAAAAGCCTGTCGCAGGAATTGACGAAACCGGAACTTTCCGTGCATGGGACAACGCAAAGACTGTCGCAAAAACAAAAAAGGTGGCGGCTCCGTCAAATGCCGTAGAAGAGCGGGCAGCAGACAAAAAAGCGACTGCCGAGGCTGAGGCAAAACTCGCGGCTGCAAAAAAGGCTGACCCGAACGCCGGTATTGAAAAAAAGGAAGTAACTGCAGCTGACTATTCTGACGACAAAATCCGTCATCTCGACGCGCTTGAGCACATCCGCTTGAGGAGCGGAATGTACATCGGACGGCTCGGCGACGGCTCAAACCAGAACGACGGCATCTACATTCTTCTCAAGGAAATAATCGACAACTCAATCGACGAATTCATCATGGGATTCGGAAGCAAAATCGACGTTGAAATCAAGGAAAACCGCGTAAAAGTCCGCGACTACGGACGAGGAATCCCGCTCGGAAAGGTAATCGACTGTGTTTCAGAGATCAACACGGGCGGTAAATACAACGACGATGTATTCCAGTTCTCAGTCGGAATGAACGGTGTCGGTACAAAGGCTGTAAACGCCCTCTCTTCATATTTCCGCGTAATCTCCATCCGTGACGGAAAATGCGTAGAGGCAATCTTCGCCGAAGGAAAGCTTCAGTCAAACAAATCGGGAGCCGTAAAGCCCGGCACAAAGAACGGCACATATTTTGAATTCGTTCCTGACGTAAAGATTTTCGGAAAATATTCCTTCAACATGGAATATGTCGAAAAGCGCATGTGGAACTATGCCTACCTCAATTCAGGCCTCACACTCCGCCTCAACGGCCAGGACTTTGCAAGCGAAAACGGACTTTTGGACCTTCTTACAAAGGAACTTGAATCCGAGACAATCTACCCGATCGGCTCTTACACAGGCGAGCACCTTCAGTTCGCCTTCACCCACACAAACGCATACGGCGAAAATTATTTTTCATTCGTAAACGGCCAGTACACATCTGACGGCGGAACGCACCTTGCGGCATTCAAGGAAGGCTTCATCAAGGGCGTAAACGACTTCTTCCAGTCATCATATAAATCAGAAGACATCCGCGAAGGAATCACGGCGGCTGTTCTCGTAAAGGTAAAGGATCCGGTTTTTGAAAGCCAGACAAAGAACAAGCTCGGAAACACTGACATCCGCGCATGGATTGTAGGCGAAGTTCAGTCAGGCCTGGACAACTGGCTCCATAAGAACCCGAAGGCAGCGGAAAGGCTCAAGGCAAAAATCGAGGCAAACGAAAAACTCCGCACAGAGCTTTCGAGCGTCAAAAAGCAGGCGAAGGAAAACGCCAAGAAAGTCAGCATCCGCATTCCAAAGCTCAAGGACTGCCGCTACTTTGTCCAGGACGGCAAGAAAGGCGAGAATTCAATGATTTTCATTACCGAGGGTGATTCTGCTTCGGGCACGATGACGCACTCACGAAACGCCGACTATCAGGCAATCTTCTCCCTTCGCGGTAAGCCGGAAAACATGTACGGCAAAAAGCAGAGCGACATCTACAAGAACGACGAGCTTTACCAGCTGATGATGGCTTTGGGAATCGAAAACAGCGTAGAAAACCTCAAATACTCAAAAATCGTAATCGCAACCGATGCCGATAACGACGGCTTCCACATCAGGAACCTCGTACTCACATTCTTTCTCGGCTACTTTGAGGAACTGGTCACAAGCGGCAGGGTCTTCATCCTCGAAACCCCGCTTTTCCGCGTACGAAATAAAAAGGAAAACATCTACTGCTACAGTGAGGCAGAACGCGACGCCGCACAGAAAAAACTCGGCAAAGGCTGTGAAGTCAACCGATTCAAAGGTCTTGGTGAAATCAACCCGGAAGAATTCGAGCAGTTCATCGCCCCGGAAACAATGCACCTCACGCCGGTAGAAGTAAGCCAGCTCAAAATCATCCCGCAGCTCCTCTCCTTCTACATGGGCAAAAACACCCCGGAACGAAGGAAGTTCATCGAGGAACATTTGCTGAGTAATGCTGAGATTGATGTGTAATGTGTAAGGAAAGAAAATGGCATTTGTAAAAAATTTATTCGACAAGAACTTTATTGAATACGCTTCGTATGTTATCCGCGACAGGGCTATTCCTGACCTTGAGGACGGACTTAAGCCTGTTCAGCGGCGAATCATTCACACGCTTTTTGAGATGGACGACGGACGCTTCCAGAAGGTTGCAAATGTCGTCGGTCAGACCATGCGCTATCATCCGCACGGTGATGCTTCAATTTACGGTGCTGTCGTCACGATGGCGAACAAGGGCCTTTTCGCGCAGAAAGAACCTAAATTCAAGTGGATAAGCATCTTCCTTGAAAAGCAGGGAAACTTCGGAAACCTGATTACTGGTGCTACGGCGGCTGCAGGGCGATACATTGAGTGTCGCATCAATCCGCTTGCAAAGGAATTTTTCGTCACAAATCCTGCAATCACTCACTATATTCCAAACTACGACGGCCGAAGCACAGAGCCGGAAGTTTACCGCACAAAGATTCCTGTAGCCCTCATCATGGGTGCAGAGGGAATTGCGGTCGGCATGAGCACTAAGATTCTTCCATATAATATCAAAGAAGTTCTGGATGCTGAAATCAAGTGCCTCAAGGGCGAAAAGTTTCAGATTTATCCTGACGCACCAACCGGCGGCTTAATCGACGTTTCAAACTACAATGACGGAAACGGCAAAATCATTTCGCGCGCAAAGTTCGACACTTCCGACGAAAAGAGGATCATCATCACCGAACTTCCGCTTGATACTGACTCAAAATCGCTTCTGGAATCAATCGACGCAGCCTACAAGGCGGGCAAAATCAAAATCAGTTCGGTCGAGGACTATTCTACCGACTACTGCGAAATCGAAATCAAGCTTCCGCGCGGAGTTTATTCAAAAGACGTAATCGATTCCCTTTACGCCTACACTGACTGTGAAAAATCAATTTCCTGCCAGATGCTCGTAATCAAGGACAACATGCCTGTCGCAATGACGGCAACCGAAATCATCAAGTATTACGCGGGAAAACTCACCGGAATCATAAAAGACGAGCTTGAATTTGAAAAAGGTCAGCTCACAGACAAGCTCCACCTGCGCACCCTCGAGCGAATCTTCATCGAAGAGCGCATTTACAAGAAAATCGAGGAAATGAAGACTCAGGAAGCAGTTGTCAAGGCTGTTGTGGACGGCTTCGTTCCGTTCAAGGACGAGCTTATCCGTCCGATTACAAAAGAAGACGTTGACCACCTGCTCACGATTCCAATCCGAAGAATCTCACTTTACGACATCAACAAAAACCGTGCCGAAGTAAAGGAAATCAACGCGAAGTTAAAGGAAATCGCAAAGAAACTCAAGAACCTTACCGGCTGCGCAATCGACTATCTTGAGGGAATGATTGCAAAATTCCCGGCAAAGGAACTTGAGCGCCACACTCAAATCAAGAAATTCAACGCAACGGACGTTCGTGAAGTCGCAAAAGCCGACCAGAGCCTTCGCTACGACGAAAAGGGCTACCTCGGAATCAATGTCTCTGGCGGAACTGAAATCAAGAAAGTCTCTCCGTACGACCGAATCATCTGCGTGCGCAAAAACGGAATGTACGCAATCACCGATGTCCCGGACAAACTCTTCATCGACAAGGGAATGTGGTTCTGCGACATTGCAGACAAGGAAAAACTCCCGAAAGTGCTTTTCACGGTCATTTTCCGCGACCCGGCCACAGGTTTTGCTTCAATCAAACGCTGCCGAATCCTGAGCTGGATTATGAACCGCGATTACTTCCTTGCCCCGGACGGAATGGAAATTCTTCACATCGACACTCGCGAAAAGTTCACATTCACGCTGAACTATGTAAAAAAGCCGCGGGTCAAAATCACTGAGGAAAAATTCAAGGCTCAGGACTTTGAAGAAAAAGGCCTCAAGACCCTGGGTGTGCGTCTTTCGGCGCATGAGGTTGAAAGCATCAAAGTTGACGGAGTTCAGCTGGAACTAGGATTGTAAAAAGCGCAAAAAAATACGTTCAGCCCTTCCTAATTCAGTTTTTGTAATTTATAATGGAGAAATAGGAGTGTGTCTTTATGGTAAAGAGGACTAAAAGCCTTATTTTTAAATTTGCTCTTATTTTTCTGCTTTTTATTATCGGAACGCTGGCACTTACGGGAGTTGCGACCTACAAAAATCAGATGAGTGTTTACCGTACTCAAAAACTTGAAAACCTTCAGCTTGTTGCTGAACACCTTGCTGATATTATGACGACGGGGAATATGGAGTTTTCTTTTCTTCAGGAATTCTACATCAAAAACAAAGATAAATTTCTGGTTCCCTATCATTTTTCATCTCTGAAAGAAACACTGGACACCTACAACAGACTTTTTGCAGAAAAGTATCCTGGTAAGATTCTTGGAACGACAATAGATTTTTCAGAACTTGATGAAGATGTTCAGCTTGCCTATGCCCTCTACAACTACGAATTCTTTCTGCTTGCCTTTGAAAACACCTGCCACACTTTTAACCTTGCCTACACATATTACCTTATTCCAGATGAAGAACCGGAGCATATTTTCTATATGTTTGACGGAATCCGAAAAAAGGAAACAAAAAACGGAAGGGACTACATTCTTTTGGGACGGAAGGCCGAGGTAAAACGCAGCGAGCATCCTGTTCTCTGGAAAGCATGGGACACAGGCAAACGCCCCGATGATTTTGGAGTCTGGGATAATGATTACGGACATGACTATTCGTGCTATTATCCTTTTTCAGTGAACGGAAAGCAGCTTGGAATTATCGGAGCAGAGGTTGAAGTCGCCGATGCAAACAGGGAAATATTCAGAAATTCCCTCAGACAGATGGGAATCATGGCAATCATTCTGTTTCTGAGCATGATTCTTCTTCTTTTCTGCATAAATAAATTCTATATTTTGAGGATTTCGACGCTGCAGAATGGTGTCAAATCTTATGCTGAAAATAAAGACCCGGAAATAGCAGAAAACATCAAGAAAGGTGTCTGGGGCGAAGATGAAATTGCCTCACTTGGAGAACAGGTTTCATCAATGATTCACGACCTTGACGTTTACATGCACAATCTCCTTAAAACGACAAGGGAACTTTATGATGCGAAGAAAAATGCTGAGGCCATGAATATTCTAGCGAACAGGGATGCACTTACTGGAATCAGAAACAAAACGGCCTATGATAATGAAGTAAAGCGACTGGAAAAAAACATTGCAAATGGCAACGCAAGATTCGGTATTTGCATGATAGACTTGAACTTTCTCAAGCATATCAACGATACCTATGGGCACGAGCAGGGAAACACCGCTATAAAAAACTCTGCAGGATAGTCTGCCTGATTTTTGCCCACTCGCCGGTTTTCCGAATCGGCGGAGATGAATTTGTCGTAATTCTGGAAAATTCTGATTTCGATAACGCTGATTCACTTTTAACCTCTTTCAAATCAGCACTTTATGAAAGCCAGAAGGCAGAAAATGAATGGGAAAGGGTTTCAGCAGCGGCAGGAATCGCAACTTACGACCCGGCAATTGATACAGGAGTTGAAAGTGTCTTCAAGCGAGCCGACATGACTATGTACGAAAATAAAAAACACATGAAAGCTGTTAGGACGGATTAATAAATGACAGACATAAAACATCTTATGCTCAAACTGAACCAGATTTCTTCCCAGTATTTGGGTAAAATCATGTATGCCCTTTTTCTAATATCAATTCTTGAAACGATTACCTCCTTTGCAATTCTGTCTCCGGTAATGCGTCTTGCGGCTAATGGAGCAAGTCCTGCCGTTGTAAAAATACAAACACTACTGTTCGCTTTTCTTGCAATCAGCGTCTGGCTCACTTTTCAGTTCGGTTTCGCCGTAATGCTTTTAAAAATGACCCGCCGTGAATACACAAACCTGGGCTTTATTTTTATCGGATTCCGCAGGCTCAATCCTGCGGGCAAAATTATCGGTGCTTTTGGTGGTTTAATTGCCATTCTTGCGCTGATTTCCAGATTCGCCACAAAATTTATTTTCCAAAAAATTAATCCGGATTTTGTCTTTTCGATGCCCGATATTTCTTCGCTTCAAGATGCAGGTCAAATTGCTGACCAGCCGGAAGTCATATCGACAATGGCAATAGACATGCTTCTTTTTGTCGCAATTTTCCTTGCCGTGCTTTTTATTCTTGGACTTTTCGTTCTGATTCGCTTTGTTTTCGTGTTCCAGCTTCATTTTGACAATCCGTCGATGAGTATTCCAAAACTTTTCAAAAAAAGCTGGCAAATGATGCACAAAAATGTGTTCAAGCTTATTCTTTTTGCGCTCCGGGCAGGCGGAAAGCAGCTTTTCATCGCGATTTTTCTGGCAATTCTAGTTAATTTTATCCCGGAAAGCAAAAATTCCGGGCTTTCGATTCTCACTTTCATCATCGATATGATTTATTTCATCAATATGTACACCGCGATGATTCGGATTTACCTGACAGTTCCTGTGATGTACGAAGAAATCAGGAATGAGAAATTAGCAATTAGCAGTGAGTGATTAGCAATTATAGGGGGAAAGCCTTCCCCTACGCGCCCACTTCGTTGGTCGCTACCCCTTCTGCGGGGACACCCCGCAACGCCCCTTAAGAATCCTCGTCCTCTTCCTCTTCATCAGAATCGTACAATTCAAACATCATATCGCTGAGAAGGGAATATTTTTCTTCATCCTCTTTTAGTTTTTGGGGATTAGTTCCGTCAATTATAAAATTGTCCTGATAGTTTTCGAGACATTCCATTATGAATGCAAATTCATCTTCTTCGAGTTCCTGATAAAGCGATTCAATTCCCTTGATTTTGGGAACAAGATATCCCAAAAGTTCCAGCACATCCTCATATTCTTCACGAATTTCCTTGCTGATTTCATCATCGCCAGTTTCGGCTGACAATTCTTCTTTTACTTGTTTTTGGATTATCACCAAAGATTCTATTAAAAGCTCGTCTTTTGTCATATTTTACCTTGTTCACTTCTATTTTACAGTTTACATTTTATAAAATCTATAGAGTTTTCAAATCTTGTAATTCTTCGCTTTTATTTTGCCCCATAATTTTGTATAATTTTCCCGAAAAGCAAACTTATGAAAATACCAAAAGACTATTTTTCCACAGAAGAAACAATTAAGGGCTCTCGTTTTCTTTCAGAACTTTTTCCAATTTCGTCTCAGGCTGAGGTACGCGAAAAGATTAAGGCTCAAAAACAGAAATATGCCGATGCCACGCATGTCTGCCACGCTTTTATCTGCGGAAAGAATGCTGAAATTATGGGAATGAGCGATGATGGGGAGCCGGGCGGAACAGCAGGCAGGCCAATGCTGGACGTGCTCAAGGGAAGCGGTGCCACAAACCTTCTGGTGACGATTACACGCTGGTTTGGCGGAACCCTTTTGGGAACAGGCGGACTCGTACACGCTTACGGAGACGGAGTAAAAAACGTCCTTGCGACCGCAGAATTTGAGGAACTGATAGAAAAATCAACTTTTTCACTTTCCTGTGATTATCAGCAGTATCAGGTCGTAAAAAAGATTTTTGAAGGCTTTACCCTCTACAAGACTGCGGAAGATTTTGGAGAAGTCATATCGATTAAGGGCGAGATTGCCGCCACAGACTTTGAAGGATTTAAGCAGAGGATTTTTGACTCAAGTAACGGAAAGGTAAATGTTACAGGCTAGATGGAAGATTCCATCCAATTCCTAAATCCAGACTGATTTTACGCCGATAATTAACTCATGAAAAAATTTTTGATTTTGCCGCTGATTCTTGCATTTTTCACTCTCCCCACCTTTGCAAACCCTGGTTTTGAGTTTGGCATCGGCACAGGCTATGTTTTTTACGGAGACTCAAGCACAAAAGAAAGGAACAGGATTCTTGGCGATACCAACCAGTCAATTCTCTGTCTGGACGCGGCTATTCTTTTTCCCATGAACGATTTTCTTATTTTCTCCCTCGGTAATGACGCGGTTTTTGACTTCAGATGGAAGGGCTCAAACCACATTTATCTGGCAGACTATTCTTTTCTCGCAGGATTCAGGGCATACCCAAATCTCGGAGGGCTGTTCTTTTCTATCGATTACGCTCTCGGACGCAGGACTGACTTTATCGAACTTGATGACTACGACGAAAAGCTCAGCACAAAATGGGGAAACGGCTTCAAATTTGTCTTCGGCTATGACTTTTCATACCACTTGAATTCTTACGGTCCCCTTCTTGCAGCCAGCCTCAAAAGCATGCCGAGGGGCGGTTCGCGTGACAACATCATCTGCGTTTCACTTAAGTTGACACGCCACAAGTAAATTTTTCCATTCAGTATAATTTTTTATTGAATATTCATAAATTTAGGTGTATTCTAATATCAGGTAAAAATATTTTCCAGGATTGATATATGCAGATTGTTACAGAAGGTCGAATGCCAGAAATTCCAGAAGAACTTGAGCCAAAAACCTCACCAGCAGAAATTGGAATCGCAGTAGACATTGGAACTACAACCATTGCCGTCAGCGTCTGGTCTCTTTTACACCGCAAGCACCTCGTAACAGTTGCAGAAAAAAACAATCAGGTTCGCTACGGCTACGACATTATCCGCCGCATCGCATTTGCAATCCGTCCGCCACTGACAGGCTCTTCAGCTGTTGTCGAAAGCGGTCCTTCAGCCCTTCACTATTGCATCATCAGCCAGCTCGAAAAAATGTTCACTCAGGCTGTAATGGAAGCGGCTGCAAAACTTCCGCGAGGTTTCCAGCCAAAAGTCACTTCAATCGTAATCACAGGAAACACGACCATGCTCTCCTTCCTGTGCAATACTTCTGTCAGCAATATGGCTGCAGCTCCTTTTACTCCTGCAAGCCTTTTTGACGTCAACACCACCTGGGAAAAGTTACGAAATGGCACAACCTATTCTCATTGCGTGAGCCTGGACAATCCCACACCGGAATTAATCAAAATATTTGAATCAAGCATAATTCCTCCTCAGACAGAAGTTTATATTCCGCCTTGTATCGGAGCCTTTATCGGTGCCGACGCCGTATGTTCCATGATTGCAGCCGGCTTCCCGATTCCGGGCACCAAGAACGATCCTTCTACGCTGAGGCCCTGGGAATCAAAAGTCAAGGCGCCTCTCCTTCTGGCCGATATCGGAACAAACAGCGAGCTCTGCCTTTACGTCCCTGATTCACCGGAAAAGGCCGGCAGAATTCTCTGTACATCCGCTGCCTCTGGTCCTGCCTTTGAGGGCGCAAACATCAGCTGCGGTATGCCATCAATCGAAGGTGCAATCGACAAAATCATTTACATCCACGATCAGCTGGAATGTCACACAATCGGAGATAAAAATGCGCGCGGCTTGTGCGGCTCGGGTTTAATCAGTGCGGCAGCCGTCATGCTCAAAAATAAATACATCGATAAAAACGGAATTATTCTTCGCGAAAAGTCAAAGCTGGGTGACGGAACTTACTGCATCGAGCTTACGCCAGCCGTCTATCTTTCCCAGCAGGACATCCGCAATCTGCAGCTGGCAAAATCTGCTGTCAAAACAGGCCTGGAATTTCTGCTTGAGCATACAAGCGAAACACCTGTATTCTGCATTGCGGGTGGATTTGGTTCAAAAATCAATCTTGATGAAGCAACTACAATCGGCCTTTTGCCGCCACAGCTTGAAAAACGCACGATTCATCTGGGGAACGCCGCCCTCTCAGGAGCAAGCGCCCTCCTCTTCTCAAACGTTCTGCGCGACAAGGCTCGTTCTCTTGCCAAAAAAGCAATCCAGATTAACCTGGCCGGAATCCCGGAATTCCAGGAACGCTTCTTAAAAGGAATAGACTTTTAATCCTTTTTTTGGTCGTTTTCCCTGATTTCTACTCTTCGGATTTTGCCGGAGATTGTCTTCGGCAGGGCGCTTACGAACTCGATGATGCGAGGATGCTTGTAGCTTGCGGTTTTTTCCTTCATCCAGTCGAGGATTGAAATGCGGAGCTGCTCGCTTGCCTCGTAGAGTTTTGTGAGTACGATTGTGGCTTTGATTGCCTGGCCTCGTCTTGGGTCTGGAACGCCTGTTACGGCACATTCAAGGACAGCCGGGTGCTGCTGCAAGATGCTTTCGATTTCAAATGGAGAAACACGGTAGCCTGAACTTTTGATTACGTCGTCGTTGCGGCCGATAAACCAGATATAGCCGTCTTCGTCGTAATATGCGGTGTCGCCTGTCAGGTATTTATTGTTCTCAAAGACTGACTTTGTTTTTTCTTCGTCGTGATAGTAGCCTGTGAAAAGACCAAAAGGACGGCCGTTTTCAAGATTTACGACGATTACGCCAGGTTCTTTTGGATCACATTTTGTTCCGTCAGGACGAACGATTGTAATGTCGTAGCCTGGAGCCGGTTTTCCCATTGAGCCCGGTTTTGGCTCCATGCCAGGGAAGTTGCCTGCCATAACGGTTGCCTCAGTCTGACCGTAAGCCTCGAACATTTTAAGGCCTGTAGCGTCGTAGACTTTTTTGTAAACCTCAGGATTGAGGGCTTCACCTGCCGTAACAAGATATTTGAGTGATGAAAGATCGTATTTGTTGATGTCAGCGCGGACAAGATAATTGTAGACAGTTGGCGGCGCACAGAAAGTCGTGACCTTGTACTGCTCGATTTTTTTGAGCATGACGCCCGGCTTGAATTGAATCATGTCGTAGGCAAAGACTGCCGAACCGCAAATCCACTGACCGTAAAGCTTGCCCCAGACTGATTTTGCCCAGCCTGTCTCAGCAACAGTAAGGTGGAGCCCGTCATCGATTACATTCTGCCAGTATTTTGCCGTAACGATGTGGCCAAGAGGATATGCAAAGTTGTGCTGAACCATCTTCGGATAGCCGGAAGTGCCCGAAGTAAAGTAAAGAAGCATTATGTCATCGTTGTGGGTGGCAAGTTCTCCCTGCGGGCGAGGAAAATCCGTGCCGAAAGAAGAAATTTCCTTTGAGTATGAAATCCAGCCTTCGCGGTCGCTCTGAACCGTTACCAGAGATTTTACGCTTGGAGAAGCCGGCATAGCCTTTTCGATTTCGTCCTGAATCGTGTCATCGTAAGAGACAATCATTTTGATCTGGGCTGCATTTGTGCGGTACTCCAAATCTTTCTGCAAGAGCTGGTTTGTTGCAGGAACGGCAACAGCTCCGATTCGGTGCAGGGCCGTAATAAAGAACCAGAATTCGTAGCGGCGGCGCAAAATAAGAAGGACTGCATCGCCTTTTTTGATTCCCTTTGAAACAAGATAGTTTGCCGTTCTGCGTGATTCGCGGGCAATGTCAGCAAAAGTGAAAACCTTTTCAGCGCCAGTATCATCACACCATACCAGAGCACGCTTGTTTGGCTCCAGTTCCTCGTATCGGTCAATAATGTCATAAGAAAAATTGAAATTCTCAGGAACTTTGATTTTAAAATTCTTTTTTAAGTCCTCGTAATTTGTGTAAACTTTACCGCCTTCGACATAGTCTGCATAAAAATTCATTTTTCAAAAACCTCATAAATAGCCCTGGCTGGGCATTAGCTTCATTTAATTTGACACGTTTTATTGAAGAAAGTTGCATCAATTTTATCATAATAAGTCAAAATATGCAAAAAAAAAACGCCCGCACAAGCAGGCAGTTTAGATTTTACATAAAGTAGGTTTTTATCGGTGGGAAGCCGTTGAACTCTACGCTGGCGTAGGTGCTGGTGTAGGCTCCGGTTGTGAGCCAGTAGAGCTTGTCGCCGGCTTTAAGCGAGAGAGGCAGCTTGTACTTGAAATCTTCGTACATGATGTCCGCACTGTCACAGGTCGGGCCTGCAAGAATTACCTCGCCTTTTTTAACTCCAGGACCGTCTTTTGATGAGATGACAGGATATTTCATTGCTTCGTCGAGAGTTTCGATAAGGCCATTGAATTTTCCTGAGTCCTGATAGACCCAGCGCTGCAAGGCTGTATTGTTCTTGCGGCTTACGAGGATTACTTCGCTTGTGAGGATACCGCAGTCGCCTACGAGGGAACGGCCCGGCTCCAGGATAATCATCGGAATTTCATCGCCAAAGTCATCGTGGAGATAGCGTGTGATTTCCGAAGCATAAGTTTCAAGTTCGTTTGTCGGCTGAATGTAGTGGGCTGGGAAACCGCCGCCCATGTTAATCATTGAAAGACGGATGCCCTCTTCTTCTTCGAGAGATGAGAACAAATAAGAAGCCTTTGCAATTGCGTCGTTCCAGGCACCAATATCGCGCTGCTGGCTGCCGACATGGAATGAAACACCGTAAGGAGTGAGACCCAAATCGCGGGCCATAACCAGCAAATCGTAAGCCATGTCAGGATGACAGCCGAATTTGCGGCTCAAAGGCCAGTCAGCACTCTGAGTATTTTCCATTAACATGCGGACATAAATACGGCTTCCAGGAGCGTTCTCGGCGATTGCCTTGAGGTCGTCCTTTGAATCAGTGGCGAACATACGGACACCGTTGTCATAAAAATACTTAATGTCCCGTGCTTTTTTGATTGTGTTTCCGTAAGAAAGTCTGTCGCCCGTTACTCCAAGAGCAAGGATTTTGTCCAGCTCATATCGTGAAGCAATGTCGAAATTTGAACCAAGCTCTGCAAGCATTTTGAGCACTGGCTCCCCCGGATTCGACTTGACTGCATAATAGATGTGTGCATAAGGGAAAGAATCGCGGAGTTTGATGAAATTGTATTTAATCTGTTTGAGATTAATTACAACATTGGGAGTCTCCAAATCTTTTGAAAACTCTAAGAACCGATTCCATTCTGAATCAGAAATGTAGTCCTCACGATTGAACATGAAATACCACCTAAATCAATGTTTCACCAAAAAATACTAATGATGTAAAAGTGAATATAAAACAAATACGCAGTATGGTCTATATGTTTTTAAAAATTTTTTCAAAAAAATTAATCCGGATTATTTAATTTTATTCTGTTGCGCAATAAAAAAATGTGATAGAATGTTTTCATGCTTCTTCATTATGTAAAAATATTTTTCATTACTTTACTGACCTTTTTTCTCACTCTCTTTCCAATTTTTTCAGAAGAAGCAAAAGCCCCAGGCGAAGCACAATCCGAGCAAAAGAGCGAAGAAATCCTTGTCCCCAAAAATCCGACTTTTAATGCAATAACCTTCCTTAAAGACGTGCTTGACGACAAATATCCCCTCAGAATCGATTTCGGCGCAGAGCCCCACAGGCACGGAAGTCTTGTCTTCGGTTCAGTATGGTACGACTGGAACTACATTCTTTCATCAAGCGTCCGGGGAGAATACGACCACTACATGACCTTCGTAAACAACGGCGAAACGGTCAGCACAAGCGAAGTCCGATCAGTGTCCTTTACCCCTTTTCCTGTCGTCCTCTTTTTCGGAAATCCTGACATAAGGGCAAAATCAGTCTTCACAGAAGTCGACATAGGCTTTTATCTTTCCCAGTCACATTCAAACACCAACGGCGGCTCATATCAGAACTATACCGAAAACGGCTTCCAGCTTTCAGAAAACAACACAAGATATTTTATGGTTGGTCCGGCCTTCAACATCGTCGTCAAAGTTCCAATCATCAAATACATA
The DNA here is from genome assembly GCF_014201975.1 of Treponema ruminis. Taxonomy (NCBI): domain Bacteria; kingdom Pseudomonadati; phylum Spirochaetota; class Spirochaetia; order Treponematales; family Treponemataceae; genus Treponema; species Treponema ruminis. Next base: position 240,535 of record NZ_JACHFQ010000004.1, on the reverse strand, counting down.
GACTCAATAACAGAATTCTTCTTCGTTCCGGCATATTTTCTTTCCTATAATTCAAATTCGCAGATTCATGACAGCCAGCACACTTCAAGTTCATCGGTCACGGGTTTCGACTTATCAAGTCCCTACCTTAAATACAGCCTTTGCCTGGACTTTTTCAGATACATACGCATAAAATCCCAGGTAACCTACCAGCACATCAACATGAGGCAGACAATTTACGGCGAAGACAACGACGTCCGCTACTCAAACCACAAGCTCATTGTCCGCTACGGTGGCGAACTTCTGACCCCTTCAAAGACACGCAAAAAATCCGCTCACCTGTGGGCCGGTTTATACTATGAAATGACCTGGGAAAAACTCTATCTTGGCACAAGTTCATCGAACGATTACACCGGAAAGTGGGTCCTTTGCTTCGGTACATAAAAATTCATCTTTCAACTTTCCCTTCATTTCGCTATAATTCTATACATGGAAACACGTAACATTTTTGAGAATCTCTCTTGTATCGACCACCGCTATTCCCTTTCTGAGAAAGCGGCTTTTGACGGACTTTCACAGTACATTTCTGAGCAGGCTTCAATCCGCTCTTGTGCACGCTGTGAGGCGGCTCTTGTTAAGGCACATCTTAAGGTTCGCGGCAAATTGACTGACGAACTTGCAAAAACTTTGGACGATGTTGCAGCAAACATTGACCCGGAAGAAGTTTATGCCGAAGAAGAAAAGACAAAGCACAACATCCGCGCTCTCGTTAATGTCATGAAAACAAAAGTAAATGCCGAAATCGGACCTCTCATTCACCTGGGAGCAACTTCGGTCGATATTTTGGACACAGCCTTGAGCTGCCGAATGAGAGATGTCACAAAAAATGTCGTTCTTCCAGAACTCAAACAACTCGAAAAATATCTTTGTGAAATCGCAGAGCGTGAATGCGCAACTCCACAGGTTGGCCGAACACACGGTCAGCACGCAGTTCCAATCACTTTCGGCTGGAGCATCGCAGAATTCGTAGCCCGCCTGGGAAAATCAATCCTCCGCATCGAAGAACTTTCAAATGATCTGGTTGGAAAACTGGCCGGTCCTGTAGGTTCTTACAACGGTCCTTCAATGATTGTAAAGGATCCTGAGGAACTCGAGCGAATCTACACAGAATTCCTGGGTCTCAAGCCTTCTGAATATTCAAACCAGCTCGTTGAGCCAGAGCACGTCCTCCGCCTCCTTTTGGAGATGAACGTCGCATTCGGAATCATCGCAAACCTCGCAGACGACCTCCGCAACTTGCAGAGAAGCGAAATCGGTGAGGTATTCGAATACTTCGCTTCAACACAGGTTGGTTCTTCAACAATGCCACAGAAGCGAAATCCATGGAACAGCGAGCACGTAAAATCTTTGTGGAAGGCAATGTGTCCTCGCGTAATCACTTTCTACATGGACCAGATTTCAGAGCACCAGCGAGACCTCACAAACTCAGCAAGCCAGCGCTTCATTTCTGACTATGTTTCAGGCTTTACAATGGCAGTTGCCCGCATGAACTCAGTCGTTAAGGGATTGCAGGCAGACAAGGAAGGAATGGCAAAGAACCTGCAGGGTGCAGGCGGAAAGGTCAAGGGCGGCGTTCTTGCAGAACCGGCATACATCTTGCTCGGCGAGGCTGGCGTAAACGACGGTCACGAAGTTATCCGCAAAATCACTCTTGAAGCCGAAAAAACAGGCAAGACATTCTTTGAAGTCCTCAAGACTCACGAAGAAGCATTTGCAAAAATCACAGCCCAGCTAGAAAAGCTCGGAATCGAAAATCCGGCAACATTCTTCGAAAATCCGGCAAACTACTGCGGTCTGGCAGCCGTTAAGTCAAAGAGACTTGCTCAGAAGTACGCAGAATTAATGAAATAAAATAGCATGAAAAAGCCGCACGAAACCGTGCGGCTTTCTTTTATATCAGCATAGTCAGTTTTTGTGGCAGGACTTCAAACTGAACCCTGTCCACGTTACCTACAAGTTCACCGTCCGTGTGAAGGATGCTTTTTGAATCCGATTCAAGAACCAGCTTTTTGCAGTTACGCAGGTAAAAGCCCTTTGACCGGCCGTGAAGCCCCATACACAAAAGGGGGAACAAGAGGAAGGTAAGGACTTTCGGAACGCCCGCAGCCATGCAGATTGAAAGCAGTCCGTCATCACCCTTGGCCTTGGGACACATTGGAACCCCGCCGCCCTCAGCCTTAAAATTCATTGCCGCCAGGAAAATCAGTTTGTTGAAAGAAAGGGGCTCATCGTCATCAAATTTGAGGGAGACTGAATAAGTCTTCATCGTAAAAAGAGTTTGCACCGTCAAAACCACATAGCCCAAAGCTCCGAGATGCATCCAGTTCAGAATCTTCTTGATTTTTGCCTGGTTGAGGCCTGTTCCAACGATTGCGTCCAGACCAAAGCCGGAACTGATGGCAAAAATTCTGGAATCGCCGGTCGAAAGAACTGAGCTTCGTCCCAAATCGATTTTTTTGTCAGCCTTTGATTTCAAAATAATGTCGAGGGCCTTTTTCTGATTGTGTCGGGGAATCTTTACGCCCCGGGCAAAGTCATTTCCAGAGCCGGTCGGAATCAGGCCCAGCTTTATCCGTGAAAAATCCGTGATGCCGTTCAAAACCTCGTTAATCGTTCCGTCACCGCCAACAACGACGATTTTAATGTCATCTTCCGCAAGCGAGGAAACTTCTTTTGCAATCTGCATTGCGTGCCCCACCCTCTGGGGAACATGAACTTTGAATTCAACCTTTTTCTTTTTTAAAAGCTCGCGAATTTTATTCCATTTGAGAAAAGCCTTTCCGCTGCCACCGTGAATATTAACAATGAAGTGATACATGCAATAATTTTAGCACATAAAAAGGGGCACGTCTCCTATTTTTTTTCTTCCAAATTCCAGCAATCTTCATTATATTTATATCATCACTTTTTCGGAGTTTAATATGAAAAAAATTGCAACCAAATCAATCATTTCACTCATTGTGCTTGCAGTGATTGCTGCCGCAGCTTACGAATCAGTTTCTGTCGTCGCCCCAAATGAACGCGGCGTTCAGGTAATGCTTGGAGAAGTTACAGGCGATGTTTTGGAGCCGGGAATGCACTTTCATCCGCCATTTGTCAGCATCATCAAAAAATACTCAATCGTTCCAAAAGGAATGAACGTCACTTTCTCAGTCGGAAAGGACGGAGCCATCACAAAGGACATGCAGACAGTCGGCTCACAGGTCACTGTTTTCTACCGCTACGACGGAGCCAAAATCATGGACGCCGTCAAAAAATACAACGAGAATATCCTTGAAAACGCAATCACACGCAGCCTTGTTGCAAGCGTAAAGGAATCAGTCGGAAAATACTCAATCTACGAGCTGGTCGAAAATCAGGATAAAATCACTTCTGACGTAACATCAGCCCTCAATGCAAAACTTGCCGAATATCCAATCGAAGTCACCCAGCTCACAATTTCAAACTGGGACTGGAGCGACGACTTTGACAAGAACATCAAGGAAACAATGAACCGCACCCAGCAGGTCCGCCAGGCAGAGCAGGATTTAAAGCTGGCCGAGACAAACGCCCAGAAGCAGGTTGCAGAAGCTGAGGCCCAGAAAAAGGCCGCCGAGCAGACTGCTGAAGGAGAGCTCATCAAGGCTCAGAAAGCAGCCGAGGCAAAACGCGTTGAAGCAGACGCCCTCGCCTACTACAACTCAAAGGTCGCACAGAACTATCAGGTTGAAATCAAGCTCAAGGAACTCGAAATCGAACTTGAAAAGGCAAAAAAATGGGACGGACGCCAGGTTCCGGAGTATGTTCCACTCACAGCAAGCGGCGCAATCGTAAATCTTCCAGAGGCTAAAAAATGATTCAGATTTTCGACACTACTGACAAATATCCACTCCAGAAAATCGGCAAAATGGCAGGCGTATGCTGGAACAGCCCTATTGACGACGCAGAAAAGAACATCAAGCGGGCCAAAGACTGCATCACAAGCGGTCACGGCCGGGTTCTTGAATATGTTGACATCGAGCTCTGCATTGCAGGCTATTCTGCCCGCGCCATCCGCGAATACTACACCCACATTGGCGGAGGCCCAACAAGACTGCAGGAAAGCACCCGCTATGTAAACTGCGAAAAATTCGACTACTATCTGCCGCCCACAGCCGCAAAGTCAGAGGAAGCAAAAAAGGCTTATGAAGACTGCATGGAAAACATCCGTAAAAGCTATGCCAAGCTCATGGAAGCCGGAGTTTCAAAAGAAGACGCCGCAAACATCCTTCCCCTGGGCATGATGACAAAAATCGTAGACAAGCGCAATCTTCGCAACATGATTAACCTCATGAACCAGCGTCTTTGCACAAGGGCCTACGTTGAAATCCGTGCCCTGGCAAATGAAATCAAAAAAGAATTGAGCGAGTATTCTGAAGAATGGAAGTGGATTTGCGAGAATCTCTTCGTTCCGAAGTGCGATGTGACCGGCTTCTGCACCGAAGCTAAATGCTGCGGCCGAAAGCCCAAAAAAGAAGCATAAAAATAAGCAAAACTTCCTTTCCAGGAAGTCTGCTTCCAGGCCTTTTAGCGGAATCTAATCTATTTGCTTCCATGCCGCGACAAATTCCAGCATAAACTGCTGGACGTCGCTGAACCATTTTTTCTGGAAGCGGCAGGCTTCCTTTCCAATATAGCGGAAGTGCCAGCATTCCCACATGTAGCCGGTTACGTCCTCGTAATCGCGGGGGAAAGAAAGGCTCCAGCCGTAATCAGATGCATGGTTATAAACCCATTTCCCCATTTTTGTATCACCCCAGTCCTCGGTGATTGAACCGAAGTCAACGGCCGTTCCAAGCTGATGCTGGCTGGTACCAGGCCGGGCAGAATAACGCTCTGCTTCGGCAAGTCCGTCCTGCTTTACATAGCGGTTAAAAAGTCCTTCCTGATATTTATATGAGCGGTAAGTTGAAGAAACCATGAGCTTGATTCCGTCCCTCAAGGCAGCCCGCGAAAGTTCTTCAAGGGCAGCGTAGCTTTCCGGGCGGAGGGAGAGGTCGTTACGGCTGGCGTTCCAGAAATCATTGTTTTTAACAGGCTTTAAATCACGCGGAACATAGTCAGAGCCGATATTGTGTTTTTTGTCGATAAGATAAAGCAAATCAAGGTCGTCATTTCTGTGAGCCGACTTTTCTTCTGCAAGAACCTTGTGCAAGTCAGCCAGAAATTCTTCCGGGTCGCCGTTTGGAATTGCAGTCTTGCAGCGCTCAGTCATTTTTGCAAAAACCCGGCGGAGCTTTTCAACTTCAGGATTTGCAGACTGGACTGTTTCGCCAGCTTTCTTTTGATTAGACGAAGTCTCAGCAAAGGCGACTTTTTCCTTGCAGGAAGAAAGGACAAAAAGACAAAAAAGAGCAAAAATAATTTTTTTCATTTTAAGTTTACTGGACTTCCGTTACGGCGTGAATAATTGAGAAGACATCGTAAAATCCTGTTTCTTCGAGGGCTACACGAGCCGACGGAGAAGGATTCATCATATAGAATTTGTGGCCGTTGTCTTCACCGTCGTTAAAAGTTGCCATCATGAGGCCGACACCAACGGAATCAATCGTCTCAACCCGCTCCAAATCAACTACGATGTTTGACTTTTTTATGGTTTCATCAAGTTTTTCAGCGAGCTCGGTGATTGTATATGTGTTCATTACGCCAGAAACTTCGTAAAGGATGTAGTTTGCACCCTCTTTTTCGGTAATTGAAAGCTGCTCCATTTAATTCTCCTTTTACTGAATCTTTTTCAAGATGAAAACGCTTACATCGTCATCAAGCTCTTTTGACAGGAATTCAAGCAAAGTATTGTAAGAAGTAGAAATCATTGTTTGAGCTGCCAGGCCTGTATTTTCGATGATTGTTTTTTGCAGGCGGTCTTTTCCGAATGCCTCGCCACGAAGTGACTTTGAGTCAAGCAAACCGTCAGTACAAGCAACAAGAATGTCACCAGGATTGAGCTTAACCTTTTTGACCTTTATATACGGAGAAATGTCCTTTACGAAGCCCAAAACGTGACCTTCACCCTGAATTTCCATGACGTTGTTGTAAGCACGGTTATAGAGGAAGAAAGCCGGAACCGCACAGTTGATGTAATAGACCGTATCATCCTTGAAATCAATAAGGGCGAAGACACCCTCAAAGAAGGTTCCCCGGGGAAGATTGAAGCGGATGAAGTGATTGACCTTTTCAACCAGGAGCTTGAAGTCCTTTGTTTCCTGAAGGAAGGTTCGGATTACAGACTTAACGATAACCATGCTCATTGAAGCCGCAATACCCTTGCCTGAAAGGTCGCCCATTACGAAAATGTGACGGTCTTCTGAAAGCTTGATAAGGTCGATGAACTCACCACCGATGTTGTGGGCGTGAACCATCATTGTAGACGAGTCAAAGCGCTTGTTCTTGATTGGATCCATGTTGCCCTGAATAGATTCGATAATCTGCTCAGACATTCGGATTTCTCGGTTGACGGTACCGACGATGGACTCGTTACCAATGTTCTTCATGTAGTAACCGAATACGAAGAAGTATGAGTAAAGCTTCTGGAAAACGGCATGGTCGTAGTTGTTGTAGACGTTTCCACCGGCCTTCTGACCAAGAATGATTACCGCAAGAATATGGCGGCCTTCGTTCAGGATGATGAAAGCTTCTGACTCAGTCTCCTTGAAGAATTTCAGGATGTCTGCACGGACATCAGAATAGAAGAAACCGTTTTCAATTGAACTTTTGAAGATTACCCGCCTGTTCTGGTTGAGCAGAGAGTCGAACATCTTTCCTTTTGTGGAAATTGTGAGCCTCTTTTCGCCCTCAAGGTCATATACTGACTGAATTTCTTCGGAACCGTTGTCAACGAGGATGCGCATGAAAGACATACCGATGTTCTTGGTAAAAATCTGCTGCATGTTGCGGACGATGTTTTCCGGGTCATCAGAGAAGTCGAAGTTTGAAAGGTCTTCCTCAAAGAGGGTCGCATACTGCATTGAACGGAAGCCCGACCGTCTGTTGAAGAATTTCATGAGCTGGTATGAAGCCGCAATAAGAGCAGTCATCAAGGCAAGGAGATAGAAATAGAACAAAACTCCGTGCGATGAAGTTCGTGACCAGAAGAAAGCAAATCCAATACCAGAAATTAAAGCCGGGAAAATATAGCACAAAAGAGCCTTTGCGCCAAAACCGACCATTGAAAGGAAGTCATAAAGGAAATCTACGAGGGTTGAGCGAACCAAAATCCACTGGGCAAGAACATAAGGAATGAGAATCAAGCCTGAGAACATTGGAACACGTTTTGTAGCCCTGTAAATCAAAGCTAACATTATCCATGCAGAAATCAGGGAAAGAGCATTCATAATTGACTTCTGATGATCGAGCCTGCCTTCGCGGTTCTCTGAGCGCAAAAGCAAAATGAGCATAGAGAAGAAAGGCATGACGAAAATGATTATCGTACAATAGAAAGTAAACCAGTTATAAGGGAATAAGGCCGCAAGATTTCCTTTGAACAAAGAAACTGAATCGACACGGACACCGACGAAACTGGTAACAGTAACATTTGTAACATGGAAGAAGACTGCCCATGCACACCAGATGGCACCTGCAATCGAAAGAATCTGAGCGATGAACTTTTTTTCTGTTGTTGGATAGAAGATACAATATACAGAAAAATAGAGGGAATAAAGGCCTAAGAGGAACAAAGTCAATTCAGCGAAGAAGACTACAAGCCTGGCCGGAGCACCGTGGGCAGCGAAAATAGTGAGTCCCATGGCACCACAGGCAAGGGCGAGGAAGACGTTCAAGGAAATGACCGGGTTTTTACCTTCGTTTCCAGTTTTTGAATCAAGGAAGACAGCAAGCCAAGTCATGAACATGGCAAGCGCAAAGTTAATCAACGCAAAAATCATAAAATCACCTACCTCTGAACCTTTGCAACAAGCATCGTCAAGTCATCATGAAGCCTTGTGTCGGCATTATAATCCAATACAAGATTTACGATGTCAGCTACAAATTCCTGCGGATCTTTTGATGCGCTGGCTTTGATTGTATTTGTAAAGAGCTCAGTATCACCAAGCTCGACTTTATCTTCGTTCATAACCTCAGAAACACCGTCCGAAGCCATCATGATAAGGTCACCAGAGAAGAGCCTCTGCTCGGAAACCTGAACATCGCCCGGCTCAATAGGAATGATTCCGACGACCGAACAGTTTGAAGAAAGAGACTTGATTCGGTAACCTTCAGGAGAACGGGTTACGATGATAGGGTCTGACATTGAAGCGTTTACATAAGTGATTTTCATCTTTTCAGTATCAACGATACCAATGAAAAGAACCGTGTACTTATCCTGAAGATGCATGCCCTTGATAGCCGCATCGACAGAAATAATCATGCCGACCAAATCTTCTTTATTTTCTTTGATTTTTACGGTGTTCATTACCAAGCCCATGACCAGAGCCGCGGCAAGACCTTTACCGGAAACGTCACCGAGCATGAGCAGGGTTTTGTTTTCATCAATAGGAAGAACTGAATAATAGTCACCTGAAACGTTAATCAATGGACGGAAATATGCGCCCAGCTTGAGGTTTTTGATTTCAGGCATTTTCTTTGGAAGGAAGGAAACCTGTGCATCAGCCAGCTGCTGCCATTCAGTCGTAAGCTCAGAAATTTCGGCAAGGCTGGAAATGATTCGGGAACGGTTTTGGAAGCGGACGAATTCCTCGTAGAGTTTTTCGTAAATCTCTGTATCAAAAAGATATGTGTATCGGTTGAAGATATAAAGATGCTCACCGTCACTTGCGAAGAAGAAGCCTCGGGCCTTTTTACGGCTTGTAACAAGACCAAGGTTTTCGCCGAGGAAGTTAATCGGGTCGTGCCAGGTTACGCTATAGTTCTGCTCAAGTTTTGTGAAGACGGCAGGATCATTTGTAATCTTATTGGGGCTATTATATAGAATATAATTTGCATTTCGATCGATGTAGAGGACAGAACAGTCAGCCTCGATTTCGAGAATGTCAGCAACTGCAGCATAAAAATCTTCGAGAGAGTAGCAGAATCGCAATCGTTCGATAAATTTTGTAAAATAAGCCGTTGCGCCTGTTTCCATGGAACGCCTTTCGATACGAATTCGAGCGTTCTCAAAGATCGTGATACTTGTAAAAAGCATGACAACAAAAAGAACAGCCGTAACAGCAATAGGGAATATGTTCGAATATGTTCGATAATCAGTCAACTTTGTTTGCGGCGCAAGATTAACAGCCACGAAAAGGAATGATGCAACTGCAACAAGGTTTATGACAATCAGCGCGATACGCCTTTGAGTCTTATACATAAAGCCCCCTGACTTTTAGAAATTTATGACTTATCTCTTTTTTATCGGCAAAAAACTTAATAATAATTAGTAAGCACTCGCAGAGTTTTAGAAAAAGGCTGTCCAATCAAAAACAGCCTCATCAATTAATACTCTTCGGCAGTGCTCTTACGCTCGCTGCGGTCGCCACGGAAAGGCTTTCTTTCTCTTCCACCGCGTTCGCCAAAATCTCTTTTCTCTCCGAAATTACGTCTTGGGCGCTCTCCATCGTCCTTAAAGAATCTTTTTGCACCGCCATTTCTAGCAGGTTTTTCTACAGCCTCGCTAACACGGATTCTTCGTCCGTCAATATCTTTTCCGTTCATGCCGCCGATGGCACGCTCGCCCATTACATCTGAGCCCATTTCAACAAAGCCGAATCCCTTTGACTGTTCAGTGAATTTATCCTTCATTACTTGAACTGAAACAACATCTCCGTAATTAGAAAATGACTCGCGGAGTTTATCCTCGGTTGTTGTGTAGCTAAGATTGCCTACGTAAAGTCTCATATAGTCCTCAAAAAAAATAGAATGCGAATATTATAGCATATTGTAAAATAAAATACAAAAAAAATGTGGAGGGCTTTCCGCGATTTTGATATACTGAATACTATGATTAAGCAAGAAATTAAAGACAAGGACCTGCTCGAACATCTGGGCAGGATTCATAAAGATGAGATGACCATGTTCGTCATGGCAGACGGTCAGTTCCGCGGTGCATTTTTTAACGGAACAAGGCTCGTAAACCAGATGCGCGCCCAGCACAATCTGGGCATTCTTGAAACCATGATTTTAGGTCAGGCCATGCTTTGTGCCGCCATGCTGATTCCAACAATGAAGGGCCGCGAACACCTCACTTTCCGCTACGATACTAACGGACCTGCGGCAGGCTTTTCAGTTGAAGCAGACTCAACAGGCTATGTACGCGGATTTTTGCTTCAGGACAGGATTCCAATCGAAAAGCCTCTGGAAAACTGGGATTTAGCTCCATTTTTGGGCGAAGGCACCCTCACAGTTTCCCGAATCGGCGAAGGAATGAAGGCACCCCAGGTCGGCACGGTCGAAATCATGTACAAAAACATCGCAAAAGACCTTGCCTGGTACTTCCTTCAGAGCGAGCAGATTCACACCGCTTTCAACACAAGCATTCAGTTTGACAAGGAAGGACGCGTAATCGGAGCAGGCGGCATGTTCCTGCAGCATGTTCCGGAAGCCGGCGGCAAGAGCAAAATCAGTGCCCAGACAGAAAATTCCGGAGCCGAGGATAAAAAGACAGCCGAAGAAGACTTGATCCGCCGTGCAGAAAATGCCTTCCGCGCAATGCCTTCTATCGGAAAATGGTTCAGTGACGGCGGCGACATGGAAGATGTAATTTACGGTCTTTTCCGCGAATTCAATCCGACAGCAGTCTTGAACCGCGACATAATTTTTGACTGTCCGTGCAGCACAGAAACTTTTGCAGAGCACATCAGGCACCTTCCAAAAGCAGAGCTCGAAGACATCATCGCGCATGATCCGGATCCGCTGGAAGTTGTCTGCCACTGCTGCGGAAGTCGGTATGAAATAAAAAAATCAATGCTGAAATAAAGCGTTAAAAAAATCAACTGGATAAACAAAAAAAACAGGCTCCCAGTCGTGATAACGGCTTATCGAAACCTAGGGAACGACGGCGTAGCCGGCAAAATGCTCCGATGGAGCATTTTGAGTGAGTCTCCGAACAGCTATGCTGTGAAGGCCTGCTAGCCTGCTACACGCGTTTTGTGCCCGTAACTATATAAGTTTGCCGCTCACGCGGCAGCACAAAACGAGTGTTTTCGTAAGCCGTTTCACTTCTTAACGCCTGTTTTTTTTGCATCTATCGTCTTTTTTAAGAATTTATTTCACAAATTCCTTTTTCAAGAAATCGAGATCAAGTTCTGGATAAAGGACGAACTTGCTCAAGAGGGCCTGGACTCTTTTTGATGCGGCTTCTTTTACGGCCGGGTCAAGGTTGATTTTACCCTTTGCTGGCTTTCCTTCTTTTGTGAGGCCTGGTTTTGTGCCTTTGAGGACCTGGTCGATGATTGAGGCAACTTCCTTCATTTCATCCTCGCCCATACCCAGCGTTGTGAGGGCTGGAGTTCCAAGGCGAAGGCCAGATGTCCACCATGCGCCGTTTTTGTCGTATGGAAGGGCGTTTGCGTTTACTGTAACGCCGCACTCGAACATAGCTGCCTCAGCCTGCTTTCCAGTCAAGCCGTAAGAAGTAACGTCTGCGAGCATGAGGTGGTTGTCAGTGCCGTCGGTCTGCAAGCGAACGCCCAAATCCTGCAAAGCTTTTGCCAAAGCCTGTGCATTTTTAACAACTTTTGCGGCATATTCCTGATAAGCAGGAGTGTTTGCTTCCTTAAATGCGATTGCCTTTGCAGCCATAACGTGTGGCAAAGGTCCGCCGAGAACCATCGGACAGCCCTTGTTAACGTAGTCAGCGAATTCTTTTTTGCAGAGAATCATAGCACCGCGTGGACCACGCAAAGTTTTGTGGGTTGTAGTTGTAACGATATCTGCCCATTTTACTGGATCATAGTCACCAGTGAAGACTTTTCCGGCAACGAGACCTGCGAAGTGAGCCATGTCTACCATCAATACTGCTCCGCACTTGTCTGCGATTTCACGGAAGCGCTTGAAGTTGATTTTGCGTGGGTAAGCTGAGTAGCCTGTGAGCAAAATAAGAGGCTTAACTTCCATTGCCTGCTTTTCGATTGCATCGTAGTCCAAAAGACCTGTTTTTTCATCAACACCATAAGGATGGCTTTCGAACATGCGGGCAGAAACGTTCATTTTGTAACCGTGAGTGAGGTGACCGCCGCAAGAATAATCCAATCCCATCAATTTCTGATTTCCGAAGCGCTTGCGGAGTTCTGCGAACTGTTCTGCAGTCAAGTCATTCAAAGATTTTACACCAAGTTCTTCGAGAGTAGGGGTCTCAACCTTTGCAGAAAGGATTGCCCAGTAAGCAACCAGGTTTGTGTCTGCACCAGAGTGTGGCTGAACATAAGCATAATCTGCCCCGAAAAGCTCTTCTGCCTCGCGGGCTGCTTCCATCTCAACAGCGTCAACGTTTACACAACCGCCATAGTAGCGGTGCTCTGGATATCCCTCAGCGTATTTGTCAGTGAGCAAGTTGCCCATGGCAGACTGAACAGCGAGAGAACAGTAGTTCTCAGAAGCAATCAATTTGAGGTGGCTTCGCTGATTCTGGATCTCATTTACAACAGAAGCGGCAATCTTAGGATTAACCGAAGCAACCTGCTGCAAATTCGCAACATAAGCACACATTGCGGCGCTAGGCTTTCCACCGCAAGACGAAAGGTAATTTTCCAATGGTGTAGACATAAAAAATCTCCCAAAAAAAGTGATAAGTGAGTTTATCAAAAAAAGCATATAAGTTCAACAATACTATTAATAGAAACATTTCGAAAGAAACCGCCCCTATCCACTTTCTAAAAGCATGTTTCCTTTTTTCAATTGATTTGTTATATTAACGTTATGAAAGTCACATCTATCAAAAAAATTTTTATTACGCTTGCCCTTGCGGCAGTATTTGCATCATGCGCATCAACGCCAAAAGAAATTCCTCAGGATTTAACAGCCCAGGAGCTGATTCAAAAAGGTCAGACAGAATTTGAAAACGGAAGATACAAGGCATCCCTTCGATATTATAATGCCGTCACAGAAAGATTTGCGGGCGAACCGGCAGTTTACGTCGAAGCCACATATGAAATCGGTCATCTTTTCATGAAGCAGAAAAAATACGATAAGGCCGAGGCTGTCTTCCAGGATTTAATCGACCTTTACGCCGCAGCCCAGCCGGGAACCCTTCCAGGCTCATACCGAAAGTTGTCTGAGCTCGAAATGGAAAAGATTCAGGCTAAAAAGCAGTAAGGGTTTTAGGGGCAGGAAGCGACCCGCTTGCGGCTCAAGCCCAGCTTTCGCCTTCGGCGACCGGCTCCCCAGGAAGGCTTTTTCCTCCCTGAATTATCGGCCACGGTCGCTCTTGTTGTCCGGCACGATTATCGCGTCAATCACAAGACCTTTCTGCTCGGCAAGGCGGGCGACCAAATCTTTAGAATACTTTCCGCTTCCCCTCGGACTTGGGTGAGGCTCAGCATCGCCAATCAGGATTATTTTCCGCTCGGCATCATTTCGCCACTTGTAATATTCAATCGAAGCATAAAGAGCCTCGTAAACAGCCTCAGGAATGTCTCCGCCCTCAGTACCATGTATATAGAAGCCATTTAAATTCTTTTTGAAATTCTGGACATTTTCAGTGAATTCGAACTTTTTGACCGGCAGATCCATCCACTTGTAGGTGTCGCCGTAATCGCGGTAAAGCAAAAGCCCCAGCCTCAGGCTCTTAAATTCCTTCACTTTTTCAATCAGCTGGGGAACCCAGACTTTACGCAGTTTTTCAATGTCATCCTTCATGCTGCCCGTAGTATCAATCGCAAAAATGACATCAGCCTCATCCTTGTTTTTGATTCTTTCGATGGCAGCCATAATATCGTCAGGAAGGGAGTCTGGTCCCTTTGAGTAAACCATTTCACCGCCGCCAAAAGCCGCAATATTCTTAAAACTCTCGGCTGCGTCAGGATTGTAGTCATCGGTAAGGACGATAACTTCAGGTTCTTCCGGGATTGGCTCAGGTTCCGGCTCGGGTTCAACTTCCTTTACAGGCACTTCGTCAATTTCAGGCTCCGGCTCCGGCTCTTTTGGAGGTGGAAGAGGCTTTTCCTTTACGACAGCTTTTCCCAGATCAAACATAAAGGGGTTGTCAGCATAATCACCGGTATAGTCACCATATTTTTTTTCAAAAGAACGGATGTTGATGAAGGTTCCCCGGCCGATTTTCAAAAGACCGTTGCGGGTCCATGGATAACCATAGGCGATTTCTGAAGGAATGAAGATATGAAAGGCTTCTCCGAAAAGTGAATCAGGCTCAGGAGTTGAGTCCATGAGGGGATATTTTGCCCCTTCTGAATCAAGAACTTTGCCGTTAAGATAGCGTATTTCGTCACCATTTATGGAATTATACTCAAGGGCACGGTAAGCGTAGCTGTCCTGCTTTCCTTCCGGGTCTTTCGTAGTCTCAACAAGCATTACCGACTCAATGCGGCTTTTCTTCCTTATATAAAGGTGATATCCTTTTGCCGAGTCAAAATTGGCTCCATCATCATAGACAAGACGCAAATCTTCAGGATGAATGAGAATGTCTTCCGCCGCAAAAGTTATTTCAAGAGAAAAAATCATCAGAAAAAACAAAAGGATACTTTTCTTCATATTCTAACAATCGGCACGAAAGAATATTGAATTTAGATAAAAGTATGCTATAATAAAATGTCTGAATAATGCTAAGTTTTCAGATTTTGATTATTACGGTAAAATCATGGACGAAATAAAGTTGGAATTCACTAACGTTGACATAAGCGAATTCTTCGATCAAAGCGAACAGCCTCAGGAAGAAATAGATACAGGAATCGTTGTATTCACAGAGCACCAGAGACAGCTGGTTCACACACTCCGCGACAAGCTCACGGGCGACAATGAAAATCAGCTTGCCCCTTTGAACAAGCGAATCGACGACCTTAAAAAACTCGCAATTGCAATCGCAAACTTTCCTTCACTTTTGGAAAGGGCAGACCTTACAGGCGGCACACGCACGCCAAATTCCCTGATAGACTCTCTTGTAAATTCAAATCGTGAGGGCGACACTACCCTTCAGCTTCCGTCAAAGGCTACTCTGGGCAAGGGCTTTCTTGTTGCAAAGCTGCACACATTTTCTTCCATTGAAAAGATTGCCCGCTCAGCAAACCTCGACCAGAAATTCATTCATCAGATTCACGACGAAACGATTTCCATGATGTTCCTCCTTCTTGCCGAAGATGTCTACCTTAACCTCATCCGCGACACAAGCCTCACCATGGAAACCCGCCGCCAGCTGGCCCTGGCCCTTCTCCTTCTTTGGGAACACCGGGCAGACCAGAATATCTCAGACATTTCACCGGTCTTGCAGGCAGTCTGGCAGGCACGCACACGCTTGGCTCCGGCTTTCGGCACCATGATGGGTACAAGCGAGCTCATTATGATTTCCTTCCAGCTTGACGAGCAGTGGTCTCAGTTCATCAAAACCAAACTGGGTGAGCAGGGCGTCAATCAGGCCATGGAAGAATTTCTTTTCGGCATTTCATACGAGCAGATTACCAAGCTCAAAAGCCTTCTTCGTGAACGTGGAATCGCCGCAATCGGTCGTGACGAAGTCTCTTCATTTCTGGGCACAGACGTCAAAACAGACGTAAGCGAGGACTACCGCGATTTCTTCCAGCAGTATTCCCTGCGCCGTGACAATGCCCGAGCCCGAAAGCGCCTCGATCTGCCGGGTCCTCACAAAACCCTCGAAGATTACTTCATCAGCTTTGTAATGGACATGAACCGCGAAAAACAGGAAAAAGACCTGCACAAGCACGAAAAAATTTCAGAATCGGCAGCAGCAAACGCTTGATTTTTTTTGTATTTTTTGATAAATTTGCGGAACTTACGGATTCTTCCGGGGTCAGGAGGTGAACACACATGGCAACAATCTTGGTTGAAGATACAGAGAACCTTGAGAAAGCAATTAAACGCTTCAAGAGAATGGTTGAAAAAGAAGGTATCATCCGCGAGTACAAAAAGCGTGAGTACTACGAAAAACCATCTACAATCCTGAACCGCAAGAACAAGACTCTTCAGCGCAAAATGATGAAGAAGACTCGTAAATCACATGATTCACGTTCAGCTTACTAAGTTCAGAAAACCTTCAGTCTTAACTGAGGGTTTTTTATTTTTTACAGCATTATTACTTTTCTCCTGCGCCACAAACCAAAATTTTCCCAAACAGGCGCAAAATCCCCAAAGCTATCAGGAAGCCGCCCCTGCACCAGAAAAAGAAAACCAGAGCGAATCCAGATTTAAATGGCAGCAGGTTCAGAATGCTGACTGGGCCCAGTATTTTTTCTATGAAAACAAAGAAGTCCCCCTCCGCTACCACTGCCTGAAAATCAATCTGGAGGATGAAAATTTATCAATCCTCACTTTTCCGGCTTCAAAAAATGACTTTACTCACAAAAAGGGCAAAAAAACAGACTTTTTCACAGGACTTACGGCCCAGGAATTTTCAGAAAAGACAAAATCAGTCATAGCCATAAACGCTTCTCCATATTCAGGAAAATTCAAAAACAGCAGGCTATCCCTTCTCTCTTCACCAAGGAAAATCGTCGGCATTCATATCGTAGACAAAGAAATCCTCTCGCCGCCGGTCAGGAAATACAGCGCAATCTGTTTCAAAAAAGCGGAAAAAGGCTTTACCGGAGAAATATTAAAAAAGCAGGAATCCCAGAATTTTACCGACTACGACTTTGCTTTCGCGGGCTTTTTTACAATCCTCAAAGACTTTCAAAAAGAATCTTTCCCGGCCCAGAACTCCGACTCCCGCACGGCCCTGGGGCTTTCTCAGGACGGCAAGACACTCTATCTCCTTATAGTAGAAGGAGAAAAAAAGACTCAGAGTACAGGCCTTTCCTATCAGAAATGCGCCGACATAATGCTTGAACTCGGTGCCAGCGATGCAATTCAGCTTGACGGCGGCAATTCGACAAGCCTCTTCATAAACGGCCGGAACAGTCTGGCCTACACAAGCAGGATTAAGAATGCGGTTTTCATCGGGTTCTCAAATAAATGATAAAAACGGCCTTAAATGATTTTATTGACGATAACGGTTTTATAAGATATTATTAAGGATATGGGAATTGCGACAAGCCAACAGCTTACAAAATATTACGATCAATACCGTGACACCGAAATCACATTTACAAAGGACATAATTCGTGCACTGGGCCTCGACCCACGCCAAGTCTATGTAAAGTGTAACGGCGGTCAGTGGCCTTGTATCATCAACTCTACTTCATTCCAGCACGCAAAAATTATTGTCGGCACAAAAGGTGGCGCATTCCAGGCTCTCGCAGCAAAGAACAATCCTACGGCCAACCTCCGCTTTTGTTTTAACGAGCAGGAAGGCGATGGCATCATAACATTTCTAGTTTCTTCACGAGTTGCTGAAATCCGCCCTTACATGAATTCAAAAGATCTTGTAATTGTAACGCTTCAGTTTGCGGCACGTCCGCCAGATGATTTAATCGAAATTTGCGGCCGTCTGCTTGAGGCAAATGCAAATGCAGTCCGCCGCCGCGAAGAGCGAATTCCAATCACTGAAGACAGCAAACGCAAGCTCAACCTTGCCAAAGAAGAATGTAACGTAATCGTTCAGAGCGTTCCCCGCCATTGTGTGGTCCGCGACATTTCCTTCTCAGGCGCAAGGGTCATTCTTATCGGCCTCTCACAGTATCTTGCAGGCAAGGAAGCAATCCTTCGCCTTGAATTCAACGAACCAAGTGAAATCATATCAATCCGCGGCACAATCGTTGCAGCAGATTTGATCCAGGGCCGCAAGGACATTTGTATTGCCAGCCTCAAATTTGACGAAAGCTCGCTTCCACTGTCCTTCAAAATGCACCTCAACACATATTTAACGGCAGTCCGCAAAGTTCAGCTTTCAGCATCAGAGCAGATTGCCCAGCAAAAGGCGGCTCAGGAAGCCCAGTCGGCACAAGCAGTTCAGGCTCAGCCTGCTCCGTCTGCACAGAGCGTTGCAAGGGCAGCAGTTTCAGCTCTGGCCCAGCAGACAGGTCTTGTTCCGCCGGCACAGGCACAGGCTCAAAACGCAGCCCAGTCTGCTCCACAAGCGGCTCCTGCACAAGCTCAGCCAGCTGCCCCGGCCCAGCCTGCGGCAAGCAGTGAACAGGCAGCAAGTCCTGCTCCGGCAAGTGCAGAAGCAGCCGCCGCTCCACAGGCCTAACAGATCAACAAAAGCACTGATTAATCAATTTGAGCGTTAATCAGTGCTTAAGTTTTTTTCAGACAAAATTTTACATATCCCGTTATAATTTTACACACAAGAAAATTTCCAGGAGTTTTTATGAATCCAGTTTCTCCTTTAGACTCAGTTTACTTTATCGACATTCCAGAGGGCTTCACTCTTTCGGACAAGGCTTTCCACCTCGATACAACAATTCCTCTTCCTGTACAAAAAAAAGCAGAGGACGCCCCAGGCACTTTCAACATGAAGGAGCTTACCGAAGAACAGATTCTCGCAGGCCTTCTTTCAATCATGGCTTACGACCCAAAAAACGAGCACATTCTCTATTACCGCTCAATTTTGCAGCATGCCCGTCCAAACCTCAAAAAAGAACTTGGCGAGGCGGCAATCCTCAAGGCTAAAAACGAGGATTACGAGCTTGCCGAAGAAATTTTTCGTGCCCTTCATGGCTTTGATCCTGAGGACATGACAATCATCCTCAACATGGCCCTCTTCTTTGACCAGCGGGCAGATTCTTACCGCCGCTCAGGCCTGCACGAAGACGCCGATGCCTACGACGAGGACGCTCTCAACTACTACCGAGAGGCACTTGAGGCAGAACCGGCTTTACCGGACGCTTTTTTCAACGCAGGATTCTACTACCTCAAAAAGCACAGCTACAAAGAGGCAAAGGACGTTTTCGAAACTTACCTTGCCCTCACCTGTGACGTAAAGGACGAAGATTTGGGCGAAAACGGAATCTACAAAAAGAACCGTGCCCAGGAAATCCTGAACAACATCGCAAACCGCAACATGGACGACGACCACTTCAAGACAGCCTACGACCTTATCAACCGCGGCCAAGAAGAAAAGGGACTCGAAGAAATCCGCAAATTCATCGAAAAGAACCCCAACGTCTGGAACGCATGGTTCATGCTGGGCTGGGGATTACGAAAGCTTGCCCGCTACGATGAGGCAAAAATGGCTTTTGAAAAGGCTCTCACCCTCGAGGGCGGAGATACAAGCGACACATACAACGAACTTTCAATCTGTCTTCTCGAAAAAGGCGACCTCAAGGGAGCAAAAAGACTGCTCGAAAAGGCACTGGTCAAGGACAGCGAGAATACAAAAATCATTTCAAATCTGGGATATCTGGCCCTCAAGGAAGGAAATCCTGGCATGGCAGCCGGCTACTTCCAGACAGTTTTGGAAATCGATCCTGACGACAAGCTCGCAGCAATGGAACTTGCAAAGCTGGATGTCTAATTTCTGCTAAAAATCTAATTTCAGCTTATCGCCCGCCTTGATTCCCACTTTCTGGTACCAGCCCTGGGGAACTTCGAGGGCGTAAAGCACTTTTGTACTGCTGGTCACGTTTTCAAGGCTGTAGGGCGTCATGTCCAGAATATCACGAATGCGGCCGTTCTTATCAATGTAAGCAATTGAAAGTGGATGAGGCGTATTCTTCATCCAGAAATCAAGCACCTGCTCTTCCTCAAAAATAAAAAGCATTCCGGTTCCGTCCGGGATAGTCTGCCTGAACATAAAGCCGTTCTGCCTTTCCTTAAAAGTTGAGGCAACTTCCGCCTTTACAAAGACTTCCTGGCCGTCAGATTTTGTTATGGTCAGTTTTTTAACAGGCAGATTTGACTTGGATGAACATGCAGAAGAAAATACAGCAAGGGCAAGTATTAAAAATAAAAGAAAAGATTTTTTCATTTGAGACATTCCACTTTTAAAGATATTCAAGCCTTACAGGGAATCCAAAAAATCATCCCGGGCTTTTTCGGCGCTTGTTTTTTCGACGTTTGAAGACTCTTTTTTGCTGTCAAAGGCCTTTGCATCAGTGTATTTGAGAGTGAGGGGCTTTTCCAGCGACAAAATCACGTCACCGTCACGCCAGACAGATTTTTTTGGGGAAAGTTCGTCCGGCTTGCCGTATTTTTCGCAGAGCTTTGAAAAGACTGAATAATGGTCAAGCTTGCTTTTATCAAGATTGAGGGTGATTATATAAAGCTTGTCGTTGGCAAACTGAAACCAGCACCTGCCCAGAAAAGAAAATCCGTACTGGGAACCGTCAGTCTCAATCAAAAACTGGCCGTCCGAAGGTGAAAGGGAAACATCCCTGTCTCCGCGATAACCAAACTGATGATCATTTTTAAGGGCTTCCTTTAAAGAATCAATGTCCATTCCCAGTTTTGCGGAAGAATATCCGTTTGGAAGAGAAAAAAGCGGAATGCAGAGAAAAACAAAAGCAAATAGCGCGAAAACCTTTTTCATAGCTTTCCTATTGATTTTGACGCTGGAGCTGCTTGCGGTAGAATTCGGCCTGTTTGAGCAATTCAAGACAATCAGGAATCAAAATCTTACCTTTTTCGATTCGGATAAGAGGAGAATTCATAAAGTTGTAAAGGCAGCGGGCCTGATCATTCTTTGAAAGGCCGCACATTGTCGCAATATCCTCGGCCGTGAAATTCGTCATGAACTGAGAGCCCTTGCTTACATTGATACGCATTTTCTCAAGCTGAAGGGCGAGCATGTCCACCATTTGAGCGACCGGATTTGAACGGAGCAAGGTGTTTACAAGCTGCCTCTGCATAGACCAAAGGCGCTCTGAAAGTGTTGTAGTGAGGCGGTCAACCATCTGGGCCTGAGTAGTTACCATCTGATTGAAGTTCTGCATGTTGATTGACATGACTACGCTGTCTTCTGTGGCAATCGCATTTGCAGAACGCGGCTTGCGCTCCAGCAAAGCCATCTCACCGAACATATCGCCTGCCTTGAGCATGGCAAGAGTGATTTCCGTACCGTCAACGACTTTTGAGATTTTGATTGAACCAGACCTGATGATGAACATGTCCGGTCCGTTCTGAGCCTCTGAGAAAACCATGGAACCGCGCGGATACTTTCGGACCAAGTCCTGGCTGGGCTCGACATAAGGAGCATTTACGCGGGGCTTGAGGACAGCGATTCGTTTGAGGGCCTTTTTGGCATTTTCGCTGTTCTTTTCCATTTTGATGTACTGGTAGTAAGCGAAGAAAGCGATGTCAAACTGCTGCTGGGCATCAAAATAAGCACCGACATTGTAAAGCTGCTCGTAATCATCACGCGAAGTTGAGCTTTGAGTCTGCTCCATGAGGGTTTCATTGACAACACGCATTCGGTTTGCAAAAGTACGGATGATTTTCAACGCGACGGCAGTATTTTTTTCAATCAGTTCGATATATTGCTCACGCTGAACTGCGATACAAACGACATCAGAAATTGCATAACAGGTTTCAACCTGGGCTCGGCGGGACATACATGAAATGACACCGACAAAATCGCCAGGTCCGAGAACAACAGGCTGGCTGCCGGGCACTTCGTTCTGATGAGTAAGCTTTACATGACCACTCTGAATAATATAAAAACGGTCAGGATTTTCTTTTCCCTCGACCAGAACGTATGTATCTTTTTTAAAATTTACAAATGATAACTGAAGCACTTTTTTTCACTCCGCCTTCTCTTCATTATAATGCATAAACTGCAAATTGTCTCTATCTTTATATCGTCAAAAGTGAAATTATTCTTTTATAAAAAATTAGGATTCTACAAATAAAATTTCATTTTCAAGCCGGATGCCTTTTTTTTCAAAGACGATTTTCTTGACCAGATCGGAAAGCTCCCTGATGTCGCTGGCACTGGCCTTCTGCTCCGGATTGATGATGAAATTTCCATGCCAGGAAGCAATCTGGGCGCCCCCCACAGAAAAGCCCTTCAAGCCGCACTCGTCAATCACTTTTCCAGCGATAATTCCATTGGCCGCATCGTTTTTAAATGCAGAACCAGCACTTGGAGAGCGGAAATGGCCTTTTTCCTTGCGGTCGCTCATGCACTTTTCAGATTTCGAGGCGTCAAAGCCATTGGTGACAGTAAATTTTGCAGAAAGGATAATAAAGGGGGAAAGTCTCCCCCCTCGCTCACACTCCGTTGTTCGCTCCCCTCTCTGCGGGGAGTACCCCGCAACGCCCCCACCCGGCTGAAAGGGAGATCTTTTATAGCCCCAGTCAGAAGCTGCTTTTTCGTATATACGAATTTTCATGTCGTTCAAATCAAGGTAATCCACCGAAATCAGATTGTCGCAGGCACTCAAACCAAAGCAGGTCGCATTCATAAAAAGCGCGCCGCCAACCGTGCCGGAAAGGCCTGTGAAGGATTCAAATCCGCCCAAATCATTTTTCTTACAGAAAGAAATCACGCTGCCCCATGAGGCACCCGAATCAAGCTCAATGATTTTAGAATCATGAAGATTTTCTCCCCCGGTAACACCCTCAGGGCCCGCACTGACATCTGTGAGCGACTTTACTACATTCATCTTCCGGGTAGAAATCACGGCATCAAGGCCGTCATCGCTAATTATCACATTGGAACCGCCGCCGAGGACAAAAAACTTTATATCATTCTCAATAAAATAGCGCAGGGCAAAAATGAGGCTGTCTGAATCAGCAGGCTCAAGAAAGATTTTAGCCGGTCCGCCGACATGCATAGTCGTATGTGAAGCAAGGCTTTCATTTATTTTTACAGCACCAGTAAAATTTCTGCTGTCATTGAAGAATTGTTCGATTTGTTCTATATTATTCATTATATTTATTATAAAAGGAAACAGGATTTTTAGAAATATGTCTTTAAGATTATTCAATACCATGGGACGCGCGATGCAGGAATTTGAGCCTATTCAGGCTGGTCATGTCGGTTTTTACGGCTGCGGTCCTACGGTTTACAATTATGCTCATATCGGTAACCTCCGTGCCTATGTTTTTCTGGACATCCTCGATAAAACTCTCAAATATTTAGGCTACGACATCAAGCATGTAATGAACATCACTGATGTAGGCCACCTTACCGGCGACGGCGATGACGGTGACGACAAAATGCTCAAAACTGCCGAAGAAAGACACCAGAGCGTTCTTGAGGTCGCAAAATTCTACACAGATGCCTTCATGAAGGACATTGACGCCCTCAACATCCGCCACCCGGACGTAATCTGTAAGGCAACTGAGCACATCAACGAAATGATTGAGCTCATCAAAAAACTTGAGGCAAACGGCCACACTTACATGGCAGGCGGAAACCTCTACTACGACATCTCAACTTACCCTGATTACGGCAAGCTCGCCAACCTTGACCTGGAAAAACTCGTTGCAGGCAAAGGCAAGCGCAAGGAAGTCGTAATCGATGAAAACAAGCGCAATCCGGGCGACTTCGTCCTTTGGTTCACAAAATCTAAATTTGAAAATCAGGCCATGACCTGGGATTCGCCATGGGGACGCGGCTATCCTG
The DNA here is from genome assembly GCF_014201975.1 of Treponema ruminis. NCBI lineage: Bacteria > Pseudomonadati > Spirochaetota > Spirochaetia > Treponematales > Treponemataceae > Treponema > Treponema ruminis. The sequence continues at coordinate 216,915 of NZ_JACHFQ010000004.1, read as the reverse complement.
GCTGGCACATCGAGTGCTCGGCAATGAGCATGAAATATCTCGGACAGCACATCGACATCCACACTGGCGGAATCGACCACGTTCCTGTTCATCACACAAATGAAATCGCACAGAGCGAAGGAAGCTTTACAGAAGAAGAGCGCAAGGCTGGTCCGTGGGTCAAATATTGGCTCCACAACGAATTCTTGATTCTTGAGGGCGGAAAAATGTCCAAATCAAGCGGACACTTCATCACCTTGCAGACTGACCTGCCGGCAGAAAAAGGCTATTCCCTCACAAGCAAGGGCTATGCGCCCCTCGACTACCGCTTCTTCCTGCTTGGCGGCCACTATCGAAAACCGCTCGTATTCTCTATTGACGGAATGGAATCTGCAAAGAACGGCCGGGCAGCCCTGAATGAGCGGGTTGCAAAGCTCGTCAAAAAAGCTGAGGAAAGTGAAAACTTAAAACTGACGATTGAAAATTACCAGGAAGTCCTCAGCAAGACAGCCTCTTCAATGGAAGAAAGCGAAAATCTGAAAAGATTCAAGGAAGGCCTTGAAAACGACCTGGCCACTCCTGTCGCTCTTTCTGCCATGCAGAAGGCTTCAAACGGCAAAAACCAGAAGGCAAGCGAGGCTCTGGCAGACATCTTCACAATGGACAAGGTAATTTCGCTTTCAGTCATTGAAAACGCAATCAAACTTGCCCAGAAACAGGCCGAGGAAGCAAAGGCTGGCACTGATGACCACGCAGGAGATCCTGAAGCAGAGGAAATCACGGCACTGGTAGCAGAGCGAACAGCAGCCAAAAAGGCAAAGGACTTCGCAAAAGCCGACCAGATCCGAAATGACCTGGCTGCCCGTGGAATCACAATCATCGACACTCCACAGGGCCCGACCTGGAAAAGAAACTAATTTTTTTGTAACTAATTTCAGACATCATTGTTAATAAGACGAGGAAGGGAAAATGACGGATTTACAGATTCATAAAACATATGCGGCTGACAATCCGTCTGACTTCAGGGCTATTTACAAGGAAACATTCCCCCTGCTATACAAGGTGGCGTGGCGAGTTGTAAATGACGAAGAGGCTGCTGAAGACCTGGTTCACGACTCTTACATCAAGGCTAGCGAAAAGAAAATGGTCTTTCCAAGCCTTGACGATGCAAAATTCTGGCTTATCCGCGTAGTCAAAAACGCAAGCCTCAATTATGCAAAGCGCAAGACCCGTGAGGCAAAGGCTTATCACAAAGTCCTCTACGAAAGCAAAAAGTCTTCCGAAAGCGCGGACACAAATCTGCTCAAGGAAGATGCAAAGCGAATCGCCCTCGAAGCCCTCAACAAACTCCCGAAAAGTTTGCGCGAAGTCCTGATTTTGCGCGAATACGGAGACCTCAACTACAAAGAAATCGGCAAGGTGCTGGGCATTACCGAAGGCAATGTCAAAATCCGCATGTTCCGTGCGCGAGAGCAGCTTGAAAAGATATTGGAGGCTGATGATGTCTACATCTCTTGAAAAAGATTTACATTCCGTGTACATCGACGGCGAAATGCCAGAGAGTTTCATTTCTCAGTACGAAAGCATTGTTCAGGCAGATTCGGGCGAAAAATCCCGGCTTGAAAAAATGCAGAAAATACACTCGCTTTTGCAGGAAGATTCAAGCGAAAAGACAGTCTCAGACCAGTTTATCGAAGAAAGTTTTGCCCGCCTGCAAACAAAAATGCGCTACGCAAAGAACGTTGAATTTGCAGAGCCGCCAAAATCCTTCGTATCTCCATTCATCAAATACGCATCTTCATTTGCGGCCGCGGCGGCTGTATTCGCAGTCGTCTTCATTCCGCTTCACTATAATTCGCTCAGCAAGGCCAAGGAAACGGCTGTTGCGGCGATTTCAATCATTAAAGGCAAGGACATTGAACCAATTGCCAAAAAAGATGTCGTAATCGACGGCAACATAAATAAAGAAGATTTGCCAAAAGTTCTGGCGGTCAAATCCGAAAGCAAAAAGCCTCGGGCTACAGAAAATCCGGCATCTTCAAAGGTGGCTTCCCAAGAGTCTTCTGCAATCGCAAAGGCAGAATCTCCAGAAGCAGAAAGCACGGAAGCTTTACCGGTCGAGCAGAAGACAATCTATGCGACAAACCTTGCCTCAAACGGCAGCAATTCTTCAATCGGACACCGTTTCCGCGAAAGGCTCACGGCAATAGCTCCTTTCGTTCCGGATTTTTCATCATCTTCCATCACGATTTCTGTTCCAAATTTTCAAGAAATCGGTAATAATATGGAGATGATGGATCTTCCAAATGAGCAAGGAAACGAACAAGAACAAGAATAACATTAAAAATATTTTTTCACTTCTCTTCCGAAAGTACTCTTTTTTCAGGGTGCTTTCTTATCTTTTTGTCATTGTAGCCGTACTGTCTGCAATTTCAGTGGCAACCGTTAAATCAAAGAAAATACCGGTAATCGCGTCATTGAATCCGGTCGTCGGTCAGGCCGGCGATACAATGGTAATCCGAGGGTCAAACTTCGGGGCAATCCGGGGCACAAACTATGTTGAAATCGGCGGAAACAGGGTCACAGCCTCTGGCTATCTTACCTGGGCAGAAAATTTAATCAAGCTGACTATTCCGGGCAATGTTCAGGACGGTCTTGTAGTCGTCGTAACAAAGGCAGGCAAGTCAAAACCAGGATTTTTTGCAAATGAGGCAGAAATTCCTGTAGCCGTCCCCAAAAACATCAAAACCCTGCAGCCGGTCATCACGGAAGTCACTCCGCCGTCTGGAAGCTACGGCACCCTTCTTACAATCAGGGGCTCAGATTTCGGAACGGCCCGGGGTGAAAGCAAAGTCGTTTTTGCGGCAAATGCCGAAGAATCATCTCTGGGAAGCGGTCAGGGCGAACTTGCGGCTGATTTTGATTTCAGCACAATCGCAGCCAGCGAATCTGATTACGACTACGAATATTGGAGCGACTCAGAAATCCGCGTAAGGATTCCGGACGGAGCGGCAACAGGCAGCCTTTATGTCCAGACGGAAAAGGGCAAGAGCAATCTGGTTCAGGAAGAAATCAAGCTTGCAGCAGGCGAAAAATCATATCTTTCGCGAAAGACTTACATTCTGCAGCTGAATTCCGACATTGACTCAATCGACACTAAAAACGGCACCAACATCACCCTAAGAATTCCGCGACCGGTCGCAAGCTCATGGCAGCCGATGGTAGAGCTCACGGAATGCCAGCCGGAGCCGGTTATTTCTGAATATAAAAACACGGTAATTCATCAGATCTGGCTGAAAAAGGCCACTTCAAAAAGCGAGAAGATCCGCTTCAGCCATAATTTTGTCGTCTCAACTTATGCAATACAGACAAAAATCAATGAAAAGGCAGTCAAGCCTTATTCTCAAGAGGCAAAAGCCCGTATTTTGTTTAAGAACGCCGTAAATCCGGATTCCTTGATTCAGAGCGGCAAGGAAGAGATAAAAGCCCTTGCAAAAGAAATCATCACGGTCAACGGCAAGGTTGAAAAAAATCCCTACACAATGGCCAGACTTGTCTATGACTATATGATTCAAAACTATAAAGTCCGGGATGAACTGAGGAAAAGCGATGCCTCACCTTTGGATCTTTTGAAGTCAAAAAGCGGAGACGCCTACGATATGGCTATTTTCTATACCAGCCTTCTCCGCTCCCTTGAAATTCCAAGCCTGCCAATCGCTGGTATTCTTGTAGATTCAGAGATGAAAACCCGAGCCCACTGGTGGACTGAGTTTTACATCGAGGGCTTCGGCTGGCTTCCGGTGGACATTTCACTGGGAATGGGACTCCCCTACAAATCATTCAGGCCGGTTGAAAACGATGCAGAATTTTACTTCGGCAATCTGGACGGCCAGCATATCGCCTTCTCAAAAGGCTGGAAGGAAATCAAGCAGACAATTTCTCAAAACAGCAAGATTGTCTACCGTCCAAAAACATACGCATTACAGTCAATCTGGGAAGAATCAAGCGAGGGTAACGTAAACTACAGTTCCCTCTGGAACGACCCGATTGTACTTGGTTTATATTAATCAGGAGGTTTTATGAACACAAAGGTTTTATCTGTTGGTGGCTCTATCGTAGCTCCAGAGTATCCTGACACGGAATTTGTCTCAAAATTTGTCGCAATGGTCAAAGACTTTTTGAGCAAGAATCCAGAAGACAGACTCATTCTGGTTGTTGGTGGCGGCGGCCCTGCACGCATTTATCAGAAGGCATTCCGGGAAGTTACCGGCACAGGCGAAAATGCGGGAACAGACGCAGCAGACTGGATTGGAATTATGGCTACACGCTTGAACGCACAGTTCGTAAAGGCAAGTTTCGGCGATTTGTGTAAGGAAGCTGTCGTAACAGATCCGACAGTTGCAAAAGACTTCACAGGAAAGATTCTGCTTGCCGCAGGATGGAAGCCAGGCTTCTCTACAGATAACGATGCCGTTCTTCTGGCAGAAAAATTCAACGCAGACACAGTTGTAAACCTTTCAAACATCGAAAAAGTCTACACTGATGACCCTCGCAAAAATCCGGACGCAAAACCGCTCGACGAAATCAGCTGGGCAGATTTCCGCAAAATGGTTGGTGATGAATGGGTTCCAGGCAAAAACTGCCCATTCGACCCGATTGCAAGCAAAAAGGCTCAGGAAATGGGCTTGAAGGTTATCTGTGCAGGCGGAAAGAACATCGAAAATATCCGTGCAATTCTTGACAACAAGGAATATGTAGGCACAACAATCAAATAAGATGATTTTTTGATTAAGCTGATAAAGACGAAAGCCACACTTAACAAGTGTGGCTTTTTTATTATTTTTTTGCCAGGGCTGTGTTGCCTGGAGTTGAATAGAAAGCGAGGACTTCTGTAGAGAATTTGCTCTCCAGATGAACCCGGTAATTTGAAATTTTAGCTACATAATTGAGCGTGTGCTGGGGAGTCTTGTTCTGCTTTACGCGGGAAGCTCCGGCATTGTACATGGCCAGTGCTGTAATTTCGTTACCGGCAATGTCCATGCAGTAACGTAAATGACTCATTCCATATTTTGCACTCACTTTCGGGTCAAAGAATTCTGACTCAGTGAGCTTTGGGAATGTGGCGCTGTTGAGCTGGAAAAGACCACGGTCAATTGTGCGGTTGGTGTTTGCATTTACAGCGTTTGACTTGAAACGGCTTTCAACAAATGCAAGGGCGAATGCAAGCGAAAGCGGAATATCGTTCTTGTCGGCATTTTCAAGAATTGCAAGGGCAACTTCACGATTGCTTGTAACATGAGTGTAGAACCACTCAACCGCCGGGCGAGATTGAGGCTGACGATACAAAGCCAGTCCCTCATCATCTTCTGGAGAATAGTCATCTGCGTATTCTGTCTTAAAGCCGGCCTCTGCAAAATATTCCTCAGTGAAATCCATGCTATTGAGCATATTGAAATCTGGGATTTCTTTTTCCGGCTCTTTCTTTTCGGCGGTAGACGGAATCAGCATAAAAACGAGCAGACAAACTGCCAATAAAAGAGAACTGAATGCTAATGTTCCGCCGAAAATTCTAGCGTTAACTTTATTCATGCCACCCATGATTGCAAAAAAACTATTTTCAGTCAATGGAATTTTCAGAGAATTTTATGTTTTCACGCTGAAAATTCCGCATTTAACGCGCTTTTTCGCAATTTTATTATTTTAATACCATTGTTTTACAGTTAGTATAAAACAACATCACTTCCGGCATTTTCCTTGCAAAAGAAGCAATACTGCTGATGTTTAGCAGAAAGTTCTTCAATGTAGAATGATTTATGTTCAAGAACTTCAGCTGGAATTGCAAAGCCAATAACTGAGACACAATCCTTGATTCGGCGGGCCGTGTGCTTCATTGCGGCCGTAAACTGCTCATACCCTGCGCTTTTATCAAAAACAGGTTCGATAAAAACGAAGAGATTTTTTTCTTCAAGAGCCTTTAGATCGTCACGGAGCTTTGCAAGAAAATCTTCGTTATACTCCTCTGCCCCGCCCTCTACGCTGCTCCATTTTACAGGATAAGCCTTGCCCTCTGTTGGAAAAGCTTCTCCTGAAACTTTATAGAGTTTGCTTTCTTTTACTTCAAATAATCGCTCTAATTTCATAGCAACCTTTTAAATAGTAAAAAATCTCTACTGTAGCTAGTAGAGATTTCCATTGAGAAATAATCTTATTCTTCTTAATCCTATTCGGTAAGGATTTTGATAACCTCAGCCTTATCCTGAGTGTTCAAAATCTGTGCTCGTTTCTCAGCACTCTTGAAGAGCAAGCTTACTTCTGCAAGGAACTGAAGGTGTGGCCCAGTTTTGTTGATTGGCGAAAGAGTCATGATGAAAATGCGGCATGGCTCCTGATCCAAAGAATCAAAATCAACCGGATTGTCAGAAATACCAATACATGCAACCAAATCAGCGACTGTGTCAGTTTTGCCGTGTGGAATTGCAATTCCGTGCTTCATGCCTGTAGACATTTTGCGTTCGCGGTCAAGCACACATTCGCGAGCCGTAGCCTTATCTGCTACTTTCCCAGCTTTAATGAGAATATCAAGCATCTCATCGATAATTTCTTCTTTAGTTTTACCTTTGAGGTGCAATTCTACTGTGTCAGGTGTTAATACTGTCTTTAAGTCCATATATTCAGTGTAGTTTCCATGTAAGCCAAAAGTCAAGTAAAAACGCTACCAATAGTGTAATTTTTTTTGTATAATAAAATCATGACTACAATCGATAAATTCCTTTCGGACATTCAAAAGATAATCAAATTCGACCGTGCAAACAACGGCGGCCACTACGATGCAAAAAGAGCCTGCACTCAAATCGCAAAACTTTTCGCAAACAACAACCGTAATCTCGGTTCACTTGCACTTTCAATCAGCGATTACTGGCTCAACACCTATATCCTGGGCTCAGAAGACTTGGCAAATGAACCAAGCGAGCAGAATATCGAGCGAATCAAGGCATTTCAGAGCTTTGCCGACAGCGAAGAAGACGCTGATTTTTCAGTTCTTACATCAGATGACTGGGAAACACTGCGCGATTTCGTTGACGATGAGGCAGAAAACCTTGACCTTGACTCACTCCAGAGCATGATGAACCTGATTTTGCAGAATGGTGCGCTAGAATAAAATGAATTTGTACGAAAATTGCCGTCAGTGCCCGCGAAACTGCGGGGTAAACAGAAAATCCTCACTCGGTTTTTGCAAGGAACCAGAATCCATCCGAATAGCCGTGGCCTGCCTTCATTTTGGCGAGGAACCCCTGATTACGGTTCACGGGGGTAGCGGCACTATTTTCTTAACTGGCTGCAATTTACGTTGTGCATTCTGCCAGAACTACCAGATAAGCCAGCAGGGAATGGGAGCTGAAGTTTCCAAAGAAGAATTTGCTGAAATTTGTCTGAGGCTCGAAGAAGCAGGTGCAGAAAACATTAATCTTGTAACAGGAAGCCATCACGTTCCTGCAATTGCAGAAGGACTTGAAGAAGCAAGGAAAAAGGGGCTTAAACTTCCGGTCTGCTGGAATTCAAGCGGCTATGATTCAGTTGAGTCTTTAAAAATGCTGGACGGCCTTGTCACAATCTATCTTCCTGACCTCAAAACCCTCAGTTCAGAACTTTCAAAATCCCTTTGCGCTGCCCAAGACTATCCAGATCGGGCAAAAGAAGCGATTTCATGGATGATTGAGCATAATCCCCTCAAAATTGAGAGCGTTACAAAGGAAGTTGACGGAAAGAAAGTCTCAAAGGACAAAATCTTACAGGGCGTAATAGTCCGTCACCTTTTCTTGCCGGGAAGATTTTTTGAGACGGCTGATGTTTTGGAATGGCTTAAAGGCAATGCAAACGGAAAGGCAATCATTTCGCTGATGAGCCAGTACACGCCGGTTCCATTTAAAGGCAGCAAAGAAGAACTTGCAAAGCGAAAGGCATCACTTTCTTCTATAGAAAACCGCCTTGTAAATGAAAACGAGGATGCAGATTTAAAAGATTTAATCGAAGCATACGACTTTGACTATCTTTTCTACCAGGATTTATGCGCCGACACCGAATGGCTGCCCGACTTCGAGCGAAAACAGCCATTCAGCTACGCACTCGCCCGCCCCGTCTGGCATTGGCACTACGGATGGTGCGAGTAGATTCCACTTATTCCTGAGAATCGTGAATCTTTACTACCTGTGCGATTTTTTCAATCAGCTTTTTGTTCTCGGAAAGCTTTTCGACCATGACCGGCATTCGCCATGTCCAGTTGAAAGCAGTTACCGAGCCAGGTACATTGATTCGTTCCGTCTTAACATCAGGAGCATAGTACTTTGAATCAAGGTAAAGCCAGTCCTGCAAAGGATTTACGAACCAGGCACCGCTTGTTTTGGCCAGAGTTTCGAGAAGCAGCTGGGCTGTTTCAGGAATAAGTTCATCCGTAAAGTGGAAATTGTAAGCCTCGGCACCAAAAGAATCGATGTCGTACTTTTCAAAGAAGTGCTCAGGACTGATTTTTTCGGCAGGAATTCCAATGTGCTTGATTTCCTCACCGTACCATTCTCGCAGGGTTGAAGAGTCATGAACACTGGTCGTTACGATGCTGAGCTTTCTGTAGCTCTTAAGGCTTACGAAAGGCTGATTTGTCTTTTCCCATTTTCGGCACCAGCGGATAACTTTAAGGCCCAGAATTCCATATTTATCGAGAACAGTTTCCATGCATGGAATATAAACTCCCAAATCCTCGCCGCAAGGTGTCATTTTAGATTCAGAGATAAGAGCAGAGAAAATTTTTTCGGCTTGTTTCTGCCAGAGTTTTTCCTGTTTTTGAGAAACTTCGTAGAAAATTCCGCCAAGAATGTCCTTTTCACCCTGAGAGAGGGTGTTCCAGGCTCTTGTTTCGTAATATTTCCACAGGGGGGCGAATTTATTTTTGCCGACTTCGATTAAAGTGCGGTTTTTCCACCATGCGCACAGGCGGTTGAAGATTTCCACCTGAATTGACTGGTCGATTCCGTACTTATCAATATTGATTTTTCGAATGTCAGCTTCGGTTTTTACGTTTGCCTTGAAAAGCCAGAGTTCTTCCCAACCGATTCTGTCACAGACCATGCTCAAGATTTCACGGGTAGTCTCCGGATTGCCAATGAGGCGGATAAAGTCTTCGGTAGGAATATGAGGCTGAGAAAGCCAGCGGATGCGCTCTTTTGAAAAGCCTGCCTTGATGAGCTGAGCTTCTGTAATCGGTTCGAAAGGCTCCGTGTGGCCCATTTCAGCGGTTGACTCACCGTCAGGAATAGTCCAAAGGCGGAAGAAGCCCGGAATATGGTCGAGGCGGTAGGCATCAAAGAATTTTGAAGCAAGTCTGATTCGAAGCCGCCACCATGCGAAATTATCTTTTTCCTGACTCGGGAAATCGTAGCATGGGAAGCCCCAGTTCTGACCGGTCGGATTTTCTCCGTCAGGAGGTGAGCCGGCCTTGCATTTCTGGTTAAAGACTTCAGGACAAGCCCAGACATCGCAGGAATCTTCGTTTAGCAAAATAGGAAGGTCGCCCTTGAGAACGATTCCAGCTTTTCGGACATATTCAGCAGCCTTAGCAAACTGGCGGAATGCCACGAGCTGTTCCCAGGCATAGAAATACATATCCTTTTTGAGGGATTCATCCTTCCACATAGCCAGAATTTCTTCTTTTGAGAGCTTTTGATAAGATTTATCCCATTCCTTCCAGCTTGCCTGCATGAATTTATACTTCAGATATTTGTAGACACAATAGAAAGGAAGCCACTCTTCATTTTCTTTGATAAAATCTGTGATTGTCTCATTCATTTTCGGGACATTTTTACTGCCAGCCGAATGAACGAGCTGAGAGAACATCTTGCGCAGGAAGAAATCCTTTGAATTTACGATGAACTCATAGTCAAAACGTTCGTCTTTTTTATGCTGAAGATATGCCTCGTAAGTTTTTTTGAAGTCTGAGTCCTTTTCGAAGCAAATCTTGAATTCTTCGAGATCTTCCAAATGAATGTACATTGGATGAAGGGCAAAAGCCGAAAGAGAAGAGTAAGGTGAACTTTGCATACCTGTGTCCAAAACAGGAAGGAGCTGGATTACAGAAAGCCCAGCCTTTGATGCAAAATCAGCAAATTCGATAAGTGAGCAAAATTCTCCAACAACTGGAGTTGATTCTGTGCGCAATGCCGACAGGGGGATTGCCACACCGGTCTTGTTTTCAATCATTTTTGAATTGTAACACATAAGTTTTCACAAATAAAGGAAAAAAAGTCAGAAAAGATATAATAAAAGTCTGAATTGTTGTAAAAAATTCACATTTTTTGCCAAAAGATGGAAAAAAAGTAGATTTTCTTAAAATAAAAGGATTTTTTTAGTGCAATAAAACGGATTCATGATATAATAGTTGAAATCAATTAAAAAATACTGGGGGCATATTTTGACCTACTCGTACAACGAATTTCATATTGCAAAATCTGTTCGTGATGCATGTAATTTTTCACAGGGCTTGTTTGCCTCGTCAGGTAACGTAATTCTTGCAAATATCAAGGCAGTTCGTGATTTTCAAACTCGCTTCAATGAATATCTTATAAGAAAGAATAAAACACAAATTTCAGCAGGAACCCTCAATGCAATGGGCCTGCTCGACGAAATTTTCCATCTGGCCTGCTACACTTACCGCCGCCAGAAATACCCTGATTCTTTCAAGGAACTTCTTTCAGATTTGGAAGCTTCTTTCGGCAAGGATGTAATCAATCAGGTCATTCTTGATTTCTGCGCAGAATTCCCGCCCACCGAAGTTTACAAGGGTAACATTTCTATAGAAGATTATTTAAACACCGAGCTTACAGAGCGCAAGACCGGCCGGGTCCGCACAAACCGGGAGCAGGTTCTTGAAGAGCTGGTCATGCTTCATCTCGACAATGAAAACCCGGCATTCAAACCTTTCATCGATCTTTTTGATGATTCAAAGCTTGCTTCCAATCCGAAATGGTCAGCAATCTGGACTCAGATTCAGGCATATTTCAAAAAGCTTCCTTACTGGGGCACTTTCGGTCACGATTTAATCACCTTCCTCAGGGAGCCTGTTAATTTTGCACCGGACAACCTTCAGGAACAGCTCAATTATGTCCGCACCCACTGGGCAGACCTGCTTGTTCCGGGCGAGGGCGAAGGCGAAGATTACTGGCTCAAGCGTCTTTTAGGCGGAAGTGACCTCCTTGCTGAGGAATGGAAGGCAGCCTGGCACCCGACGAACGGCGGGGATGCAGACATGTCTCCTCCAAACTACGATTACCTTATGCGCGAGTACGAGCGATTCAGCGACGACAAGGAATGGATGCCAAGGGTTGTCCTCATGGCAAAGACCGTCCTCGTATGGCTCTACCAGCTTTCAAAAAAATACAAGCGCGAAATCAACCGCCTCGACCAGATTCCGGACGAAGAACTTGACCTGCTCCGTGATGAAGGATTTACAGGCTTGTGGCTGATTGGTCTCTGGGAGCGAAGCCAGGCCAGCCGCACAATCAAGCAGATTTGCGGAAACCCTGAGGCAGCGGCTTCGGCATATTCTTTGGATGACTACGAAATCGCATGGAATCTCGGCGGCTGGGACGCACTTGCAAACCTTCGTGCCCGGCTCTGGCAGCGAGGAATCCGCCTTGCAAGCGACATGGTTCCAAACCACACAGGCATGGACGCCCGCTGGGTTGTCGAAAAGCCGGATCTCTTCGTTCAAAGGCGGGACTGTCCCTTCCCTTCATACACATTCAACGGCGTAAATTTAAGCCACGACGGAAGGGTTGCCGTTTATCTTGAAGACCACTATTACTCAAAAACTGACTGTGCCGTCTGCTTTAAGCGAGTTGATACGGCTACAGGTGACACGCGATACATTTATCACGGAAACGACGGCACCGGCATGCCATGGAACGACACGGCCCAGATTGACTTTTTGAATCCGGCCGCCCGCGAAGAAGTCATGCAGAAAATTCTTCATGTTGCCCGGAACTTCCCTATCATCCGCTTTGATGCCGCAATGGTTCTTGCCAAAAAGCACATCAAGCGCCTCTGGTACCCGGAGCCTGGAAAGGGCGGAGACATTGCCAGCCGCTCAGAATCAGCCCTTTCTGCACAGGAATTTGAAAACCGGATTCCAAATGAATTCTGGCGTGAAGTCGTTGACCGCGTTGCAAAGGAAGTTCCTGACACCCTCCTTCTCGCCGAAGCTTTCTGGATGATGGAAGGATACTTTACGCGCACGCTCGGAATGCACCGTGTTTACAACTCAGCATTCATGAACATGCTCAAAAAAGAAGAAAACTACAAGTACCGCCAGACGGTCAAAAATACAATCAACTTCGATCCGCAGATTCTCAAGCGCTATGTAAACTTCATGAACAACCCGGACGAAGAAACTGCCGTAGCCCAGTTCGGTAAAGGCGACAAATATTTCGGTGTCTGTACCCTCATGGCCACAATGCCTGGTCTTCCTATGTTTGGTCACGGCCAGATCGAAGGCTTTGAAGAAAAGTACGGCATGGAATACACAAGGGCCTACAAGGACGAGCAGCCTGACGGATATCTGGTCGAACGCCACAAGCGTGAGATTTTCCCTCTCCTCAAAAAGCGCTATCTCTTTGCTGGAGTTGAAGATTTCCTCTTCTACGACGTATGGAACAACGGCAGCGTAAACGAAAACATCTTCGCATATTCAAACCGCTGCGGAAACGAATATACGGTTGTCTTCTATAATAATAAATATGAGAGGGCAAGCGGCTGGATCAAGCAGTCTTGTGAATACGCTGTCAAAACAGGCAGCGGCGAAAACGACAAAAAGCTCGTCTCACGCTCAATCTCAGAGGGACTGGGGCTTCTGGCCGAAGATGACTACTACACGATTTTCCGCGAAGACAGGAGCAACCTCTGGTACATCAGAAAGTCCCGCGATATCTGCGAGCAGGGCATGTTCATCTCGCTCAACGGATTTGAAACCCAAATTTTCATGGACATCCGTCAGGAACGTGATGTAAACGGCTCCCTCAAAGAACTCTGTGACTTCCTGGGCGGAAGGGGCTGTCAGGACCTGCACACGGCATGGCAGGACTTGCACTACAAGAACCTCTATCAGGCCTTCCAGAACGTTATTTCTTCGGAACTCTGCACTGCCCTCGGCAGCCTCAAAATGAGCGCAAAGGAACTCAAAGAGGCAGAATTGAAGAAAGCGACAGCTTCTGGCGTCAAAAAGCTTATCTCTACCCCTCTCGAATATTTCTACAAGACAGCCAACGAATTTGCTGAAAAGGAATACATCGTAGAGCAAAAGGAGCTTATTGCAAAGGAAAAGGCAGAAATTGAGCTCCAAATTGAAGAAGAAAAAACAAAACTTGAAGTTGCAGGAAATCTTGCCAAGGCAAAATCTTCTGCAAAAGCCAAAAAACTCTCTTCTCCTTTTCTCAAAGAACTGGAGAAAAAGCTGGCCGCCCTTGAAAAAACGACCGTCAAGTTTACGCCTTTTGTCCTTCCAAAATCATTTGCTTTCCCAAGCGGGCGAAAAATCACGAACGATGAGATTTACCTCTACATTTTCAGTGCCCTCGCTCCTATCGCAGAAAGCAAGTTTGCCCGCAAGTGGAGTCTGGAAAGAAAGATTGCAGAATTTACAGGCAATACACCGATCGGCGACATGACTTCATTCGATTTCTTCAAGCGTGCATTCATGATTGCAGAAGAAAAATTGCCACGGCTCACTGAAGCTTCAGCAAAAGAAGACTTGCTTGCAATTGCTTCAAATCTTGCCCTTTCAGAAAATTCATGGACCTTGCTGGGAGCAAACGAATTCAACGGCACAAAATGGTTCAATAAAGAAAAAATGGAATCAAGCCTTGATTTGTACAAGAAGATTCTTCTTCTTAAGGCGAGCGCAGGCAAAAAAGCAGCAATTGAGTCCCTCTTTAAGAAACTCAATGCCGCTCAAAAGAAAGCTGAATACAAGTGTGAGGATTTCGTTAAGGCATTCAAGCCAAAGACTAAAGCTCGTCAGCAATAATCAGCATGACTTCCTCTGAAGAACTGACACAAGGATGCTTGAGTTCAGTTGGGATGAGGGAGTCTGGATTTTCGTTGGGGAGTTCAGGAGCCTTACCCAAAGTATGGCGGATAAACTCGCTGTCAAGAGCCGGGTGGTCGCGCATTACAAGAACAACCGATGAACCTTCGTCACCGAAGATGTCGTTGCGCTTGAGTGCGGCGGCATAAGCCCGGCTCGTTGATTTATTGGCATAAATTCCATAGTCCTTGAAGAGTTTCTGGCAGGCGGCTTCGGTCTCTTCTTTTGAAACCTGAGCCGGATAAACGAAGTGCTTGAGCATAAGGGAACTTGTCGTAAAAATCTCTTCCAGACGCTCAAGGTTTGACGGACTTGCAGGATCAGCATTTCCCCGGTTTTTCAAATCAACGATGCTGTCCATAATCTCGCAGTTTCCTTCCAGGTCAACTTTGATTTCATCGCTGGTCGGGCAGATAAATCCGTTAACCGGCAGGGAAAGCCGCCATGAATAAAGGCCTGCAACCAGATTTGAATAGTTTCCGCAAGGCATTGCATAGAAAATACCGCCAGTCACCTGATTCTTTAGCTGACTGAAAGCATATGGATAGAAAAAAGTCTGAGGCATGAGGCGGCCGATGTTTGCAGTATTTGCAACAGTGAGATTGTATTTTTCGACCAGAGAACGGTTGGCAAAAATCTCCCGGACAAGCTCATGACAGCATTTTTCATCACCGTCAACTTCAACTGGAAGCACGTTTCCGCCGTTCCAGACAAAATCTTCTTTGATTAAACCTCGGACAAAGCCCTTTGGAAACAAAAGGACAGCCTTTAAGTTCTTTTTGCCGCGAATGGCACGCGCAAGGCTTGAAGCAATCTCGCCGGTTGTAGCGTCAAGAAAAGTAGCCGTGCCCCCCTGCAGGGTAAGGATTGTTTCGAGACAGTTTACAAGATATGAAACGCCGAATTCCTTGTGGCTGCCGGACGGAGTGTGATAAAGCTCAAGGGTAAAAAGATTTTCGTCAATTTTCTGGACTTTTGGAGAAAAAGGAAAAGCCTTTGTCGCAATCGTCTCACAAATAATCGGCGAAAATTCTGTATTGATGCAGGCAGAAGTCAAAGTGCCCGCAATGCTTGAAAATGAAGTGTTTTCATTCGTGTACAAAATCCATTTTCGTAAATCTGCGAATTCTTCAGGAATATACAAACCGCCGTCTTCCGGCATACAGTCAAGAACTGCTTTCGCAAAATTTACAGACTCAGACGGATTTCTTGTAGAAGTAAATTTCATGCTGCCCCCTGTAAAAAAGGATTACTTCAAGTGGAGCCTGGCATACACGCTACCAGAATTAAGAATCTGCAGAATATCAGGTACTTTTTTGTAGAAAGTACGCTTGGCGTAGATTTCATCCTCTACACCTATTCTAACGCGCTTTGATACAGGAATCTCGAATCCAAGGTTCGTAACGCCAATAAATTCCCAGCCTGAACTTGGACAAGCAGAATCTTCCTGAAGCTGCTCATAATAATCATACATTGCATATCCGCGGAAATTCAAGTTTAAAGTTTTGCCTTTCTCGCTTATATAGCGCAATTTTAGCACAGTCATAGGACCAGTCGTCATGCTGTAATCCCTGACAACGCCGGCTGTCTGCTTGACGACCGGGCGGTGATAATAATAGTAGTCCGTGGTGCCCATTACGTTCCATGCGCCGTGAAGCTGCCATTCAAGATTTGAATTTTCAAAACGATGGCGCTGCTTGATGGCAAGACCAGGGCCGAGAGCAGAAAGTTCATAGAACTGATGCCAGTCGAACTCATATTCCATTACAAGACCGAGAGTTGTATCAGAGTTTTCAGAAAATTGAGGAGCGCGGGCAAAGAGCATTCCGTCACTAAGAATCCGGATGTCGTACATAATCTTTTTGTCCAGTTCCGTGTACTGACAGACAGAGCCTTTTCCCGAACCTTTTCCTACTGAAGCTGAAATTTCCAGCTCAAACTGAGAATAAGGATCATTTGAATCATGGCCGTAAGGGTCATTGTAAACGATATAAATCGAAGGATTGAAATAGAAAGGATAAACTTCATGCTGATCATAAAGAGAAGAATCAAAATCTGAAATCTCCGTATAGGCGCGTGAAGTTCCAACATTGAATTTGAGGGACAATTCATGAATGTTGCGGCTTGTTCCCAGGGGCTTCTGCCTGAGCCAGGCCTGACTCCAAATCCTCATCGGGTTTACTGCAAGGCCCAAAAGGCTTGAAATTTCATCAGCATTCAAAGAAAGTCGGTAAAGCATTTCGCCCATCGCAAAAGAACCAACCGTCGTGTAATAAAGGTCGTTGGTTGAAGGAGCATTTGTCTCACAGAGATATTCCCAGAAACTTGCTCCGACAAGGGTAACTGCGAAAGATTCAAGCTGATTGAGGTTTGCGTTTCGTGAAGACTGGTAGTAAAGTCCGCCCTGGTAAGGATGAAGGACGAAATTTGTCCAGTACCAGTCACGGTCGTACAAGACTTCGCGCTCCCAGAAATGGTTCCATTGCTCCGGTCCTACCTGAGCCCAGCCAGAACCAAGAACCCAGCGGTTGTATGATGCAAGGCCTACGTTGAAGAACAACATTCCGCCGATTGCAGTAAACCAGTGTTTTTTGCCGTCATTTTCGTGAAGCCAGCCGGAAGACTCCGATTCAGAAGACTCGACAGAAAAAGTTACGTCTGAATCTTCTGAAGCCTGAGCTTCACCAGCCTGGGCAAAAAGAGCTTGATTAAGAAGCAAAGCACCAAGCAGCAATACTGATAAAATCTTTCTCATTTTTATTTTCCGTTTTAAGCTTTAGTTTTCGAATTTTTTGATGATGATACAGCCGTTGTGACCGCCAAATCCAAGGGAAGCACTTGCGGCAACTTTTACATCACAGGCAATGCCCTTGTTAGGAGTGTAGTCCAAGTCACAGCCACCCTCTACGTCCTGATTTTCGATGTTGATTGTAGGCGGAATGAAGCCCTCGTTGATTGCCTTTACGCAGAAAAGAGCCTCGATTGCACCGGCAGCACCGACCAAGTGGCCTGTCATGCTCTTTGTTGAAGAGATGTGCAGTTTTCGAGCGTTTTCCTCACCCAAAGCAAGCTTGAGCATGGCACTTTCACCGGAATCATTTGCGTGGGTAGAAGTGCCGTGAGCGTTGTAGTACTGGATTTCGCTTGGAGCAAGACCTGCATCCTCAAGGGCAAGCTGAACAGCCTTTGCAGCACCGCTTCCATCAGGGAGAGGGGCTGTGATGTGATAGCCGTCGCAGCTTGAACCGAATCCTGCAACTTCTGCATAGATTTTTGCGCCGCGAGCCTTTGCGTGCTCATATTCTTCGAGGATGAACATGGCCGAACCTTCTGCCATTACGAAACCGTCACGGTCCCGGTCAAAAGGACGGCTTGCCTTTTCAGGATTGTCATTGAATTTTGAGGCAAGTGCCTGCAATTTTACGAAAGTCGCAATGCTGAATTCTGTGATTGCGGCCTCTGTACCGCCAGCCAGCATTACGTCAGCCCGGCCGGAACGGATTAAGTCACTTGCAAGGCCCAGGGAATCAGTGCCCGAAGCACATGCTGTATTGATTGTCCATGAAAGCCCCTGGAATCCGTAGTAGATGTTTACGTTTGCAGCAGCCTCGTTTGAAATCATGAGCGGGGTTGTGAGCGGTGGAAGACGGTCAGGACCTGCAGAAGGATCGCAGAATTTGTTGAAGCCAGCCTCTGTTGCCTCGATTCCGCCGAGACAGTTGCCTACCATGACGCCCATTTTTTCGGCCTTTAAAGCCTCTGGAGTGTAACCGGAATCAGAAATTGCCTGAGCTGAAGCGGCAAGACAGAATTTTGAGAAACGAGCCATCTTGCGGGTGGCCTTTGAGTCGATTCCGTATTTTGTGATGTCAAAATCCTTTACCTCAGCGGCAACTTTTACAGGAAGACGGCTTGAATCAAAAAGCGTGATGTTTGTAACGCCGCATTTTCCGTTTTTAACGCTATTCCATGTTTCTTCGACTGAATTTCCAACAGGTGAAACACATC
Source organism: Treponema ruminis (assembly GCF_014201975.1). Taxonomy (NCBI): domain Bacteria; kingdom Pseudomonadati; phylum Spirochaetota; class Spirochaetia; order Treponematales; family Treponemataceae; genus Treponema; species Treponema ruminis. The sequence goes on along the minus strand of NZ_JACHFQ010000004.1, from coordinate 198,800 downwards.
CCAAACCTGTGATTACAACTCTTCGCCTTGACATAAAATTCATTTTCTCCTATTTAAACAAAAAAAATCCACAACAGTAAAAACTATTGTGGATATTATAGCGAATTTTAAGTATCTTGCAAATCCTAGTTTTTTGCCTTATCTTTTGGCAGGACTTTTGCATCATCAAGAAGGAGGGCGTTTGCCTCGGCATACTGGATGCAGCGTCGCTCCCAGTCGGCACCGCCATGCTTGTCAAATTCCTTGAGCCACATTTCCCAGGTATCCAGATCGCGGCGGCCTGTTACGAAGTCTTTTACACATTCTTCGTAGAAGCCCTTGAGCTCTTTTGAAATTCCAGGGAGATTGGCAACAGCAACTGTCCACGGCTTACTCTGCATGTCGCGAAGGAGCTTAAGAGGACTCATTTCCTTGCCGTTTATTGAATACCATGTCGGATAGCGGGAAATAAGTTCGTCATCACCATTATAGAAGACAAGGTTTCGAAGCTGAAGAACCGGGGCGGCAGCCTTTTGAGTATAGGCATATTTTGGATCAGGAAGACCTTCAGTTGTGATTCCGCCGTTATCGTCAATCATGTAGTTTACAGCTTCTTCACCGTATGCAGCAGTGATGTAGCCGTCCGTACTCATCCATTCAAGGAATTTAGCAATAATCGGAAGTTTTCCAAGTTCCTGAGCCCGGCGGGAAACCGCATAGATTCGGTAACCGGTAGCATAGGCACCAACAGAAGACTTGCCTTTTGGTCCGACAGGAGGATCAATCAAAATCCATTCTGCATCAGGGAAGCGCTCGTCAAAATCTTTATAGTTGGATTCAAGGGCAAAAGCGGCGTTCTGTTCACGCATCATGCCGATTTTTCCGGACTTCCATGCCTCACGGAAGCTGTTTTTAGAATGAACTGTCCAGCGGGGATCGATAAGACCGTCTTCCGCAAGCCTGTGGATATATTCAAGAGCCTGCTTGTACTCTGGTTTATGAATGTTGAGGCCGGCATTGCTCTTTGTAGAATTGAATGTACCTTCTACTCCAAAAGCTCCAAAGAAAGGCGCAAAACGGCAGCCCAGGCCTTCTTCAATGGCACGAATATCAACATAAGCGCCATATCCATAGGTGTCATTGCGACCGTTTCCGTCCGGGTCATTGAATGTAAATGCTTTCATTACATCATAATAGTCATCCAAAGTGACAGGGATTGGAAGACCCAGGCGGTCAAGCCAGTCTTTTCGGATCAAAATACCCTCGTTGCGGTCAATTGAGCCAGACTGAGAAAGACCGTAGCAAATTCCGTCAAAGGAAGCTGCCTGTTTTGAGGCGTCATCGTACATTTTGACAGTTCGCTCCGGCATCAGGGCGTACAATCCGTCAACGCGGGTAACATAGTTTTCACGGACAAGAGTTGTAAGGACATCGCGGTTGACCATGAAAATATCTGGCAGAGAGTTTGATTTTGCAGCATCAAGAAGAACCTCCGCCTGCTCATCCTTGTTTGTAGGAAGAGGAACGGCATTAAGAGAAATACCCAAGTCCTTTTCAACGTGGTCAATCAAAACGCTGTCTTCTGGCAAAGGTGCGGCATCACTTGTGTATGGACTGTACCAGAGCTCAAGTTTATTAAGCTCACCGATACCTTCAAGGTCGATCCGTTCACAAGCGGTAAACAAAAAGCCCGCAGCCAAAAAAGACGAAATAATTCCTGTAAGTTTTTTCATGGACAAATCCTTTTTTTATTTCTTCTATATATTATCGGCAAGAAAGTGAATAAAAGCAAGAATTTAAATAGCTTCGAGGGCCTGCTTCAAGTCAGCGAGGATATCCTCTGTGGCCTCGATACCGCAAGAGAAGCGTACCATGTCAGGGCCTACTCCGCATGCTACAAGCTCTTCGTCAGTAAGCTGGCGGTGAGTTGCAGAAGCCGGATGAAGGACACAGGTGCGGGCATCAGCGACATGAGTTGCAATCATGGCAAGCTTGAGGTTCTTCATGAATTTTTCAGCAGTCTTTCTTCCGCCCTTTACGCCGAAACTTACGACACCACAGGTTCCGTTAGGCATGTATTTCTGGGCAAGCTCGTAGTATTTGTTGCCTTTGAGTCCCGGATAGTTGACCCATGCGACATTTTTGTGGCTTGCAAGGAATTCTGCTACAGCCTGACCGTTTGCACAGTGCTGCTTGATTCGGACTGGAAGGGATTCGATTCCCAGGTTCAAAAGATATGCGTTCATCGGAGCCTGGATTGAGCCGAAGTCACGCATGAGCTGGGCTGTACATTTTGTGATGAAAGCACCCTCTTTGCCGAACTTTGTGGCATATGTGATTCCGTGGTAGCTTTCATCTGGAGTGCACAAGCCCGGGAACTTTTCGGCGTGAGCCATCCAGTCGAATTTTCCTGAGTCAACGATACAACCGCCGACAGTTGCGTCGTGACCGTCGAGATATTTTGTTGTTGAGTGAGTTACGATGTCAGCGCCCCATTCAAAAGGACGGCAGTTGATTGGAGTTGCGAAAGTGTTGTCTACGATGAGGGGAACTCCGTTCTTGTGTGCGATTTTTGCCCAGCGTTCGATGTCAAAGATTGTGAGGGCCGGGTTTGCAATTGTCTCGCCAAAGACAGCCTTTGTGTTAGGCTTGAAAGCGGCCTGAATTTCTTCGTCGCTTGCGTCCGGGGAGATGAAAGTGAAGTCAACGCCCATTTTTCGCATGGTGACGTTGAAAAGATTGAAAGTGCCGCCGTAAATTGAGCTTGAAGCTACGATGTGGTCACCGTTCTGGGCGATGTTGAATGTGGCAAAGAAGTTTGCAGCCTGACCGCTTGATGTGAGCATTGCGGCAGTTCCGCCCTCAAGGGCACAGATTTTGCCTGCAACCATGTCATTTGTCGGGTTCTGCAATCGTGTATAGAAATATCCCGAAGCCTCAAGGTCAAAGAGCTTGCCCATGTCCTCGGAAGTATCATATTTGAAAGTTGTAGACTGAATAATAGGAATCATTCGAGATTCGCCGTTTTTAGGCTGATAGCCTGCATGAATACATTTTGTTGCGTTTTCCATTTTTTCCTCGTAAGAATATTTTAGAGAAAAAATGAAAAAAAATAAACCACAGTTGAACAAAGATTTAGACAGATTATTTTTTCTTTTGCTCGGAAAGGCTGTTGCGCTCCCAGAAAACTCCCTTGCTGTAACCCTGAATTGACTTGTCGCTTTCGGCACGGGCCAGGCGTTTTTCTGCCCAGAGACAGTATTCTTCGTTCTGCTCGATTCCGACATAGCGGCGGCCGAGTTTTTTTGCCACCACGCTCGCAGTTCCGCTTCCAAGGAAGGGGTCAAAGACGATGTCGCCTGGTCGGCTTGAAGCAAGCACAAGCTTTGCGTAGAGTTTTTCAGGCTTTTGGGTCGGGTGGTCGGTGTTTTCGGGCATTGACCAGAAGGGAATCGAAATGTCATCCCAGAAGTTTCCCGGATATGTGAGGCGGAAGTTGCCGTCCTCGCTTTCGTCCCAGTCCTTGGGCTTTCCGTTTTCCTTGTAAGGGGCGATTACCCTGCGCTTCATTTTTACGGATTCGACATCGAAGTAATAATCCTTGGGATTTTTGACCGCAAACCAGATGTCTTCCATTGAGTTCTTCCAGTTTGAAGAAGCCCCCCTGCCCTTTTCGCGCTGCCAGGTGATTCTGTTTAGGACTGTAAGTTCCTTTTCAACAACCCTCTGAAGGGAAGAAGTGCACTTCCAGTCGCCACAGATATAGAGGGAGCCTGTGGGCTTTAGTTTTTTACACACGAGCGGAAACCAAGTGGAAAGATAGTCGTCGTAAGACTCTTCCGAGCGGGCATTAAAGACCTTTCCGTGAAAATCCTTGGTGAGATTGTAAGGCGGGTCGATTATGATTAAATCCGCGAATTCATCAGGAAGAAGAGGAAGGACTTCAAGCAGGTCAGCGTTTATTGTTTTGTCGAGGATTTTTTCGACCGGGCAAGAAGAATCATTTCCCAAAAAAGAAGACAAATCTTCTATATTAATAAGCCGTTCCTTGAGAGCGGGAATTTCAGATTCTTCCAGGGTGAGGGTGCGGTTTCTTGGTGCTTTCGTTTTTTCTGTATTCACTTCTAATCCTCAAAATTTAGCGGGCGTTGCGGGTAGGGAGCGACCCTTCAGGGGCAAAACCTGCGAGGCAGGTTTTGAGCGAGTCTCGGTGAAGGCTGCGCCTGAACCGTACCCGCAGAAGGGGGTGTCGGCGCAACGAAGTGCGACGCAGGGGGAAGGCTTTCCCCCTTAATCTCTTCTTCTTCCGCGGTTTGCAATCAGGAGAATACGCACGAACGATGCGATTGCACTGAGCGCACTGGCGACGTAAGTCATGGCTGCAGCCCAGAGAACGCTCCTTGCGCCCGAAAGTTCTTTTTTATCTACAAAAACACCGGCTTCCTTGAGGATTTTAAGGGCCCGGCGGGAAGCATCGAACTCGACAGGAAGGGTTACAAGGTAAAAAAGCGTAGCGCCGGCAAAAAGAAGGAGGCCGATGTCTGTAACCAACTGCAAAACCGGGAGGCGGCCTTCTGCATAAGCCGATGCCCCGAAACCGATTCCAATCAAGACCATAAGGGGGCCAAGCCGGGAACCCAGGTTTGCTACAGGAACAAGGGCGCGGCGGAAATTGAGAGGAAAATAGCCGACGTTGTGCTGGATTGCGTGGCCTGTTTCGTGGGCTGCAACTCCAACTGCCGCAATCGAGGTGCTTGAATAGGTTGAGTCACTGAGGCTCAGTATTTTTGTAACAGGATTGTAGTTGTCGGTTAAATTTCCGTGGATATGTTCGATTTTAACGTCGGTGATACCGTTTGCACGGAGCAGGATTGCAGCCGCCTGGGCTCCGGTAACTCCGCGCTGGGTGCGGATTCTGTCATATTTTGCAAAACGTGATTTTACAGCCGCACTGGCCCACAAACTGAGCAGAAGAGCGGGAATAACAAAAATCAGATAAGTGTAATCAATTCCGTAATAGTACATACACTAATTATAGATTAGGAATGAGAAATGAGCAATCAGTGGTTATTTTCACACACTTTTCTTTGTGCTATTATCTTTTCATGCGTAAATTTGCTATCTGGTTAAAGAATCTTTTCAAAAAAGACATCATGCTTTCCGTGTCGCTTGCGGTGGCAATCATATCACTTTTCATCACTCCGCCATCAAAGGAACTTCTGCACGACATCAACTGGCGCACTCTTGCAACGCTTTTCATGCTGCTTTCCGTTCTGGAGGGATTTAAAAGCGAAAACATCTTTGAGCCGCTTTTGAAAAGGACAAAAAACCTTTCATCGATGAAGACCCTCACTGTCTTTTTTGTCTACTGCGTCTTTTTCTCGTCAATGTTCGTCACAAACGACGTTTCGCTGATTATTTTCGTTCCGCTTACAATAATAATGTTCCGGGCTGGCGGTCAGGAAAAATACATTCTTCCCGTCCTCACTTTTGAAAACATCGCCGCAATCCGTGGCTCGCTTTTAACTCCTTTCGGAAGCCCGCAGAACCTCTTTCTTTATGCAAAGAGCGGCATTTCAACGCCGGAATTCATGAAGATGATGGCTCCACTTTGGATTTTCAGCGCTTTTCTTCTATATATATTCATTTCGATTCTGTATCGTAAAAATTCAAAGGAAAAGATTGAGATTAAGGAAGAAATTGTCTCAGAACCTGAAACAGCAAAAAAAACACACCATAAAAGGCGAATCATGTATCAGGTGCTTTTTGTGATTGTCGTTGCTTCGATTGTAACACGCACTCATTACTACCCTGTCGTGCTCGGTCTTGTATTCATTACGCTTTTGATTGGCGACCGGAAGATTCTCGTCAAAACAGATTACGTTCTTCTGCTCACCTTCCTCTGTTTCTTTACCTTCTCGTCTTCAATCTGCCGTCATCCGGCAATTTCGGGCTTCCTTGAGCGCTCAGTCGCAGGTCATGAATATATCTGGAGTATTCTTTTGAGCCAGGTGATTTCAAACGTTCCTGCAAGCATCGTTCTTTATCCTTTCTCTACGAATCTCCGTGCCCTTCTTTACGGTTTGGACAGCGCTGGCTTGTGTTCTCTGATTGGAAGCCTTGCAAGCGTAATCAATCTCAGGCTTTACATGAGGGAATATCCGGGAAAAGTTTTTGCATTCATCAAGACTTTCACATGGATAAGCCTCGCATTCTTTGCGGTAGTTGTTTTGCCGCAGCTCGCGCTCATCAAGTATTTTCTCTAGACAAAAAAAAATCCGTCTCGACTTGAGACGGATTCTCGATTTAATCAAACTTATTTTTTTGATTTAGAATCAGTTGCAGCCAATGCTGCGAGAAGAGCGTAGTTAGCAGCAAGTCTTTTTGACTGTTTTTTGCTGTTAGCTCGTGTTGTTTTGTTGCTAACCAATGGGCGGAAGCGTCGTGCAAGTCTCATACAATTCTCCTTGAAAAAATGTGAATCAATTATAACAGAAAAAGGATTGCCATATCAAGTACGGCAATCCAAGTCCTTAATTATTTAAGATTTACCATTGACTTATCGTAATCTGTTGGTGGAACGAATCCCATCAAAGTCATGAGTGTTGCAGGCCAGCTTGAGATTCCAAGACCGCTGTTCAACTCGAGATCATACTCGCCCTTGTATTCTGGATCGTAGATGATGCCTGGAACCGGGTTCAATGAGTGAGATGTCTTTGGCTTTGGCTCGCCGTCTGCACCTATAGCAACTGAACCGTCTTTCTTGTGCTCGTACATATCGTCTGAGTTTCCGTGGTCAGCTGTAAGACAGAGGATACCGCCTGCCTTTTCGATAGCTGCCTTAAGACGTCCAAGCTGAAGGTCCATACCTTCCATAGAACATACAACAGCGTTGAATACACCAGTGTGTCCAACCATATCACCGTTAGGGTAGTTGAGACGGATGTGATCATATTTTCCGCTTTCGATAGCTTCGATTACCTTGTCAGTAATTTCTGCACATTTCATCCATGGGCGCTGCTCGAATGGAACAACATCAGATGGAACTTCGATATATGTTTCAAGATTCTTGTCGAATTCACCAGGGCGGTTACCGTTGAAGAAGTATGTAACGTGACCGTATTTCTGAGTTTCAGAAATTGCCATAAGATGAACACCAGTCTTTGTAAGATATTCACCCATTGTGCGGTCAATGCTTGGTGGGTTTACGAGGAACTGAGCCGGCTTGTGGTTATCACCGTCGTATTCCATCATGCCTGCATATTCAACAGCCGGGCGGCGTACGCGGTCAAAGTGTGGGAAGTTGTCTTCTTCGAATGCTGCAGTAATTTCAAGAGAGCGGTCACCACGGAAGTTGAAGAAGATTACGCTGTCGCCGTCTACGATTGGTCCGACAGGTTTTCCGTCTTTTGCAATTACGAACTCGTGCATATCCTGGTCGAGAAGGCCAGCGTTTTCGTTACGGTATGTATTGATAGCTTCAGTAGCAGAAGCGAACTGACGGCCGTCAGCAAGAACATGAGCGTGCCATCCGCGCTCAACCATGCTCCAATCTGCACCGTAGCGGTCCATAGTGATGTACATACGTCCACCACCAGAAGCAATCTGATAGTCTACATCGCTGAATTCAGCAAGGAATTTTTCAAGAGGTTCAAAATATTCAAGAGCAGATGTTGGAGGAACATCACGTCCGTCCAAAAGTGCGTGTACGCGCAAAGTCTTTACACCTTCTTTGTGAGCCTGAGTAATCATAGCCTTAAGGTGATCAATGTGAGAGTGAACGTTTCCGTCAGAAACAAGACCAATAAGGTGGAATGTAGAGTTTTTGTCCTGAACATTCTTTACGAGCTTTTTCCAAGTTGCACCCTGGAACATGCTGCCAGAAGAAATAGACTCACCAACAAGCTTAGCACCCTGAGCGAATACGCGGCCACAACCCATAGCGTTGTGTCCAACCTCAGAGTTACCCATGTCGTCATCAGTAGGAAGACCTACGGCTGTACCGTGAGCCTTGAGCTGAGTGTGAGGGCAGTTTTTTGTGAACCAGTCGAGGTACTTCATTTTTGAAGCTTTAACTGCATCACCCTCTTCGTATTTTCCATATCCAACGCCGTCCATAATTACGAGAACTACAGGACCACGGCGGCCTTTCCAGTTTGGATTTTTTTCCAAAGCATGCATTGTGTCTGCCATTTATATCTCCTATAAAAAGTCAAGAAGAATGTTTCAACATTCGATTGACTTTTTAATGCCACTTCGCAATGAAATGAGAAGCGGCAGTTAATGAAGCAAGTTTCCAACGGAAACTTGTCATGATAAAAAGCAGACAATATTTCTGGCTGCTTTTTATCTTTATCTCCTTAAATCAGATTAAATAATACTGTTTTTAACGGCTTTGTACAATTATAAATGGCAGGCAGATTTTCATAGATTAAGGAATTTTCCCGCTATCTTACCAGTCCGCGGCCACCCTTCATGGCGATTTTGGATTTGTACATTTCGCCGTCGGCTCGCTCGAAGACTGACTGGAAATCTTCGTCTGATTTTGGGTCATAGACTGCAAGGCCGGAAGCGATTGAGATTCTTTCGAAGGCTTCGTTCTTTTCTGCGACAGGCATTGCCATTTCAAGGCGCAGGTCGGCAAGCAGTTCTTCCTTGTTTTCGAAATCTTTTCCAGTGATGATTGCTACGAATTCATCGCCGCCGATACGGTATATCGTGCTGTAAATGAAAGTCTTGCTGATTAAGTTGCAGGCACACTTTATCAAAAGGTCGCCAGCTTTGTGTCCGAATGAATCGTTTATGTTCTTGAGGTTGTTGACGTCAAAAACGATAACTCCGAACTCCAGAGCCAGGTTGGAAACCTTGTTTCTCCTGATTTTTTCATTCATTTCATCGCGGGCGTCGATGTAGGCACGCTTGTTTTTTACGCCTGTCATCGCATCAAGATAGGCAAGATTGTTGATATATTCAAACTGCCTCTTGAGGGACTTGGCCATGAAGGCAAAATTTCCTGTGAGCTCGCCCACTTCATCATTGCTCTTGAAGTCGAATTCAACGTCGTAAACACCGGCAATGATGTTTTTTGCATAGAATGAAAGTTTTTTGAGCGGCCGAGTGAATTTATCAGACATCCACACGCTCCACAAAGATACGAGCAGGGAAATCACAATCACGGAAATTATCAGGCTGTAAATCAGCTTGGTGCGCTCATGGTCAATTTCTTCGGCAGGAACGCTGACCACAAGCAGAAGGTCGCTTTCAAGCTCCTTATAAAGCATGCGGTATTTCTTGCCATTGTTTTTGTACTCGTAAAAGCTGGAATTCAGCTCACTGTTCTCAATCAGCTTAAAGTCCCGGGAATATTCAAAAAGCTTTGTACCTGCCGGAACCGAACGGTGGTAAACGACTTTAAAACTTTCGTCCGTCAAGAAAGCATAGCCTGAGTTATAGATAGTGATTGAATTTACAACGGATGCGATGTCATCAAAATCAATGTCCATTCCGACCAGGGCAATCAGTTTTTCATCTTTGAAGACCGGAATACCATAGGAAATGACATACTCATTAAAATCTTCATTATAATAGGGGGCAGTCCAGACACCATTTCTAAAAAGTCCGTCATGGTAATACCAGCTGTTGTCAAAATCCAAATCAGGAATCGGGAAATTTTTCAATGAATCCTGAATGAGGATGCCGTCCTTTTTGCGCCAGAGGAAACTCTTGGTCTCATTTGTGAGTTTAGGAGAGAATTTGACATAAAGTGCCATTGCAGGAGCGGTACATCTGGAAATGTAATGGGAAAGATCCACAAGATGAGAAAAATAGCCGGAAAATTTTGCTTCGTTGGCCAAATCACCGATATTTTCGAGCTCAGTGCGGACATAATGGGCTAAAACCGTTGAAGACTGCTCCACCTCAAAGAACATGGAATCGAGACCGACTGTCTGGGCCTGAGCCATCAAATCAAGAATTTTTGCAGAACTTCGCTTTACGGCCGTGCTTGACCAGAAGACACCGAATCCGCCGATGACGACTGAAGCCGTAAAAATACCTGCGAGAACTATAAAAAATACCTGATATTTAATAGTTTTCATTTGGAAGCTTTATCAATTCCATACATTGTAATGAGTTTTCGTCTGCAAGAAAAGTATGCGGGAACGAGAAAGGCATCGGCAAGCACCCAGGCAAGAGGGCTTGCAAGACATGCTCCCTGGAATCCCAAAAGCGGAACGAAAACAAGACCAATCACACCGCGCCCGATAAGCTCAAAAACTCCTGCAAAAATAGCGAGCCGTGAAAATCCCATGCCCTGAATCATGAAGCGTACGACGTTGACCAGAGTGAGAAGCCAGTAAGTGCAGCCGTTGGCCATGAGGAAGTAAAAAACGTGCCGGATAACGAATGCCGTAGTCTCCGGAGATTCAGTTTTGCTGATGAAAAGGACAGCCAGATTGTCCGTAAAGAAGAAAAGAATCGCAAGTGCCATAAAAGACCAGACGAAGCCGATTGCGCTGCCCCAGAAAAGGCCCGGATTGAGGCGTTCGATTTTTTGAGCTCCCACGTTCTGACCGCCGTAAGTTGCCATTGTCGTGCCCAGGGCGTCGAATGGTACCGAGAAGAAAATGCTGATTTTTTGAGCCGTAGCCATTGAAGCGACATAAACCGAGCCCAAAACGTTGACTGAGCTTTGAAGGATTACAGAACCGATTGCAGTGATTGAATACTGAAGTCCCATTGGAACGCCTATTCCAAGCAGGGCAAGGCATTTTTTGAGGGATGGAACTTTTTCTTCTTTTTTGAGGCGGAGGACTTCAAATTTTGCCCGCATATAAAAGAAACAAAGGATGCCCGAAAAAGCCTGGGAAATTACAGTCGCATAGGCCGCACCCGGAATTCCCATTTTAAGGACCGCGATAAAAAGCAGGTCAAGGGCGATGTTGAGGCAGGCAGAAATGATGAGAAAATAGAGAGGTGTCTTTGAGTCGCCTACGGATCGGATTATGCCAGAAAGTATATTATAGAAGAAAGCGACCGGGATTCCCGCAAGAATAATCACGAAGTAAGAATATGACATGTCCAAAATGTTTTCCGGCGTCTTGAGGAAGACCAGCATTTCGCGGCAGAAAATCACTGAAAGGCTGGTAATAACAAGTGAAAAAATGAGGACTAAAATCCATGAATTGAAAATGAATTGACGCATTGAAGAATAATCACCGGCACCGAAACGCTGGGCAACAGGAATGGCAAAGCCCGAGCAGACTCCCATGCAGAAACCGATGATGAAAAAGTTGAGGCTGCCAGTTGAACCGACGGCGGCAAGGGCATCAACGCCAAGAAACTGTCCGACGATGATTGTATCGACAAGATTGTAAAACTGCTGGAAGAGATAGCCAAAAAATACAGGAACCGCAAAATTGAAGATGATTCTTAACGGATGTCCTATGGTTAAATCTTTTGTCATGAATAAAACTCCGCCTTGACAAGTTCGAAGATTTCCTTTTCATGTGAATCTGAAAATTGGAAAGTCTCAGCCCGAGAAAAGCATAGCACATTATGGCTTTCAATTTCCTTAAAAAAGGGGAAAAATTCCTGACAATTCTGCTCAAAATGAAGCCAGCAAAGAAGATAGATGAACTGACCGCCCTGGGTGTAGCTGGCTTTTTCTGCAAGGGGGGAATGAATCTCCACGTTCCTGATGTGGGTGGCACCGATTTCGTCCTGATTTTCCTTGTCTATGTCCATGCAGGATTTGAAGAGATTGTAGGCCTTGAGAAGGTTCTGCTCGTCCTTGTCGATTGAAGCGGCCCGGTCTGACTGTTCTCCCAAAGCCTCAAAGGGAGCGCGGAAAACCTTGTAGGTCGAAACCACGGAAGAACGGAGTTTTTCGCCACGCTCGCGGAGTTTTTCTTCTATATAACCATTCCTGACCTTTTCCGGGGAAGGGACTCTTACTGCATCTGGAGATTTATTGAATCGGGATAACTTCTGAGAAAAATTTGAAAAGACCTCGGCAATGTTCTGTGACATAGTAACTCCAAAGGAAAGGACACGAATTATATTTAAATAATCAGTGCAATCTGTATAATTATTATTACTTTCAATTTAACTATAACATAAACATTAAGGAAAAGAAAATGAAAAAAACTAACGCAATGCGAATTTTGGACGGCCTTAAAATCAAATATGAAACTCTCTCTTATGATGACGACGGAGAGCACGAACTCAGCCGGGGAGCGGCAACTAAGACAGCAGAGAAACTGGGCATAAATCCAGCCGCCTGTTTCAAGACAATCGTAATGAGAAGTGAGACAAAGCAGGTATTCGTTTTCTGCCAGAGCGCCCTTCACGAAATCAACCTCAAAAAGGCAAGAAACGCATGCGGAGCAAAGGAAATAAATCCTGTAAAGCCGGATGAACTTCTGGCCCTCACAGGCTATATCCGAGGGGGCTGTTCACCGCTTGGAATGAAAAAGAAATTCCCGACTTTTATCGATGAGTCAGCCCTGAGCCATGAAAAGATCTATGTGAGCGCGGGAATGAGGGGCGAGCAGATTGCACTCGCTCCAGCCGATTTGATTAAAGCGACCGAAGCCGAAGCAGTTGATTTGATTCTTGAAGGCTAAAGTCCTAAAGAAATGCCTGTCTGGAAGAAGGGTCTGCCGCCAAAATGAGGGATTTCAAAGTAGATTCCGATGTGCTTTTCGGGGCAGAACTGGATTCCGAAGGGACAGACGTCAAAGCAGAAATTAAGCTTTTTGTCCTCGTCATCGACGTAATTGAGCCAGCCGATACAGATTTCACCATAAAGAGAAATGCGGGTGCCGATGTCACTGAAGACAAAATGGCCGTAATCAGCATGGGCACCGATGTAGTAAAAATTCATCGAAATGGTCTCGTCCTTGATGCGGCCGTCTGACTGCTTGCGGGACCCCTCCCATGAATCAAGAGCCGCTCCCAGCATGAAGCCCCAGCGCTGATTTGAAATCGGCGGGAAAATCGTAAGGTTCAGGTCGGTGGCGAATTTAGGAAGAGTGCTGTCATAATTTCCGTCAACTGCAAAAGCAGAACCAAAAACGTCAGCAAAACCGACGACAAAAGACTGTACCACACCGTGAGTCGTGAGCATGGGGAAAAATGGCATGGCGCCCCGGATTTCGATAAAGCGGTGACTTGTTAAGCTTGCAAGATTCTGGCCGAAGGAAGGAGTTGACTTTTCAGCGGCAGAGTCTTCTGAAATTTCCTGAGCAAAGGCAAAAGTGCCGGAAAGAAGGATGAAAATCGGGAAAAGTTTTTTGATAAGTTTATTCATAAAAGCTCCTTAAAGTTTATTTTAACATTTTATCCACATTTTATCAAATTTTACTCACTTTTGAGATTTAAATTATAATTGAAAATATTGCCATTTTCTGCTATTCTTTGCCGTATGAAAGAACTCGAACTTAAATACGGATGTAATCCAAACCAGAAGCCTGCAAAGGTTTACGTAGACGAAGGCGATCTTCCAATCACTGTTTTGAACGGAAGACCGGGATATATCAACCTGCTCGACGCACTCAACGGCTGGCAGCTTGTAAAGGAACTCAAGGAAGCAACTGGCCTTCCAGCAGCTACAAGCTTTAAGCACGTAAGTCCTGCCGGTGCCGCTGTCGGAAAGCCACTTTCTGACACGCTCAAAGCCATTTACTTTACAGACGGCGTTGAACTTACACCACTTGCTTCTGCTTATGCACGCGCCCGCGGAGCAGACCGAATGAGCTCTTTCGGAGATTTCATATCTTTGAGCGATGAATGTGACGAGGCTACAGCCCTTTTGATTAAAAAGGAAGTTTCTGACGGTATCGTAGCACCTGGCTATTCACCAAAGGCTCTTGAAATCCTCAAGGCAAAAAAGAACGGAAACTACTGTGTAATCCAGATTGACCCAAATTACGTTCCGCCTGCAACAGAAGTAAAGCAGGTTTTCGGCGTAAAATTCGAGCAGGGACACAATTTCCTCAAGATTGACGAATCATGCCTTTCAAACATCGTTACAAAAAACAAAACTCTCAGCGAAGATGACAAGCACAACCTGATTATCGCGCTGATTACACTCAAATACACCCAGTCAAACTCAGTCTGCTATGTAAAGGACGGACAGGCAATCGGTATCGGAGCAGGCCAGCAGAGCCGCGTTCACTGTACACGACTTGCAGGTCAGAAAGCTGACAACTGGTGGCTGCGCCAGAGCCCGAAAGTCCTCGGCCTCCAGTTCGTAGACGGAATCAAGCGAGCTGACCGCGACAATGCAATCGACGTTTACATCGGTGATGAATACGAGGACGTTCTTGCCGAAGGCAAATGGCAGAACATCTTCAAGGTAAAGCCGGAAGTCTTCACACGCGAAGAAAAACGCGCTTGGCTCGACAAGAACACAAACGTAGCAGTCGGTTCAGACGCCTTCTTCCCGTTTGGTGACAACATCGAGCGAGCAAGAAAGAGCGGCGTTACAGTAGTAGCTCAGCCGGGCGGTTCAGTCCGTGACGACCAGGTAATCGAAACAGCCGACAAGTACAACATGGTTATGTGCTTTAACGGAATAAGACTGTTCCATCACTAGTTTCTAAGATAATACCCACACGGATGTGGGTGATAAGCAAAGAGAGGGCTTCATTGGAAGGCCTCTTTTTTTGTTGTTATGAGCCCGTGCCATCGTATTTCCTAGCTCCAAGCATCCAGAACCTATAGCTCAGATAGAAAAATACAAGTCCGAGCAAAGGCGAAAGCCATGAAAGCAGCGGGATTGAGTCCGGGCGCAACAGCACGAGCGACGGATAGTAGGCAATGAATGCAATCGGAATCACAAAAGTGAATACGAACCTGAAAACCGTGCTGAAAATGCTTGCCGGATATTTTGCAAAATCCTTGAATCGGAACATGATTACCATTACATAGCCAGAATTCTGAATCCAGAAGCAGGTCGCAGCCGCAAAATTCATTATTGCAATCATAAAAAGTGACGCCGCAAAAAGAAAGAGAAGCGTCTGGCAAATCGTCATGAAATTCACCGGAATTCCAAGGTGGTGCCAGGCATAGACTAAAGTTCCGCCTCCGAACACGAGCTGTCCCAGCCCCTTCACGTCAAAAACTTCCGAAATGAAGTAAAAAAACATGTTTATGGGTCGGAAACAGTATTTTATGAAATCCCCGGACTTCACAAGATGACGCAGATTCCAGTTGTTGTCAAAGAAGCACTGAACCGGAGTGAGTGCCAGAAGTGAAAATCCGTAAAGGAAGAGCATTTCATACATGGTCCAGCCGTTTATCGACGGAAAATTGCTGAAAAGAATATAGAAGGTCACGAATCCGACCAGGTTAGACACAATCATTCCGATTGTCGAAATTATGAAGTCGGCCCGGTAACTCATCTTGCTTTTTAAATCCTGAACAAGAATCTTTCTGTAAATGCTGAGATAGAACCTCAGTCCCCTTTTTCCCCTTAAAGTCATAACCTAGCCTCCGTTTACAGTGATTTTTTTGAGCGAAAATTTCCAGAAGATGCTTCCAAGCAAGGCAAGGGCGGCGAACCAGAAAAGCTGCATCAAAAGGGCAGAAAATACCCCGCTTTCAACCGTATAGCCTTCTTTTTGGAGCAGGATGCTCAGCGGCGTGTCGTAAATGCAGCGGAATGGCAGTAGCTGAACCACGGCACGAAGTTTTTCCGGGAAGAAAGCAAGTGGAATCGATGCCCCGGAAAGAAGGAGTACGATGCATTCCTTTACCATGTTGATTCCCCAGGTGGATTCCGTGTGAAGGCAGATTGTCGCCACAATCATGTCCACGCTGAAATTGATGTTAAGTGCCAGCAAAACCGAAATCATAAAGAAAACCAGATTCAGTCCCATCGGAATCGAACCCCTGGTCAGGACGTTTATGATTATGAAAGTCGGCAGGAAAGTCAGAAAGAAGGAGACGATGTTCTCGCCGAAAAAAGACCAGAAGCTGTAGCGGCGGAAACTCATCGGCTTCAAAAGTTTGAGCACTATTCCTCCGCTCTGAATGTCGCGGCTCATTTCCCAGACAAGGAAGACTTCAAGGAAATTGAAGAGCGCGGTCGCAAGTACCAGATAAATGAGGGTATCGTTCAAGGTCATTCCGTTCACGACATCCGTTCCAGAAGAAGCGTAAATCGCACTCCAGAGAAAATAAATCAGCACCAGATAGACCAGATTCCCGAAAAGAGTGACGAAGATACTCAGCCGGTAGTTGAGCCGCTCCATTATGCCGATTCGGGCAAGGGCAAAACAGCTGTTCAATGTCATAAAAACCTCCATCCCTTACGCTGTTTTTGACGCGGCGTTTTCGTAGATTTTCTTGATTACTTCCTCAGTGGAAATATCCTCAATTTTTATGTCCTTTATGTTGCCCCGTGACTGATACTCAGAGATTACGGACATGACGTTGTTTTTTGACTCGTCCACCAAAATTTCCTTCCAGCCAATTCCTTCCATGTTGAGCCTTACGGTGCGGTAGGAACCGAAATATCGCTTGAGGTGTTCGATGTCATTGTCGTAAACCATGCTTCCGTGGTCGATTATTACAATCCTCTGGCAGAGAGCGTCCACGTCCCCCATGTCGTGAGTGGTAAGGATTACCGTAGTGTTTTTTTCCTTATTCAGCCCCTTGATAAGGTTTCGGATTCTTGCCTTCATAGAAACGTCAAGTCCGATTGTCGGTTCATCAAGAAATACGATTTTCGGATTATGCAGGAATGCCGCAAGGATGTCACTCAAAGTCCTCTGCCCCAGCGACATCTGGCGGACAGGCTTGTGCAAAAGGTTATCGATATCCGCAAGTTCCCGGTAAAGCTCAAGCATTTTGTTATAATCTTCTGTCGGAATCATGTAGATTTCCTTGAGGAGCTTGAAAGATTCAATCAGGGGAAGTGACCACCAGAGCTGGCTGCGCTGTCCGAAAACGACGCCTATATTTTCTGCATTTTTCGTGCGGTTTTTATAGGGAATATTGCCGTTTACAATAATCTGGCCCCGGCTTGGCTCCAGAACGCCTGTCATCATCTTGATTGTCGTGGACTTTCCGGCTCCGTTGGGCCCCAGATAACCGACAATCTCGCCCGCTTTTATCTTTATCGAGATATTATCCACCGCTTTTACAGTCCTGTAGTCGCGGGAAAACAAATCCTTGAGGCTGCCCGCAAGGCCTTCGTGGCGGTTGAGAACCTTGAATTCCTTGACGACGTTTTTCATCACAATGGCGTTTTCTTCATTCATAAAGCAAATCCTCCGTTTTTTTTGTATTGAACTTTGTTTTGTTTGCGATTATACTTCTTTAAAAAATGTAAGAAAACAATGTTTTTTACATATTTTGATAACAATTTTCGACATCAAATGTAAGATTGTTATTATTTCAAGAATAAGTTAGGTAAAAAAATGAACAAGGAAAAATGCGGAATAATCATGAAGCGCAAGGACGGCTCGGAAATCGTCAACTACAATGATGATTCTTTTCCTGCCTACATCCACGACGGCTACATTTACCAGAACTGCACATGGGAGCGGGTTCCCCACTATCATGATGACATCGAATTCATTTCTGCTTATTCAGGCGACATGGGCTTTTCCGTAGACGGAGTGAACATCACCCTCAAGGAAGGAGAAACCCTCTTCGTCAATTCAGACAGAATCCACTGGTCCTTTACCCAGAAAACCAGCGTTACAAGATATTTTATCGCAGTCCTTCATCCAAGCATCATCTGCTCAACTCCCGCTGTCGAAGAAAAGGCGGTAAAGCCAGTTATCACGGATAAAAGCGTGCCCTTCATTCATTTTAAGGCAGAAGACTATGACGCGGCGGCAATCCAGCACATCATCAGGGATTTGTGCCGTGACAGGGATGCCAGCGAGTTTACGATTACCAAGGCTTTTTTTGAGCTCTGGGACATAGTCATGCACCGCTTTACGGACGCCTACCGGGTTCACATAAACCACATCGAAGACGGTGACAGCCACAATGCTAAGTTAAAGACCATGATGTCCTATATCGACGCCCACTACAATGACCAGCTCACCCTCAAGGACATCTGCCAGGCAGGCGGTGTGAGCCAGAGCCTCTGCAATCAGATTTTCAAGAGGCTCACGGAAAAATCCCCGATTGAGTACCTGCTTCAGTTCAGGAGCCGCAAGGTCGCCGACCTGCTTGAAACCGGCAGCATGAGCATGGCAGAAATCGCGGAAATCACGGGCTTTTCAGGAGCCAGCTACATGGCAGAGACTTTCAAGAAGTTCTATAAAATGTCGCCCAGGGATTACAGAAAATCCGCCGGCAAAAAGACCATCAAAAAGGAAATATAAAATGAAAGCAATTAAAGACTTTACCCACTTGCTCTTTGACCTTGACGGGACCCTCACCGAATCAGGACCGGGAATCATGAATTCGGCACAGTACGCCCTCTCCTACTACGGAATAAATGACGTTCCCCAATCAACCCTGCGTAAATTCATCGGACCGCCGCTCATGGATTCCTTCAGGGATTTCTTCGGCTTTTCAGAAGAAAAGGCGCGAGAGGCAATGAAAAAGTACCGCGAGTATTTCAGCGAAAAGGGGCTTTTTGAAAACACAGTCTATCCCAAAATCAGGGAAAGTCTCACAGCCCTCAAGGCCCAGGGAAAGCACCTTTATGTCGCGACAAGCAAGCCACAGATTTTTACGGACAGGATTCTTGAAAAGTTTGAGCTCGCAGACTTTTTTGAATTCGTAAGCGGGGCTGACGTCGAGGAAACAAGAGGCGAAAAAGTTCAGATAATCAATTATTTAATAGAAGAAAAGAAGCTTGAAAAAGAAAAGCAGGAAGGAAAACTCCTGATGATAGGAGACCGAAAGCACGACATCATCGGTGCCCACAAAGCCGGTCTTCCATGCTGCGCCGTCCTCTGGGGCTACGGAAACCGCGAGGAATTCAAGGAATTCGAAGCCGACTACGTCATTGAAAAGCCGGAAGATTTGCTCGGCTAAAAAGCACGGAAGAGCCCTGCACGGATGCAGGGAAAAAGCTGAGAGAGAAAATTCTGTTTGCCTTTAGGTGAACAGAATTTTCTCGTAGCATAAAAAATTACAGGATGTAATTTTTTATGCATAGATTGGGCGAACTTTGATTACGCCGTCAATTGCTTCGAATGCCTTGAGAGTGTCACCCTCAACTTTTCCGTCAACATCGATAAGGGCATAAGCCAAATCATTCTTGTTCTGGTCAACCATGCTTGCGATGTTGAGTTTTGCGTTACCGAGGACTGTTGTGAACTGAGCAATCATGTTAGGAACGTTTTTGTGTGCGATACAGAGTCTGGTTCCGTTTGCAGGAATCTCGTTGTTCAAGAAAGTCTTCGGGAAGTTTACAGAGTTACGGATTTCGCCGAGTTCGAGGAAGTCACGGAGCTCTTTTACAGCCATTACAGCACAGTTGTCCTCTGCCTCTGGAGTTGAAGCGCCCAGGTGTGGCAAGCAGATTACCTTGTCGCATTTGAGGAGCTCTTCGTCAGCAAAGTCAGTGATGAGGGCTGAAACTTTTCCTGATTCCAAAGCAGCGAGTACATCAGCGTTGTTTACAAGACCACCGCGGGCAAAGTTTACGATGCGGACGCCGTCCTTCATTGTTTTGATAGAAGAAGCGTTGATCATGCCCTTTGTGTCGTTTGTCTGTGGAACATGAACTGTGATGTAGTCAGATTTTGTATAAACGCCTTCGAGAGTGTCAGAGATTTTGACATTGCGGTCGAGGGCCAAAGCTGCCTTTACAGAAAGGAAAGGATCGTAACCGATTACGTTCATTCCCAAAGCGATTGCTGTGTTTGCAACCATTGCACCGATTGCACCCAAACCGATTACACCGAGTGTTTTTCCCTTGAGCTCTGGTCCTACGAACTGAGACTTGCCTTTTTCT
This sequence comes from Treponema ruminis, assembly GCF_014201975.1. Classification (NCBI taxonomy): domain Bacteria; kingdom Pseudomonadati; phylum Spirochaetota; class Spirochaetia; order Treponematales; family Treponemataceae; genus Treponema; species Treponema ruminis. Next base: position 178,885 of record NZ_JACHFQ010000004.1, on the reverse strand, counting down.
GCGAGGGCAGGAATCTCATCGCCTTTTCCAGCAAGACCTGCAACCCATTTATTTGCGGCAACAGCCGGTCGGCTAGAAAGCAAAAGACCCAGGATAACGAGCTCTTTTACAGCGTTAGCGTTTGCGCCAGGTGTGTTGAATACGACAACGCCCTTTGCAGCAAGTTCTTCGCAAGGAATGTTGTTTACGCCAGCACCTGCGCGGCCGATAGCCTTAACAGATTCTGAGAGTTCCATTCCGTGCATGTCAGCAGAGCGGACGAGGATTGCATCCGGATTGTTGATGTCAGTAGCGATTTCATAGTCATCGCGAGGAAAGTTTTCCAGGCCGATTGTGCTGATTTTATTAAGTGTCTGAATTTTATACATGATATTCTCCAAGTTTTTTATCCACAGATTGGCACCGATTTTCACAGATTATATATATTTTTAATCTGTGTTTATCTGTGGAAATCTGTGGATGCTATTCCTATTTATTTTCTGCTGCGAATTTTTTCATGAACTCAACGAGAGCCTTAACGCCTTCGAGTGTCATTGCGTTGTAGATTGATGCACGCATACCGCCAACAAGACGGTGACCTTTGAGGTTTACGAGGCCAGCTGCAGCGGCTTCCTTAACGAACTTGTCGTTGATTTCCTTCTCTTTTGCAAGAGCAGTTTTTTCTGCATCTGTGCGGTCAGCTTCGTCTTTTTTGCCGGCAGCAGCAGTTTCAGCAGTAGAGTATTTTGTGAGGAAAGGAACGTTCATCAAAGAGCGGCTTCCCTTCTCTGTTGTTGCGTGATAGAAATCGCTTGAATCAAGGAAGTTGTAAAGGTAATCAGCCTTTTCCTGGTTGCGTTTGAGCATTCCTTCTGCTCCGCCGTTCTTTTCAATCCAGTGAAGAACCTTGTCCAAAACGTAGATTGTGTAGCATGGTGGTGTGTTGTACATGCTTCCGTTGTCAGCGTGTGTTTTGTAAGCGAGCATTGTCGGAGTTCCCGGCAAGCAAGCCTCTGGCTCTGGGATCAAGTCTTCACGGACGATTACGAGTGTAACTCCGGCTGGAGCCAGGTTTTTCTGTGCACCTGCGAAAAGAAGACCGAATTTTGAAACGTCGAGTGGTTCGCTCAAAACGCATGAAGAAATGTCGGCAACCAATGGAATATTGCCTGTGTCAGGGATGTACTCGTAGTGAGTTCCCATGATTGTATTGTTGAAACAGATGTAAACGTAGTCGTAGTCACCTGTTACTTTTTCAACTTTTGGGATGTAAGAATAGTTTTTGTCTTTTGAAGAAGCGATTACGTCAACTGCGATTCCGAGTTTTTTTGCTTCTGCGGCAGCTTTTTTTGCCCAAACACCAGTCTCGATGTAAGCAGCCTTTTTGTTTTTGATGCCGAGGTTTTCAGCAACCATAGCGAACTGTGTAGAACCGCCGCCCTGAACGAAAAGAACCTTGTAGTTCTCAGGAACGTTCATCAATTTGCGGACCATTTTTTCTGCATCTTCAATGATTGGCTCATAAGCCTTTGAGCGGTGGCTCATTTCCATTACGGACTGACCTGTTCCGTTGTAATCAAGCATTTCTGCTGCACATTCATTCAAAACTTCTTCCGGCAGGCAGCTTGGACCTGCGCTAAAATTGTAGACTCTAGCCATTTTTTTCTCCTATTCCAAAGGGGGAAGCCTCCCCCTCGCTCCAAAACTTTGTTTTTCCGCTACCCCTTCTGCGGGGACACCCCGCAACGCCCCGAAGCAGCATCTGTGAAATCTTTCACAAAATTGATGACAAGAGTGTAGTGACAAAAAGAAACAAGGTCAAGAAATCTTAAGAAATTCGGGTCATTTACTGTGAATTATTTCACGATAAAAAGATAAAAGGAAACTTTAAGGCCTCTGTCGAAAAAGTCCTTTCTCCAACACTATATTTAGCGTGCTTTTACACAGAATCAAAAATAAAAACGCTATTTTTCAAAATTCTATTGTCTAACTCTACCATTTTCGCTATATTATTGATAACAAATAAGACATTGCTTGGAAACTACAAGCCCTTTTAAGTCGATTTTGGTCACATCCTTTCACCTCACTTTCCTTCTGGAACTTATGTGTCTCGGTGTCTCCATGCGCTTTCTGGGCCGTATCTTTGCCAAGTGATTTCAAATAAAACTTTTAGGAGATTTTTTATGGCAGAACAGGAAGCCTGGAAAGGATTCTACGGAAGACTTTGGAAGGAAGAAGTTAACGTTCGTGACTTCATTCAGGAAAACTACACACCGTATGACGGCGACCAGAAATTTTTGGCTGGCCCAACAGACGCAACAAACAAATTGTTCGCAGAACTTCAGAAGCTTCAGAAAGCAGAGCATGACAAAGTTTCTATCGGCAAAGACGGCAAAAAACGAACTGGTGTTCTCGACATGGACACAGACATCGTTACAGGCCTTACATCACACGCTGCAGGCTATATCTGCCCAGAGGGAAAAGAGCTTGAGCAGGTTGTAGGTCTCCAGACTGACAAACCACTCAAACGCGCTTTCATGCCTTTCGGTGGAATCAAAATGGCAGAGCAGTCATGCGAAATGTACGGCTACACACCAAATCCTGAGCTCCACAAAATCTTCACACAGTATCACAAAACACACTCAGACGCTGTATTTGACATCTACTCACCAGAGATCCGCAAAGCACGCAAAGCACACATCTTGACTGGTTTGCCTGACACATATGGCCGTGGCCGTATCGTTGGTGACTACCGCCGTGTTGCTCTTTACGGTATCGACTTCCTCATCGAGCAGAAAAAGGCTGACTTCGCTAACATCGGCGACGGAACAATGACAGAAGAAGTTGTACGTCTCCGCGAAGAAGTTGCAGAGCAGATCAAAGCCCTCAACGGCATGAAAGAAATGGCTAAAATCTACGGATTCGACATTTCTAAACCAGCTACAAACGCAAAAGAAGCTGTTCAGTGGCTCTACTTCGGCTACCTCGCAGCTATCAAAACACAGAACGGTGCAGCTATGTCTATCGGTCGTGTTTCAACATTCCTCGACATCTACATCGAGCGCGACTTGAAGGCTGGAATCATCACTGAGGCACAGGCTCAGGAGCTCATCGACCATCTCGTTATGAAAGCTCGCATGGTTCGCTTCGCACGAATCGAGTCTTACAACCAGCTCTTCTCTGGAGACCCAATCTGGGCTACTCTCGAAGTTGGTGGTCTTGGACAGGACGGCCGCTCAATGGTAACAAAGAACGACTTCCGCTTCCTCCACACATTGGAGAACATGGGTCCTTCACCAGAGCCAAACATGACAGTTCTCTACTCAAAGAGATTGCCAGAAGCATTCCGCAAATACGCTGCAAAGATTTCTATCGATACATCTTCAATCCAGTACGAGAACGACGACGTTATGCGCCCAATCTGGGGTGATGACTACTCAATCTGCTGCTGTGTATCTGCTACACAGACTGGTAAAGAGCTTCAGTTCTTCGGTGCACGCGCTAACTTGGCTAAAGCACTCCTCTACGCTATCAACGGCGGAAAAGACGAGGGCGACGGTCTCACACCATACGCACAGGTTGGTCCAGAATATGCACCAATCACTTCTGAGTACCTCGACTACAACGAAGTTGTTGCAAAATACGACGCAATGCTTGAATGGCTCGCTGACATCTATGTTAACTCACTCAACGCTATTCACTACATGCACGACAAATACTACTACGAGGCAGCTGAGCTCGCACTCGAAGATACAGATGCAAAACGCACATTCGCAACTGGTATCGCAGGCTTCTCTCACGTTGTTGACTCACTTTCTGCTATCAAATATGCAAAAGTCCGCGTAATTCGTGACGAGAAAGGCTTGGCAAAAGACTTCGAAATCGACGGAGACTTCCCACGCTACGGCCAGGATGATGACCGCGCTGACGACATCGCTGTATGGCTCTTGAAGACATTCATGACAAAAATCAAGAAGCACCCGACATACCGCAACGCAGAGCCAACAACATCTATCCTTACAATCACTTCAAACGTTGTTTATGGAAAAGCAACTGGCGCTCTCCCAGACGGACGCAAGGCTCACGAGCCATTCTCTCCAGGAGCTAACCCAGCTTACGGTGCAGAGACAAAGGGTCTTATCAAATCCCTCAAGTCTGTTGCAAAACTTCCATATCACTACGCTCTCGACGGTATCTCAAACACACAGACAATCAACCCGTCTGCTTTGGGACACGATGAGAACGAGCGCATTGACAACCTCGTAAACGTCCTCGACGGATACTTCTCACGCGGTTCACACCACTTGAATGTAAACGTCTTCGGCGTAGAGAAGCTCAAGGACTGCCAGGCTCACCCAGAGAAACCAGAATATGCTAACTTCACAGTTCGCGTTTCAGGTTATGCAGTTCGCTTCATCAACCTTACAAAAGAGCAGCAGGACGATGTTATCGCTCGTACTTGCCACGCTTCATTGTAATAAAACTCTTTCCGGCTTTGAAAAATAAGCTGGATAATTAATTAAAAAATGGGGCTTCCAGTGAGAACCCGTCAAAGAACTCGCAGTGAACAAGTTCAGGCGAGTTTTTGCCGGAACCTCACTTCCGCCCCATTTTTTATGCCTTTTCTTTCTTTTTAAAGACGGGCGTGATTTTGTTACAATGAATCGTGCTCAGTTTTCATAGGGATTTTTCAATTTTTCGTTTTCATTTTTCAATTTGCTAGAGAGGTACAAAAATGGCATTATCAGGATACATTCATCAGCTGGAATCTTTTGGATGCGCGGACGGACCGGGGTCTCGCTTTATTATTTTCTTTTCGGGCTGCCCTTTCAGATGTCTTTACTGCCACAATCCTGACACTTGGGAAATGACACGAGGAAAGCCCTACACTGCCGACGAACTTTTGGATGAGGCTGAGAGCTGCCGGGATTACTGGGGCAAAAAGGGCGGAATCACCGTTTCAGGCGGCGAACCGCTTGCCCAGCTTGATTTTTTGCTGGAACTTTTTACAAAGGCAAAGGAGCGCGGAATCAACACCTGTATCGACACGGCTGGCGGTCCTTTCAAGCGCGAGGGCGAATGGTTTGAAAAATTCAAAAAGCTCATGGAAGTAACTGACATTCTTCTCGTTGACATCAAGCATATCAATGAAGAAGAGCACAAAAAACTCACGGGCCTCACAGGCAAAAACGTTCGTGACATGTTCGCCTATCTCGACGAAATCAAAAAGCCTATCTGGATCCGCCACGTTCTGGTTCCGGGAATCACTGACAACGACGAATATCTTACTCAGACACGAGATTTCATCCGCACCCTGCACAATGTCGAGCGGGTTGAGATTCTTCCTTATCACGGCCTTGCAATCAGCAAATACAAGGACCTTGGAATCGAATATCCTCTCGAAAAAACAGAAAGCCCGACTCAGGAGCGCGTAGAAAATGCCCGTGCTATACTTGAATGTGAAAAATATGTAAAATGGAAGGAATAAGATAACTTGCTTACAAAAGAGGAGTAACAAATGAAGAAATTTTTACTTTCGGCGATTTTCATTTCGCTGGCTGCACTTTCATTCATTGGCTGCGACAAAAAATCAGATTCTACTGTTAAAACCCAAGGCACTGACTCAAGGCACACAATCAAAGTCGGCTACGTTCAGGTCGGTCACGAATCTGCATGGAGAAACGCAAACACCCTGTCCTTCAAATCAACATTTACCGCAGACAGCGGCTACGAATTCCTTTTCGTTGATGCTGACGGAAGCCAGAAGGTTCAGTTTGACGCCATCCGTAATTTCATTGCCCAGAATGTCGATTACATCGTTCTTGCTCCGGTCGTTGAAACAGGCTGGGATGACATTCTCAAGGAAGTAAGGGAAGCAGGAATTCCGGTCATTCTTTCAGACCGCCAGATTAAGGTCAGCGACGAAAGCCTTTACCTCTGCTGGGTCGGCGCAGACTTCCTCCAGGAAGGTAAAAACGCCGTAAAATGGCTCACGGCTTATCTCGAAAACAAAAACCTCGGTACCGAAGAAATCAATATCGTTCACCTGCAGGGAACAATGGGAGCTTCTGCCCAGGTCGGCCGCACACAGGGCCTTATGGATGGAATCGCTTCTTATCCAAACTGGAATCTTGCCGCACAGAAATCCGGCAACTTCACGACAGAGGGCGGCAAAAAAGCCATGCAGGAAATCATCAAATCTGTCGGAATCAATAAAATCAACGTGCTTTACTCAGAAAATGACGACATGACTTTGGGTGCCATCGAAGCCATCAAGGAAGCTGGCAAAGTTCCAGGCGACGACATCATCATCATTTCTTTTGACGCCGTATACAAGGCATTCATGAAAATTATCACAGGCGAAATCAACTGCGAATGTGAATGTAACCCGCTTCACGGTCCAAGAGTCGGAGAAATCATCCGCACTTTGGAATCAGGAAAGCCGGTCGAAAAAATCCAGTATGTAAACGAATCTGTATTCGACCACACAAACGCACAGGCAGTAATGCTCACACGCCGCTACTAACAGCCTATACAATCGATGAAAAAAGCCGGGAAAACCCGGCTTTTTTGTTATACCACGAAATTGGCAAGAATTTCTGACAGCATTGGAATCAGCTGCTTTTTGCGGCTTACTACGTCCTTCAGGAAGTAGACCTTTTCGTCCTGCTTAGGCAGGTTGAGGAACTGCAGGAAGCGTTCTTCGCCAGCAACCAGCATGACCGAGCTGAGGGTTGAAATATCCGTGACCAAAAGGGATGCAAAAAGAGCTCCCCTGGCCTTTCTCTCAATTTCAAGCCCGTCCAGGAATTCTTTCTTACGCTCGAGGATTTCGTCCGTGCCGTCAACTTCAATCTGACTTACGGTGAACTTGATTTTTCCCTCGTCGTATTCCTTCATATCCTGATTGATGACTTCTTCTGAAGAGCGGCCGCCAATTCGGCTTCCGGCCTTGATGATTTCCTCGCCCAGTTCCTTTACCTTAAGGCCTGTAAGTTCAGAAAGGAAATTAGCCGTATCAACATCGATTTTTGTTGTCGTCGCGCTCTGCAAAATCAGAGTGTCGCTCAAAATTCCACAGAGAAGGAGTTTTGCAACATCAAGAGGGATTTCGATATTTTCTTCGCGGAAAAGGCGGGTGATAATCGTTGAAGTTGAGCCCAGAGGCCTGTTGATGAAAGTAATCGGAGTTTTTGTGCTTGCAGAGCCCAGCCTGTGGTGATCAACGATGTCGAAAATCTTGAAATTTTCAAATCCGTCAACAATCTGAGTCTTTTCGTTGTGGTCAACAAGGGCAAGACCGACTTTTGCATCGTGATGGACATCGATTTCGCTCAAAACGCCGATAACCTTGTTCTCATCATCAACTACCGGCAGAATCTGGCTTGCAACGCCCTTCAATCTCGGCATAATCTGCTGAATTGAATCTTCCGGCTTAATGGGCTGGATTGTCTGGTCGCAAAGGACGCGGACAGGTGTTGAATAAAGGACCAGCATCGATGTTGAAGCCGTGTCATACTTACTGACGATAATGCTTGTTCCGGCCTTTTTAGCCTTTTCGATAATCTCATCGCTTGGAACGCGGCCGGCACTCAAAATCAGGGTCCTAACCTTTCTCTCAAGACAGAGATTCTGGATATCCTCGCGGTCACCTGTAACGACTACAATACTTTCATTGTGGGTATGGCTGTCCAGAGTCAGCTTGAAGGAGTCAAAACTTGAAGCCCCGGAAACGATTGTGTAAGTGTGAAGGACATCTGCGTCATCTCCTCGGCACAAAACCTTTCCGCTCAAAGTCCTGCTCATGAGATTTACGTCGGTTACAACCGAAATATGGTGCTCAGGATTGAGGATATGGAAAATATTGTTGGTAAACGAGTTGTAATTGAGAAGGGCCTTGTAATGTCCCTGGTCATCAACAACCGGAAGAACCTTGCGGCCATGTTCGCGCATGAAAATCGACGCTTCCCAGAAGGGAGTGAGCTGATTGATGACATCAGCCTTGTCGTTCATGTAATATGCGACCCGGGGATTCATGTCCGGGATGAATTCCGGCGGTGTGATTCCGAATTTTTTGTAAATGTACTCAGTCTGCGGATTCAATTTTCCAGCACGACAGGCTTTATACTCAGAAAAGCCTTGAGCATTCTTAAAAGCCGCATAGGCCGTTGCCGAAACAACAGAGTCAGTATCAGGATTTTTGTGTCCGAAGACAAAAATTGTTTTTTCCATAGTTTATTTTCTTCTGCTCTTCTTAAGAACCGGCTCACATGTAAGGTTTACGCCCAGCTTCTTGAAGATTTTTCGGTCTACTTCTGAAAGCATGACCGTAGTGTGAACCTGGCAGCCCTTAAGTTTTGGAAGCTGGTCCAGGGCCTTCTTGCAGTTTTCGTTTGAAGGAGAAAGCATTGCAAGGGCAACGAGAACCTCATCGGTGTGGAGACGAGGATTGTTTCCTGCAAGATAGTTGACCTTCATGTTCTGAATCGGCTCAATCATGTCTTTTGGAATGAGCTTAACCTTGTGGTCGATTCCAGCCAGGTGTTTTGTTGCGTTCAAAAGGAGAGCCGCACATGTTCCCAAAAGGCTTGAAGTTTCTGAAGTGATGATAGTTCCGTCTGCAAGCTCGATTGCAGCGGCAGGAGCATCAGCCTTGGCACCTCGCTCATTTGCAGGAATAACGACCTTGCGATCTTCCGGAGTGATTTTAGCCTGCTTCATGAGAAGGGCGATTTTATTGACTTCGCTTTCCGTGGCCTTGTCTTCGACCAGATCATCGAGGGCCGTAAAATAGCGGCGGATGATTTCCTGATTTGAAGCCTCGCGACAGGCCTCGTCGTCAAAAATACAATAGCCGGCCATGTTTACGCCCATGTCAGTAGGAGATTTGTAAGGGTTTTCGCCGTAAATTCCTTCAAAAATTGCGTTCAAAACAGGGAAAATCTCGATGTCGCGGTTGTAGTTTACGGTTGTCTCGCCATAAGCTTCAAGATGAAACGGGTCAATCATGTTGACGTCATTCAAGTCAGCAGTTGCGGCTTCGTAAGCGAGGTTTACCGGGTGCTTCAATGGAAGGTTCCAGATTGGGAAGGTTTCGAATTTTGCGTATCCGGCCTTGATTCCCCTCTTCTGCTCCTGGTAAAGCTGGCTCAAACATACGGCCATCTTGCCGCTGCCCGGTCCCGGGGCGGTTACAACTACGAGCGGGCGGCTAGTCTCAACATAATCATTCTTTCCGTAACCGTCGTCCGAGTCAATCAATGCGACGTTCTGAGGATAGCCCTCAATCATGTAGTGATAGTAGCACTTGATGCCCATTCTTTTAAGCTTGTTCTTGAATGCCTTTGCGCTTTCCTGACCTTTAAAATGTGTAATTACGACCGAGCCGACCATGAGTCCAAGATTCTGGAACTCATCGCGCAGGCGGAGAACGTCTTTGTCGTAAGTGATGCCCAGGTCCCCGCGAACCTTGTTTTTTTCGATGTCAACAGCACTGATAGCAATGACAATTTCTGCCATATCAGCGAGTTGCATGAGCATTTTGAGCTTAGAATCCGGCTGGAATCCCGGAAGAACGCGGCTTGCGTGGTAATCATCAAATAATTTGCCGCCAAATTCCAGATAAAGTTTATTGCCGAACTTGGCAATCCGTTCCTTAATGTGTTCCGACTGTATCCGCAGATACTTCTCATTATCAAATCCGTTTTTCATAACGGAATTAGATTATAGCAAATATCACAGAAAATTTAAACCACAGATTACACTGATTGCACAGATTTTTTAGGGGAGAAGTCTCTCCCCTACGCCGCACTTTGTTGCGTCGTACCCCACTCTACGGGGCTAATGCCCCGTAACGCCCCAAACTACTCGCTTAAAAGCACATCTTTGAGAATCGAAAGGCCTTCGTCGATTTCCTTGTAAGAAATGTTGAGAGGCGGAACAATTCGGAGGGTATTTTTACCGGCAGTTGATGTGAGGAGACCTTTTGCTAGGAGCTTCTTTTCAACTTCAACGGCATTTACAGGCTCAATCATGTCAACGCCAATCATGAGGCCCTTTCCGCGGATTTCGCCGACGCATTTTGCCCCGAACCCTGCAATTGCCTTTCGCATGTACTCGCCTTTTTCGCTTACGCTTTCAAGGAAGCCTGGCTTTGTAAGTTCATTGAGGACAACGAGACCTGCGGCACAAGCCAATGGGTTTCCGCCGAATGTAGACTGATGGTCTCCGGCCTTAAATACGTCAGCAGCCTTACCACGGATCAAAATGCCGCCGAAAGGAACGCCGCCGGCTGCTCCCTTTGCAAAGCTTACGACTTCAGGCTCAAAACCGAGCTGTTCGCTTGCAAGCAGGGTGCCTGTTCGGCCAAAGCCGGTCTGAACTTCGTCTGCCATGACGATTGCGCCTGCTTTTCTTGCGGCATCTGCGGCAGCCTTTGCCCACTCAGCATCAACGATGTTTACACCGCCCTCGCCCTGAACACACTCAATCAAAAGGGCTGCGGTTGTGTCGTCAAAAGCAGTCTTGATTGCTTCCCAGTCGTTTGCCTTGATTGTCTTGAAGCAGTCAACATAAGGAGCAAAGCAGGCAGGATGGAATTTGTCCTGACCTGTTGCAGTCAAAGTAGCCAGAGTTCGGCCATGGAAAGAAGATTCCAGAGTATAGATTACGCGGCGCTTTTCTCCGCCGTTCAAATATCCGTATTTTCGTGCCAGCTTTATTGCAGCTTCGTTTCCTTCTGCACCTGAGTTTCCGAAGTAAACGGCATCAAAGCCTGTCCGACCAAGCAGCTCAGTAGCATACTGAACGCCGATGTCGCTTACAAAATAATTGCAGACATGAATCTGTTTTTTTGCCTGTTTTGAGATTGCCTTTACGAGCGGCTTGAAATTGTGTCCGAGGCAGTTGACGGCGATTCCCGCCAGAAAGTCGATGTATTTCTTGCCGTTGATGTCATAGCATGTTGAGCCCTTGCCCTTAACCATTGTGACGTCGAAGGAGCCATAATTATTTACTACAATTTTTGAAGCCATAGAACCTCCTAAACTTGCATAATTATACAGAGTATGCGTATATTTATGCAAGCATAAAGTGAAGTTTTATTAGACTTCAAAGAGGTCTGTGCTCAAATATCTAAGGCCTGTGTCCGGGAATACGACTACGATGTTCTTTCCGGCAAATTCCTCGCGCTGAGCGATTTTTGTTGCTCCCCAGAGGGCGGCACCGCTTGAATTTCCGACGAGAACTCCGTCAGTCTTTGCGACTGTTCTTGCGGCTTCAAAAGCGCCATTTGTGTCAGCGACAAATACCTCATCAAAGATTCCTTCCTTTACCTCGCCGTTTTCCTTGAGGCTCAGAGGAACCCGCTCAAGAGGGACGTCCGTAAAATTATGGATTCCGGTGAGTTTTGTATCACTTGCACCCGGCTCAATGGCAAAGATTTTTACACCCTTGCTCTGCTCATGAATGTAATCCGCAATTCCACGGAGAGTGCCGGCAGTTCCGACGCTGGCAACTACAGCAGACAGGTCGCCCTCTGTGTCTTCCCAGATTTCCCGGCCGGTCGTATCGTGGTGGGCTTTTGGATTGAGGGGATTTACCATCTGGTCAACGAAGTAGATGTCGTCTCCGGCAGCCTGTCTGTCGCGGATATGCTGCTTCAAGATATTTGTAGCGGCAACGAAATCATTGTTTGAGGCTTTGAGGGCATCCTGCAATTCAGGAACCTCACCGATTTTTGTTACATTGGCACCGAATGCCTTCATGACCTGTAATCTTTCCCGGCTGACACCTTCCTGCAGATAAATCTGAACTTTGTAGCCCTTCATTGCACCGATTGCACTGACGGCTATTCCTGTATTTCCGCTGGTGTATTCGATTAAAGTCGTTTTTCCAGGCTGGATTTTTCCGGCTTTTTCAGCATCCTCGATAATGCGCAAAACAATACGGTCCTTGATTGAGCCAATCGGATTAAAATATTCGACCTTTGCAAGCAAGTGAGCCTTCAAGCCCAGTTTCTTTTCGTAGCCCTGCAAGCGGACAAGCGGGGTATGTCCGACCAGTTCTGTAAGCGATTCATGAATTTTCTTCGACATTTTCTATCTCCTTTTATTTTTTCAATAAAAATATATCATCGCAATTTTCAAGGGCTGTCTTGTCGTGGCTCACCAGAATTACGGTTTTGCCCTGATTCGAAAGTGCTTTAAAAATGCGGGTGATTTCTTTTGTCTGTCTTTCGCTGACGGCATCAGTCGGCTCATCAGCGACGATAATTTTCGGGTCATTCATAAGGGCCCTTGCAATCAGAAGCCGCTGATTTTCTCCCCCCGAAAGAAGGGATGGATAGAGCTGCTCCAAATCGGCAATCTCAAAATCAGCAAGAAGTTTTTTTGCTCGCTCTATTATCTGATCTCTTGTAAGCTTTGATTTTTTGGAAAGAAGGGCCGGAAGCGCGACATTATCCAGCACGGTCAGGTTTTCCAGAAAGCTCTGTTCCTGAGAGACAAATCCAATATTTGCATTTCGGAAGGAAGAGATTTCCTTATCCGAAAGAGAAAAGATGTCTTTTCCGTCGATAAAAACCTTGCCGGAAGAAGGCCTCTGAAGTCCTGTTATAATAGAAAGAAGTGTGCTCTTTCCTGCTCCTGATTCACCTGAAATGCCGAGGAAAGTTCCGTCTTTAACGGTCAGGGAAAAATCTGAAAAGACGGCCTTGCTTCCCCGGGGAGTCGGAAAACTTTTATACAGGTTCTTAACTTCAATCATTTTACATCTCCGTAAGGCTCAATTTTTGACACACGAAGGGCTCCCCTTAAAGAGGCAAGCAGGCAGGAAAGAAGAGTCACCACAAAAACCCCGGCCGCGAAAGCCAGAATATAACCAGGACCGCTCATGGCAAAAGGAAGGGCAATCTTCTGGGAAATCAGGGCATTGAAGGGAATTATCACCAGGGCCGAAAGTCCTGTTCCAAAAAGACTGCCGCCGGCTCCCAGAATCAAGGCCTCGTAAAAAAGGACTGAACGAAGGCTTGACCTGTCCGCTCCAAGCACCCGGAGAATCGAAAATTCCCGCCTACGCTCGTTAATCGTAATCGTAAAGACAAGTGAAAGCGAAAGGGTCGTAATCAGAAGGACGAGAATCGAAATCGAATACAAGAATACCGAAATCGAAGAAAGCCTTTCAGAAAAATTGCGGATGAATTTTTCTCCAACAATGACCTGAACCTCTGGCAGGATTTTTTTAATCCTCAAGGAAGTGGCATCCGGGCTGGCTCCCTCTGAAAGCCTGACCAGCACCGTGCTGACCTTGTTTTTTGTGTCACCGTCGGAAATAAAGCCGAATCCGCGCGAGCTTGCATCCTCAAAAATGTTATCGAGGCTTGCAAAATCGCAGAAAATCACATTGTCCATTCCGCTTCCGCTTTTTGAAAGGCGGGCAGAAATCTTGTGCTCCCTTCCGAAGAATTTTACGCTTCCCTTTTCTACGCTCACGTTGCTTCCTGAAAGAAGGAATTCTCCATTTGAGTCAGTTTTTATCCGGCTTCTTGACCAGTTCTGAACGATAAAATCGCTTTCCCGGTCAAAACCGATAATCTGAATCGGAAAATCACAGCAGCTTTCAGAAAGGCTTGTAAGGTAAAACTGGGCGCTCGCCTTTTCAACTCCCTCAACCGAGCGAACCGCATCAAGGACAGAAGAGTCCATGTAAAAGTAATTTGGTTCGCCGGAAAGAAGGATATTCTCTGCCCCCCTCTCATAGCCTTTTGGAACTACGAGCAGATCTGCGCCCATTCTTGAGCGGAGCCCGGCAATTCCAGCTTTAAGGCTTTGAGAGAAAAGAAGGGAAGCGAACAGGACGGCGGAGGAAAGAGCGACCAAGCCGGCCATTAAAACCGTTCTGTAGGCTTTCTTCGAAAGATTTGAAAGTGCGAGCGATTTTTCAACCGCTGACTTTGAGCTCAGCGTTTTTTCCATAAAGTTACCAGCTGAAATGCAGAAATAAGGAAAATCAGGATTCCGAAGACCAGAACCGTCGGGGCAGTTACTGCATGACAGTGCATTTTTGGCATCGTGCAGACTTTTGCGAATGTGTAGGGTGCGATTCCAACCAGAAGTCCCAGAAGAGCCGTTACAGCTGAAAGTACGATGTTCAAATTTTTCATTTTTTTAACTCCCATTTTTTTAATTTACAGCGAAGTGAAATCTTTTCTTTCACCGTTGATTTCCCTGTAAGTTTTTGTCGCCTTGTCGTAAGAGTAGCCGTCCGGAACTCCGAAAAGCTCGATGTAGCTCTGGGCTATGTATTTTTCGATGTCGGTCGTCTTTTTTAAGATTCCGGCCTCCTGAAGCTGGCGGGCAGCCTTGTCGAATGTTTTTTTACCCAGAGAGCGGCTTGGGATGAAGTTCAATTCCTCAAGAAGCTCAGCGTTGAAGTCCAAATCACCTGCCACGAGGTTGTTTTCAATCTGCAGCTGGGCGGCAAGTCTTGGCTCGGCTTCAACGAAAGCACTGGCTTTCTGCAGGGCCCTTGTTACGGCAGCGGCTCCCTCAGGATTTTCGCGGAGCAGCTTGTGGGTTACGAACTGCTGGCAGCAATATTCGTTTACGAATTTTTCATCTATTCCAGTGTCGAGGATTTTGCGGAAGTTGTAGGCACGCTCGCCTTTTGTTGCGACCGGGTCATGGGCTCCGATTACATCGACGGCACCGTTGTTCAATGCGATTGCAAGGTCAGCTGAAGCATAGGCCAGGAATTCGACTTCGTTATTTTCAGCCGTAACTCCGATTCCCTCGTCCATGAGCTTTCGCTTGAGGTTCATTACGCTTGAATCAGCCAGTCCCGGAACTCCGATTTTCTTTCCGCGAAGGTCTTTTGCTGAATAAATGTCTGAGTCAGAGCGGACATAATATTTTGTACAGCCTACATGGATTCCAGAAGTGTAGGCAATCGGAAGACCGTTTTCGATTGCCTGCATTTGGGTTGCGTACAAGCCATAACCCGCATCGACTTTGCCAGAAGCAATCATTTCGGCCAGTGTGGCTCCACCCTCAACAACCTGAACATACTCAGCTTTCTGTCCGATTGCGGCAAGTTCCTCTTCAAAAAGCCCCATTTTCATTGCGACGTGAACCGGAGCGGCACAAAGAGTTCCTGTCTGGAAGTTGATGCGGACAACCTTCTGGGCAGAATCCGAAGAAGCAGCCTGTTTTTTGTTGCAGGCGGTGAATGAGAGGAAAGACACAAGTGCCATTCCCATTAAAAGTGATTTTTTCATTTTTACCTCCAAAATATTGTATTTTTTATTTCATGGCTTAGGGATGCGTAAGGCGCGAAGCGTTCCAGAGCGACCGCAGGGAGCGGCGGAATGAAGCGCAAGCGGAACCTGGAGCAGCCCGCCCCGCCTGTTCCCTGAGCGTAGTCGAAGGGCAGGCGGGGAAGCCCCTAAATCGTGTATTCCACCTCTTGAACTTTGCCCGCATAGTCCAGAATTTCCAGAATCTGAGTGCGGTACTTCAAGAAGACGTCCTGGCCACGGGCACGCGGATGACCAAGCTCAATCTTTATGATTTTTTCGACTTTGCTTGGACGGGCCGACATAATCACAACATAGTCGCTCAGATAAACCGCCTCATCGACATCGTGCGTGACCATCACCATCGTGGTGTCGTGCTCTTTTTTTAGCCGCAAGATTTCGTCCTGCATGGTCATTCGGGTAAAGGCATCGAGGGCGCCAAGGGGCTCGTCAAGAAGGAGAATCTTGGGATGACCGACGAGTGCCCTCGCAAGAGAGGCCCTCTGGTTCATGCCGCCCGAAAGCTGGTGGGGATAGGACTTTTCAAAGCCCTTGAGTCCGACAAGATTTATGAACTCATCGACATCAGCCTTGCGGTTTTTGTAGATATGGCGGGCCCTAAGGCCGAATGCCACGTTGTCCCGGATTGTAAGCCAGGGAAAGAGATTGGCCTGCTGAAAGGCAAAGCCCCGGTCGCTACCCGGTTTTGTGATTTTTGTGCCGTCTACGCTAACCTGGCCTGCCGTGGGACTTTCAAGCCCTGCGATACAGCGGAGAAGAGTGGTCTTTCCGCAGCCCGAAGGTCCGATCAGCGAGACAAAAGAGCCCGCCGGAATCGTAAAATCCACGCCGTTCAAAGCCGTGACCTGAGAACTTCCGTCCGAGAAGATTTTTGTGACTTTACTGATATTAATTTCGCCTGCCATTGAAGCCCCTTTATTTTTACCTATCTTCCTAGTAGGTTATTAGTTTTTAAGAACCTTGTCAAGTTAAATTTTTCATGAGAACAAAATATGACAAGAAATAAGCAAAAAAAAACAAGTAAATTAGTGAGGGATATGCTAAGATTCAGAAAAGAACGGAGGTTTAGTAAGATGGTTGACGTAAAAGGTCGCTGGGCTTTTATTACCGGAGCAAGCCGCGGAATTGTTGTGGGAGCATTTGTCGATGATAAAAAATCCGGCCGATGCTTTGGTACGGCTGAATTTTACGGAATGTGTCTTGAAGAAGCTGTCGCCCACGCAGAAAAAGACATTCCAAAATATCTCGGCTCACTTGACTGATTTTAAGGGGCATGTCCCCTACACTATTTTTTAGGAGAAAACATGAATTACAAACTTTTGAACAATATTAAAAGCCCTGCGGACTTAAAAAAGCTTTCCCTTGAGGAAATGAATAAGCTTTCAGCAGAAGTCCGCGAGGCACTTTTTAACAGGCTTACAAAAATCGGCGGTCACTTTGGCCCGAATTTCGGCATGGTTGAAATGACCATTGCCCTTCACTATGTTTTTGACTCACCGAAAGACCAGATTGTTTTTGACGTTGCCCACCAGACCTATACCCACAAAATGCTCACGGGGCGCGCTCAGGCTTACACTGATGACGAACACTTCCGTGATGTATGCGGCTTTACCAACCCGGTCGAGTCAGAGCACGACATGTTCTACATCGGCCACACATCAACTTCGATCAGCCTTGCGACAGGTCTTGCAAAGGGGCGTGATCTGGCTGGCGGCAAGGGAAACGTGATTGCGGTAATCGGTGACGGTTCCTTGAGCGGCGGAGAGGCTCTTGAGGGACTGGATTATGCAGGTGAGATGAAGTCAAACCTCATCATCATAGTTAACGACAACGAGCAGTCTATTGCAGAAAACCACGGCGGCCTCTACAAAAATCTTGCAGAACTCCGTGCAAGCGGCGGAAAGTGCCAGACAAACCTTTTCAGGGCAATGGGACTTGATTACCGCTATCTTGAAGAGGGCAACGATATTGCAAGCCTCATCAAGGCATTCAAGGAAATCAAGGACATCGACCACCCGACAGTCCTTCACATCCACACTTTAAAGGGCAAGGGCTATCCTCTCGCAGAAAAAAACAAGGAAAACTGGCACTGGGCAGCCCCTTTTGACCGCGAGACAGGCGAAAGAAAATTCAAGGGAAGTGGCGAATCTTACAATTCAATTTTCGCTGACTACATGCTCGAAAAAATCAAGAAGGATAATAAGGTCGTTGTCGTGACGGCGGCTGTTCCTGGAGCTGTTGGACTTACACAGGATGTCCGCGAAAAAATGGGCGATAATTATGTCGATGTTGGAATTGCCGAAGAGCAGGCAACTGCAATGTGCTCGGGAATTGCCAAAAACGGCGGAAAACCAGTCTTTGTTACGAACGCGACATTTGCCCAGAGAATTTACGATCAGGTTACACAGGATGTGAGCCTCAACAAGAGCGCGGTGACAATTCAGCTTCATTCGACTTCGATTTTTGGAATGGGAGACGCAACCCACATCGGAATTTCGGCGATTGGCATTTTCGCAAACATTCCGGGCCTGACATATCTCTGCCCGACAAACAAGGAAGAATATCTTGCCATGCTTGAATGGAGCCTTGAACAGAAGGAAAGGCCGGTTATCATTGCAGTTCCATGCGACGGAGTGAACAAGGCCCAATATCCTGTCGAAAAGGACTTCGGAAAGATCAAGTATCAGACTTGTGAAAAAGGCGAAAGGCTTGCAATCCTTGCTTTGGGAGACTTTTTCAGCATCGGAAAGAAAGCCAGTGACTATGCCTCAGAAAAGCTGGGCAAAAAAGTCACTCTGGTAAACCCAAGATTCGCTTCGGGCGTGGACACAAAGCTTTTGGACCAGCTTTGCAAAAATCACGATGTATTTGTAACTCTCGAAGACGGAATTGTTGAGGGTGGATTCGGTCAGAAAATCGCATCGTATCTCGGCCGCAAGAATGTCAAAGTCCTGAATTACGGCTTTGAAAAGAAATTCTACGACGGGATTCCGGCTCAAAAGGCTCTGGAAGAAGCAAGAATCACTCCAGAACTGATTTGGGAAGATATTTTGTCAATTCAAAAGTAATTTTCGTGACGGTTCCCTCCCGCGGCTCAAGCATAGCTTTCGCCGAGACTCGCTCAAAACTTGTGAAACAAGTTTTGACGGCTTCGCCGTCGCTCCCTACCGCGCTCGAAGCATAGCTTCGAACGAGACTCTCTAAAAACTCACCTCGTGAGTTTTTGCCCTGCTTCGCAGTGCCGTTCGCTACCACTTAATCAGCCCTTTCTGCCAGCCTAGGACTCGTTGGCGGACTTTGAAGAGGGCGGTGATGATTACGGTACAGAAGACGGCTATCATGATGAGGCCTGCGTAGACTCCTGAGTAGAGCATCATGGCCTTCTGGTAGCTGATGTACCAGCCGATTCCGTATTTGGCACCGAACATTTCTGCTGTCATAAGCGCGATGAAGGCGGCACAGATTCCGTTGAAAACGCCTTGAAAGATGTTTGGCAGGGCTGCAGGGACTGCAATCCTGAAAATCTGGAAGAAAGTTCCGGCTCCCAGCGTGCGGCCGACTTCAAAGTAGACCTTGCTGGTGTTCTGGATTCCTGAGCTTGTCATAAGCTGAACCGGGAACCAGACTGCAAGGGCGATGATAAAAATGCTTGCCCCCAGGGGAGTCGGGAAAGTCGTCAAAACAAGTGGAATCCATGCCGTAGCCGGAATCGGACCAATCAGTTTGATGTAGGGGTTAATCCAGTAATAGACTTTTTTTGAAAAGCCCAGGCACACACCGGTGATAAATCCCGCAATCGTGCCCCAGATTACTCCCAGAATCAAAAGCCTGAACGAAAATCCGATACATTTCAGTAAAAGCCCTGTCTGCTCCACAAAAACCGCAAGAATATTGTCAAAAGTTGGAAAGAAAATCACAGGAAGCAGGGCAAGTTTTGCGGTCACGAGATTCAATGCAGAAAGCAAAACTCCAGCCCCAAAAAAGAAAGCCCCCTTCTCCACCAGAGCTTCACGTATTTTCGCAATACAGAAAGACAAAGCAAAAAAGGCAAGCGTGACTGAAAGCAATATATATAGAAGAAAGTTGTAATAATGCCTGCCCGCCGCCGGATGAAGAGGACTGTCGGGGAAAATTGTTTGCACCAGAAGCGCAAAAAGCACTCCCAGCGCAGGAAAAGCACGATAAAGAACGTTTTTTAAATTCTGCATTTTTACCTCTTATAACCTATTAACTAACTAGGTATAATATATAAATTATTACCTACTAAGTCAATAGTTAAATAAGGCTAAAAAATGTGGCTTTCCCTTTTTTTGTGTGAGATATAATAGTCGTTCAGTTTTGAAACGGCTTCTTCTATCTCAAAGGGGGCTTCGAGACAGTTAACCTTGTTTTCCTGAAGCAGGCGGTGGGGCTTGGGTCCGATTTTAGCAACAAGGAAATAGGTGCAGTCGCTTACAGTCTGGCCGACTTTTACCGCAAAGTTACTTCCGCAGGAGCAGCCGCTTTCACATTCCTCCTTTTCGGGGTCGCGGGTGATTTTCCGCTCTTCCAGAAAAGAATAGCTTCCGTCGCTCTCGTTCACCTCGTAAACTGAAACTGATTCAATTTCACCGAAGTGAAGGTTTACGTTCTTTTTGTCAGAAGTTCCGATTGCAATTTTGTATGCCATAAATCCTCCGTTGTGCTTCTTTAGAGAACCTGAACGTTCTTGTCGATTGTTCCGTGCTTGAAGATGCCCGAATAAATTTCTTCGGTGAGTTTTAAGCCGCCCGTGTAACCTGTGAAAGTTTTGTTCAGAATTACGTCGTCCACAATCGGCATGCTCAGGTGAATCAGCATATTGTTGTTCTTCTGGGCAACGATTTTTTCCCAGGTGCTTCCGAAAATCACGGCTCTTTTTGAAGTGCCAATCAGTTCGAAAAGTTTCTGCTGGATTTTTCCGCCGTCACTTTCAAAATAAACCACTTCCCTGATTTCTTTGCCCAGAGTTTCGATTGTCTCAAGAATTTTTTCCTTTATTGTGTCTGTTGGCGGCACGTCAGTGATGAAAATTCCTTTTGGCTGAAGTCCAAGCTCGTTCACAAGATAATCCGAAACGCCGATTGCATATTCAGAATCAGCAACGAGATACAAATCGTTCGGGATATTGCTCCTGAAATCCGACATGAAGTCAGCAAGGCCCACGATGTAGCTGTAGAATTTTTCTTCTTCCTTTTTGATTACGGCCGTAACTTTTTCAAGGTCAAGGTTTGCGAAGGCCGTAAGTTTTTTGAGGAAGAGACTTGTCGCTTTTCCGCCCACAGGAAGATACGGGAAGTGGAAAAAAGGCGTTCCGTATTTTTTCTTCAAGAGCTCCACGGTTTTGAGTCCTATCCATGGTGAAAGGAGGATGTTGAATTCTGCGTTGGGGATGTTCTGCCACTCAAAGATGCCTGCACTTTCATATCCGAAGAGAATGTTCACCTTAAGGCCGATTGAAGTCAGAATCCGCTTGATTTCCTCAAGGTCTCCCCGCCAGAAAGGATCCTGATTTGGAACGACAGAAAAGACATTCACCAGTCCTTTCTGAACTTTTGGAGTCACGTTTCCAACGAACTGCTCGATAATCGAATTGACCACAAGCTCGTGTCCCTGATAGTTGTTGCCGGTAAAGCCGGAAGTTTCCGCACCCACGACAGGCCTTCCTTCCTCGCGGAATTCATTTGCAATTGAAACGATGTCGTCGCCGATGATTCCCGAAGTACAGCCCGAAAGAAGGACAAATAAATCCGCATCCAGAACCTTGAAAGCATTTTCCGTAAGAGTGCGAAGCTTGTTTTCTCCGCCAAAAACGACTTCCTTAGTGCCTGTATTGGTGCTTGAAATCTGTCCGCCGCCGCCAAAGCCTTCTCCCTGATTTCCCGCACACTGGGAAAGAGTCAGAAATGTTTTTGAAGCACAGCCCGGACCCGCGTGAACGATTGGCAATGCTCTCGGGATTGCAAGGACTGTAGTCTGGGCCGCAAGGGCACATGAAAATCTTGGTTGTTCAATCAATTTGCTCATTTTGTTTCCGCCTTTTTGTCAAAATAGAATGGGTCTTTCTGGTTAATCCACCATGAACTGTAAGGGAACTTCACATGCTCCGAAATCGTCTTGAAGAATTTATTTGAGTTCAAGGCGTCGATGATTCTTGCTCCCAGATTTACAGAACCGTCGTAGCAGCTCAAAACGTTGATGTCGTTTGCGCGGATTGAAGGGATTCCGAGTTTTGTTCCGATTGTGGCGATTGAGTCGTGCCGTGTAATCAGGATATCCGGCTTGAGTTCGCTAAAGATTTTGTACATGATGAAAGGCTGTTTGTTACAGACCGAGAAACGCTCGACATCGCCCGTGTATTTTATCATTTCACCAAGAGTGTCCAGGGACGGATTTTTTGTGTCCGTGGTCTGGTCGTGGTGAAGTGTCGTAACACCAACGACTTCCATTCCGTATTCGCGGACCATGTTTGTAAGATAGTGGGCGAAAGAATCTCCTGAATAAACGTAGGCTCTTTTTCCCTTAAGGATTTTTCTGTAACCTTCGATAATCGGCTTGATTCTCTCGTTTTCTTCTTTTATAAGTTTTTCTGCAAGTTCAGTGCGGTTTGTAAGTTTTGCAAGCTCGCGGAACCAGCGGTCAGTCCATTCAATTCCATAAGGTGAAGAAACTTTGAGCTGGGGAACGCCGTAATTCTGCTCAAGGGCCGCCGCTCCATAAGTTCCCAGTGACTCACAGATTGAAATTGTGCAGGCAGCCTCAGACATTATTGCAAGCTGGTCTACGCTGGAGTTCGGAACAATAAGGTTCGGACGAAGATTGATTCTCTTGAACAAAGCCGTGTAAGCGTCCTGCCCCGCAAAGTTTATGATGTTGACCAGATCTTCCTGTTTTTTGGTCGGTTTCTTTACGATTTTGCGCAAGATTCCATGGAAAACAGCATCGAAGCCGCTCGTCCAGGTCTTTGATTTGAAGCCTTCGCAGTAAATCGGCACAATCGGGATTCCAAGCTCGCTTTCCGCCTCGTCAACGACGCTTTCAATGTCATCACCGATAATTCCTGCTGCACAGGAAGAGTGAATCAGAATCGCCTTGGGATGGAAGCGGTCATAAGCTTCACGAACTGCCGCTTTCAGGATTTTGACTCCGCCGTAGACAGTTGAATCGATTCCGATGTTGGTGGAAATGACCTGAATTTTCGGTGCTTCGATTCCACGAACTTTGCTTGAAGCTTCAACGCGCTCGTAGATTGAAACAGGCGAAAGACAGCCCAAAGGTGAATGAACGACGATTGCCGCATCACGAATCATGTAGGAAAGGACTTCCGCACAGCCCTGTGAACAGTCGCTGCACTGAGAGTAGATTCGCTCGTCATCCTTTACGGCCCGTTTGCTCGAATCTTTTTGCAATGTGCTGGCTCTTCCGTGAAAAGCAAGCACCGCACCGAGACGATTGTCTCTTGTTTCGACTTCTGACTTTACAATATCAATTGCCATTTTAGTACCTCCAGTTTTATTTGAATCAGGCTAGATTTCTTTGTAATCAAAGCCAGGGAATTTGTTGTCGTTTTCAAGGAAATAGGTCCACATGTCCCGATAGAAATTGTCTTCCGGAAATTCCTGGATTATCTCTTTCAGTGCACTTGCATAAAGGTCGATGTCAAAGAATTCCTCCAGCTTGGCATTGGTCTCAATGTAGTTCCAGTTGGCAAGAATCTCGTAAATAGAAAGCACGCCGTTGTAATTGGGATCAGGATTGTATGAGCGGTCGCCATTTGTCTCCTTTTCGTAGATGTAGCGGGTAATATAGTCAACATTCTCGCCTGTGAGCCGGGCAAGGCTTTTTACAGATTCTTCAGGATTCGTAATATAATCCTTGTAGGCACGAATCTGACCTTTGAGGTAAGCCTTGTATGCATCCTTGTTTTTTGAGAATGACGGTCCATAAGCGTACTGACGGCAGCAGACATAATCTTTCTGAAGGTGAGTAAGATGGAAGACATGCTCAAGACCGATTGAGCAGGCCGCCTCCAGATATTCAGAAGAAATAAGGCCGATATCAAGAGTTCCTTTCGCAACTGCCGAAGAAATTGCAGGATAGCCGTCGATGATTCTGTAGTTTATGTCCTCGCCGACCTTGTAGCCGTAGTCATTTCCCAGAGCAGCCTTTGAAATCATTTCTGCCGTGGAAAGATGGATGACTCCGATTGTCTTTCCCTTCCAGTTTTTTGGATCGCGAAGGAATTCTGCCTCATCTTTTCGGGCAACGACTTCCATTCCGCCGGAAAGGGTTCCTGCAAAAATCGTGATATCCGCACCTTGTGCCCCGTAACTGATTGGCGGAATAACCTGCTGATAAGCCGCATCAAGCTTTCCGGCCACAAGAGCTTCCGGAGTTCCAATCATTTCAAGCGTGGTGTAATTCGGCTTGAAACGATAGGCTTCAAAATAGCCCTTTTCCTGGGCAATTTGAATCAGGGGATTGACGACTTTGTTTGCCGTTACAGCGATGTTGAAAGAATAATATTCTTCCGCAGCCTTTTTCCCATTGCAGGAAGAAAGGCCAAGCGCCAAGACGAGAGCCGTCCCAACCATCATGAATTTTGTCTGTTTTTTCATAATGTACCTCTTCTATTTTTATTTTTTTAATTTCTAATTTAGTAATTCCACTTTATGTAATGCTTTTTTGTAACATCAATGAGCGAATTCAACACCGTAACCACAAGTCCAATGAATATGATTCCTGCTATTGCCTTTGTGTAGTTGGCAAAATTCAGTGAGAATCGGACATAGTAGCCCATGCCGCTGTCAGCACCAAGCATTTCAGCCACCGTAAGCGTCATGAGAGCCGTAGCGAGCTGAATTGGAAGTGCGTTTATAAGACGCGGCATGTTGAATGGAATGATGATTTTGAACAGAATCGTGGGCGTGGAAAGATTTAAAATCTTTGCGGCATTGATGATTTTCTGCTCAACGAAAGCCGTGTTGTTGATTGAGCCCATGAATCCGCCCCAGAAATTGCTGAGAAAAATTACGCAGAGAGATGCCATGCGGAAAGTGGGCACGATAAGCACAATGTAAGGCGTGTAAATAAGTGCCGGAACCGTGGAAATCGCCTTGGCAATTGGGTAAATGGCCTTTGTGAGCCTGTCATTCCAGCCGACGAGAGTTCCCAGAATTGTTGAGGAAGCTCCGGCCAAAACCATACCGATGACAATCAAAATCATTGAATTTACAAAGCCTGTCAGAATCACCTTCCAGTCAGAAAGAAAGACATAGAAGACATTTTCCGGAGCAGGAATAAATATGTATGGAAGAAGATTGAGGCGAGACACACAGAATTCCCAAATCAGCAGGAAAATAAAGACGAAAGTCGTGATGTCAAGAGAAGACTGGCGTTTTTTGATTTTTGTAAGTCCCAGATGAAATCCCAGCTCAATGAGCACAAGCACAATTCCAAAAACAAGGGGAGATTTTAGGCCTGAGCGCATTTCTGAAGCATATTTACTCGGAAGAAGAAAACACAAAAGGATAAGCAGAAAAAGTAAATTTGGAAGGTTAAAGATTCTTTTTTTCATATTACCACCTCATTGTCGTTTACAAAACTCGTGACTTCGTTATAGAACAGATGATTGAGTTTTTTGCTCAATCTTTTGTATTCCGGGCTCTCATACACCGCTTCCCTGACCCTTGGACGTGGAATGTCCACGTCAATAACTGAATGAATTCTGAGCGGCATCATGAACACGATTTTATCTGCCAGCAGGATTGCCTCGTTCAAATCGTGGGTTACGAATACAACCGTCTTTTTCTTTTCATCCTCGCGCCAGAGTTTAAGAAGCAGAGCCTGCAGATTCTCGCGGATTTTTGCATCCAAAGCTCCGAAGGGTTCGTCCATCAGAAGGATTTCCGGATTGCAGGCCATAGCCCTGGCGATTGCAACACGCTGCTGCATTCCGCCTGAAAGCTCACCGGGAAGCTTGTCCTCGTAGCGGTTGAGCTCGACTTTTTTAAGGAAGTCGTCGGCGATTTCATCAGCTGCCTTGTGTGAAATTTTTTCGCCCTTCTTTTTCCTTGTTTCATAGACGGCGAAAGAAACATTTTCCCGGGCAGTCATCCATGGAAAAAGCGAATAATTCTGGAATACCACGGCTCTCTCCACGCCGGGGCCAGAAATATTCCTGCCGTTGATTTTGACAGTGCCGCTGGTAGCCTTGTTCAGTCCCTCAAGAACCGAAAGCAAGGTGCTTTTTCCACAGCCACTCTGCCCTACGATACAGATAAACTCTCCTTTTTTGATGTCCAGATTGATGTCTTTCAGAGCCTCGTAAATTGAATTTTCAGATTCATATACGAGCCCCAGATTTTTGATTTCAATCGCAACTTCATCAGTTTTTTCAGAATCAAAAGGAACGATATATTCAGTCATGAACCCTCCTATAATGCCGGCAAGAAAGCTATAACCTACCAACATGGTATGTTATATAGGAATTACAAAATCTTGTGAAATATAAATTTTTTATTAAGGCTATAGTTTTTTTTGATATGTAAAAAAAGGCTGCCCTTTTTGAAGGCAGCCTGAAAGAATTGACAAAATGAAGCTTATGAACCAAGTTTTTCCTGGAAAGTTTGGCCCGTAATTGTTTTTCCCTCAAACATAGTGTTGTAAATGTCTTCCATGAGGCGAAGTCCACCCTGATAACCAACATAAGTTTTAGAAAGGATTAGCTGCTGGTTTATAGGTGCACTTGAATACAGGAAAATATTTCCAGTTTTCTTTGTATATGCCCTTTCCCAGTCACTTCCGAACACAACCGCACGGCCAGACTTCTTCAATTCAGGTTCGATTGCGAATTTAATTTTTTCAGAATCGGGCTCAAATACAAGCGTATCTTTATGTTCAGGGAATTCCGCCTCAAAAACGCGCCTTACAAAGCCTTCATTTTTCTGATTCGGATTGTCAGTCACAAAAACGCCTTTCGGAACATAACCGACTTCTTCCTCGAGGAATTTTGTGATTCCAATGGAAGAAAGGCTGTCACCAGTCACGTACAATTCATAGGGCAGGTTAATTAGAAGCGTCGCAAAGAAATCTGCCGTGCCGACAAAGTAGTCATAGAAAATTTTTTCCTCACGCTCAATGACTGACTCAACAAATTCTTTTTTTAGTCCTGCAAACTTTCCTACTTCCCGCAAAAAACGGCTGCTTTCATTACCGCCCACAGGCAGAACCGGATAATGAAGGTATGGAGTGCCGTATTTCTTTTTAAGATGCTCCACGACATCAAGCCCGACCCAGGGGGAAACAAGCAGATTGAATTCAGCGTTCGGAATATTTTTCCATTCAGAGACACCGGCACTGCTCGTGCCAAAAAGAATGTTTACTTTAAGGCCCAGTTTTTCAATCAATTCTTTTAATGCCGCAAGGTCGCCACGCCAGAAAGGATTTTGAGCCGGAACGTCTGCAAATACATTCACAAGACCTTTTTCAACGGCAGGGCGAACGTCACCGACGAACTGATCGATTATTGCTTTTTCGACAATTTCATGACCAACATAACTTGTGCCCTTAAATCCCGAAGTCTCTGCACCGACAACAGGAAGCCCCTGCTCTGCAAATGATTTTGCCACGCTTGCAGTGTTGTCACCGATGATGCCCGCCGTACAACCGGAAAGAAGAACGAATAAATCTCCCTTCATTACTTTGAGCGCGCCCTCAACTTCGCTCCGCAATTTTTTTTCACCGCCAAAAACAACGTTGCTTTCGTCAGTATTTGTGGACGGAACCTGGTTTCCGCCTGCATAACATTCCCCCTGATAGCCGGAAGTCGCAAATTCATGAACAACTCCAGAACATCCAGGTCCTGAATGAACGACAGGGATTGCCCTTGGAATTGCAAGGACTGTATTTTGTGCCCCAAGCGCACAGGTGAATCTTGGTTGTGAAATTTCTCCATTCATAAATTTTTCTCCTAATTATTTTTCTACAAAGGTGAATGGATCTGTGTCTTCACTCATCCACCAGTCTGAATATGGAAGGACTGTATGCTTTGCAAAATTCTTATACAGCTTTTTTGACTGCATTGAACGCTTGATGCGTCGCCCCAGGTCAAGGATTCCGTCATATCCAACGGCCTTATCCGAGTCATTTTCCATGATTGCAGGAATTCCCAGCTTAAAGCCAAGAACCGCAAGCCCCGGATGGCGAACAAGCAGAAAATCCGGTTTTAATTGTTTGAGGAATTTGACGACCTGATAGGGCTGTTTATTACAAATCGAAACATTGGGCACGTTTCCGACGGCCTGTACGAGATATTTCGCTGTGTTTACTTCCGGATTATCATATTTTTTATCGTGGTGAAAAGTCGTGATGCCGATAACTTCAAGTCCCAAATCGTGAGCGACACTGGCAAGATTATGAGCAAAAGCATCGCCTGCAAAGACATAGACCTTTTTTCCCTTGAAGAATTCCCTTAGAGAATCCAGTTCCGGTTTAATTCGCTCATGCTCGCTCCTGATTGCAGCCTCAACGATTGAGTGTCTGTTTGTAAGGGCTGCCACAGCACGAAGCCAGCGGTCAGTCCACTGCAAGCCATAGGGAGAAGGGGCTTTTACCTGTGGAACGCCGTATAATTCTTCAAGCTTGTCGCTCATGAATGTAGCAAGGGTCTCACAAATTGAAGATGAACAGGCAGCTTCGGTCATTTCTGCAAGTTCTTCTGTGGTACGGGTCTCAATCAAATAGTTTGGACGAAGCCCGATGGTCTTTAAAAGCGGGGAAAATGAATCAATTCCGTTAAAATTGAAAATATTGACCAGGTCTTCCTGCTTCTTTTTGGGTGGTTTTACGGCAGCATTGAGAACCGCATTAAAAGAAGCATCAAAACCTGTTGACCAGATTCGAGACTTAAAGCCTTCACATTCAACGGCAAAGACAGGGATTCCCAATTCGTCCGTCATTTCCTCTGCAAGCGACTGCACGTCATCTCCGATAATGCCTGACGCACAGGAAGTTGTAATATAGATGACTTTTGGATTATATCGTTTGTATGCTTCATCGACGGCATGGCGCAATTTGTTTATGCCGCCATAAATTGTGTCCGATTCCTGAATATTTGTACAAATTCCATGATGATGGAAGTCCCGGTTTCCGCGCATCTGAGCAACATTCGTATTGGTAAAATAGTTTGCAGAAATTCCGGCATAGCAGCCAATTGGAGAATGGGATACAACAGCTGCATCCAATACGGAATATACCTGCATGATGGCACAGCCCTGCTGACAGTTCCCACACTGACTGAAATTAAAGCGGCCAATCTTAAGTTCATTTTTTTCTGAGCCTTCCACAAGACCTTTTGCATCTCCATGATAGGTCAGAATTGTTTGCAGTCGTTTTTCACGAATCTCAACTCTTTTTTGTAGTCCTTTACTCATTTTTGTACCTCATTTTATTAGTTTGTCAATTATTTTTTCCGTATGAAGATGCAGATAATCAGATTGAAAATCTAGTTGAAAAGTCAGGGTATTGATTATTATTCGCTTCAAAATATGTCCACATATCCTTATAAAAATTTTCATCCGGGTACTCGCTGATTACTTCTTTTAATGCCTGAGCATATAAGGAGATATCAAAAAATTCCTCGAGCTTCCTTAATGACTTTCCCTCATCTGCCTGAAGGTACCCCTGCCCCAGCATAGTCGTAAATACTTCAAGGGTTCCGTTGTAATTGGGATCCGGATTATATGTCATGTTCTGGCTTCCTTCACTGTCATACATATATTCGCGGACAAAATCAAAATCCTGACGTGAAGCGCGGACGATTGCATTTATAGCCTTCTCTTCATCGGTCTTGTAGACTTTAAATGCCCGGATCTGCCCCTTAAGGTAGGCGATATAAGCGTCTCTGTCAGAACGAATTTTTGGTCCATTTGCGGTCTGACGACAGCAAACATAATCTTCCTTTAGAGTTGTCTGCGGAAAAAGGTAAACCAGTCCCTGAGATATACAGCTGTCCACAAAAAATGAATCTACGATTGCAATATCTGTCGTTCCGTTCAATGTGGCGGCGATAATTGCTTCGCATGAGTCAAAGAGCTTCCAGTGAACATCTTTTTCCAATTCCCACCCCTTATTTAAAAAATATCCCTTTGTAATAAATTCATCAGTTGAGAAAATTCGGTCTGCGATTGTCAGCCCGCGCCAGTTGTCAGTATTTGTCAGGTCAACTTTTGCAGCAACTTTTTTGTTTGCAAGAATCGCTTCACCGCCAGTAATTGTTCCTGCAAAAAGCGTCAAATCAGCTCCTTGAGCGGCCTGTGCCAGTTCGGGAATGATTTCAACGTACAGGGTGTCAGTTTTTCCGACCTGAAGGGCCTCGAATTCTGCGGAACGGTCAAAGCGGTCGAATTTCAGGCTCAATCCATATTCCTTAAAATATCCTTCCTCATCAGCAAGCTGAATCAGGGGATTTACATAGGGATCTCCCATATCGACGCCGACACTCAATGAATATTTGCCGGCAACCTTCTTTTCATTACATGACAAAAAGAGAGCGCTTAGACAAGCTAATACAACACAAGCAGTTTTTTTAAAATTTGATTTTTTCATAGTTTTTCCTCTTTTAAGTTTTATTAAACGACCTTTCGTTCCTTTGATTCATCCCAAATAATGCTCTTGTAAAGCAAGTCAAGATTTTCAGAAACCGGAGCGTCTTTTGGACGCACTATCACGTCTGC
Organism: Treponema ruminis; assembly: GCF_014201975.1. NCBI lineage: Bacteria > Pseudomonadati > Spirochaetota > Spirochaetia > Treponematales > Treponemataceae > Treponema > Treponema ruminis. The sequence continues at coordinate 148,840 of NZ_JACHFQ010000004.1, read as the reverse complement.
AAATTTCTCATAGCGTTTTAAAGTCGGAAGTTCGCTTTTCAGATAGCTTTTACGCAAGTCTTCTTCCGTCTCGACCTTATCGTTTACGGCATAGTCATATAAATTTGCGAATTTGCCATAGGAAAACAGCAGAGGATTCTTTTTGCTTTCATCTTTCGCACCTTCTGTTGCTTCCTCAATTATTCTTTTTGCGCCAATCTCCAGATCGCCGTCGAGCCAATAAAACGTACCAATTTGGCTCAGGACACGGTAACCGTCTTCATTTCCTGAAAATCCGCTGCCAGTCGAAATTACAGCGGAGAGTTTCTTTTCATTTTTAAACCGCTCGACCAAAAGACGGCCTACTCCAGCTTCCGCAAAATTATAGCCTTCCTGACCACCATAAAAATAAAACTTTGTAATATGAATTCCGCAAATCCTTGAAACTTCCTGATCAGTGTCAATGAAGGGAACTCCAAGTTTTTCGGCCAGTGCCTTGCCAAGCGTTGTTTTGCCTACATGCTGCGCGCCTATCAAAATAATGCAGGGTTTCATTTTGACCTCCTCGTGTAGAAAGTGAATTTATCAAATTCAACCTACTGACACGCTATGTTATACAAAAAGAAAAGAATCGTGTGAAATACAAATTTTCTATAAAAGTTAAAGATTTTAGCTATTTATATATATTTTCTATATCAGAAATAAGATTTTCTTATATCGTTTGCGTGATTTTAAAACAAAAAAGCTTTCCTTCATTCCACAAAACCTGTGAGCATAAAGGAAAGCTCTCTGTTTTTTATACAGCCGGTCGTATTTTTTCTTCTTTATCCCATCTACCGTCCTATTGGTTAAAGTGTTTTGGGATACAGTTTTTCAAAATCAGGATATGTATTATTGTGGTTCACAAAATAAGTCCACATGTCCTTATAAAATTGATCCCCAGGATTTTCAGCAATGACTGCCTTAAGGGCATCTGCATATATCGAGATGTCAAAATAATCTGCGAACGGACGGGCATTTTCCCGTTCAATGAAGCCAAGCTCCAGCAGTACGTCATATTGTGGAGCACATCCGTTATAGTATGGATCCGGAATGAAGGTAATGTGGCCTGTACCGTCCGGATCATAAATATGCTCATAAACCCACTGGTCATCCTGACTTGTTACTTTTTTTATTACTTTGACAGTTCCCTTTTCGTTGGTGTTGAAGTATTTCCATGAATAAATCAGGCCTTTTGTCCAATTTACAAATGACGCACGGTCAGCCCTCAATTTTGCTCCGTTTGCTGTCTGGCGGCAGCAGGCAAAATCCGGTGAAAGGTCAACGAGCTCACCAATCTGAACAAGACCTGAAGCTTCCGCAACTTCTCTTAAAGCATAATAGGGTGAAATTATATCTACATCTCCATGCTTGCAGGCGGCAATTATTGCCTCATCATTTTCAAAATACTTATAGGTCACTTCATCGTAACCGATTCCATATTTTTCTTTGAGAGAGGAACGGATTACACACTCGTCTGTAGCACCTGCAAATACACCGATAGTTTTTCCCTTCCAGGTTGCCGGATTTTTTGCTTCTTCTGCGACGCTTTTGTTTGCAAAGAGCAAAAGTCCACCACCCATGGTTCCCGCAAATATGACGATATCGCTGCCATTTCCACCGGCGATTATTGACTGCTGCAGGGCGTTCAGCCTTCCGTCACTCTTTCCTGCCAAAACAGACTCCAGTCCGGTTGTATATTCCAGAACCGGATAGACTCCATGCTCTTCAGCGATTCCGCCTTCTGCGTTTAGGTGAAGGATAGGCGAATAATTTGAGCTTAAAAGAAGGGTCAGATTCAGGACGGGAAGATTTTTGGCATTTTTTTTAGCGCAGGAGCCCAGTAACACTGTCACCGCAAGAGTTACGCTCAAAAATCCAAGTTTAATTATGTTTGTTTTTTTCATGTCTTTTCCTCTTTTTTCAATTCTGAGTTAATTTTTCAGCTTGCCGTACGCTCACTTTTGTCATCCCAGACAATGCTGTCATAAAGAAGCTGGACATTTTCTTCAACAGAGGCGTCTTTAGGGCGGACAATGACATCTGCGAGTTTTTCAAATTCTTTCAGAGACGGAATCGTAACCCTGAGATAACTCTGGCGAATATCCTCAAAAGTTTCGACTTTATCATCAAGGTGATATGAATACAAATTATAGAATTTGCCATAGGTCATTAAGTGGGGATTCTTTTTGCTTTCGTCTGTAGTAGCTTCCTCGACAATTCTCTGAGCACCCAAATTGATGTCGCCGTCGAGCCAGTAAAGGGAACCGATTTTACGGAGCTCCTCAATGCCCGTTTCGTCCTGGAAAAACCAGCTTCCTGTTGAAATGACTGCCGAAATAGGCTTGCTTCCACTCAGTTTTTCAACAAGGATTTTACTGGCCTCAGTTTCAGCCCAATTGTAGCCGTCCTTTGCTCCCCGCTCATATGTAAACACGGTAATGTGCTTGCCAAAAGTTTTTGTTACAATCTGGTCCGTGTCATAAAAAGGAACGCCCAGTTTTTCAGCAAGTCCTTTTCCAAGAGTTGTCTTTCCGACATGCTGTGCTCCCATCAATACAATGCAAGGTTTCATATATTTTCCTCCAATTTTTTTAATCTGATTTATACTGCTTTTTGATAGTCAGGCTTTACATCCTCATCCCAGACAATGCTGTCATAAAGAAGCTGAACATTTTCTTCAACCGAAGCATCCCCTGGACGAACGACCACATCCGCAAGGCTTTCATATACTCCCAGTGAAGGAAGCGTCAATTCCAGGTGGTGCTTACGGATATCCTCAAGTTTTTCTACTTTTGGAACTGAAAAATACACATTGTAGAATTTTCCATTCTTCATAAGGTAGGGATTTATTTTTGCAGGATCAGTAGTTGCTTCTTCCATGAGGCGCTGGGCACCAAGTTCTATGTCACCGTCAATCCAATACAAACTTCCGATTTTACGGAGTTCAGCGATTCCCGTGTCGTCCGCCCAAAAGCCACTTCCGGTCGAAATTACGGCAGAAATCGGGGCAGAATTTTTGTATTCCGCTACCAGACGCTTGCACATTTCTGTTTCAGCCCAACTGTAGCTTTCATAACCACCTTCCGCGAAAAAAACACAAATATGCTTCTGAAAGGTTTTTGTAACCATCTGGTCAGTGTCATAAAATGGAACTCCCAGTTTTTCAGCAAGACCTTTACCGAGCGCCGTCTTTCCGACATGCTGTGCTCCCATCAATACAATGCAAGGTTTCATATATACACCTCCGTATAAATTTTAGATTACGCTATTTATACAGAATGTTGACAGGTGTGACAAATACAAATTTCCTATATAAGATATAATTAAAAAATATGTATACAAAAATCTTATTACTGCTATTGAGAAAAAATATTGGCAGAGATATGAAATATATTTTATAAGTATAGCTGGTAAATTTTTACCGGGAAGGGCAGCAGGTTATCTGACCTCTTCTAAATCTGCTGCTTTTCCTTAAAAAATCAGCCGCATCTGGAGCCAGACCACGCCGCCGTGGGTGGAATCCGAGACGCCCTCGCTCACAAAGCCGAATTTCTCGTAGAATGTGCGGAGTTTTTTCTTACAGGTAAGCACGATTCCTTTCCTGCCCTGGTCTTTTGCGTCAGAAATGACCTGCTCCATTACTTTGGAAGCAAAGCCCCTGTGCTGGAAGGCAGGATTTGTGTCCACGCCAAAAATCATCTGCCAGTCGCCCTTTTCTTCGTGGAGCAAAGGATTGTCGTACATTTCGTCCGTCAAATCTTTCCGGCTTGTGACAAGGCCGTTGATGAAGGAAATCAGTTCCCTTTCATTTCCAGTCTCGTCACATTCAAACAGGAGCCAGAAGTGATTTGGAAAGACTTTAAGCCGTCTTTCAATTGATTGCCGGCCTGCAGCCTCAGCTGGTGGAAAGCAGAGGGATTCAACCTCGCTCAGTTTTTCAAGGTCATTTAGACTCGCGTGTCGGATTTTTGTCATACAGCTTTCCTTGCAGGTATTGTGTCCTAAATAATGTAGTCAGAAGGCGGCAATATTCGCTTTAAAAACTGCTTTGTCCGCTCTTCCTTGGGGTGATAAAAAATATCGTTTGGAGAACCTTCCTCAACGACGTAGCCCCCGTCCATGAATACGACTTTATCGGCCACCTCTTCGGCAAAGCTCATCTCGTGAGTCACGACAATCATCGTATGGCCTTCCTTTGCAACCTGCTTTATAAGGGCAAGGGTTTCGCCGACAAGTTCAGGGTCCAGGGCACTGGTAGGCTCGTCAAACAGAATCACCTCAGCGTCCTGAGCCACAGCCCGGGCTATTCCCACACGCTGCTGCTGGCCTCCTGAAAGCTGGCTTGGATAGTAATCTTCTTTGTCGGAAAGGCCGACTTTTTTAAGTTCCAGTTTTGCCCGCTCAATCGCCTGAGCCTTTGGAACTCCGTGGCCCGTGACCAGAGCCTCAACAATATTTTCAAGTGCGGTCTTGTTCGCAAAGAGATTGTAATTCTGAAAGACCATTGAAGTTTTTCTTCTGACGTTAAGGACGTCCTTTTTCTTTGCGGCGTGCAGGTCCACCGAAATGTCTCCGATTGAAAGAGTGCCCTTGTCTGCCCTCTCCAAAAAATTTATCGAGCGCAAAAGGGTTGTCTTTCCGCTGCCGCTTGGGCCCAAAATGACGACGACATTTCCGTCTTCAACCGTAAGGGAAACATCATGCAGCACTTCAAGATGGCCAAAAGATTTTTTCACATGCTCAAGTTTTATCATTTTCCTCACCTTTTTTTCGACAGATGCTTTTCCAGGCGAACCAGGAAGAATTCAACGACCGCGTTTACAGCCCAATAGATAATCGCCGCCGCCACATAGCCTTCAACGTAGCTGTAAGTGTCCGCACAGGGAATCGTGGAACCGTTCAGCACGTCCACCACGCCAAGGACAAGGACAATCGAAGTGTTTTTGATTGAACCCAGCGTGTTGTTCGTAAGATTCGGCAGGGCAACAGGAATCATCTGGGGAATTATGATTTTTTTAAGTGCCTGAAAAGTCGAAAGTCCGCAGCTGTAGGCCGCCTCGTACTGACCTTTTGGAATGGCCAGAAAAGCTCCGCGAATCGTCTCACTCAGAATGATTGTCCTGCTCAGCGTAAATGTAAAATAAGCCAGCAGCATGGTTCCGTTTTTGCCGGGCTTAAAGCAGCTCAGGTAAATCAAGTGAAAAATCAAAAGCGTAACCATGAGCGGAATGCCTGAATAGACTGCGACGAAAACTTTAAACACTTTCTCAACAACCGGAACCTTGAAAATCCTGGCTACCGCAATCAAAGTTCCAAGGACAAGGCCCAGAGCCAGCGGGATCAGGGCAAGTTTGAGGGTGACGGGAATAAAAACCACGCCCGAAAGAAGGCACTTCCAGAGATACTCAAAACTGAATTTCATACTGCCCCCATCCTTACAGGCTTCGCACCGAAAGTCAGCTTTTTGTCGATTTTTGTGGTGATTGCCGTGAGTACAAAATTAATCAGCACAAAAATCACCGCGATAATCACGTAGCTTTCAAGGCTGTGGCCTGTTGTGGCTCCAAGCGCGCTGGCTCTTCCGATAATGTCAATCACGCCAATCATAAAGACCAGCGAAGTTTCCTGAAAAAGACCAATCAGAGTAAGTCCGGTTGAAGGAAGGGCAACCCGCACAGCCTGGGGAAGAACAATCCTGACAAAGGCGTTGAATTCAGAAAATCCGCAGGCAATGGCCGCTTCCCTCTGACCTTTTGGAATCGAAAGAATGGCACCACGGAAAATCTCGCCCAAAAAGACTCCCTGATTTAAAATCAAGGCCAGGTCAACGAAAATGATTTTTTCCCACCTGCGTGAATCAATTCCGAAAAAAGTCTTGAGCACGATTGGAAGTGCGTAATAAACCACCAGCATCTGAACCAGAAGGGGCGTTCCCCGCTCAAAGGAAATGAATACCGTCAGAATCTGATTGAGAACCGGAATTTTTTTGATTCTGGCAGTCGCAATCAGAAGGGCAAGGAGAAAGCCCAAAGTGAAGGCAACCGCCACAATCTCAAAAGTAATCGGAAGCTTTACAATCAGAATCGGAAAATTCTGAATCAGCCTTTGCCAAGAAAATAAATCCGCCATAAGCTAAGCCATTTCTTTGTTTTTATTTGTTGATGTTTTTAGTCGTGTCTGAGCCCAAGTCTTTGATTGCAAGTTTTGCAAGCTCGCCTGAATCAATCAGTTTTTTGAGGGCTCCGTCTACATCAGCCTTGAGGGTCGGATTGTCCAGATTGAAAATGAAATAAGCCGCTGAAGTTGAAATAGGCTCCTCAACGAGACGGAAAATTCCACCATATTCTTTTTGAATCTGGTTGAAGCTTGGAATATTTGTGAAGAATGCGTCATAAGTGCCGTTTTTCATTGCCGCAACGACCTGCTCGTTAGTCAGCGCCGCTGTAAGAATGGCATTAATCTGCTCGTTCGGGTGGTCTTCGTTCCAGTGCTGAAGAATTGCTCCAGTCGCGCTTCCAGTTTGAGCCTGAGCCGCCTTTCCAACCAGGTCTTTGAGGGAGTGAACGTCAGTATTTTCCTTCAATACGACGATGTATTTTGAAAAGTCATTGTAGCCGTATTCCGTAAAAAGATAATTCTTCCTTCGCTCCGGATTTGACTCATAGGCATGGGCACCGATGTCAACTTTTCCTGCTGAAAGGGCAAGCAGAATGTTCTTGAAGTCAAAAGTCTGGAATTCAAATTTATACTGGGGCAAAAGCTCGTCAATCGCCTTCATTACGTCAATCTCGTAACCTGCAAGCTCACCCTTTTCATCAAGATAGCAGTAAAGCTGCATGTCAGAGCCTGTACCAACGATAACGGTCTGAACTTCAGTCTTTTCCTTTTTGCATGAAAGTAAGCCAAAAGTCAAAAGGGCAAGTGCCAAAGCCAAAACAGTCTTACCAAGATTTTTTAAAGTAAATTTTTTCATAAAGCCTCCTCTCTAGGTCGTTATTACCTAGCACAGTAGTAGGTATATATTTTTTTAAGAATCTTTTCTAATATATTTTTTTTATAGGTGTTATAGGATTTTTCTATAAGTTAGGACAAAAAAAATTCTTAAAAGAATTAAACTGTGACTGTAACTTCGACGATGCTCAGTGACCGTACGAATTTAGCACACAAAGCCCGCGATATTCAAAGTCCGCCGCACCGCATCGATGTAATTCAGGCTGATTTTTTCGATTTTTACGCTGCTTTTTGAAATGTAGCCCAGCTCAAAACTGTGGCTAAGTCCGTCATCGGGATTCTGTAGCGGAACAAGGACAAAATCTTCGTTCGTTTCTTCTGCAAATACACCGGAAAGAAAAGTGTAGCCGTCAAGAGTTTTTAGAAGGTTCAGTTCCGTGGCCCGGTCAGCAACCGTAATCGCCTGATTCAGGCCGTAGCGTTCAATCACTTCATCGGAGAAAAATGACTTAACATCGTCGGTGTCAAAGGTCACGAAGCGGTAATCCGAAAGTTCGTCGAGCGAGACCGACTCTTTTTTTGCCAGCGGATGATTTTTGTGAAGGTATACAAAGGCATTACATTCGGTGAGATGATGAAATTCAAGGTTATTCGATTTGAGACTTTTTGAAATTGACTCGCGGTTGGAATCACTCAAGTAAAGAATGCCGATCTGGCTTTTTCCGAGGGCAACATCCGCAATCACAAGCGAAGCTTTTTTTTCGCAGAAAGCAAAATCATAGTCCTCGTCCGAAAAATCCTTTACGATTTCGACAAAGGCCTTCCGCGCAAAGGCATAATACAATGTCGTGACCGAAAAAGTTTTCTTTTCTGACGAAGTATATTTTTTGAGAAGTCTTTCGTAATGTGAATAAAATTCTCTGGCGTCACGGATGAATCTCGCACCAGTTTCTGTCGGCTTCACTCCGCGGGCTGTGCGGTTAAAAATCTGAAAGCCAAGCTCATCTTCCGCGTCATGCAGAGAAGCTGAAAGAGAGGGCTGCGAGACAAAAAGCCTTTCCGCAGCCTTGTTGAGCGAAGTAGAATCTGCCACGCCAAGAATGTATTTTATTTGCTGTAGAGTCATAAAACTCTAGCGTTTGCTTTCAGCGTTGATGAACTTTTCGTTGCTCTGCTCGTACCACCATTTTGTATACGGAAGCTTGATTCGGGCGGCAAGGTTTTTCTCGAATGAGCGGTTTGTAACGGTGTCGCGAATCAGTTTTGCAAAGCTCAAAGTTCCCTCGTAGCCAAAGACTGTGTACTCGTCGGCAACGAAGACTGCGGCATAGCCCTGCTTGATTGCCCAGACGGTTGTACCCGGGTGTCGGCTAAAGTAAACGTCAGGCTTGTAGCGGTTGAGGATGTTCAAAACCTCGTAGTTCTGCTGGTCGGCCACGGCAACCTTCATGTCCTTAGGGCTGTTTTTGAGCAAATGCTCCAGTGCCGGCGGAACTTCCCCGTTGTCGTACTTGTAATCGTAGTGCCATGCAAGGGCGTAATCGATTGTCATGCCGAATTCCTGCAAAACGCGGGCAATCTCGTAAGTAAAGCCTGGTCCCATTCCGATTACAGCCCGAAGTCCACGAAGCGGCTTGATTGCCTCTTCAATCTGCGGAATAAAAATCTCGCGCTGTTTTCTGATGTAAGCTTCAACCTGCTCACGGCGGCCAATTGCATCCCCGATTCCACGAAGCCATGTTTCAAATCCTGTAACACCTGAATGGTTGATTGTGCGGACATAAGGAACGCCGTAAGTCTCTTCCAAAGCGTTTCCAAGATAAGTTCCCAGAGTACCGCAGATACAGACCGTTGCCAGAGCCTCGCTCAAATGGCTAAGTTCTTCGATTGTCGAGTTACAGTACAAAAACTGAGGATCTGCGTCAAAGACTTCGTTGAAAATCTTTGTAATCTGAGGGCGGGCGCTCTCGTAGAAGTTCTTGATGTTGATGATTCTACGTTTTTCTTTCGGTGGCTTTACGATTCCCTGCAAAACGGCGTGATCGGAAATATCAAAACCACTCGCCCAGATTCGGCTCTTGAAGCCTTCGCAGTGAACAGGAATCACAGGAATCGGAAGTTCCTCGTTGATTTCGTCGGCCAGCCCGTCAACGTCCTCACCGATAACGCCCGAAACGCAGGAAGTCGAGATAAAAATTGCGTCCGGCTTGTAAGTGTTGTAGGTGTGCTCAACGATTTTGCGCAGGTCATTCATCGCGCCAAAAACCGTGTCCTTTTCGTTCAAGTCCGTGCAGACAAAGACCGAATTTGTGGTTTTGTTGATTCTGGCTGCAATCTGGCCGAATTTTACGTTGTCGTTTGAGGCCATTGCGGTACAGCCTGCCGGTGCATGATAGACGACTGCCACATTTCGGATTGCGGCAAGGGCATTCAAGGCACAGCCCGAAAGACATGAGCTTGATTGTGAGAAGCATCGCTCGCGGTTTTTGAGTGAGCCGCATTCTGAACGGTATACGAGCGTTTCAAGGTCGCCCACAAAACCTGTGATTGAGCCGAGTCGGTTTTCACGAACGGCAAGATTTGCGTTTTTAAAGTTATATGGCATGGTTATCTCCTAAAGTTTCAATTTGCTCATTGCGGCTGAGAAAATCTGCTCAAGCAGATGAAGTCCGCCTGAGTAGCCTGCGATGTGGTCGTTGATTACGAGCTTTTCAAGCATCGGATAGCTTACGTTCACATAATGCGCACCGATTTCAGCAGCAAGCTTTTTCTCCCAGTTGGAGCCGATAATCAGCGGAGTGCCCGCAAAGTCGGTCTTTTTAATCTGCTCGTGAATGTCGTGACCGTCTGTCGTAAACTGAACTTCTGCCTGAATTCCGTAGTTGAGATTTGAAATCTCATTGGCAATCTGTGTACGGAAGGCTTCCGGCGCATCGTCAGTGATAAAGACTTTCTCCGGGAAGAGTCCCATGTCGTTTACAAGGAATTTTGTGACTGCCATAGTGTACTGGCTGTCGCTTGCAACCGTAAAACGCTTGCCCAGGATTCGGGTTTCAAGCAGGGTGTCTGCAAATCGCTCGATATAATAGTAGAATTCAGCTTCTTTTTCGGTGATTACCTTTTCAACCAGATCTTTATCCGCCCCAGTGAATTCCTGTACAGCACGAAGGAATTTTGTAGTTTCTGTAGCACCAATCGGCAGAATCGGATAATGCAAAAGCGGAACCTTGAATTTTGTCTCAAGATATTTTGCGCTTTCCAAACCAACCCACGGCGAAATCAGAATCGTGAACTCAGCCCGTGCGGCATTTTTGATGTTCTCGATTCCTCGGCCAAAGCCGAAGATCGTATTTGGTTTGAGACCGATTGCAGAAATCAGGCTCTCAATTTCACGAAGGTTTCCGAGCCAGTAAGGATCCTGCTGCGGCGGGCCTGCGAAAATGTTGACCAGACCTTTGATTGTTCCGCCGGCTTCTTCACGCTCGTCGCGGACTTCCGGGCGGTTAAGGTACTGTTCGAAGATTGACTTCAAAATCCAGTCGTGGCCCACGTAGTTGTTGCCTTTAAAGCCAGGAGTTTTTGCCCAGATTACAGGCTTTTCTTCGTCCTCAAATTCCTGAGCAACTTCCTTGATGTCGTCGCCGATAATCTCGCCCGTACATCCAGAAAGTACCACGAACAAGTCAGCGTCGATTACGCGCAGTGCATTGTGAATAGTCGAGCGCAATTTTTCAGCACCGCCAAATACAACTTCCTTCTCCGAAATCGAAGTACAAGGGAAGATGTTCGGGCTGTATCGTCCGCTGGTTCCATTGTTGTCGTTCAGTTTTGAAGCACATCCCGGTCCCGAATGAAGAACAGGAATTGCCCCCGTAATCGACTGAACAGTCTGCATAGCCGCCAACGCACACTTGTATCGCGGCTGATCAAGAATTTTCGCCATACCTAATACCTCTTTTGTTTTCTTTCTTTTATTTTTATTCTGTATTCGTTGATTTTTGCTATTGCTTCTTCAATCGGAAGAACTATGTCGTAGGCAGTCACGTCGTATTTTGCCAGTGCACGGATTGCATGCGGGCCTATGCGCGCAACCAGAACATAGTCAACATCGCTCAGAGCCTTCGCAATCTCGTCCATGGGAGAAGAGCCTGATCCCGCTCCGTTGTGACCGCCGCAGCCAGAATCGCTCCCAGACTGCACTCCTCCACAAGAGCCGCCTGAGCAGGCAGCCGTGACATCTCTCTCCCCGATGTCCTCTGCCTTGCCGCTCTCTTCATCAACTTCGAAAATCAAAAAAGACTGAACATGTCCGAAATGAGAATCGACTGTTTTTCCATCGCTCGTGGCAACCGCAACCTTATATTTTTCTGACATAGTACCCCTGTAAAGCAAAAGATTGTTTCTGGTAATACGGATAACCTATCGCCTTACTAGGTTTATTCTATAGGTTTTAACCTACTTATGCAATAGCTAAAACCTTTTTTTTTATATTTCTGAAAATTTACCTTGACAATTTGAGGCAGAGGCATTATTATAATTTTTAGATTGTATACAATCTAATTTAGTTAAATATTTATTCAAACGGAGGTTATATGAAATTCGCTGTAAGATATTACACTAAAACCGGTAACACAAAGCGTCTTGCAGAAGCAGTTGCAAATGAACTTGGCGTTGAAGCCCTTCCAATCAGCGAAGGCCTTAACGAGCAAGCCGACATTTTGTTTTTGGGAAATTCTTACTATGCTTTTACAATCGACCCGGAAGTCCGCTCTTTTATCGCTGGTCTTTCAAAGGACAAAGTCGGCAAGATTGTAAACTTCGGTTCGGCAGCCCTGCTCAATTCAACTTACAAAAAAGTAAAGGCCGAAGCCGCTAAAGTCGGAATTCCAGTTGATGAAAAAGAATTCCATTGCAAAGGCGAGTTCAAGGCACTCCACAAAGGAAGACCAAACGAAGATGACTTAAAGGCTGCAAGAGAATTTGCACGCCAGTATAAATAATCAACACAAACACAAGGAGATTAAACTATGATTTATGATTACGAAGTAACAACAGGCAAAGGCGAGACACTTAAACTTTCTGAGTACAAGGGAAAGGTAATTCTTATCGTAAACACTGCAACAGGCTGCGGATTCACCCCACAGTACGCACCAATTGAGCAGCTTTACAAGGACTACCACGAAAAAGGCCTTGAGATTCTTGACATTCCTTGCAATCAGTTTGGCGGTCAGGCTCCGGGAAGCGACGATGAGATTCACGAGTTCTGCTCACTTCACTACAACACAACCTTCCCGCAGATGAAAAAATCTGACGTAAACGGCCCGAACGAACTTCCTCTCTACACATACCTCAAATCTCAGAAAGGATTCGAAGGCTTTGACGAGCATGAGTTGAAGGGAGTTCTCGAAAATATGTTCAATGCCGCAGATCCAGACTGGGCTAAAAAACCTGGCATCAAGTGGAATTTCACAAAATTCCTTGTTGACCGAAGTGGAAACGTAGTAGCCCGCTTTGAGCCTACTGCCGACATGGCCAAAGTTGAGGAATGTGTCAAGGCATTGCTTGGCTAAGTTTTTGCCCTAAAGGCAGCTGGCGGTTCTTGAGAAAATAAAGCGGCTCAAAAAAATAGGCTTTAGCGGGCGCAAAAATGTTTTGAGTCTTGGCCTGAACATTATTTTTGCGGCCGCACTGCTTGCACTCTTCCTAAAAGATGGAAAAGGAAACACTTGCGAAACTTTGACAGAAATCACACTCTTCAGCTTTTATTTTCCATAAAATAATCAAGCAGCTCATAAATCCATTCATGCAGATTTGTAAAATTAAATCCCAGTTCGCGGGCTTTGTCGGTGTTTATGCTGTGCTCAACTTCACCGTTATAGGGAGCATTTTCGCCATCGCCAGAAATAACCGCCTTTGAGCCAGATTTCTTTTCGATATATTCTATGATTTGCCTTAAGCTGACTGTGCCACAAGAAGCCCCGTTTACAGCCCCCTTAAAATCTTTGTCTGCAAGAAAAGCCATAAAGGAACCGGCTTCATCGGAGCGGATAAAGCTCATCTGACAGTCAAGGTTGTCGATTTTCATGGGAAGTGAATTAAGGACGTGCTCAACATAGAATTGCAAGCGCCTGGTGTAGTCATCTTTTCCGATTACATAGGGGTAACGCACCGCAATAAAATTTCGGTCTGAATATTTCTGCCACAAGGCACATTCCGCCTGGCGTTTTACCTCGCTGTATGAAAAATCAGGCCGGTCGCACCAGACAAGTTTTTTTGAAAGCGGATCGAATTCAGATTCTTTTATATCAAAATGCTTTTTTTCATAGACGGCCGTGCTTGACATATAAATGTATTTGTCGCAATCAAGCACGTCCAGCAATTTTCTGATGTCATTGGAACTGTAGGCAATCTTATCAATCACAAGATCAAAATGTCTGCCGGAAAGCACATTCTTTAAGCTTTCGGCGTTCGTCCGCTCAAGCACAAGACGGCTGACTCTTTCACCATAAGAATCTGATGAAGTGCCCCGCGTCGCAATCGTAACTTTGTGGCCATTTTTTAGAAGTTCATTTACCGTGTGAATTCCAAAAAATCTTGTTCCGCCCAAAACTAAAATATTCATGCTTAATTTTAACTTATACAAAAGCAAAGAATCAATCCCGAAAAATTCCTTGCTTTTCAGATATTCCCAACTTACAATTATAAAATCATCTGGCACATACCACTATTACGGAGGAAAAATGTTCGGCTTCAATTATTATACACCTACAAAAGTCGTGTTCGGAAAGAACACCGAAGAAAAAGTCGCGGATTTGATTAAGGAATTCGGCGGAAAGAAAGTTTTGATTCATTATGGCGGCGGAAGCGTGGTTCGCTCAGGTCTTTTGCCTCGTGTCAAAGGCTTTTTGGACAAAGCCGGAATCAACTATCTGGAACTTGGCGGTGCTGTTCCCAACCCTCACCTTGGGCTTGTACGCGAAGGAATTGAACTTTGCAAAAAAGAAGGAATTGATTTCCTCCTCGCAGTGGGTGGCGGAAGCGCGATTGACTCAGCAAAGGCGATTGGTTACGGTGTGGCCAACGACGGCGATGTGTGGGATTTTTACGACTACAAGCGAAAAGTAACAGGCTGTCTTCCGATTGGCGTTATTCTCACGATTGCGGCAACAGGAAGCGAAATGAGCGATTCTTCTGTTATCACAAAGGAAAAAGGGCTTGTCAAACGCGGATATTCAAGTGATTTTGGCCGTCCGCGCTTTGCAATCATGAACCCGGAACTTACGATGACCTTGCCGGATTATCAGACTGCCTGTGGCTGCACGGACATAATGATGCACACAATGGAACGCTATTTCACGAACGGCGGCAACATGGAAATCACCGACTCAATGGCAGAAGCCCTTCTCCGCACAGTCAAAGAAAACGCAAAGATTCTTGCAAAAGATCCCAAGAATTATGACGCACGTGCCGAAGTCATGTGGGCAGGAAGCCTCGCGCACAACGGACTCACAGGCTGCGGAAACGACGGCGGCGACTGGATGACTCACAAACTGGAGCACGAGCTTGGAGGTCTTTACGACGTGGCACATGGTGCAGGGCTTGCGGCAATCTGGGGAAGCTGGGCACGATACGTTTACAAAGACTGCCTCCCCCGCTTCAAAAAATTCGCAATCAATGTAATGGACGTTGAAAAGGCTGGCACAGATGAAGAAATCGCGCTCAAAGGCATCGAAGCCATGGAAGATTTCTACCGCGAAATCAAAATGCCGACAAATCTCCGCGAACTGGGCGTAAAAGCCTGCGACGAAGACTTAAAACTCATGGCACACAAATGCTACGTGGGCACCGGCGGCCCCAAAGGCTCAGCAAAACTTCTGAATGAAGAAGATATGCTGGAAATTTTTAAGATGAGCCGGTAAAAGGAAATAAGTGGGCGTTGAACTAACGCCCATCAAGATAAGCGTTCAAAAACTTAGAAGCCAGGCTGTCTGGGAGAATATTCTTTCGGGCTTCATCTGGAGCAAACCATTTGTAAGAATCAATTTCTTTGTTCGGATTAAGTTCGCTAGCATCTTTTACGAAAGCCGTAAAATTGCACATAAGCGTGTTTGACTTTTCAAAGAAACTCGTTCTGTTGAAATGAACTCGGCTTGCAGTCATGCCTGTTTCTTCCTTGATTTCACGAACGGTGGCATCCTCAAGCTTCTCACCACGGTTCACATAGCCCGCAACAAGAATATAAACAGGCCGCCCATATTGCTGAATCAGAAGAATCTTTCCAGTTGACTCATCAATAACAATCATGCTGACAGCCACGTTATAAAGCGGGAACCGATACTGACCGCATTTTTCGCAATAAGGAACAAGCCCCTCACCTTCAAGCTCCTTTTCGACAAGAAGCGTACCACATTCTGTGCAATATGAACTCATGGAAATATTGTAGCAGGAAAAATTGAAGTGGGTAAGATAGTGGAGAAGAAAGCCAACAAAAGAATTTATTGGAAATTTTCAGCAATCATGTTAATCTGTTTCTATGCAGAAATCTACAACGGCATTTTTGAGCAGCAAAGGCAATTATTCAACTTTCTCTTTTAATGGCACAACCCTGACATTTTTGACTTCAAAGAATCTTGAGCGATACACAAAAGTCAAAAAATGGGATAACGGCTACATTGTCGTCATGGCAAAAAACAAATCGAAGAAATAGCAGAAAAAGCATTGTATAATTAAATAGCAAGGAGATTTTACAATGAAAAAAATATTATTGACTTTAATTTTTGCACTGCTTCCATTCACAATTTTAGCAGCTCCATTTGGCTTGAAAATGGGAATGTCTCTTGATGAAATCTCTGCACAATGTGAAGAAGAGCCTTCTTTTATGAAAGATGATGTCTATCTGGTGAAACCAAAGAAAAGTCACCCGATGTTTTCATATTATGCGGTATATGTAAATGAAAAGGTTGGTTTATATCAGATAAGAGCAATTTCTGACTCCGTTACATGTAACAAATATGGTACGGAAATTCAAAATGCTTTTAATTCTGTAAAAGACAGAATCGCTAAAACTTACGGTAAACCGAAGATCATAGATAAGGTTGATCCTAACATACATTCTTTTTTACAAAAAGCTGAGCATTGGTTTCAAAACTTAAAAGACGGTTCTTGTCAGCTTTCTGCAATTTGGGGTGAGAATACTCAACTTGCCGATGATTTAGAAACAGTTGCTTTGGACTGTGTAGCTGATAACAGTGTCTTTCATTTTGAAGATGCTCATCTTGTTCTATACTATTATTTTAGCAATGCTAAAGCTGTCGAAGATGAGCAAGATGATGTGTTTTAGAAATAATCCCATTATCTTGACTTTTACCCGAAATATGCTATATTAAAAAAGACGGAACACCATAGCAATGTGGTTGTCTCCTTTCAGCTGATTGAAAGCCTGCCAGAGTTTGACCACACGGGCAGGCTTTATTTTTGCTTCTTACAAGATTACTTGAAGAGAGCGAGTGCTTCTATAAGCAAAGTTACAATCGCAATGCCAAGCATCGCTTTTTCGTAATTCGTCATATCTGCACGAGTCTCCCATTCGTTAAGATTAGGAGACAGCCCACCTTGCTTGGTGTTCCAACGATTTAAATTTATACTATATTATTATACTAGTCAAGCATTTCTGTTATTCAATTCGCAACTTGTTTTCTGTGCAAATTCTGATATACTTTTGATATAAAATGTCAGCACTCAAAATAAGTACATATTGCGAAACAGAATAAAAATCATTCTATCATTTTATGGAGGATTCCCATGATTTTTGATTATTCAGATGGTGATTTTATTATGCCACTAGACGACAGCATGGGCATGGACTCTGACGGTAATCTGCACATGCGCATGGACGACAATTTATCTATGGAAATGGATTCGGGAGATCTTCATTTTACTTCCCCATGGAATAGAACTGACGATACTGATTTAAGCAATGAAGAAGATGATGATGACAATGATTTTCTTGGTCTAGGCAGATTCTTTCGTGGATTATGGTAACAAATTGATTATTCAGTCTCGCACAATCGAATCTATTGACTTTAGCCACCACACGGGTAGGCTTTATTTTTGCTTCTTACAAGATTACTTGAAGAGAGCGAGTGCTTCCATATAAACATTGCGACAGAATCAGAATAATGTGCTATAATCTATTCAAAAAAAGGACTAAATCATGAGCATTCTCCGCGTATTATTGTGCATTCTCTTTCCGCCACTCGCAGTTTTGGACAAAGGCTGTGGCTCAATCATCATCGTTACCCTTCTTACACTTGTCGGCTGGGTTCCCGGCGTAATCGGGGCTTTGGTGATAAACAACAAGTAACGCGGCTTTTCGGGCATCGTCGCGCTGCTTGAATGTCGGAGTTTCAAGTGCTAATCAGCAGTTTCCTAAGCCCTGACAAGTTTTCGAATTCCCTTGATTTTTGAAAAGATTAATGTCGCAGCAAATGAACTCGTAAAAGTCAGGGCAAAAATCAAAAGAATATACACAAACGGCCTGGATTCGGCGAAAGACTTGTACGGAATGAGCACGAGAAAAACGTCAAGAAAAAAGACATGCGTTATATAAACTCCAAACGAACTAGCCGAAAGAAGCTGCACTGCTTTTCCTTTTGTTTCCTGGCCTCCAGATATGGAGTTCATAAGCGTAAAAATTCCCACACCATAAACGAATGCAGGCAAAGTGTTCATCTCCACCATATAATCACGAATTTTCGGATTTGAATTGATTTTGAACTGAACGGAAAGCACAATAAAAACGAGGGCGACAAAACCAGAAACGATAATAAGGCTCCGGAGTTTACCTTTTGGCGGGAAAGTGACAAGATACCAGCCAGCGAGCATATACGGAATATATCCAGTGGCATATTCAAAATGGAATTTGTTCATAAAATCACGAACTGTGAAATCCATTCCATAAGTAAAAACACCTAAAGACTGAGAAGCAAACTGCACCACAATTGCAAGAACAATGAAGCCCAGAATATAATTACGGTTTTCCTTTTTCACGAAAAGCCTCAGAACAGGAACCGCAAGATAAGCCCCCACAAGCATAAACAGATACCAAAGATGCGGGAACCGACCTCTAAGCCGAAGAAGATAATCCAAGAACAATTTTGATTCGACTGGTTTTCCAGCAAACCGGGGAAGCCCAAAAGTCCGCCACGACGCATAGAAAAAAAGCCAGAACAAAAGGAGCATACAGATTCCCAAAAGAGACTTCGAATAAAATCGCTGCGTATCAAACTGTTTTTCCTCGTTCAAAAGCAGCGCCCCCGAAAGAAGCATAAAAAGCGGAGTTCCTGCACGCCCAAGACCATTAAAAATGTTTCCGATAACAAACGTGATATTGTCTGTGTCAGGATCAAAATATGTTACGACATACGCCGAAACATGAATCATCACAACCATTAAAATTGCAATTATCCTGATTAAGTCATAGCCAAAATCTCTTCGTGCAGCCATTCCCAGCTTCTCCTTTAAGAAAAATATATAACTATTTTAAGGAAAATACCACTGGGATAGGCGATATTTTTGCGTCTCACAAAATTAGAATCGCAATGACAAGAATCACCCGTGAGAAAAAGTTTCCTTCGTGTTAACCCGGCCCATGTAGATTTCACTTCCGATGTCGTACTCGCCTGGAACTCCGATTGCATCCGCACGGCAATGAGCACAGTGGGTAAAAATGTTTATGTATGGGAACGCGGCTTTTCGGGCATCGTCAAGCTGCTTGAATGTCGGAGCTTCCAGGTGCTTAAGCTCATTCTGAGGAATCAGCGGAATGATGTTGTAGATGTGCGCGCCTGCGTCTTTTACAGTGTAAGCGATTTCTTCTATGTGGCAGTCATTGATTCCAGGACATAAAACCGTATTCACTTTGATTAACATTCCTGTGTCTGAAAGGCGTTTGATTCCTTCAATCTGATTTTGAATCAGAATTTTTGCGGCCTCGACTCCTGTGTAAATTTTTCCGTGATAAATTATTCGGTTGTTGAGCTGGGCTTCGATTTCCGGCTGTACGGCATTGACTGTGACTGTGAGCGTGTCTATTCCAACCTCAACAAGCTCGTCCGCCTTTTCCGGCAACAAAAGTCCGTTGGTGCTCATACAGCGAATCAGCTGAGGAAATTCTTTTTTGACAAGCCGGAATGTTTCAAGCGCGTAGGGAGTAGCAAGCGTGTCACCAGGTCCTGCAATTCCCACGACTGTAAGTTCCGGGCAGCGTTCGAGCGCGCGGCGGATGTATTCACAGGCTTCTTCGGGTTTGAGAACGGTGCTTGTAACGCCCGGTCTGTTCTCGCTTTCATTGATTTTTCTGTCACAGAAGCGGCATTCAATGTTGCAGCCTGGGGCGACTGGCAAGTGAATACGCCCCTTGTTGTGTTTGTGCGGCCCGAAACACGGATGCTCGCGGTAAATTGTCTGTTCGTCCAATGCCATTTTGTACCTCTTAAAACTTGGCGTTAGCCATCGGGCACGGATGCCCGATAAAATGCAACTTGCAAAGCAGTTAGATATTCCTAGTAAAATAGTAGGTTTATACTACAGGCAATAGCCTACTTAGTCAATAGGGTTTACTCATCTTCTGCGGACCTGCTATCATTAACTTATTGTCAACCAATAATATCATTTTTAAGTTTACATTCTTCCAGATTTTTGATAGACTTTCATACAATTACACTCGGGTAATGTCCAAGCATCTTTGTCAGTCACCCCCCGAATGTAATTCTCAAAAGGACTGATAAAAAATGTCAAATTTAAAAATAAGCGAACTTGCATCAAAAATAATCGATGGCTTCCGACTTTCACGAAATGACGACCTTTCCTTTTTTAAGGATTGCAATCTTGACGAGCTTACAGCTGCTGCCGACAAAATCCGAGAGCATTTCAAGGGCGAGAACGTGGATTTATGCACTATTATCAATGGCAGGAGCGGTCGCTGCGGTGAAAACTGCAAATTCTGTGCACAAAGCGCGCACAATCACACAGGCTGTGAAGAATACAGTTTTTTGGATGATGAAAAAATCATTCAGGCGGCAAAAGCAAATCAAAACGAAGGCGTAAACAGATTCGCAATCGTCACGGCAGGAAAAGCACTTACTGGAGAGGATTTTGACAAGGCGATTCATGTTTATGAGCGAATGAACAAAGAGCTTTCGATAAATCTCTGCGCGTCGATGGGATTTATCACGCGCGAGCAGTTCAAACGCTTAAAAAAAGCCGGAGTCACAAGCTATCATCATAATATCGAAACTTCACGCCGCAATTTCCCGAACATCTGCACGAGCCACACTTACGACATGAAAATCGAGACAATCAAAATCGCACAGGAAGAAGGTCTTTGCGTCTGCTCCGGCGGAATCATCGGCATGGGAGAAACCTTTGAAGACAGAATCGACATGGCACTCTCTCTTTCTGAGCTTAATATCCGCTCAATTCCGATTAATGCGCTTATGGCAATTCCGGGCACTCCGTTTGCGCAAAACAAGCCTCTCTCCGAAGAAGAAATCTTGCGCACAATCGCAATGTTCCGCTTCATTAATCCCCAAGCAAACATCCGTCTTGCTGCCGGCCGAAAACTTCTTAGCGAAAACGGCAAAAAAGCATTCCAGAGCGGGGCAAGCGCGACAATCACAGGAAACATGCTCACCACAAGCGGAAGCACAATCCAAGGTGACATAAAAATGCTTTCTGAAATGGGCCGAAGCGTCAAAGCCATAAAAGGAAGCACCTGCGACTCATGCGACTGCGGATGTGGTTCTGACTGCTGTGACTCAACTTGCTGCGATTCCAGTGACTGCGGATGTGACTCCAATGACTGTGGCAGCTCTTCCTGTGCTTCTGAATGCTGTGATTAATACACAGCAAAGAGACGGAGTGCAACAAACTCCGCTCGCTTTTGAGAAAATTTCCCTATTTTGCTAAATTCACAAGCCACTTCTCCTTTTTAAGCCAGAAGTGGGCGATTGCGATTTTGGGGATTTCCACGGCCTTGATAATCGCATACATTGCAACAGGACCAATCAGAGTAAACTTGGCCATGAAGAAGATTCCAGGAATAACGATGAAAAGATTACCGATTCCATCCACGAGCATTCCCATCATTGTGTCGCCGCCAGCCCTGCTCACCGAAAACTGTCCGTTTATGTAAACCCAAAGCGGCATATAAAGAGCCATCACAAAAACCATCCGCGAACAGATATTCTGGGATTCGAAGCTGAGCTTTCGGAATACGATTGGGACCAAAAACATGCAGCCCAAACCAACGATTGTAAAGAACAGTCCGAAAATTTTTGCACCATTTAAAAGCCAGACTTTTTCCTGGCGGGCCTTTTCGAGACTTCCACTGCCCAAGTCCTTGCCGATGATTACGCCGGTTGCTGTACAGATTCCGCTGAAAGCCACAAAAAACAAGTTGGCGATTGCGAAACTTGCCGACATTCCCGAAACTACATCCGCACCACCCCTTCCATTGTAAAGAGCCGTTGTGATTGTTTCAGCAAGTGCCCAGACCATTTCCGAGCACATTATCATCCATGCTTTTTTGAAAATTTCTTTGAAGAGACCGAAATTCACGCGGAATAAATCGAAAAACTGAATTACGAAAGGCGGGCGTTTTTTTATCATGTAGAAAATGAATGCCAACATTTCAACCAGCCGAGCGATAACCGTGGCGATTGCGGCTCCCTGAACTTCCAGGCGGGGAAAACCGAAATGCCCGTAAATCAAAATGAAGTTGAGGACTGTGTTCACGACCGTAGCGATTACGGAAATCACGAGAGGCACGCGGACTTCACCAATTTCTCGCAGGGAAGATGAAATCATGGTTGAGATAATCCACGGAAGGCCCATGACGCCCATAATCCGCATATATTTGACGCCCTCATCGAGAATCAATGCAGCCTGGGAGTTTCCCACAACCATAAAGCTCAGTATTTTGCGCGGAAAGACAAAACACGAAAGCATATAGATTGAAAGCACACAAAATCCAGCCCAAAGCTTGAAGCAAAAAGCCTGCCTCATTCCGTTCTGATCTTTTGCCCCGGAATATTGGGTCATAAAAATGCCGCCAGCCATGCAGATTGTGTTGGCAAATACCATGAACATAAAAAGAATCTGCCCGCAAATATTTACGCCGGACATTTTTACGTCTCCGAGGCCGGAAACCATAAAATTGTCAATCAGAGAGACAAGATTCTGAATCAAAAGTTGAGCCATTACGGGAACAGCGATTTTGAGCGCATCAAGATAGAATGAAAATGAGCCAAAACCGCTAAATAATCCGCATTTTTTTTGCAAAGACTGCATATCCTAAATCTAGCAGAAAAAATCTGCTAATTCAATGTGAACTTTACCGGGTATCGGTAACGTACCGCGCAATTTTTTCCATTTGCGTTCGCAGGAACACATGTCACGCCCTCCAGAGCCTTTACGGCAGCCTGAGCAAAACCGTGGCCTGGGTCTTTCAGGACTTTTATCTTCTTTATGGAGCCGTTTGAGTCGATGAAAAGCTCCAGATAGACCACGGCTTCGATTCCCTGTTTGAGTGCCATCGGCGGATAGACAATTCGCGAAAGCACTTCCCGGCTCGGGATAATCGGAACGGAAGAAATTTTGTGCTGAGGGAGATAGACAATTTCCTCACGCTCGACTACAACTTCTTCCTTTGTCTCCACGAAATTCTCAGAAGCCTTGGGCTGATTTGAAACAGTCACAACTTCCTTCTTTTCGACTGGAGCAGGCGGAGGCGGAACAAATTCCTGAACATCCACGAGTTTAAAAACCTCGGCTTCCCTAAAATCAACAGTATCAATCTCTTCTTCTTTTGCTGTAAAATTGATGAAATAAAATGCCGCCAGATGAAGAAGAAGTGCGAAAGCGAAAAGTAACGGGCGGGCAAATCCTGAATATTTAGAAATTTTTTCTGCACTCATTTTTATATTCCTTATTTTTCCTTTACGACAAAACTTACAACCCTGTGCTGAAGCGACTGCAAAACAGCGACCACCGAATTCACGTATTTGTAGGGCGTGTCCTTATCCGCAATCACATGAATCCGGACGGAAGGATTTTCTGCGATTGCAGCAACGATTGCCTTTTCCAGAGAAATTGAATCCAGCTCATTTCCGTCAGCTGAAATGATTCCGTTTTTCTGAACCCATATCTCAAAGTTTGAATCGGCCTGAGTCCGCTCCAGAACAGTGCTTTCCGAATAATTGATTTTCTCTTCATAACGCTGATTCATAAGGGAAATCAGCATGATGAAAATCAAAAGCAGGAAGCCGATGTCTGACATTGATGATGTTGTAATCGACGGATTCCGCCTTTTCATTTTTAGCTTGACCATAATTTACCTCGCTTAGCCCGCGTTTTCCATTCTGAACGAAAAGTTCTCGACTTTCAGCTTTCTTATCGTTGAAATCACATCTACGACACTCTGGTAGTGCGCGTCCGGTGAAATCGTAAGAAGGAATGTCATGTTCGGCCACTTCTGGAGCTTAGCCGTAACTTT
The DNA here is from genome assembly GCF_014201975.1 of Treponema ruminis. Classification (NCBI taxonomy): domain Bacteria; kingdom Pseudomonadati; phylum Spirochaetota; class Spirochaetia; order Treponematales; family Treponemataceae; genus Treponema; species Treponema ruminis. The sequence continues at coordinate 125,313 of NZ_JACHFQ010000004.1, read as the reverse complement.
TTGTGACAGCTCGTCAATGGCAACTTCGTTTCCTTCTATTAATATTCTTCCGTCCGCAAGCAGGCTGCATTTCAATATGTCCTCGGTATTAACCACAATCGGCTTTTCTTTTGAAGGAAGGTTCAGAAGGAAGCCCTTGTTCACGTTAAAGCCCGCAATAACGATGAAGAAAATTATCAGCAGGAAGGAAAGGTCGTTCAAAGAACCAGAACTTCCCGCGTCCTCAACATTATGCCGTACAAAGCGTTTTATCATCTCTTTGTTCCCCGCTTGTCAGTCAAATGGCCTTTGCTTCGATTAACTCTGGAACCAGATCATTGATTGCCTTTGAAGTCTCTGCCGCAAACTTGTCGATTTTCTGAATCAGGAGATTGTATGCGACGAGGGCGACGATTGCAATAATCAGACCGAAAACAGTTGTAATCAAAGCCTCGTAAATGCCGCCTGCAACGAGCTGTGCGTTTACGTCCGTTGCCTCTGCGATTGACTTGAAGGCTCCAATCATGCCCGAAACTGTTCCCAAAAATCCTGCGAGCGGTGCAAGTGAAGAAAGAGCTGTGAGATAGTTGAATCCGTTCTCCATTCGGCGAAGTCGTTCCTGAGCCTCGCTTTCTGCGGCGCGCTCCATTCGGCTCTCACCGTATTTTGCGTTCTGCAGGAGTGCAAGAAGAACTGATGCAACTGTCTGTTTGTGTGTGCAGGAAGCCAGAAATTCCTCGGCCTCTTCTTTTTTGCCCTGCTGCAAGTAATCCATGATTTTGTTTCGGATAGGCGCGACCTTACAGTTGTGCCATGCAAGATAAATGCAGCGTTCGATTACGATAGCGATTGTCGCCACAGAAAAAGCAAGGAGAACCCACATGAAAGGGCCGCCGAGCTTGAACAATTCGATTAAACTAAAACCTTTTTCCATTTTTTTACTCCTTAGCAAGTCAACGTTATCGGCTTGTTAATTATAAGACACTCCGGAACGGCCGAAGTGTCACTTTTTTTAAGCAAATTTTGTATTTTTTAGAACTTTACTTTCATGCCGACCGACGGAATCGGGATTCCCATGTTGAAATCAGCAGATTCTGCAACATCGCTCATTTCGCCTGTGTATTTGTTGAATGATTTGTCGCCTTTTGGTGAATAGAGATTTACAAATACATCCTGGAGCGCGAAATAGAATTCCCATGAAGTCTTGTCGTTGTTTGATTTCCACTCGTAAGCAATTCGCAAGTCAATCGGGCATGAAATCTGATTTCGCAAAGTATCGCTGTAGAATGAGCTTCGTGTGTAACGCTGGATAACAGTTCCGTCATCCAATCTTGCGGCATAGCATCCAACATCGCCAACTTTGTCCTTTGGTGCACCGGTCGCAAGAGTGCCTTTTACCGTGAAAGTCCAGTTTTTTCTAAAATGCCAGTTTGATACGAGATTCAATGTGTGGAATCTGTGGTAGCGCGGATAATACCATTCATCAAGAGGATCGCCGTACATTGAGTTCGGAGCATAAACGCCGCTCTTGATTCCAGCCGGATTTTTCATTCTTGCCCAGCTGAATGAGTAAGAAAGATAACCGTCCCATGCTCCGCCAGCCTTTTTCTCAATCATCGAATCAATTCCGAATACATGGCCCTTTCCGTTTGAATCGGCACGAATTGCAACGTCCTGGAAGTTGCTGCTGGCATCCGTAGAAGAATATGCATAGATTCGAGAAAGGTAGTAGCGGTAGTAAGACTCAAGCTTGAAATTCCAGCCGCTTTTCAAATCAACGTTTGTGCCAAGGACACTGAAAATTGCCCGGTTCGAATGCATCTCAAAGCTTTCAAGTCCCATGTCCTTTGTGAAAATCATTGTTTCGCGAGGGATTGAAACGAAGAGGCCTGAGCCCGCCGTGAATGAAACCTTGTCAAAGAGGCTGGTATTTCTCCACGGAGTATAGGTGACCGAAGCACGCGGGCAGACATCAGGAATGAAATTCATGGTATAGTCGTCGCCGCTGTTCCTCAGGCTGATGAATTCACCGCGCACGCCAAGTTCAGACTGGATCAAATCATTGTCGTTGCCGAAAGTCCAGCAGAGGAAGGCCGCGTGATCATAAATACAGTTTCCGTCACTTACGCTTGAATAATCCACCCGCCTGAAAAGATTTGTGCCATTGATTTCGATGTCAGTCCAGCCGTTCTGCTTTTCAGTAGTTTTTGCAGTTGAGAAAGTTTCTTCAACTCCGACGCAGAGGTGATTTCTCTCAGTCAGCTCGATTTCTGACTCAAGTCGTCCTGAAACAAGGTGATTGTCAATTTTTTCAGTAATCTGTGACTTCAATTCAGGAATATTGTATGAGCCTCCGTTTTTTACACCCGGGAAGGCAGAACCGTACTTGCTTACGAATTCATCGTTGTACTTGATCGAGCCGCTTTCCGTAACGTTCATGTCCATATCCTCAAACATTCCGTTGTAGGCGAAATTTCCGTGGAAAAGCAATTTATCGTTCGCAAGATATTTTACGTTGATGCCGCCAAGTGCCTGATAAATGTCGTAATCCATAATTGCCTTTGTTTTCAGTCCGTCTTTTTCTTCAGTCTGATTCATTTCAAGGCCGTCACTTCCGAAGAAGCCGATTACAGAAACAAAAAGCTCAGGAGTCGGTGTAAGGTTTGTCTTCATGAAGACATCGCGGATGTATGGAGCCCGCTTGATTGAATCAAGGTCGCTGCTGCCCATTTTCTTGAAGGCCCAGACGACAGGATCAAGATAGCTGACATGAGCTCCGAGAAGCATTCCGCCCACATCCTTGCCAAAAGGAATCTGGGCAAAGGCATCGGCACAGGTCGTTGAATATCCTGCATTTAAGTGGAAATTTTCATAGTCAGGTGTAATTGTCGTTGCTTCAAGAAGACCTGCGCTGGCACGGCCATACTTTGCAGAAAATACGCCGTTTGAAAGCTTGATTGTGTCAGTCATTGACGGATTGAAGATTGAAACTCCACCGCCCCAGTGCCAAGGGAAGATTGTGTACATTCCGTCGAGCAGGCAGGCTGCTTCTCTTGGATCACCTCCACGGATTGAAGGCTCGCTGCCCCAGGCTCCGCTGAAAGAAACTCCTGGCAAAGTGCGGATTGAAGCCATACAGTCCTCTGCGATACCGATGTTCGCCGTCGTGTGCATCTGCTCTTTTGACATTACTGTCGCAACACCGATTTTTTCCTCTTTTTTCTCAGGAGCCGCACGGTTTACGACAAGTTCCTTACCCTCGATTACGTCAGCGATGCTCATATAGATTGTCAGGCTCTCGTCTGTAGAAGAAAATTTTACGCTGCCATCGCGGTAGCCGGGGAATTTTGCCTTGACGGATCCGGAAGTAACTGAATCAGGAATAGAAAGAAGGACATTTCCGTCCTCGTCGGCAATTTCTGTGATTTTGGGGTCGGACTCTAAAGATACTTTTGCTCCCTCAAGCGGGAAATCCAAATCTTTGTCCATGACTGTGATTTTCAGCCCGTCTGCGAAAAGAAAGGCAGCTGAAAATGCAATGATTAATGTGACAATTTTTTTCATTTTGATAACCTCGTTGCTTATTAGACACCCGAGGTCATCAAAACTGTTACTTTTTTTTACATCAGATTTTTTTAGTTGACTGAAAAACGGACGCCGAAATCGATTTCCGGGTAGAGTTTCATGTCACTGGCATCGATTTTGAGCTTGTTTTCGGTGTGCTCAAAGGCTTCGGCATTTTTTTCGTATTCAATTGCAAACAATATGCCGCCGAAAAACTGAAGATGCTGAAGCGGCGTAAATCCGATTGAAAAGCGTACTGACGGGAAGAAATGAGTCTTGTACTCAAAAACGTCGTCCTCATCATCGCCTTTTGCCCGGGCTTCTGCCTTTTCTTTTTCGATAGTAGCATCATCCTTTTTGGCAGTTACGAAATTTGCCAGCCATTCAACATCGAAATTGAATTTGTCCACACAGAGGCGGCTGCCAAGTCCTGCGATATAAAAGGCGTCCTTTTCCTCATCAATCCATTTTCCGAAAGCATTTTCGCGTGCGACAGATGCACCCAGAACAGTGTAGAGGCTTTTTGCTCCCGAATTGAGGGTGTAGCGCAAGTTGTCATTTGAAGTATAGGAAAGGCCGAATTCAAGAATGCCGTTTTTCGAGATATTCAAAAGGCCCAGCTGAACTCCATTGTATTCGCCAGCGATATTGACCACGCCAATCTGAACCAGTCCGTCAGGAGAATCTTTCGCAATGTTTACGACTCCGGACAACTGACAGCCACGGAAATTCCCGGCATAGTTGGCGATACCTGCAAGCTGGAAGCCCTCAAAGTCATCGGCCTTATTCAAGATGCCGGCTGCCTGAAAGCCCCTGGTCTTTTTTGCCACGTTGAAGATGCCCGCCGCCTGCATACCGGTCAAATCATGGGAAACGTTAAAGATTCCTGCGGCCTGTAAGCCCTCTACATCATGGGCGCTGTCAAAAATTCCTGCCGCCTGCAAGCCCATCATGTCTTTCGTAACGTTGAAGATTCCGCTCGCCTGAACGCCTTTTAAATTTTCCGCCTGATTAAAAATTGACGTGTACTGAAGACCCTCAACATAAGCCGCGCGGTTGGCAAAATAGCTGAACTGAAGGCCACGCATATAGTCAGCCTCGTTGAGGCCAAATGCCAGCATGGCTCCGTTTGCCTTGTAAACTTTTGAGTGCAATAAGCCCAGAGAAAATGAAGTCACTACCCTTTTGTTGTAACCCCTTGAAAGTTCATTGTTAATCAGGGAGAACTCAACAGGAACATAGACTTCCTCTTCCGACAAATCCAGATGGAAGCCGATTATATCATCAGCAAGAGAGCTTTCTTCATCGTCCTTAGATTTTTTATCCGCAGGATTTTCTCCACGGAGACGGTGAAAGGCGGCCGCAACCGGCATCAATGAATTTGGTGAAAGCTCGTAGATTTTTCCTGAATTAAGCTGGAAGGAGCCCTGCAAAGTCGCACCCTTTCCGATCAAGGTTGCCCCGTACTCGCCTTTTTCAAGAGCCAGGTAAAGGGGATTGTCATTCAGCTTGTTGATTTCAGAAACCAGCTTGCCGTTTTTGTCGCGGAGAATCAGCCGGCCCTTCAAATCAGGAGTCAGCATTACGATACTGTCAGAATTTGAAATATCCGAAAGAACCAGGTCGCCTGAACCTACAAGAGTGATGTTATAGTTTGGATGCTGGGGACCAACCGTGCTGTTCTCAGTTTTTGAAAGAGTCTCGCTAAAGGCATATGAATAAAGCTCGTTCAAAGTGACTTTTTTATCGCCTGAACTGTCAGCAGCACCACGCAAGCCTGTGAGCATTGCATTGGTAAAGAAGGAAGAGCCGATTTCGTCTGATTCCTGGGAAAATTCCTGGGAAGAGCTTGAAGAAAGATAGGCATGGCCCTTTACGACAGCTGAATCATCAACGAGGAAGGGCTTTTGCTTTTGGCCGCCCTTGGTTCGGATGAAATTTCCTGAATAGCATGAATCAAGGATAACGACGTGAACGTCACTTGGAACATTTGTAATGGCCGCCTTTAATTCTGAATATGAATAGCTTGATTTTCCCAGCAGCAGGGCACTTTCATCAGAATGTCCTGAATAATAGAAGAGAAATTCAGAGCGCTTTGACTTATGCTTGTTGGCGTTTATCATTGAAGATACTGACTCCATGGCATCGTCCAAATCAGAGCGGGTCGGATCGAGCAGGAGGATTCCGTTGGTCTGAGGAATGCCGCCAATCTCGGACATTGTTTTCTTGAAGGCAATGGCGTCTGTTCCGGCATACAAAAGCCTCTGGTGCTCCTTGCCGCCATTATTTGAGCCGATGAAAATCGCATAACGCTCTACACCTGAAGCCGAGTTTTCATTATTCTGGGCAAAAAGTGAAGATGAAACGAATATAGTCAGTGCTGTCAGGGCAATTTTCAATTTTTTCATTTTGGAATTCTCCCCTACCTTTTGTTATTTTTTGTTCAGGACGAAAATTGAGCCGTCACAACCTTTTGGAAGATATGAACCTTTTTTGAGGAAGTCCACGCTGTATGAATCTTTATTGATTTTTTCGATATTGGACAAATCAAATTCATTTTTTGAGGCCACGAAGATAAAGCACTCGTAGTCAGGAGCATTATCAAGCGAGTATGAAAATGGAAGGGGCACTTCTTCGCCGGTTTTCTCAAGTTTCTGAGCCTTCCATGAATTTTCCGGGTAGTGGCGTGTGACGTTTCCGTTTCCATCCACGCTGAAAATAAGGCCGTAATTGTAAAGGCCAGGCGTATATGTAATCTGAATCAAATCGTTTTCAGAAGCCGCTTCCCCGTTTTTGAGGATAATCGCTTCGTTGCCGCTCTGACGGTAAAGCTTAATCTGATGGTGACCATTTCCCTTGATTCTTACAAGACCTGATTCATCTGCGCCAGAAAAATTCCTGATGACGAGGGGGCTGGCCAGGGCCAGGGCAAGCATGGCAGCCAGAGAAAACTTCCAGACAGGAGCCGGAGCCTTTTTTGCAGGCTGGCTGACCTTGTTTTTTTCGGCAAAGGCCTTTTCAATGATTTTATCCTGCATCTCGTCAGCCGGATACATTGCCAGAATTTGCTCGTTTGACTCCCGAAGTTCTGCAAGAGCAGCCTGGAGTTCTTCCTTTCCATATTTTTCGTAGTAGTCTTTTTCTTTTTTCTCACCAAGGAGAATTTCTTCTAATAACAACTGTGGAATCATATACGCCCCCTGTTCAAATAATTCATGGAATACTTTTTTAACTCGGCAATTCTTTTGCGGACCCCTGATACAGACATTCCCACTTGCCCGGCGGTCTCTTCAAGCGTGAGTCCGTCAACAAAATGAATCGTCGCTATTAGCGCGTCTTTTGAATCCCGGCCTGCAAAAATGTTTTCAAGAATAATTCCCGCCTCGATTTTGTCGCGTTCAATTTCTGAAAAATCGTCCGCTATCGTTTCGGAAATGATCTCGAAATCAGGACCTGCACGCAATTTGTCTGACCTGATTTTGTTAAGGCAAATTCTTGTCGCCGTCACATAAAAAAGGCTGGCACAGGCATCTTTGATTTTGCATTTGCTGTCAAGAATACGAAGAAAGACATCCTGCATGGCATCGAGGGCTTTTTCCTCATCCTTAAGGATTGCCCGGCATCGCCTCAAGACCATGGGACCGTACTTTTGATACAGTTCAGCAAAATCACGGTTAGTTAAAGTCTTCATTGCTGTAAATAACTCCGTTAATTATTAGACACTTTACATTAGCATATTTGTCACTTTTTTTTAATGGAATTTTATGATATAATTTGAACATGGAATTAAAAAAAGCGACTTATGGAATAGTCGGACTGGGCATCATGGGCGGCTCTTTCGCCAAGTCCATCCGTCAGAATATCTTGAGCCAGGCAGGAAGCTCCGGCAAAGTTCTTGTCTGTAACCGAAGCACAGCCTGTCTTTCCCAAGCACAAAGCGAAGGCGTTGCCGACCAGACCTTTACCAGCGACAGGGTTGCAGAAATGCTCCCCCTCTGCGACGTCGTTTTCGTCTGCCTCTACCCTCACGCCACCATTGACTTCATGAAGGAGCACCGAGACCACTTCAAAGCCGGCGCCATCGTCACGGACATTTCAGGGGTAAAGGGCATCTTTGAAAAATCCATGCCGGAAATTCTCCGCCCGGACGTTGACTTCATCATCGGTCACCCAATGGCTGGCGGTGAAAAGGAAGGCTATGCCAATTCCGATGCAAAATTTTTCGTAAACCACAACTACATCCTCTGTCCGTCGAGCTTCAACAAGGCAGAAAACCTTGACTTCATGCGCAGCCTGGTTGCAGAAATGGGCTTCACCCGCATCACAGAAACTTCATGCGATACCCACGACTATAAAATCGGCTTCACAAGCCAGCTCTGCCACGTTATCGCCAGCGCCCTTGTCGAGAGTGCCGAAGACCCTGAAATCACGGCTTTTGGCGGCGGTTCTTTCGAAGACCTCACCCGAATCGCAATGATTAACGCTCCCCTCTGGACTGAGCTTTTCATTTCCAACAAGGAAAAACTTGTTTCCCACATCGAAAATTTCGAAAAGCAGCTTGAACGCTTCAAAAAATACATCACAGAAGAAGATTCAGAAAGCCTGCGCCAGATGCTCAGCCACACCCGCGAGCAAAGGCTCAAAATGGGAAGCATACGTACTGTAAGGAAATAAAGCCATAAAGTAGACGATAAATGCTGAACGTGATATACTAACTCGTTATGAACAAAGACGAAATCTTGGACAAGGCAATTCGCCGGGTGCCAGACTTTCCAAAGCCTGGCATTCTTTTTTTTGACGTTACCAGCATTCTCACAAACCCGCCGGCTTTCAAGCACACAATCGACCGCATGGTTGAAATTTATTCTGCAAAAAAGCCGGATGCAATTGCAGCAGTTGAGTCACGCGGTTTCCTTTTTGGAGCTCCTTTGGCAGAAAAGCTCGGAATTCCGCTCGTCTTAATCCGCAAAAAGGGCAAGCTCCCAGGCGAAGTTTACAGTGCAAGCTACGCACTTGAATACGGCGAGGCCACAATCGAAGCCCACAAGGCCGATATCGAAAAGGGCAAAAGCTATCTCGTAATCGATGACCTAATCGCAACAGGCGGCACCCTCAATGCCAGCAAAAACCTCATCGAACAGGGCGGCGGCAAAGTTCTGGAGTTCTTCGGAGTAATCGGAATCCCAGAGCTCAACTACGAAAAAGCCCTTTCCCCGGTTCCAGTAACAACTTTGATTGATTTGTCAGAGAAATAAAAAAAGCCCTCGGTTCATCGCCGAGGGTTTCTTGTTTATAGGGTTTCAGCCGCACGAATGCGGCAGAACTGCAAATTATGCGCGTTTGAGGTGGATTGCAAAACCGCCAACTTCTTTGTCGAGGTAAACAACCTTGAGTGGAGAAGCGTTTTCTTTGCCTGTCCATTTTGCTGTTTCCATAACAGGGTTGAATCCATATGGCTTCAAGAATGCGAGGGCGCGCTCTACGTTGTTGCAGACCATTGAAATGTGACCGTGAGTTCCGCGGCCGTTTTCTTTCATGATTTCAACCTGCTCAGAAGCGAAGATTGAAGAGTTGCCGAATTTTGAAGCGAATCCGAAGAGTTCGAACTGTGCTGCGATTTCTTTAGCCTCAGCTTCGTTCTTTGCATTGATTCCCATGTGGTCAATGTGGAAGTTGTGCATTGCCTTTACAGCATCTTTACAAATCTGAGTGATTTCGTCCCATTTTTCGCCCTCGATGAGTGGCTTTTTAACCATCCAGGTTCCGCCCATGCAGAGGATGTTCTTGCGTTTTGCATACTCGCCGACGTTCTCTGTTGTTACGCCGCCAGTTGGCATGAATGTACACTGTGGGAAAGGACCGCCAAAGTCGTCGATGATTTTGTATCCGCCCTTGCGCTCAGCAGGGAAGAGTTTGAGGTGTGTAACGCCCTTGTTGATGCAGGCAGTGATTTCTGACGGATTTGAGATTCCAGGCATTGTCGGAACCTTGTTTTTGATACACCAGTCAACTACGTCCGGGTTGTATCCTGGGCTGACGATGAATTTTGCACCAGCCTTAACTGCTTTTTCAGCCTGCTCAACGTTGAGGACAGTACCTGCACCAACGAGCATGTTTGGTTCAGCCTTAATCATTGCCTCGATAGCCTCAGCTGCACATGCAGTGCGGAAAGTTACCTCAGAAGCAGGAAGTCCGCCCTTTACGAGAGCGTGTGCCAGGTCAGCTGCCTTAGAAGCGTCTTCAATTGCGACAACAGGAATAATACCGATGTCACGGAATGTGTCATAAATATCTGCCATTTCAATAACCTCTTATTGTTAATTCTTTAACTACCATTATAGAAAGAATTCACAAATTTGCTTTGATATAATCCTACCAGTATTTTCAAAAAAATGTCTTTTATATTTATGGCGCAATCAACTGGCTGCGGGTGTTCCGTGGTTCGCTAACGCTCATTGCGGGCAAGCCCGCAACGCTGCGCGCCACTTCATACCCGGCGCGGCATTTACCGGTTACTTTACAGCCTTCTTCAGTTTTTCAACCATTTCCTCGAATTCTTCCTGAGTTGCGTTGTTGCCCATCATCAGAAGGTTTCGGATTGGAAGACCGTCGAACATCTCGTCACGCATTTCCTGAGAAATAGCCTCTTTTGAAGACTCGCCCTCTTCCTGGTCAGAATGAGCCTCGGTAAAGTCGCGCAGAATCTTTGCGGTTCTTTCGTCACGAAGGATGTCGCCTGCACAGGTGTCCGGCGTGATTTCCAGAGGAATCTTCTGGCTTGTCGTAAAGTCAAGAGTCTCGCTCAGGCGGATGTCACGGCTTGAAGCTCCGATAAGAATCTCGTATTTTCCGCTTGCGGCATACCAGTCGTGAATGTCTGTGTTGTACCATGCGAGGCTGCGCTTATCCAGAGTGAATTTGACCTCAGCAGATTTTCCAGCAGCGATGAAGACCTTTTCAAAGCCCTTCAATTCCTTTGCAGGGCGGCTTGCAGAAGCAGTTTTGTCAGAAACATAGAGCTGGACGATTTCCTTTCCGTCAACTTTTCCTGTGTTCTTGACCTTTACTGTAACTTCGACAGTCTCATTGTCAGAGAATGATTTTTTGCTCACTGAAACTGACTCATATTCGAATGTTGTGTAGCTAAGTCCGTGTCCGAAGGGGAAGAGAACCTTCATTTTGCGGGTATCGTAATAGCGGTAGCCCACGAAAATTCCTTCGCCGTAGTTTGTATTTGTCTTGTCGTTTGCAAAGCATGTGAAAGAAGGAGTGTCCTCAAGGCGCAGAGGGAATGTTTCGGCAAGCTTTCCGCTCGGATTTACCTTTCCGAAAATTACGTTTACGACAGCCTCTCCAACTGCCTCACCGCCAAGATAAGCCTCAACGACAGCATTTACCTTTTCAACCCACGGAAGGACGACAGGAGAACCGTTGTGAAGGATGACGATTACACGCTTTCCAAGAGCTGCGATTTTTTCGATAAGCTCGTTCTGCTCTGCCGGCAAATCGAGGTGCTTTCTGTCATAGCCTTCGCTTTCAAAGCTGTCAGGAAGACCTGCGAATACGACGACAGTTTCTGCCTTCTGAGCAAGGGCAAAGGCTTCGTCAATGAGAGCCTTGATTTCAGATTCGCTCTTGCCCCTGTTCTCGCTGAAAAATCCCTTTGCATAGTCAAAGGCGATTCCCTTTTCCTTGAGGGCAGAGATAGCGCTTGTTACGTTCTTTGTGTTGATGTGGCTTGAACCGCCGCCCTGGAATCTTGGTTTTTCCGCAAACTCACCGATAACGGCGATTTTTGAGCCTTCATTGAGAGGGAGCACGCCGTCGTTTTTGAGAAGAACGATTGATTCTTCTTCGATTTCGCGGGCAATCTTGTGGTGCGCCTCAAAGTCGAAGCAGCCTTTCTGGCGGTTGTCTTCAAAATCATATACCCAGCGGAGAATTCGCCTGCATGTTTTGTCCAGAGTCTTTTCAAGCTCAGGATTCTTTTTGACGGCTTCGAGGACCTTTTTGTCGTTTACGCCGCGGCTTGCAGGCATTTCAAGGTCACATCCGGCTTCGAGGGCTCGGACACGGTCGCTTACGGCCCCCCAGTCACTCATTACGAGTCCCTTAAAGCCCCATTCCTGGCGGAGAACCTGATCCAAAAGCCACTTGCACTCGCCTACATATTCACCGTTAATCAGGTTGTAGCTGTGCATGATTGTAGCAGGCTGAGCCTTTTTGACGGCAATTTCAAATGCAGGAAGGTAAATTTCACGCATCGTGCGCTCGTCGCAGTTTGAAGAATTGGTAAGGCGGCGGTATTCCTGATTGTTCAGGGCAAAATGCTTGAGGGAAGTTCCGACCTTCTTTGACTGAACCGCATTGATGTAAGTAGCGGAAAGCTCACCTGCAAGGTAAGGGTCTTCGCTGACATACTCAAAGTTTCGACCGCACAAAGGAGAACGCTTGATGTTGATTGCAGGTCCCAGGATTGTTGAAACGTCTTCTGCCTGACACTCGTCGCCCAGAGTTTCACCGAGTTTTTTAAGCACTTCACGGTCAAAAGAACTTGCCGTAGCACATGCAGCCGGGAAACAAACAGCCTTGATGCTGTCGTTCATGCCCAGATGGTCGCCGGCCAGATCCTGCTTGCGAAGTCCGTGAGGACCGTCACTAACCATGATGTTTGGAACGCCGAGCCGCTCCACAGTTTTTGTATGCCAGAAATCAAGTCCGCTCAAAAGACCGCACTTTTCTTCCAAAGTCATTTTCTTAACAAGTTCTTCAATCTGAGAATCTGAATGTGCCATAAAACGCTCCATGATAAAATTTATTGTGTCAGACAATTATATTGGTGAAATTTTTATAAGGCAAGAAAATTCTTGATATCTGAATAGGTCGATTTTGATATATTTCAGAAATTGTATTGACATTATTATTTAACAGTGTTAAGTTATCAATGTTAAATAATAACGGGAGAAAGAAAATGAGGACTGCAAATCCGAACATAAAGCCGCTCATTAAGGAAAAGACACTGAATCTTCTCATGCACAAAAATCCGGATCAGATTGGAATGCGGGACATAGCAAAAGAATGCCAAATTACCGCAACTTCCATCTACCACTACTACACAGACAAGGACAGGCTTTTTCAGGAAATTTCACTCGACTGCCTTTACGAACTCAACGAAAGAATCAAGGCGGCCTCAAAAAACGGCAGCAGGGCAAGGGAACAGATAAAAAACGCAATCTCCGCTTTCCGGGACTGGAGCTTTGAAAATCCAAGGCGGGCCCTTCTCGTCATGCAGGGAATCAAATCGGCGGACGATGTAAGTCCCCAACTAATAGAAGAATATTACGTCTGCAACCGGACAGGCGAAGAACTTCTAAAAAAAGCCGTCGAAAACGGTGAGGCAAAGTCAGAAAATCCCCGGCTTGACGTTGCCCTGCTTATTTCAGGCTTGTGGGGCTGCACGGAAGCTGTTTTGTTGAAAAAAAGCGACGTTGAATACTGGAAAAAAGGCAGGGAATTCACGGACTCATTCATCGATTTGTGGATGAAGTCAATTTTTAAAAAATAATGCCTTAAATGGCGAAGGAGAATATTATGAAAAAAATTGTATCGGCAGCAGCAGTCTTAATTCTTGGAACATCTGCACTTTTTGCAAGGGAAGTCAAAATTTCAGTTGGAGCCGGAGAAAACTGGAAGGGAAGGCACACGCCACAGTTTGCAGTCTGGCTTGAAGACACTGAAGGAAACTATATCCGCACCCTCTACGTCACCGCAAAGGCAAGTAAAAAAAACTGGATTTTCGCACCATCAGAAGGACGCCCGGAGTCGCTTCCGGTCTGGTATCACGCTTCAAAGCAGGACACTCGCAAGGGAAAGGAAGCTCAAAAAGCAAACGAATTCCTGGGTCTTGATGCGGTGACAAGCGCAACACCAAAAGGCGGAATAATCTTCGAGGATGAAATCGAGGACACATCCTGCATAATAAAGGCGGAATTCAACCTCAGCTTTGACTACAACGAATTCTACACAAAAAAGAATTCAAGCGATAACGGTCAGCCATCAGTCGTATACCAGGCGGAACTCACAGAAGGCGAAAGCGAGGAAGTAAAGCTCAACTTCGCAGGAACAGGCTCTCTTGACGGTTCGGACGGTCAAATCCACAAGGACACGGAAGGACTCACGACAGCGACATCAATCGTAAAGCTCACGGCGGTAACATTTCCCAAGAAATAATTTTTAGCATCAGGAGTTAAAAAATGAAAAAGATTACAAAAATTCTATCAGCAGTTATCGCACTTTCAGGAATTACAGCCTTTGCAGAAGAAGCAGGAAATTTCTCCCCCCTCAAAATGCAGCTTGTTACGGATTTTGCCTATTATCCAGAATCAAATCCAAAAAAAGGAAAAGGCACGACTTTTGCCCCGATAACAGGAGCCTTTGACAACGTCGAGTGCCGCACGACCTTCAATGCAGACTACAAAATCGACACCCCCCTCGGAAAGCACTGGCTTCTTGCAAGCTCAAACGTGATTCTTTCCGGAGCATGTGAGCTTACACCGGTTTCAGTCCGACCTAAAATCAGCGTTGGCTTTCAGCCCCTGCCTTTTTTTGTGGTAAAGGGCGGATCTTCCGTCGGATTCGGCTGGAACTATTTGGGCTTAGGCGGAATCCGTGAATTCAACCAGGGAAAAAGGGAATACGAGGAAATTTCAACATTCAGCCACCCTTATTATGACTTTTGGGGACAGGCAATGCTCATGTTCGACACAGGCGCCATCATCCCCGGAGACTGGAATCATGTCGTAATGCTGGCCACATTCAAGGCTTTCTACTCGTCAATCGCGGGATTTGAAAAAGGAGAGCCTTATGAGTGGCAGTGCAGCAAAAACAAGGTCGGCGGCGCCCAGTACGAAGCAAGCGGTCTTCTCGCATATCAAATGCCGATTGTCCTTTCAATGGCCGGAGTCATGTATGCGGCAGAAGGACACTTTAAAGGAAGCGACTACGGCGATTTTGACAAAAACTATGACGGTTCTTTCGTCACACACTCAGTCACTCCGATTTTCCAGTTTAAACTCGGCGAAAAGGACGAACTTTTCTGCCTCTTCAACTTTTCAAGCCGCCGAAGATTCACGGAAAAGCTTAAAAAGGACGAGGATGCGCTTTTCATGAAAACAGACGGAAGGGAATGGTTCTTCAACCGGATTGCCTTAAGCTGGACCCACAATTTCTAAAGTCAAACACCAATAGGAGAAATGTCATGAATATCCTTATACTGAACGGAAGCCCCCGCAAGCAGGGCAAAATCTCAAGTCTTCTTCATGAGGCGGAAAAAAGCCTTATCGAAAAGGGAAACAGCGTAACTTTCATCGATGTTTCTTCTATTAAATTCAACTTCTGCATAGGATGCATGGCATGCCGGTCAAAGGGCAAATGCATCCTGCCCCAAGATGATGCCCACAAGGTAGCCGAGGAAATCAAAAAATGCGACGGAATCATCGTAGGCACTCCAGTCTACTGGGGCAACATGTCAGGCTCGCTCAAAAGCCTCTTTGACAGAATGGTTGCCGTAATGATGGGAGAATCAAAGTGGGACATACCCGTTCCACTCCACAAAGGAAAAAAGGCCCTAATCATAACATCCTGCACCACTCCCTTTCCATTTAACATTCTTGCCGCCCAGACGACAAAAGCCGAAAAAGCACTCAAGGAAATCTTGGGTTACTCAGGCTTCAAGGTAAGCAAAAAAATCCGCCTGGCAGGCACAAAGGGAATGAAGGAAGTCCCGGCAAAAGCCCTCAAAAAAGCCAGAGAAGCGGCAAATCTTTTCTAATCTCTTCTTGCATAATTCTAATCTCATGGTAGACTTTAAGGGCTATGCAAAAAGAAGAAAATTTGACTTTTGAAGAAAGAATATCCGACATCCGAGCAAAGTGGGCTTCAAGCGACAAAAAGCGGGATTCAAAGCTCAGCGTCCCGGAGGGCTTAAAATGCCACTACGACATTTCATACGGTCCTCACGGAGAAGCAAACCTGCTCGACATATACATGAGCGCAGAAACCTGTGAAAAGCAGGCTGCAATCGTTAACATCCACGGAGGCGCCTGGGTCTACGGAAGCAAGGAAGTCTACAAATTCTACTGCATGTCACTTGCAAAACGGGGTTTTGTCGTCGTCAACATCAACTACCGCTTAGCCCCGGAAAATCTTTTTCCTTCAGCCCTCGAAGACATAAATCAGGCACTTACCTTCATCGAAAAACAGGGCGAAGAATATTTTATCGACAGGGAAAAACTGATTCTTGTGGGAGATTCTGCAGGCGGTCAGCTGGTAAGCCATTATTCCGCAATCTTCACAAATCCTGACTATGCAAAAGAATACGGATTCACGCTACCAAACATAAAAATCAGGGCAGTTGGATTAAACTGCGGACTTTATGATACAAAAAAGGCCGTAATCAATGATTACGACGGAATGTACAAAGTCTGCTTCGAAAAAGATTCTGATTTTACCGACAGGAATTTTCTTTCAAAAATCGACGTCATTTCAAACATCACCTCTGACTTTCCGCCCTCTTTCGTTATGTCGAGCCATGAAGACTTTCTTTTATACGAAGCCCAGCCCATGTACGATTTACTGAAAAGCAAGGGAGTCGAATCAATCCTTAAAATCTACGGCAGCAAGGGAAACCGCAAAATCGGACACGTCTTCCATGTAAACATGAACCTGGCCGAAGCAAAAATCTGCAACGATGACGAATGTGACTTTTTCAGAAGGTTTGTTTAAGGAACAATAATCGACAATATCTTCGAAATTTGATAGAATCCTCTATATTATTTTATAAATTAGAGGCTTTTTCATGTACCCATTTCAGAACATTGAGCCAAAATGGCAGAAGTATTGGGACGAGCATAAGACTTTCCGTGCCGTCGAAGATGAATCAATTCCAAAAGAAAAACGACGCTATGTTCTAGATATGTTCCCATATCCTTCAGGAGCCGGCCTTCATGTAGGTCATCCGGAAGGCTACACCGCAACTGACATCTACTGCCGCTTCTTGCGCATGAAGGGTTACAATGTCCTTCATCCGATGGGATACGACGCTTTCGGTCTTCCTGCAGAAAACTACGCAATCAAGACAGGAACTCACCCTGCAACTACAACAAACGCAAACATCGAGCACTTTACTCAGCAGATTAAAGCCCTCGGTTTCTCTTATGACTGGGACCGCGAAATCCGCACATGTACTCCGGATTACTACAAATGGACTCAGTGGATTTTCCTCCAGCTCTTCAAAAGAGGCCTGGCTTACGAGGCACAGACTCCAATCAACTGGTGTCCTAGCTGTCTCACGGGACTGGCCAACGAGGAAGTAAAGGAAGGTCACTGTGACCGATGTGGCGCCCAGGTTACCCACAAGGTTATCCGCCAGTGGATTTTGAAAATCACAGCTTACGCTGACCGCCTCCTTGAAGACTTGGACGGCTTGGACTGGCCAGAGAGCGTTAAGGCAATGCAGAGAAACTGGATTGGTCGCTCAGAAGGTGCAGAAGTAAACTTCACCGTAGCAGATAAAGACGGAAACCCAACTGACCAGAAGCTCACAGTCTACACAACCCGCTGTGACACTCTCTTCGGTGCTACATACATGGTAATTTCACCAGAGCACAAACTTGTAAAAACACTCACAACAGCTGAACAGAAAGAAGCCGTTGAAAAATACGTTGCCGAGGCAGCAAAAAAATCTGACCTGGAGCGAACTGACCTTGCAAAAGACAAGACTGGCGTTTTCTCAGGAAGCTACGCAATCAACCCTGTAAACGGTAAGCTTATTCCAATCTGGATTGCAGACTACGTTTTGATTTCTTACGGAACTGGTGCAATCATGGCTGTTCCTGCCCACGACACACGCGACTGGGATTTCGCAAAGAAATTCGGCCTTCCAATCATCGAAGTCCTCAAGAGCGAAGTTGACGTTCAGAAACAAGCTTGGACAGAAGACGGAATCCACGTAAACTCAGAATTCCTGGACGGCCTCAACAAAAAAGACGCTATCGCAAAAATGCTTGAATTCCTGGGC
This sequence comes from Treponema ruminis, assembly GCF_014201975.1. Lineage (NCBI taxonomy): Bacteria > Pseudomonadati > Spirochaetota > Spirochaetia > Treponematales > Treponemataceae > Treponema > Treponema ruminis. The sequence goes on along the minus strand of NZ_JACHFQ010000004.1, from coordinate 107,693 downwards.
GAAAAGGGAATCGGCAAAAAGGCAGTAAACTACAAGCTCCGCGACTGGGTATTCAGCCGCCAGCGATACTGGGGTGAGCCTATTCCTCTAGTTCACTGTCCTGACTGCGGCATCGTTCCAATCCCGGAAGAAGAGCTTCCTCTTGAATTGCCAAACGTCAAAACTTATCAGCCGACAGGTACAGGCGAATCTCCACTGGCAGGAATCGATTCTTGGGTTAACTGCAAGTGTCCTAAATGCGGAAAAGATGCACGCCGCGAGACAAACACAATGCCTCAGTGGGCAGGTTCTTGCTGGTATTACCTCCGCTACATCGACCCGACAAATACAAAATGCTTTGCTGACAAGGCAAAGGAAAGCTACTGGATGCCGGTTGACCTCTACGTTGGTGGTGCTGAGCACGCAGTTTTGCACCTTCTCTATGCACGTTTCTGGCACAAGGTTCTTTACGATTTGGGAGTTGTCTCAACAAAAGAGCCTTTCCAGCGCCTCATCAACCAGGGCATGATTACTTCTTTCGCTTTCCAGAGAAAGAACAAGTCCCTCGTTGCAGTTGACATGGTCGAAGAAAAGGACGGCAAATTCTATTCAACAGAAGACGGCGAAGAGCTTGAGCGCGTAATCGCAAAGATGTCTAAGTCACTCAAGAACGTCGTAAACCCTGACGAAATGATCAAAAACTACGGCGCAGACTCTGTGCGCATGTACGAAATGTTCATGGGACCGCTCACTGTTTCAAAACCTTGGAACACACAGGGCTTGATCGGCGTAAACCGCTTCCTCGATAAAATCTGGACTTTGAGCGACAAGCCGATGACAGACGTCGACATCAAGGGAAAACTCGACAAAGACCTGGCTGCCTTGCGCAAGACTTACGCAAAGACAGTCAAGAAAGTCACAGAGGACACAAACAACCTCGACTTCAACGTTGCAATTTCTCAGATGATGATTTTCGTAAACGAAGCTAGCAAGTTCGATTCACTCCCTCGCGAAATGTGGGAAGGATTCGTTCTCCTGCTTTCACCATACGCTCCTCACTTGGGCGAAGAGCTCTGGGAAAAACTCGGCCACAAGGAAAGCTGTGCTTACGCAAAATGGCCTGAGTTCAGCGAAGAGTTCTGCAAGGACGACACAAAAGAGTTCCCTGTCATGATTAACGGTAAGCTCCGTGCAAAATTCGAAGCCGCCGCAAACACAGACAACGCAACCCTCGAAGCAATGGCAAAAGAAACCGAAGGCTTCAAAAAGTTCACCGAAGGAAAGACAGTTAGTAAAATAATTGTTGTACCGGGCAAATTAGTCAACGTTGTTGTAAAATAATCCAGCGAGAATTTTACGCAAGTAAAATTCTCGTTAGAATGGCGTAGCCATTCATGCAAATTGGTTAACGTCGTCGTAAAATAACAGTTAACCCAAACCATGCGTAAGCATGGTTTGGGTTCCCCCCTTTCATGACAAAAATTTGATATTTTTAGTAAAAATCAACCTTTACAATCTGCAAATTCTATAAGATAATTTTAGTACATTTTATCCACATCTTTAGCGTTTACTTCCCCATTTAAAAATCGTCGTTTTTTATATCTTTTTCTGGAGGAAGAATGAGCAAGCGCAAGTTTTCATTCAAATCAATAAGGATGAGCCTTATCCTTTCGCTGGGTATTGCCATGGTTGTCATTTCACTTTTTATGACATTCATGATTGGCAAGACGGTTCTTAACAGCAACAAAGAGCAGATTACAACAAGTATCGTCACTCTTACTGAAAACAAAAGCAATTCAGTCGAAAAGAAAATGACGGAAATGGTTTATTCTGCCGAGGCTTTTGCAGGTCTCTTGGGCGGTTCATGGGCAATTCCGGAAAAGCAGCGCTCAACTTCAATCGAACAGGAAGTCCGCGCAATGGTCAAATCGTCTACGATTAATTCAGCATGGGCCTACTGGATTCCAAATATGTTCGACCACAAGGACGAAAGACGAGCTGACAGCAAGGACAATCCGACAGGTCAGTTCAAAGTCCACTACATCCGCGACAAAAACGGCCGAATCAAAAACGATATCGTCACTGAATTCACCTCTCAGGAAATAAAAGAATACACTGATGCGGCAATCACCTTCATCAACGAGCCTAGCATCACAACTCTCGACGGAGAGCGAGTCCTCAGTGCAAAAGTTTTCTCACCGATTCAGAACTCTCTGGGCCAGCGCACTGGTATAGCCGGAATCGACATCGTACTTTCAGGCCTTGAAAGCATGATGGACGGATCTTCAATCTACAAAAAGACAAACTGCCAGTTCCTCACTTCAACTGGCGTAGTTCTTGCTTCCAGCGATGGAAGCTCAGTCGGCTCAAAAAGCGGCCTTTTCTCAGATTACAAGGACTTTTTTGAAAGCCGGGATCCAGAAAGCGGAACCTTAGATCCTTCAACAAAGCACTTTACGGCAAAAGTCAATAACACAAACATGTTTATAACTGTCGTTAAGACTCAGGTTGACCGTTCAGGCTCATACTGGTACTTCGTTTCAATCACGCCTCTCAAAGTAATGGACGAAAGCGCCTGGCGCACAATCTGGAACATCGTATTCGCATTTGTACTTCAGATTATCATCGTAATGGCAATCGTTTATCTCGTCGTTTCAAAAATCACCAATCCACTCAAAACTACGGTAAACGCCCTTCAGAACATCAGCGAGGGCGACGGTGACATGACGGTACGCCTGCACTCAAATCAGGCCAACGAAATCGGAGCCATGTGCGAAAGCTTCAACAAAACGATGGACAAACTTTCTTCTTCTATTAAAGAAGCCAAGGATTCAAGCGCAGAAATGCACGGAATCGGTAACGAGCTCAATGACTCAATGGCCCAGACTTCAATGGCCGTCACTGACATCACTTCAAGCATTCAGTCAATCCAGAATCAGATGCAGGAACATGCGGCTGGTGTTGAGGAAGCCCGCTCAGTCGTCGAGCAGATTGTAAAGAACATCAAAAAGCTCAACGAGAATATCGAAGTTCAGGCTTCAAGCGTAAATGATTCTTCTGCGGCAGTCGAGGAAATGACGGCAAACATCCGAAACGTAACGACAATCCTCGAAAACAACCGCCAGTCAATCACCTCTCTGGAGCAGGCTTCTGAATCCGGTCAGGCCCTCATCAACAACACGGCAGACCTTTCCGCAAAAATTCAGGCCCGCTCAAAGAATTTGCAGGAAGCATCTATCGTAATCAAAAAGATTGCTAGCCAGACCAACCTTCTTGCAATGAATGCGGCTATCGAAGCGGCACATGCTGGTGACAGCGGTCAGGGCTTTGCAGTCGTAGCTGGTGAAATTCGAAAACTTGCCGAAGAATCAAGTTCTCAGGGTACAAAAATCCAGAATGAGCTTATGGAAGTTTCAAACCTCATCGATGAAGTCACAAAATCAACAAAGACGGTTCAGGACCAGTTCAACAGCATCTTCGGGCTTACAAAAACAGTCAGCGAGCAGGAACACGTAATCGTCGAGGCAATGAAGGAACAGAACAAGGGAAGCGAACAGGTTCTCGACCTCATCCACACAATCAACACCATCACAGGCAGCGTCAAGAACGACTCAGACCAGATGATGGAAGGCAGCAGACAGGTTTCTTTCGAAATGGATTCAATCGCAAACATGACTACGGACGTCAATACAAACGTAAAGAACATGACGGAAAAGACTGATGCGATCGGCGAATTCTCAAAGAAGGCCCAGCATTGTGTAGAAATGAACGTAAACAGCATTGCAAAACTTCAGGAAGCAATGAACAAGTTCAAGGTTGAGTAGACGGAGGCGATTTTATGAAAAAATTATTTCTTGGCATGACTATACTGGCTCTTTGTGCTTTTTCGGCATTTTCTCAGGTAAATGTGGAACTTCCGAAAGGCCCGGTAGAGCTTTTTGACGGATTTGAAAAGGGAAATTACTGGATTTGGGCAGGATTTGACTATGACCAGTACGGCCCCCACAAAATTTCCAACGGAGCTAACCTCTCGATGGACTGGGCTTCAGAAGGACGCCACTCCCTTGAGCTCACGATGGAAGCCATGGGGCCTGGTTCATCAAAATCAGCCTCATGGTTTTATGACGGCACAAACGATTTGAGCGGTACAAAATATCTGGCCGTGGACATCTACAATCCGGAAGACTACACCTACAACATTTACGCTGTCCTGCAGGCAACGAATGAATGGAAGTGGTGCCAGCCGCCTCAGAGCTACCAGCTTGGAAAGGGAGTCCACACAGTCGTTTACGATTTCCGTGAATTCACAAGTTTTCTGAGCGACGTCCGCCGAATTTCAATAAACTGCGACAACTGGATGGAATACAACAAGGAATCGCACATTTATATCGATAACATCCGGCTGATTAAATAAAAATTAGAATCCACCAAGCTCGCTCAGAAGTGCGTCCAGTTTGATTCCATAATCCGGGTCTGTAGCCCAGTTTTTGGCAAGGTCGTGGACGGTATGGGCGAGCTTTACTTTATGTGGCCAGCTGTATCGCGGGTCAACAAGTTCCTGATTCAATTCAACATCAACCGTAGTGGCATAGGCCTGCAAGTGCTGGATATGGGCACGCACGCCAATCTGCTCGCTTTCAAAATATTCTCCGGGGTGCTCAGCATCCATTGCCCCCAGTCCGCAAAAATTATTCATTTCAGGCAGAACAAGATTTCCAAAACCCAGAAAGCCTGTCTCATGGCACATCTGAACAAAGGCCACATCCGAATTGATTCCTTCGATTGCGGCTTCCTCAATGTAAAAGCCCGCCAGTCTCTCAACTTTTTCTTTATCCGAATCAGGCTTGTGGTTCATGAAGAATTTTACAAGCTGCTCCTGATTCTTGATTCCGCTTCCCAAAAGTTCACGCGAACATTCTTCCCGGACAGGGGGAGTCACGCAGGAAAAGAAAACTGAAGAAATGAGGGCCAATCCCAAAAAGATGGAAAAAGCCCTCTTAAAGCATAAAGCCTTACCTTGATTTTTAAAAATTGATTTTTCCATGCTCAAATTATCGGCTTTTCAAAAAAATTTGTGATTTTTTTCATTTTTTTTGAAGAATTTTCGATTTGCATTGCCGAAAACGCAAAAATTTTTCCTATATATATAGTGAAAAAAGAGAGGACAGAAAAATGAATGATTTAATTAAATTCCCGGATTCAGCAGCCCTTGAAGAAAAACTCGAAATCCGCGAGCTGGCACTAAAGCACGGACTATCCTATCCCAGCGAGGCGGAGCTTATCATGCTTATTCTTGGAAGCGGAACAAAGGACAGGCCCATCAGGGAACTGGCAAAAGAAGTGCTTTCAATCGTAATGTCGTCCAACGATGAAAACCTGCTGGACAACCTCATGACCATAAAGGGAATGGGAAAATCCAAGGCGCTTATGATTGCGGCGGCTCTGGAATTCGGCAAAAGATGCAACAGGAATCCTCAGGCAGCCCTTTCAAGCCCGGCGGACATAGTTCCCTACATTCAGAATTACGCCATGCAGAAGCAGGAGCACTTCCTCTGCATAAGCCTGAACGGAGCCAGGGAAATAATTTCAATCCGGGTCGTCTGCACGGGATGCGGCAACATGGCTGTCATCAGTCCGGCGGAAGTTTTTTCGGAAGCGGTAAAGGAGCACGCATCGGCAGTCGTCATAAGCCACAATCACCCTTCTCAAAATCCTGAGCCCTCAAAAGAAGACCTGCATACGACGATAAGGCTTTATCAGGCGGCGGAGATTTTAGGAATTTCCCTGCTCGACCATATAATCATAACCAAAAACAGATATTTCAGTTTTCTGGAACATGACTACATGGACGAAGAAAAGCTCTTCGATTTATTGTGAGAAGATTTGTTTTGCGTTATTATAGAAGATATGAAACGAAGCATTTTTATTTTTGGTCTTATTACATTTTTGTCATTCTCCCCGCTTTTTGCCCAGCAGGTGGCAGATTCTTCACAGGCAGGAAGTGATTCACAGGACGCATTTGCAATCATTCCAAACCTGGAGCCGGAAGAAGTCAGGGATATCGAAAGTTCACGCACAAAAGTGATTTTCAAGACAAACGTTAAAAATTGCAGGATTTCCCTCAACCACGAATTCCAGGGATATTCAAAACTCAGCCTGCTTAATCTTGTCGAAGGATTCTATCTTCTTCGAGCCGACAAGGAAGGCTACGATTACCAGGAAAAATTCGTTTACGTTGAGCGGGGCAAGGAAAAGACCTTCTACATCGAACTTGAGCCCAACGAAGAAACAAAAAAGAAGCTTGAGGCAAGGGCAAATGCCCAGTCAGAGGCAAAAGCTACTTCTCAGGCAGAAGAGCCAAAAGCAGAGGCTGAGCCGGAAGTTTCAACAGCAGCCGACCAGTCAATCGGAGACATTCAATGAAGCTTTATTCACGCTCACAGCTAATAAAAACAGCCCTGATCGGGGCTGCTGCAGGAGCAATATTTTCAACTTTCGGTCATCTTTCTTTAAGCCGCCAAAAGCCCCAGGAAAAGACTGAGGAAGCAACATCCCAGGCAGAAGTTTCTGAGACCAAGGCAGCCGCCGAGGAAGTTTCAGAGATTATCTCAAGCGCAGACTCTCCTTCCTCACATTTTATCGAAGAAAAGCCTGTCCAGGTGGCAAAAACTTACGACTCACCCTACACCCAGGACGAGCAGCAGAACATTTCAGTCTACGAAAAGTGTAACGAAGCCGTCGTAAACATCACAACCCAGGTTATGGGAATCAACTGGTTCTTGGAACCAGTCGTTCAGGAAGGCGGCTCGGGTTCCGGCTCAATCATCGATAAACGGGGCTACGTCGTCACAAACGTACACGTCATTTCAAACGCAAGCAAAATCAACATCTCCCTTTACGACGGCACTTCTTACGAGGGAATCGTCATCGGAAAGGACGTTGAAAGCGACATCGCCGTAATCAAATTCAATCCGCCGGATAACGTTACCCTCAAGACAATTGATTTCGGAAACTCAAACAACCTCAAGGTCGGACAGAAGGTAATCGCAATCGGAAACCCCTTCGCCCTTGAGCGCACCATGACAACCGGCATCATTTCAGGTCTCGGCCGCCCGATTCAGGAAAGCACAAACGTCATCATCCGCAACATGATTCAGACTGACGCCGCAATCAATCCGGGCAACTCAGGCGGACCCCTTCTCGACACAAACGGCAAGATGGTCGGAATCAACACGATGATTATCTCAAACTCAGGCAGTTCTGCAGGAATCGGCTTTGCAGTTCCTGTAAGCACGGCCCGCCGCGTTGTAGACGACCTCATCAAATACCGAAAAGTCAACCGCGGAGTCCTCAAAATCGCTCCGGTTCAGATGACTTCATCAATCGCCCGCTACGCAGGTCTTTCAATCAACTACGGAATTCTTGTCAGCGAAGTAGAGCGCGGATCATCAACCGAAAAATCAGGAATCCTAGGCGGAACTGAGCAGGTCCAGTACGGAAGCCGCTTCAACCCGACTACGATTTACCTGGGCGGAGACATCATCACCGGAATCGACAACATCACTGTAAGAACTTACGCAGACTACACAAGCGCTTTGGAATCAAAACGCCCGGGCGACACGGTTACGGTCACAGTCTTCCGCGAAGGTGAATTCAAAAAAAATCAAAGTTACCCTCGATGGAAAGGACTCCAGCCAAAACCGCAGCTCAGCTTCCCTTTCAGACATGCAGGAATCTTCATTATAAAGATGCCACTTAAGAAAAAACTCTGTCTCACCACTTCAATCATCCTCTCCCTCTGTGCTTTTTCTGCACATGCCCGCAAAGTCACTTTCCCTGTGAACGGACTTATGATGTCGGTAAAGGAGCCGGTTCCAGTCGATTTGGAGTGGGATGAAAATACTTTTGTCACAAGCAATCCCCATGCCTACAACCACCAGATTGCCCGCCTTTCAGCAATGCTTTCTACGATTTCCTATGTCCACGTCGACGAAAATCCTGATTCAAACGAAATGCTGAAAAGCTACGAAGTTCTGGGCTTCAAAAAAAGCAACATCTACTGGAACTACAATCTGGACTACAAGAACCACGTTGATAAGGACAATCAGGCCGCCTACAGTTTTGCCTTCAAGGACATTCAGACTGCGGCCGGCACAAAAAAACTCGTATTCCTTATAATCCGCGGCACCCCCCTCAGTGCAAACGAATGGCACTCAAACATCAACATCAGCAATTCGTCAAAGGAAAACGTAGTGATTCACGAGGGCTTTCTTTCAACCTGCGAAATCATAAAAGCCGATTTTTACAGGTTCCTGGAAGAAAACTCAATTTCAAAAGAAGACTCATATTTTCTGATTACAGGTCACAGCCGGGGAGCTGCCATTGCAAACCTTCTGGGAGCCATTTTTTACGACGAGCAGGAAATCACAAGCAATAAAGTTTTCGTCTACACCTTCGCAAGCCCGAACGTAAGTCAGGACAAGCGCACTTCCGACGAAAAATACAACTTCATCTGGAACATAGTAAATGCAGAGGACGCCGTTCCTTCAGTTCCGCCCAACCGGGGCAAGTGGCAGTGGAAAAAATTCGGCCAGACCCGCTACATCGTAAATTACTGGAACTGCGACCTTGAAAAATACTCCGGGGACTACCTTCCCCGCATGAACGAATACTACAAAAAGCTGCTTTTCAGGGATTACGCCCCCTTCAAGACAGGACCATTTCTGCCGGTTCAGGCTGCCAGAGTCCTCACAGGCGTTTTCAGCGATGTCGGCAACTATTACGGTCGCGGACTTCACTTTTTTGCTGGCGTTGGCCTGGACTTTGCCTTTCCAAACGAACCAAAAGACAGAAAAGCAGCAAAAGAATCAGAAGAAAAGAAACTTCCTCTGCTTCTCCGCCCCTTCCGCTACAACATAAACAAGCACTACGACCACGGATTTGAATACCTGATAGATGCGGCTGTCGACATGCATGCCTGTGAATCATATCTTTCCTGGATGCTGGCCTTGAACGAGGACGAAGTTTTCGCCACTCTCGGCAGCTCGGAAATCGTAATCGGCGGTGCAATCGACTGTGCCATTTACGACAATGAGGGCAAACTGCTTGCAAAAGTCATAAACGGAGCGCCGGACTTTTTCACAATCAATGCGCCGGCTGTCGTAATGCAGCTTCCATACCACAATGTCCTGGGCTTCCCTGCAAACCAGAGCCTCAACGTGATTGTTCACAAGGACAGCCTTATCCGCACGGGAGCCAGCTACACAATCGAGCAGTACGACGTCAGCGGAAAGCTTTTAAGCACAAGCGAAAAATCAAAACTCAAGCCGTCCTGGTCACGTTCATTAAAATTTGAAGTGGGGCCCAAGACTCTGAATGAAAGCGAGCTTGACTGCGAGGAACTTTCCAGAAAAGAAGCAAAGGAACTTGTAAAAAAATTCGGCCTCAACGAAAATTTCAAATTCATGATTGAGCCTGAAATTTCCCTTTCTTTCGACAGAATCCTCAACGCTGGCGTCAGAATCGGAGCCCCGGTCTTCTACGGAACGGCACTCGGCGAAATCCACTCGACAAAATCTTTCGGACTTGCAGGCGGAATCGGCCACCAGCACATAATTTACGGCCGTGTCCTCTTCGACACAGAGCTTTTCGCCCGCTGCGTCTGGACAAAAGTCGACGGCGAGAGGGAATTCGACTTTGTTCCACAGGCTCGCCTCTCTCTGGCCTACAAGCCTCTCAGAAGAGGTCATTATTTTATGTCGGCAACCTTCGACATGCACATCGAGGGCTACAACGACGCGGCTTTTTCAAGCACGGCAAGAAAAACGCGTTTCGGCACAATCAGACTGGGCGAAAAAACAGAGCTGCAGCCGGCAATTTCAATCGGAGCAAGGTACTAAAATGTGCGACAAAAACAAAATCATGATTTTATGCAAGGTCGTTGACAATTTCGGCGACATCGGAGTCGTTTACCGCCTGGCCCGCGCCCTCTCAGACCTGAGAGCCGGCCTTGAACTCACTCTGATCGTAAGCAACCTCGAAAGTTTTCACAAAATGGCAAGCCAGATTGATCCCGAAAAGACGGTTCAGGATTTCAAATACAAAAATTCCACCTGGAAAATCATAGACTGGAACCTTACGCAATCACCAGTCAGCACTGAGGACTTTTCAATTATCCTGGAGTGCTTTCAGTGCGGTCGTCCCGACTGGCTTGAGGACCTTCTTTTTGCAGACGATTTTACACGCACGGTTCAGATTATCCAGATTGACTACCTCACGGCCGAAGATTACGCCGACGAGTTCCATCTTTTAAAAAGCGGCACCAGAAAGGCAAACATCAAGAAGGTCTTTTTCATGCCGGGCTTCACGGACAAAACGGCAGGGCTCATCATCAATAAAATAGAAGATTTTACGGGGGCTTCGGCTTCGCCGTCGGGCCTTACGCCCTTCGCTAACGCTCATAGCCTTACGGCTACTTCGGGGCTTCATACCCTAGCCCGCTCAGAATTTAAGATTTTCTTCTTTGCCTACGAAGACGACTGCACATCCGTCGTAAAGGGAATAGCTGACTTTCAGGAAAAGATGCGGGAGAGAAAGCCGGATTTTTCAGTCACGGTCTTTGCCGCAGAGGGAAAATCATGCGCTCCCTTTGAGGAAAGCTGGAAAAAGGCTGGCACGCCTTTCAAACTGGAAAAAGTTCCCTTCATGCAGCAGGAAGAATTCGACTATTTCATCACTCAGATGGACTTTCTTTTTGTCCGCGGAGAAGATTCCCTTGCACGCGCCGCCCTTACAGGTCTTCCATACATCTGGCAGGCTTACAAGCAGGACGAAAACTACCAGCTGGTAAAGGTAAATGCCCTTATCGAGCGAATGCGGCCATATTTTGCTCCCCAGGACTTTTCTCCAGTCGAAGGATTCTGGCAGAATTACAATGACTATGAAAAGGCGACGGAATCAGAAGCCCTCACGCAAATGCTTTGTGACTCAGCCAATCAGAAAAACACCGGCGGATTTAAGGATTTTGCGAGAAAACTCCACGAAAACGGAAACCTGGCAGAAGCTCTTTTAAACTACATTGGCACGCTGAGCATCTGAAACCTTTTGCAGCTCAAAATTCCTGTAGGGACTTGACGGCAGCGTAAAGCGGTAGGGATTGTCCTCGGCGTTGTTGACGTTTGAAACAGGCACAATATCGCCGTTTTCCTTTTTGAAATACCAGCCTGAAGGATCGGTAAATTCGAGGACGACCAGCTTTTCACATCCGTCAAAGGCCTTGGCTCCGATTTTTTGTACGCTGGCCGGAATCGAAATGTGCTCAAGATTCTTGCAGCCGGCAAAAGCCTGATTATTGATGGAAGTAATGTTCTGCGGGAAGTTTATGCTGATTAAATTCTGGTTGTCCTTGAAGGGGCTGTCATAAACTTTGTTGAGTTCCCTAACGGAAGACAAATCCAGAGAAACCAAAACTCCGCTATCACGGATTATGCGGGCGATATTGTGAATCGCCATGTTGCCGACAGTTCCATTGGCAATGACATTGACTTCGCTTTTGTGGGGGAGCATATGCAGGGCAGTTTCGAAATCAGCTACCTGAACAGTATTGTCACCATTTGTAACTTCTACGACTGATGCTGAAAACGAAGACGCTTCATCACCTTCATGGGAAATTACAATCATAAGACGTGAAAATTTTCGCATAGGCTCCTCTCCTCTTGGCAATAATTTAATATTCATTATAGCATATATTCAGTATATTTCAAGATTATTTCTTTCAGATTGTCCGATAATATAATATGTTTTTGAAAAAACTCCTTTTCACTTCAATTTTCCTCATTATCGCCTCACTTTCCTTTGCCTGGGAAAAAGTTCAGGTCGTGCTTCCTTTTAAAAGCGGCGGAGAACTTTACACAAGCTTTTACTGCTTTAACGATCTGGCCGAGGGCAAGAAAATCGCCCAGGAAATTTTCAAAGTAAAAAGATTTGACGAGCTTGCAAAAGGAGAAAAGGAAAAAATGATTCCGGTTCCGCTGGGAACAAGGGTGGGCTACTACGACATGGCGATTTTCTGCTATGGAGAGGAATTCTGGCTTTTCGAAAACAGGAACGGATTTTTATGGGGCCGGGGAATGCTTCTGGCCAAGCCGCGAAAATAAGAATATCTTAATATTTCCTAAAAATTCAATTTAGATTTTGGAGATTCCATGATATAATTTTTACGTGCAAAAAAATAAGATTCTGTTTTTAACATTTTCTTTTTTTATCCTCTTCCTTTCATCCTGTGTAAGCCCTAAAAAGCAGATTCAGTCGCAGGAAATCCTTAATTTAAAAGACCGCCTCTACTGGGCAGAATGTGACAGAAACAGCACTATCGAAGACGTTGAATCACGCCGCTTCCACAAATTCAGCACGGACGGAATCGGAAACATACAGAAAGTCATAAAACCCGGTCAGGAATATATCTGGCTCATGATGGTCTTTCCGGTTCCAGAAAATCTCCGTCACAAATCCCTTGCCCTTCTCATAACCTACCTTCATTTCGCGGACAAAGTCTGGGTAAACGGCAGCTATGTCGGAGGCTACGGCCAGTTCCCGCCCAACGAGCGCAGCGTTCTCTGGGGCACCCATTTCTATTCCATTCCGGCTTCCGTCCTCAATTCAGTGGGCCGCAACGTGATATTCATAAAAGTCTACTGCAAGGGTGTCAGCGGCATTTCAGACACAATCCTTTTGGGCGAACACGACAAAATCGCCTCGATAAACACCTTCCTCAGCTTCTTTCAGTCAACAATCTATCTTTTTGCGGAAGGCGGCATGCTTTTTACAACAATCCTCTTCCTTTTGATTTTCTTGTGGCGCAAAAAAGAGCGGGCCTACCTTTCATTTTCATGCCTCTGCATCGCATCAATGCTTTTTACGCTTCCATTCTTTTCGCCCAATCTTCCCCTTCTCTCCAGCAATCAGATTTCCTTCCTCTTTTTTATAAAATCAACCATGTGCGAAGGACTCTATCTGATTGTATTCTCGCTCGCAACTCTGACAATCCAGTTCATCAAGGGCAGCGAAACAAAAATTTACCGAATCGTAAGGCTTTCAATCCTCGGCTTCTGTTCACTGATAACCTTCTGTGCACCGGATTACGGATTTCTTGAACTCATCTGCCCCCTCATGCTCAGTCTTTCCGGCCTTCAGCTTTTTCTGGGCTTTCTCTTCGTGGTCAAAAAAAAGCAGAGCAAGGAAGAACGGAAGAATTTCAGGATTCTCATATCAGTCCTGATTCCACTTTCAGTTTCAATCATCATCGACTTCATCATCAAGGGCTTTTTCCAGAAAATCGACATTCCCTACATCACGCTTTTCGGCTGGCAGCTTTCAATCCTCTGCTTCCTCATCCTGCTCAGTACCAGATACAACCGGGCCGTCTCGCAAAACGAATACCTCAACATCAATCTCCGCAAGGAAATTGACCGGCAGACTCTGGAACTTTCAAACAAAAACAGCGAGCTTGAGCAGCAGATTTTCCGCGCCCAGACCGATTTGGAAATGGCCTCCCTCGTTCAAAAGAAATTCTTCCCCTATCCGCCTCAAAAACTCCGGGGCTGGGATATTTCCGTCAGCTACAGTCCCCTGGACAAAGTTTCAGGCGACATGTACGACTTTTATGTAAAGGATAACACACTCAACGGCTTCTCATTATTTGACGTTTCAGGTCACGGCATTGCGGCCAGCCTCGTCACCATGCTGGCAAAGAACATAATCTTCCAGTCCTTCATGCGAAATATGCAGAAGAACGAGACAGTTTCCCGCACCCTCTACGAAATCAACGATGAAATCATCGAGGCAAAGGGCGGAATCGAAAATTACCTCACAGGCCTCATGTTCCGCTTCAAGCCATTCAACGAAAAGGACGTCTGCAAGGTCGAAATGGCAAACGCAGGCCACCCAAATCCATTTCTCTATTCAGCGGAAGACGGAATCTGCGACGAAATCAAATCGGGCAGCAATGTAGACCACCACGGAGCAATCGGCCTCGACTTCATCACGGTTTCCTTCCCCCAAATCAGCTTTAAAATGGCCGAAAACGACATTCTTCTATTTTATACGGACGGCCTCACGGAAAGCCGCAACACATCAAACGAAATGTTCGGCAAGGAGAGGGTCAAAAACATAATCCGCTCGAGCTATGCAAAAGATTCCCAGGGCATCATGGAAGACATAATCAGCGCCTTCAATGACTTCACGAAAGGGGTCAAACGTGACGATGATATTACGATAGTTATCCTAAAACGCGAAAATTCTTATAATTTTGTCGAGGAGTTAATGGAAATATGACAGCACAAAAACAATGGTATGATGACGATGGAATCACCTTCCACTCAGAGCATAAAGTTCAGTTCTCACAGAGCGATTCAAACAAAAGAATGAGCCTCTACGACCTTCTTCGTGTCAGCAGCGACATGGCAGTCGAAGATTACGCACAGAGGGGCATGGACAGGGACACACTCACCCAGCACGGCTATGCGATTCTGGTCTCAAGGACGGCATTCAGATTCCACAGGATGCCCAAGGAAAACGAAAACTATGTCTTTACAACATATGAGGAAAAGGCAGAGCCCCTTCAGCTTGTCCGAGCCTACGAATTCACCACGCCAGAGGGCCAGCCTTTAATCACAGGAATCTCTTCATGGCTTTTGGTTGATCCGGTCCTCCACAGAATCATTCCGACCAAAAAATTTGACATGAGGAAGCCAGTGGAATCACAAAAAGAGCACGACTGTCTCAAATATGGCAAGATTCAAATCCCGGAAGACCTGGAAAAATGGGACGAAAGAATCATAAAATACTCGGACATCGACGGAAACAACCATGTAAACAATGCACGTTACGGCGCATTCGTTGCAGATTCAATTCCGGCTGATTTTCGCACGACAACATTCACTGATTTCAGGCTCAACTACGCAAAAGAAGCAAAACTTGGTCAAAAGCTTGAAATTTTTGGCAAAATCAACGAATCAGAAAAGAAGCTCACAATCGTAGGCAAAACCGAAGAAGGAGTTTCTTTTGAAAGCGAATTATTTTATTCCTGAGGATTTTAGGCATCAATGAAGAGAAAGATTTTTTTTCTGGCCTTTTTTTTGATTTTCTCTACAAGCCCTTTTTTTGCTCAACCAGGCGGAGGAAGGGGGCCTTCTGGTCATGGCTGGCCCGGCGGGCCCGGCGGCTCACATTCTCCGTCAGGTCCGGGGGCAGGTCGAGGCGGGCACAGCGCACCAATAAATCCCGGCAATCTGAACACAAGCGGCACATACTCTTTCAACGGAATGCGTTTACCCAGCAAGCACGATCCGTTTCAAGTCGTGCATATCGAAACAACCTCCGAAATCATTCTCATAACTTTCAACATTCCTATAAATCCATCGACCTGCAAACGTGAGAATATTTTTATAAATGGAAAGGAACTCGATGAATCTTCGGATTTCCGCTACAACAAAACCGGTAAAATTCTCGAAATCAAAACAAAATTATCAGTCGGAACGAAATTCACTCTGGAATTCAAAAATTTAAAGTCCTATGATCAGGAAGAGCTGAAAATCAAAAAATTCGGCTCTCTTTTACCATGGACATCAAAAGAATATTCATGCAAAACATCTGCACCCCAAGGAGACTAGCGCATGAGATCCCTCGCACAAAAAACAGCCATCAAATTCTCATTCTTTCTTGCGCTTATGGAGCTGGCACTTGCCGCGCACTTTGTTTACATCGTTGATTTAAATGCACGCAGAACAAAGGATAATGAAATCCACACGGCCCTTGTTTCAATTCTGGACGCACTTAAAGGTGAAAATTCGCTTTATGCCGCCGAATCAAAACTTCCTTACTATATCACATACAGCATTTACGATGGTGAGACAAAAGAAATTCTTGCGACAAACGGGCCATTAATTCCAATTCTCCCCGAAGCAGAAGAAAAACCCAGAATTTATCAGAAAAAATCATTTTATACGGACGGTGACTTAAATGTCGTTTATCAAACCCATAAAATCAAAAAAGGAAATACAACTTACGTAATTCAAGTTTCAAATTCCATTGACCGTGACAAGATGGCAAATATTTTCAATTTTATGACACCGAAATCACTGGCACTGGGATTTATTCCGCTCCTTATAATCTCGTATTTCACTTCATTTTTTATCGCCAAACGAACGCTAAGGCCAATCGTAAAAATGACAAAGGCCGCTGCCAGCATTTCCACCTCAAATCTTGATGCCCTGCTCTCGGTCAGTTCAAAACATGACGAGCTTGATTCACTTGCACACACGTTCAATGATCTTTTCCGCCGTTTAAAGCAAGATTTTATAGCGTTAAATTCAGCGAATCAGGCAAAATCCAGTTTTTTGAGCAATATGAGCCATGAAATCCGAACTCCAATCAACGCAATTCTTGGTCTTGACGAAATGATTACACGAGAAAGCACGGAGCCGCAGATTCAGTCTTATGCGAGGGACATCCAATCCAGCGGCAAATCGCTTCTTTCTATAATTAACGACATTCTTGACTTCTCAAAAATAGAAGCCGGCAAAATGGAAATTATTCCAGTCGATTATGATTTATGCACGACAATTATCGACCTGGTGAACATGGTTTCGGGAAGAGCCGAAAAAAAGGGGCTTGATTTCATCATCAACATTGACAAATCCATGCCCCACAAGCTCAACGGCGATGAAACACGAATCAAACAATGTATTCTCAATATTCTCACGAATGCAATCAAATATACGCCAAAAGGTTCTGTCACGATGAACATCGGCTTTGAAAGAGCAGGAGAAAACAAAATCAACCTTTGGGCGCAGGTAATCGACACAGGAATCGGTATCAAGCAGGAAGACATCAAAAAACTTTTTGACCCGTTCGAACGAATTGAAGAAAGACGAAACAGGACAATCGAAGGAACAGGTTTGGGCATGAATATTGTCAAAAACCTTTTGCAGGAGATGGGTTCCAAACTCGACGTTAAAAGTGAATACGGCAAGGGAAGTGATTTTTCTTTCAAAGTGACTCAGGAAGTCCTCGACTGGGATGAGATTGGCACATACGAAGAAATTAAAGAAAAAGTTGAGGAAGAAGCCGGAGCCTACAAAGAAAGCTTTCAGGCTCCGGATGCAAGGATTCTCGTTGTTGACGATACACCGCTCAATCTTACTGTAATAAAAGGGCTTTTACGCAGCACAAGGATTCAAGTTGAAACTGCAGAAAGTGGATTCGATGCGCTTAAAATGGCCCGGGAAAAGCAGTACGACGTTATCCTGATTGACCACCGCATGCCGAAAATGGACGGAATTGAAATGCTGCACGTCCTCCGGGGCGAAGATACCAGCATAAACCGCCTCACCACCTGCATTGCCCTCACGGCAAACGCAATTTCAGGCGCCAGGGAAATGTATCTTGAAGCGGGATTCGAAGACTATCTTTCAAAGCCTGTTGAAGCCAGCAAGCTTGAGGAAACGCTGGTACGCTATCTGCCGGCAGAAAAAATCCTCCACTCAGGACAGGAAGGCTACATCGAAAAAGACAATTCATGGAACGGAGTCGAAAGGCGCAAAAACGTAACGGCCAGCAAAGAAATTCATCTGGCCCTGGACCTCTGGAAAAATCTTTTCGGACTGGATATTTACTCAGCAATCCACAATTGCAGCACAGGAGAAATATTCCTGGACGCCAGCAGGAACTTCTATGACGCCATCGAAGAAAAAGCCGCTTTAATCGAAGAATATCAGAATACAGAAAAATGGAATGACTACACGGTCCTTGTTCACGCCCTCAAAAGCAGCGCCCGCCTGATTGGAGCAATGGAACTTTCCGAGCAGGCCGCCTTCCTGGAAAAATGCGGAGACGAGGCAAAAATCGGAGATCAGGAAGCCCTGGCATTAATCAAGGAAAAAACTCCCCAGCTTCTTGAGCTTTACAAGAGCTACCATAAAAAGCTCGCATCCCTTCTGGGCATCCCGCAAAGTCCACAGGAAGACACCCGCCCGCAAATCGAGCCAGCAAAACTGGAAGAAGCCCTTTCAGCATTAAAGGAAGTGGTAAGCGTATTTGATTTTGACACTGCCGACGCAATCATGGAAGAACTAGAAAAATACTCAATGCCGGCCGAATACAAAGACCGTTACGAAAAAATAAGAAAAGCAGTGCAGGCAGTAGACAAAGTTGAAATTATGAAATTATTAGCTTAAATATCAAGTTTAGATTCACTAGATAAAATAAAAAAAAGACGGTCTCCCGTCGAAGACCGTCTTTTTCGTGCCAACAAAAGCTGTTTATTAGTCTTTTGCGCGTTCTACGAATGAACCGTCACGTGTATCGATTACGATGCGGTCATCTGTGTTACAGAACAATGGAACTTTAACTTCCATGCCTGTGTCGAGAGTAGCTGGTTTTGTTGATTTACCAGATGTATCGCCTTTAACACCTGGCTCACAGTATGTGATTGTGCGTGTTACCTGAATTGGCAAGCGAACACCAACCGGCTTCTCGTTGTAGTATGTGATTTTTACTTCGTAGTCATCATCCGGAGAGATGTAACCAGCGTTGTCGCCGAGGTAGTCCTTCTCCAAAGTGATGTCATCGAAAGTTTCCTGATCCATGAAGTGGTAGTCGTTTCCGTCGATGTAAGAAAGTTTTACGTTCTTTTCAACGAGCTCAACTTCCTCAAATTTTTCGCCAGCATCAAGACCCAAGTCCTGAGTTCCGCCTGTGACAATGTTAGCAACGCGGAGTTTTGTAACCATGCCCTGGCGACCAGACTTCTGACCGAGCATCTTCTGAACGATGAGTGGAGCACCTTCATACATGAAAGCTGTTCCGACTTTGATTTCGTTTGTCATCAACATAATATGTTACCTCAAAAAATAAAGCTTTATGAGAATATTTTAGTGTATTTTCGGGAGATATTCAACAGTTAGCAAAAGACAGGGAAAAACATGGCGCCAATCCACTGGCTACGCCCTTCCGCAGCTTGCTAACGCGCGGTCGCTATGCGACTGGCTTCGCCACTGCTACACGGCGGGGGCGGAGAGTGGTGGGAGAAAAATATGTTTTACGCTAAGATTAGAAATATCAATCTTTATCTATACCATAGTACATATCAAAAACTTCGTCTTTTATATCTTCAAACAATGGCAACCCCAATTTTTTCAATTCCGCAACAACTTGCTGACCTCGCAATGATTTCAAAGCATCTGAAAAAAAAGCAATAATTCCAGCCGCAGTTGTTTGTTGTTCCATTATACTTTTTGTTTTTAAAACACTATTTCGAATATCATCAGAAAGCTTTTCAGATTTTAGAGTTATATTTGTTGTATTGTCGAGGATATAACTTAACATTTTGTCCTTTTCAGGTTTATGAAGTTCATACAACAGTTCTGACATATCTGAACCAAGTTCGAATGCAGCTTTATCCAAAGATTTTTTCCATGCACGATATGTCTCAATATCATAATCCCAATATTCTGGATGAGCCACTTCATTACGAATCGAGATAATAGAAACTTTGTTTCTGCGATTTACGAAAAGATTGAAATTGTCAAGATTAAAGAAATTAGAATCGGATTTTTCGCGAAACAAATTCCAGTTTTCCTTTAAAAGTTCCAATAAGTAATAACTGTCAATTTCATAGAGATGATTCCATTCTTTTTTGAAAACTTTCTTTTTTTGTAAAAATGAATCTACATAATAATCACGCCAATCTACTTGATTTAATTGAGAAAACTCAGTTTCGAGCAAATTGCCTAATTTTGGCGTTATAGCATACAGTTTTTCGTAAGTATCCTGTAAAATTCTGATTGATTCCATATTTTGACCTCGCTTATTTGTTTTTTATACAAAATGGACAAAGTCGTATTTCTTTTTTTGTCAATTCGGCATTTTTTACAGCGATTTCTTGCGTTGGATAAATATTTATTATAGCGTTATCTAATTTTATCTCACTATGTTTCCATAACTGACCACAGTTTGATATATGAATATGAGCATAAGATTTTTTACGAACTACATATTTCCAACCTGTCAAAATTACAGATTTATCCATTTCATCTTTACTAACAAAATCTTCTGTTTTTACATTCTGAAATTTTTTAGTAAAATACATTTTGAAAGATGTTGAATCGACAACACCACCAACATAGTATTTCCCATATTTTACAGATTTCATTGCGTTACAGATATTTGCAGAATCATGATTTTCACACAATTCTGCAACGCAAGGCCATTTACGAATGTCTGCAACCGATAAAATAATTTCATCTTCTACATAATTGGAAATAAAATCTTCAATGAATGAAATAATTTGCTCTTTTTTGCTCATTTTTTTTCTCCAATATCATTCTCAATTAATCGTAAGATCAATCAGTAACTTCTGTCTTTTACAGTTTGCAAATCTCAGCCCTAACATCATTTTCAATAATATCGGTAATCGCTTTGCGTACTTTCATATCAACAAAGTTTTCGGCTTCCTTAAAGCCTGAAATTTGTTCGGCTGTCTTACTGAATGAAAAAATTGATTCATTGCTGTTCCTTACATCGATTGAAACCGATGGTTGTACAACTATGGTGTCTGAAAAAACAGCCTTTTCAGCTTGAATTGTTACTAAGATAGAATATGAATATTCTGAATTTTTGCGACTGTAGCCTGCATCTGAAATAACCTTTTCTACCAATGCTTTATATGCTTTTCCATCACTGTTTATGATGACTTTCATAGAAATATTCAACTTGGTACTTGCTATTTTTTCATCAATACCTGCAATTACGGAAATATCTTTTTCATATTTTTCATATCCAGACTTATAAAGTATCAAAGAAAAATCGAGCACATCGGAATATTCTTGTCCTGCAATTTTGCTTTCATTAAACAAGGCAATTTTCTTAAATGGGTCTTTTTCATTTAGGGCAGAATTGTAAAACGAATAGAAGCGTTTTTGAGCCGAAATGATTGTACTTTCGTAATTTGAAAAAGCTTCTTTTCTGTTCAGATATGCACAATCATAATATTGCTTATCGCCGAAACTCCTCCAACTTTGGGTATGCTGAACCCCGGCAAGCGTAATTTGAGATTTTACAGTAATTTCACGGTCAATTGATTCTCTGTTTTCTCCCGTGTTAACAAGCGTTTGATGCGCTTTTGTGACTGAATTGATTTCGTGAGTAAAATATGCAGCAAGATTCGCTTCTGCAAGAGTTCTTGCAAGTTCTTCTGTGCTTGCATGAGCGATGCCTGTCACATATTCTTTATGCGGAAAAAACTGCTCGATTGTGTACGAATCTACCCACAAAGGTTTCTCGTATTTTGGAATAGAAGAACATGAAACGAAAAGAGAAAAAAGAAGACTCGCACAAACGATCAAAGCAGATTTTTTCACAGCACACTTTCCAGAATAATTATTTTCGCCATGTAATGCCGCTCAGAACAGGCCAGCCGTCTGTGCCAGCCAACCATGTGCCGTAAGAGTTCGCAGAAGCCCATGCGTTTAAGACTTCAAGAAGAGTGCCAGTATAATCAAGCGTAGTGCTACCATAAGCAGAAATCTGGTCTGTGGCAAGTTTGAATGTGCCTACAGAGCCTCCTACACCAGAGGCAGTAGCCCCGCTGCTGCTAATGAAGTAGTTGCAGCTCTGATATTTTGCAGAAGCTTCGGATGAATAACCGATGCCCCGCAGATAGATGCTGGTACCAGTACCGTCTACAGTTCCATAGAAAGCATTGTTCTTTGCATACGCATATTGATTAATAGATGATGATGTCGATGTTGTAACTTCACTATATCCAAAAATACCACCAGTATATGAAGTTGTGCTTGCTTTTCCTTTAATTGCCCCAGATGAAATATTGTTGTTAATCGAGCTGTAGTAGTTGTTGTAGTAGTTGTAGTAGTAGTAATAGATTCGACCTGCAATACCACCTGCGTAGCATGTAGCAGAAGAAGTAACCGTTACATCGCCATAGTTTTCACAATTAGAGGCAGATCCACACAACATATAGCCACTTATGCCACCGGCATTACAAATTGAAGCAGAAGTGCCCGTGATGTTGCCATAGTTTACACATTTCAAATTTGATGCAAATTTATCGTCATATCCGCAGATACCTCCAACATTTAGCGCGTATGAAGCCGTCATGTTTGCAGTAACAGGACTGTAATTTGCGCAGTTTGTCACATATTCATAACTGTAATTACTTGAATCAGAGAATGATCCTTCTGCATATCCAACAACGCCTCCACAACCGTACTCGGAACCACTACCCATAGTTGCGTTGATTTCAACTTTGTTAGCACAATTTTTTAATTCTGCCTGCGCAATTTTTCCAACAACCCCACCAACATAATAACCATTTGTTACTTTCATGTAGCCCTGTACGCTCACATTTTTTACGACGGCGCTTGAACCGCTTACATAGCCAAACAACCCTGCATACGAACATGAAGAATTAATATACAAGCCTTTTACGGTGTGGTTTGCACCATCGAAATTTCCTTCGAAGGCTTTGCTTGCACCACCAATCGGCTTCCACTGAATGTACGAAGCAGAGGCATCCGTTACAGTAGAGCCATAGTTTAAGTCGATGTCCGCACCAAGCTTAATGTAGTTTCCGCTATAGCTTGTGCCGTTGTTTACCATGTAGGCAAAATCTGCAAGCTGCTGGCTTGTTGTAATGATATAAGGATTGTTCAGAGTTCCTTCGCCAGTCCATGTTAAGGTTGGTTCTGCAGTTGGATATGACCAGTCATGGCTGACACCCTCAGTAGATTTTTCAACTTTTGCATAAAAAGTCACATTATCAGTGTAATCACCTGCATTCCAGCTTTTTATTTCGGTGTCCGAAAAATCACTTTTGGTATACCAGCCACCAAAAGCTGTTCCGTTCGTAAAATTGGCCGCCACAGGCAATGTCACACCTTGACTTGAATTAAAACTTGAAGGAGCTGTAAATCCTTCTGCCCATGAAAGTCCGTTCAGCACATAAGTTATGCTATACACTGTGTTAAGGTTCTCTATATTAATCACTGTTGAAGACTCGCAACCTTTTGCTACATTCACGATTTCCCGCCAGTAACCGATTTGCATTGTTTTTACTGAGTCCTGATACAAATAGAAAACAAGCAGATAAGAACCTGATGGAATATTTGTGTCAGTAAATGTTACTTTCTGTAAACTGTCAGAATGTTCAGCTGGCGTAAGAGTTTTAAGAGCAAAGTCAGCGTTTTCGCTTCCGTCTATGTTACATAGTTGTGCCGTTGCAGCAACAACCTGAGAAGTTTTTGCAAAAGTTAACGTTACATTTGCACCGCCAGTTCCTGTAGCATAGTCAAAAGTCACTCCGGTGAAAGTAAATGTAAGAGTTGATGAAGATGAGCTTATGTTCTGGTTAGGTAGCGTCGCTGTTGCAATTTTTACAGAATCTGCATAGGCATCGAGCGAAAAAGACCAAGTTCCACCTTCAAGCCAAAGTGTCTGGCTCTGTAAATCAGCCGCAGATTTGTTTGAAATTAAGACGCGGCTTTCCCCAGAATGAATGCCTGTGAGAGTGTATGTCGCATTCAAAAATCCCGAAGGCATAACCGTCCGCGCAAGTTCTATGTTAAGCTGTACGCGTACACCAGATTCATTTTCGTCCGTCTCTTTTTCTGCGACAGGCGAACAGCCTAAAAGCAATGCACTTATTAAAAGTGCTACAACTAGAAAAAATCGTTTTTTAATATTCATGCTATGCTCCTTTCTTTTGAATATATTTATATGCTGAATAATAAATTCCATCTTTTACAGCAGTAACCGTGACAAAATGCCAGCCAGTTTCACGAGATACAAGCTCAATTATTGCTGTATTTGCATTTCCAGTGATTGCAACTCCATCAAGTGTCCATGCGTAACTTTCAAATCCACTTGAAGCCGTAAGCGAAACTTCGCTAGCAGAGTTTTCAGAATTTATGGAAAGTAAAACTGAATTTTCTGCAAAATCAAAGTGTATTTTTCCTGTCTGTATATCCGCGATTCCAGCAGAAGTTTTTTTCTGTATCTGCATGGCCGCTGAATAATACACTCCGTCATTTGCATGAGCAGTAACGGTTATGACATGCCAGCCAGCTGACAACTGTGCAAAAGCCACAGTTTCCGTATTTGCATTCCCAGAGAGAGATACACCGTCAACCGTCCATGCATAACCATCTAAACCATTTGTAGCGGTAAGTATAATCTGACTAGCAGAAGTCTTAGCCGTTATGGAAAGAGCATCAGTATTTTTTGCAAAGCCAATGCCTATCGCCCCCAGTTGCACATCAGTAGCTCCGGTCGAGCCTGTCTTCTGAACCTGCATACTTGCTGAATAATAAAATCCGTCACTTGTACTGGCTGTAACAGTTATGTTGTGCCAGCCAATCGATAATTCTTCAAAAACCAGACTTGCAGTATTGCCACTTCCAGAAATCAGTGAGCCGTCTAAAGTCCATGAGTAAGACTCAAAACCGCTGGTAGCCGTAAATGAAACAGACTTTGCACCCGCAAGAGATGTAACGGAAAAGCTCTTGCGGCTTTCAGAATCCAAGACAGTCGTAATTCCAGAGCACAGTATTTCTGGCTCAACAGTTGTTTGCTTTTCAATTTGAGCATTTGCAGAGTAATAAATTCCAGCCTCATTCTTTGCAATCACAGTTACAATGTGAGTACCAGCAGTCAGCGTAGATAAATCAATAACAGCAGAACTTTCACTTTCTGCCAGCACAGCAGCATCCAGCATCCATGCATACGAACTAAAGCCCTTCGTTGCAGTAAATGAAAATAAATTTCCTTCATTTGTATACGACATGGAAATACTTTCGGAGTCACTTCTGTCAAAATTGGTTGTTACACCAGAGCCAACCGGTCTTTTTTCACTCATGACCTGAAAATATGTCGAAGCAGAAAAATAATTTCCGTCTGCATCACAGGTAATAACCGTAGCAAGATGCCAGCCGCCTTCCAAGTTATCATATTTTATTGAAATTTCATTTTCACTTCCTGCAACTGATTTTTCGTCTACAGTCCATGAATATGAGGTAAAGCCTGTACTGGCAGTCAGCTTAACACTGTCATTGCCAGTCACAGTAGCAAGCGATATATCATCGGCGGCAGAAAAAGAAACAACCGAAATACCTTTTATCCTGGCATTGAAACTCTCCGAAAGATTCTCGGCGGCACTAAATTTTTCATTAAGAAAGGCGGCACAAGAAACAAAAATCATTGGAATAAAAATCAAAACAATTTTCTTAATCATTTTTCGCTCTCCTCCTTTCTAAAAATTTATACCAACCCGCAAGCCATAATTATCCACAAAACCACAGCCATAGTTGTAAGTTAAGGCATAAAATGCGCCAACCGTCAGATTCTTTGTAATATAGTAATCTGCACCACCACCAAGGCTTGCACAAAATCCAGATGGAAGTTTAACATCATCCGCACCATCATTTAAATCTGCAGTAGTAAAATAGTAACCGGCTCCCATTTCAACATACGGTCTGACACGAAAAACAGTAACGGATACGCCGCCAAGTGCCATAAATGAAATAAGTCTGCCTTTTTCAAAATTAACAGAATAGTCATCTGCATATTTTGCTCCAAACACACTCATGCCAGCGCCTGCGAACAAGAATTTGTCTCCCCAAAAAGCAGAAAGCCTGCTTCCTGCCTGCCAGTCGTATAAAAAGGATTTTGCAAATGTACCGTCTAAAAAGACACCTTTTCGCGGCTTTTGATTTTGCAGAAAATGCTTTCCCTGTGCAGAAGAACGCAAGAGGTTCTTACCACTACGATAAATCGTTTGTGAATTTTCAACTTTTGTTATTGTAAATGTAGTGAAATTTGCCTTATATTTATTCAGTTTTTCATCATACTGCACATGCAAAGAAAGCGTTGCATACAAATAGGGAACTGCAGCCCTAAAATATAAATCAGCCCATTCAACATTGTCTCTATATCTATTGTATGAATCTACATCGGTGCCCCGAGGAATTTTCTTACCAGTCATGTCGGTATATCGAATCTGAATATTAGGCATATCTTTATAAGGCGATAATAGAAGAGGAATGGATGAAAAATCTGTTTTCGTGTGAACAGTCCAGCTTTCTTCCTGGGCATCATATTCATCAATGTACAGCTGAATATGATTTTCACTGCGGCTGATTGATGTAAAGGTAAATTCAGTCGCCTCAAGTTCCGAAAGCGAGCGGGCAAAGGCTTCTTCATAAGATGCCAATACTTTTTTTACACCCGCTCGAATTTCGTTTTCCGCCAAGAGTTTTCGCTCATCCCATTTTTTTGCTATTTGTGCAAGTTCAGCCTTTCGGAATTCCTTTGCCGCATCAGTAGGTTTTCCTTCTGACAAATCAGCTTTTCTCCAGCCTTCCCTATTTTTAGCTGCTGTTTCCTTACGTTTTTCACTGTCATAATATGCATTGCTTTCTGCAACAGATAATTCAACCTGCTTTTTTATAGTTTTCAAATTTTCCCTATCAGCTTCTATAAGTTCAATTCGCTTTTTTAAAGAGAGCGACCTTACACTTGCTTTTAAAATTTCACTTCGCCTGTTTTCAAGTATTGAAAGTCTCTTTTCAAAATCCAGTCGTTGTTTTTCAGAGAGTTCGTTTATTTCAGCCTGTCGTTTACGCAACTCTTCTGCTTCACTACGCCTGTTTCTTTCAGACTCTTCAAGAACTGACTTTTTACGTTCCGCCATTTCAATCTTCAAACGCAGTGTTCGTTCTGCACTTTCATTTTTTATGCGTTCTTCCGCTGTAAGAGCTTCTTTTTGCAATAAATCCAGCTGTTTTTTCAAATCAAGTGCCCGAGTTTCATATTCTGCTATGTATTTCCTGAAATTTTCTTCAGAATCAGCCTCATGCAAAAGCTGTGTTTTTATGTTAAAAGGCAGAGGCGAAATATAACCTCGCTTACTCAAACTGTCCAAAACAGAAAAACTAAGGGCATCAGTCTCTTTGTCAATTTGCTCCAAAGAAAAAAGTGCAGATTCTTTTGCAAAAAGTATAGTAAGATGCTCGATATCGCTGGCTTTATATGAAAGTTTCCATGAGCCATTAAATTTTACAAGTGAAAAATCGATGATTATATCGGCTTTTGCGCCTGCGTCGATTGCATAGGCAGACTGTACTGAGGCTAAGCCTACGCTCGCTTCTATTTGAGATTTTTTCTGAACCTCTCTGAGTGCATTATCGTTTGATTCAGTCCTTACTACTATTTCGTCAACAAGTGTTAGGTTTCCAATGAACATTTGCAATGCGGAACGAGCATACAGTTGTTCGGTAGAAGTAAGTTTGCCGTATTGTATAGAATTTTCTGAAATTAAGAGCACTATGCCTTTTTCTTCTGCAAAAATCATCGAAAATGGAAGCAGAAGAATAATGAAAAGGTATCGCTTTACTTTATCCAAAAAGTAAAAAATATGTTCAGCCATAAAAGCGATTCTCCTAAATCAAGTAATGACTTTATTAAGTCTATTTTACACTTAATAAAGTCTCTTAACAAGTAAAACAATACTTAATTAACTATATTTTTTACATGAGCTTTTTGGAGAATCTTCGTGATGTTCTTGATTTTCGTAGTATACAGACAAAGGAATTAGCAGCAAAAAATCAGACTTCGACTCTATCCGCAGCATCGTAAAATCTCTGGCAAATTGAAAATATCTTCACAATCGTGTATACTAAACACAAATGAAAGAGATATACAAAAATCACATCTTAAAAGAAGAGTGGTTTGACGGACACCACAAAGTTTTTTGGATAGATCTTGATACAGGCATTAAAATCGCTGATGCTAATGAAGTTTATAAAATATCATACGAAGAATACTTACTTCGCAAAGAATGCAGAGCCGCACTTTTGACTTCAGTATCAAATTTATTTGGAAAAGTTTTCACAAATGCAAGTACAAATATGAAAGCTCGCTTTTCAAAGAATACTGCAAGTAAAATTTCTTCTGATAAAGCAATAACAAAATCCGTGGTAAATGGATTTTCCGTGCAAGAACATTTTGAAGCAGCAGAAAATTTGAAAGGAATTTTTGAGACTGCAGATTTCATTGGAACCTTTTCTGATACGAAAAACGATCCGAACATAGTAGCAATTCATCGTTTTCAAAAAGAGATTGAACTGTCAAATGGAAAAAAATGCGTAGCCTATCTTACATTAAAAGAAGTAAAACTTGGAGGAACAAGGATTTATACGCAGGAGTTGCTGCTAAATAAATATCCCCAGCACGAAGCCGGGGAAGTTATGAGCCGTGGCTTAATAAAAAGCGAATCAACTGCATACAAATGCAGTCCACGAACCACATAGAATATACCACACCAATACCAGAAAGTCAATTTTTGGCTTAAAATCACCCCGAATTTTTTCACCCAAACAACGCCGCGAAGGCTGCCTTTGCCTGGTCGGATTTGCTTTTTGAGTTTTCGACTTCTCCGGCTTCGATTTTTGCTGGTGAGAAATAATCGCAGAAATTTGCGCGGTCTTTGTCCTTTACGAGTTCGTCGATTGTTTCGTGGCAGTCGTAATGGCTTCCAGGGGAATAGAATTGACAGTTTATGCAGGAATGTAAGTCTGCGCCGCAGAATTCACATGTTGACGATCGGCTTATTGAAATTTGAGTTATTGTTTTTCCACACTTTTTACACATGATTTCAGTATAAGGCAGCTTTCCGAAAAACACCAATAAAATCGAAAAGCGGGGTTTGGGGCTTACCCTACGAGCACAGCTCTTCGGGAGACTCGCTCAAAATCTGTCTCACAGGTTTTGCCAGCTAACGCCGTCGCTCCCTAGGGGGACGAGTTTTCTGAACTTCTAGTGAAAATAGAACAGAAAACTCGCTAGCGAAGCGATGACTTCCCCCTTCGTACATGCTATACTGTCCTCATGCGTAAATTCCAAGTCGTAAGCCCTTACCAGCCTTCGGGCGACCAGGGGGAAGCAATTGAAAAACTTAGCGCGGGATTTTTGAAAGGTGACCGCTTTCAGACTTTGAAAGGCGTTACCGGCTCTGGAAAAACTTTTACGATGGCGAAAATCATCGAAAAGGTTCAGCGGCCCACGCTCATCATCAGCCACAACAAGACTCTTTCGGCCCAGCTTTTCCGGGAATTCAAGTCTTTTTTTCCTAACAATGCCGTCGAGTATTTTGTTTCCTATTACGACTACTATCAGCCGGAAGCTTATGTTCCTGCCCGCGACCTTTACATCGAAAAGGACGCTTCCATCAATGACGAAATCGATAAGCTCCGTCTTGCCGCAACTTACTCCCTCATGGAAAGGCGCGATGTAATTGTCGTTGCGACTGTCAGCTGCATCTACGGTCTGGGTATGCCGGACTTGTACAAGGACATGCGCGTTCACATCGAAAAGGGCGAGATTCTTGATTTGCGAAAGTTTGAGCGGGATCTGGCTTCGATTCAGTACCAGAGGAATGACATGGTTTTGGACCGGGGAAATTTCCGTGTGCGCGGGGACGTAATCGAAGTTTATCCGCCTTACATGGAGACCGACACCGCCTACCGAATCGAGCTTGATTTTGATGAAGTTGCCCGCATTTCCAGATTCAATGTCTTAAACCGCGCAACCGAAGAAGAACTTGATGAAATGCAGTTTTATCCGGCAAAGCACTTCGTCGTTCCCCACGAAACCCTTGTGAGCGCGACCGAGCGTATTCAAAAAGAACTTGAAGAACGGGTTGAAACCTTGCAGGCAGCAGGAAAGATGATTGAAGCCGAACGGCTCAAAACGCGAACCACCTACGATATTGAAATGATGAAGGAAATGGGCTACTGCTCGGGAATCGAAAACTACTCAGGTCCGATTTCAGGCAGAAAGACCGGCGAACCGCCGGCAACCCTTCTCCACTACTTCCCTGATGATTTTCTCTGCCTGATCGACGAGGCTCATGTCACCGTTCCCCAGATTGGAGCCATGTACGAGGGCGACCGCAGCCGTAAGCAGAACCTTATTGACTTTGGCTTCCGTCTTCCGAGTGCCCTGGACAACCGCCCCCTTAAAGCTGACGAGTTCTGGAAGAAGATGAACCAGGTCATTTATGTTACGGCAACTCCGCGAGTCGAAGAAATCAAGCAGTCAACTCAGGTCGTTGAGCAGATTATCCGTCCGACAGGCCTTCTTGACCCGATTATCGACGTGCGCCCGAGCGAAGGTCAGATGGAAGACATTTACAAGGAAGTCAAGGCGCGTATTGAAAAAGGTGAGCGCAGCCTGATTCTGACTTTGACAAAGAAAATGGCCGAGGATTTGACCGACTATCTTCTCGGGCTCAACCTCAAGGTCAAATACATTCACTCCGAAATCGACACTTTTGAGCGCGTTGAGATTTTGAAGTCGCTCCGAGTTGGCGAAATCGATGTTCTGATTGGTATCAACTTGCTCAGGGAAGGAATTGACCTTCCTGAAGTCAGCTTTATCGCGATTCTTGATGCCGACAAAATCGGCTTCCTGCGTTCAACGACGAGCTTGATTCAGATTGTAGGACGAGCAGCCCGAAACGAAAACGGCATGGTCGTAATGTACGCCGACAACCTCACGCCAGCAATCAAGGAAACTGTTTCCGAGACAAAACGCCGCCGTGAAATCCAGCAGAAATACAACGAAGAGCACGGAATCACACCGCACACGGTTTCAAAGGCCGTTCAGGACATCTTAGTCCGACAGCAGGCAAATGCCGAGGAAGAAGCCGAAATCGAGCTAGGCGTTTTAAAAAAGAGCGCAAACCTCTTCGACCCGAAGCAGCGTAAAAAGCTGATTGATGCTTTGAAGAAGCAGATGAGCGACTACGCCGACCGCCTCGAATATGAGCAGGCAGCTGCAGTACGAGATCAGATTCAGGAAATTGAAAGAACGTATGGCGGGAAGTAAATCAAAACTTAGCGATTAAAATAAAAGTCTTCGCCGGGGATTTCTTTTCCCAGAATAGTCAGGTATTTTTCCATGTCAGATTTTGCCGTATTTGACTCACGCCAGACCAGGGCCGCACTTGGAATTGAAGAGCGGACTATTTCTGATGAATGATAAAGGCCGTGTCGCTCAGACAAAAGGGCGGCTTTGGCTGGGTTCTGGTTGGTCCAGCTCAGGGCACTTTTGTAAACCTCAGTAACTCTCCGCACCAGTTCCCGGTTTTCCCTGACAAAATCAGCGCGGGCTACAAGAAGCATCGCAGGAAAGGAAGACCATTCCTCGCTTTCATTGTAGATTTTCTGGAAATTTTCGACCCGGCGGATTTCCTTTGAATTTTTGAGAGCGACCGTGGCGTAAGGCTCGGTCAAAATCGCGTAATCGGCTTTTTTAGTGATAAGGGCATTGGCGATATTTGCAGGCGGAATGGAAAAATCAAGCTGAACCGGATTTTCGCCCTGACCAAGCGGGTTTTCTTTTTTGGAAAGCAGATGCTTGAAAATGAGGGAATCAGGCTTTTCACCGGCAGACAGAACTTTTTTTCCCTGTAAATCCTTTAGGGAAGAATAAGATTCATCACTTGTCAAAAGAAAAAGATTGCCGTTCTGAACGACACCAAGAAAAATCACAGCCCCCTTGCCCTTACTAAAAACTTTGGCCGCATCTTGAGGCGCAAGAAAGCCTAAGTCAACCTCGCCCTTCAAAAGAGCCGGAAGTTCAGACTGCTCTGAATCAAAGACTTTAAATGCCATGTTCTGGACGGCGAGTTTTGCCTTGTTCTCGATAAGATAAGCGCAGGGCGTACAGGCAATTCCCTTGAGGATGCCGAGGCGGACTGAAGGTGTTTGTGCAAAAACTAAAGGAAAAATAGAAAAGGCGATAAAAAGACAAAAAAACTTTTTGAACATACAAACTAAAAAAGAGCAAGCAGGGGGCCTTGCGGGGGCTTCCTCCCCCGCAGAGGGGGTAGCGGAAAACGCGAAGCGGTTGGAGCGAGGGGGAGACTTCCCCCTGCTCTTCAATTTCTAATTGCTCATTCCTTATTTCTCATTTTTGATGACTTCATCCATGTCGCACTTTGGCGGGATTCCGTCTACGAGCTCTTTTGAACCTGCGTTTGCATACATGTTGAGCAATACGGCACCAGCTTTGGGGTTCATGATTACGCTTGGACCCGCGATACAGCCGCCCTCACATGCCATGACTTCGATAAGGTTCGGACAGTCTGGCGGAGTGGGAACAGTGCCGGCATTGATTTTGCCATAGTTCTGCAAGTTTTTGACTCCAGCCTTGTCGAGACCGTTGATGACGACAGGACGGAGAATCGAAGCATCCTTGAGGCGGATTTTAACGCTCTCGGCAACACCACCGGTCTTTGCAAAGTTTCGTGCAGAAACAGTCGGATTGTATTTGCCTGGTTTTGCTTCCATCTTGGAAACATCGATTTCTTTTGCAGTCAAAAGTGCGTTGACTTCCTCAACCGAGAGAACATAATCAACGAGCTCATTATCATATCCTTCGCGTTTTTTTGCAAGACAAGGACCGACGAAAACAGTGATGCAGCCCGGGTCTGCTTTTTTTGCAAGCTCGGCAGTGTAAATCATCGGAGATTTTGTCTCTGAGACACAATTCTTGAGCTCTGGAGCATGAATCTGAACGGCACGAACGTAAGCCGGACAGCAGCTTGTCGTCATCATTTTATCACCGCGTTCCATTCGCTCGGCAAACTCTGCGGCCTCACGGTCAGCAGTGATGTCAGCACCGATTGCGACTTCCCAAACACGGCTGAAACCGGCCTGGAGCAAAGCAGTTTCAAGCTGACCGACTTTTGCTCCCTTGAACTGGGCTCCGATTGCAGGAGCGTACATTGCGACAACTTTTTTGCCGCTCATAATGTGCTTGATGACGTCAACGAGCTGGGATTTTTCCATTACGGCACCGAAAGGACAAGAGCTCATGCACTTTCCGCAGAAAATACACTTGTCGTAGTCAATCTGCTCATGGCCAGTTTCTTCGTTGCGGGTGATTGCTCCAACCGGACAAGCCTCTTCGCAAGGAATTGGGATTTTTACGATTGCGTGATAAGGACAGTTCTGGGCACAGAGGCCGCATTTGATACATTTTTCAGGATCGATGTGGGCACGATGGTCGTAAATCTCGATGGCCTGCTTTGGACAGTTGACCTTACAAGGGCGGGCCAGACAAGCCTGACATGCATTTGTAGGAACGAACTGAGTTTTTACACAACCGTTGCATGCGTCATTGATGAAAGTGAGGATTGGCCAGGTGGGCTTTTCACGGTTTAAGGCCTCTTTCGCAAAGTCTGAAAGGCGTTTTTCTTCATCGACATTTTCTACAGAAAAACCAAGGCGAGCCATAACACGGTCACGGACAATCTCGCGGTCATGATAGACACAACACCGGATTGAGGGACTTCCTTTTGGAACCATTTCTTTTGGAATTGAGTGAACGCCTTCTTCAAGCTTTCCTTCCAGCTGCAATTTTGCGATTCGGACAAGGATTTCCTGCTTGCGAAGCGCCGCATTGTTGTTGATATTAAGCATTTAGTACCTCTTTTTTAGCTTTTGACAATTTCAGTTTAAATTATATCACAGTTTTGCTAAAATTACATAATGAATTTTTTGACGAAAAAAGATCTGCGTAAAGCCATGAAGCAGACGCTCACTGATTTTAACGAAAAGCTTAGCTGGAAGGAAAAACACTCACTGGCAGAAAATCTCTGCGAAAAAGTCACGTCACTTGATCAATACAAAAATGCAGACCTGATTCTGGCTTACATTCCAGACACTCTTGAAGCCGACTGCACCCCGATT
Source organism: Treponema ruminis (assembly GCF_014201975.1). Classification (NCBI taxonomy): domain Bacteria; kingdom Pseudomonadati; phylum Spirochaetota; class Spirochaetia; order Treponematales; family Treponemataceae; genus Treponema; species Treponema ruminis. Next base: position 73,887 of record NZ_JACHFQ010000004.1, on the reverse strand, counting down.
ATTCTGGACTCGCTTGAAAAAGGCAAAAAAGTCTGCGTGCCCAAAGTTGATGCAGAAGCGCTAAAGCAGGGCAAGAGCAAAATGGATTTTTATTTTCTAGACGGAAGCAAGCCTCTTAATGAACAGCTTGAAACAGGAATGTTTGGAATCCGTGAGCCAAAGGCGGGGCTGGAAAAGTTTGTTCTTGAAAAAGATTGCCAGGTAAAGCCCGGTCATGACACGGGAATCCTCATCCTCGTTCCTGGCGTTGCGTTCACAAAAGACGGAAAGAGGCTCGGACACGGCAAAGGATTTTACGACATTTATATAGAAAGAATGAAAAAAGCAGGCATGAATCCTTTTTTATGCGGAATCTGCCTGCCATGCCAGGTTTTAGAAGACCTCCCCGCCGATGAACACGATGTCCTGATGGACGTAATTCTTTCTTGAGGGAAACTCGGATTTCTTTACCTATACAAAATCCGGCGGATTGAATCCGTGGAAAGGGCAAATTCATCGGCAAGTTCTGCGAGCAACTCATCGGGAAAAATATCGCTTGCGTTTCGATATTTCACTTCGCCGTATCGTCAATCGGGCTTGGAAAATACCAGTCTTCCTTTTTTAACAGATTTCCATTTTCATCAAAATTGTTGTTGTAAACTATATTTTTGCTTTCATTTATACCACGAAGCCATTTTAGTTTTTGCAGATGATTGTCCGTCGCAAGAATTTTAATGTCACAATTGTACAGACGGATAAAATGTTTGTTGCGCATCGTGCAGTTGGGCGCATTTATAGTGTTTTTGCTCAAGATTACGCTGTAAGTATCGCTGGAAGGATTGTTCCACCAGCTTGCAAATGTAAAGCCTTCACGTCCGCTGTGATAATATGTTTTTCCAGGCGAGTAATTCCATACACTTTCATCGGTGTCGTCCAAATACATATTAAGCGTATTTCCTTCGATTGTAACATTCCGAGAAAGCGTTGTACCTGAATTATAAATGTTCTTGATTCTTCCCTGAATGTTAAAGGTGTTGTTCCGCATTTCGTTCGCACCGTTAACAAGAGTGCCGTTTGCATTTCCTTTGATATTGACGATGTTTCCGTTTACAATTCCGTTTGTTTTTCCGGCTGAGTTATATTCCAGACTACCATTGTAGTCACATTTCACATTCACAGTATTATTTATGAACTTAGGTTCTATATTTTCTTCGTAGCCATACACAGCAAGAATTGAGCCCCCGATGCTGCCGCTCTCTGAATCCATGTTAAAAGTATTTCCTCTTATTTCAACATAAGGCCGGGTCTCAAACATATAAACACCGCCTGAGTTCTTCAATTCAATCGTGTTGTTCTGAACGATGATATTCTTTCTTCCGTCCCAGGAAAATCCGCCGAAAGTAAAGAGCTTGCTCGGAAGATTATTCGCATAAATATAGTTTCCGTTGATGTCAACATTCATGATGTCAGGGCTTCCGTCATAACCGATTGTAAACACCATTACGCGTGTCTTGATTTTGTCAACATGCTCGTCGCGCATCGCGTAAACCCTGTTGTTAGTAAAATGAACTCCGTTTATGTATTCTCCGTCTTTGTAACAGGCAGACTTTTTTGTCGGCGTAAACACGCCAATCTGCTCGTCATGACAGTTGTGGTACATCGTACAGTTGTTTACGGTTCCGTTCTCGCACTTCTCGCCGTAGAAATCAAGGAAACCAACGCTCGCGCCCCTAAAAACTCCACTCATATTGTACAAAAGACAGTTGTCGACACGTGCATTTTTCCAGCCTGAATAGAAAGAAAGTGTCGTAAACTGCTTGTCAGTGTGAAGGTCGCAGCTTTCAACATAAGGATTTGCCTGATACTTCCATACACTTCCGTCTGAAGTCGGATATTCGCCATAAGCTCCGCCAAAATCGTAAAGGTCGCCCGGATTTTCCCTGTTTGCGGGATACACGGCCATGTCGCGGATATGACTTGTGATTATGAACTCGCAGTCTCTGATTTTGACATTCTGGCACTGTGAGATATTAATCTGCCGGCTGAACCACTGTTCGTCCGCCATAGATTTATCGCTTGTTCCGCGACCGACATAGTTTATATCAAGATAGTTTCCGTTTTCATCACGGGCATAATTTCCTGTGGAATCCCGCTCAGTAGAATGCCAGTAAGTTCGCTTGCTGTCGATTTCGCGGCTTTCGATTGTAATTCCTTCTATTAGAACATTGTCGCTCGGTCCCCAGACCGTGAGGGTCGCACTTCCACCGTTGTCTCCGTACAAAACTGTTCCGCCACTCAAAGCAGAGCCACTTTCGTCTCCCGCTGCAAATGTGCTTTCAAACGAATCCAGCTGGTCAGGAGTTAAATGCCGTGGAACAGTTTCGCCACGCAGAACATAATTTTTGATTCCGATTCCAATGTGAGATGCGACTCGGTAATTTCCACGCGGAATGAAAAGCGTGATTGTCTCGCTTTCGCTCTGCCTGTATTCCTGCAAGATTTTATTCGCTTCATCGATTCGCTCACCGTCGTTATTGTACTTGTAGCTTTCCCACTTTGAATCCAGCGCAGTCTTGTTGCTTTCTGCGAGTTTTTTTTCTTTCTGATACTCACGCCATGAAGGATATTTTTCCCAAGTCACCTGAAAGCACTTTCCCGCCCCTAGCGAAACAAGATTCATAAAATTATTCTGCGGAACGATATTGCACCACTGCCCCGTTGCCGTTTTTACCGAACCGTAAGTGTATTTCGCGCGACCAGAAACTTCGTAAACCGCCTCGCCTCCGTCGCCTTCCTCAAAATAGCCCTTAGTCTTAATTTTTGTTCCATTGTAAAAGGCATTTGTCTCATTTTTTAGGGCAACAGCCGTCGAAACTTCATATTCTGTCGTTTCAAGCTGCTCACAGTTTTCAAGAGCCGTTTTTACAACCTGACCGACAATCTCAACATGATAGCCGCTTCGTGTCATCGTAAACCATTTTATTTCTTCGCCATCTTCAAGATTTGCTTTCTTTTTTAGAAAATCTTCGTCTTCAAGATAACCGCTGTCTTCCATAAGTTTTGTAACAGTTTTCGGATTATTGAAAATGTTCGGCAAACGGTAAATTCCCTGAGAATCCTTTATGCTTGCCGTAAAACCACCCGTATTAGCCATAAAAGCTGAATCGCTGTAGCTTTTTGCCATGTAATGCTCTTCATAATCAGGCCTCAAAACAAATACCCACGCTCCAAGATGTGCGACCTTTCCATCTTCATCGTAACTGTATTCAAAACTTTCTGGAGCTGGTGTCGCCTGAGCATATTTTTTTTCAAGCTCGTTTCCGACCTTGTCTTTGAGAATGAGCGTGTATGTATAAATTGGAGTTTTTTGCGAATTAGAAACCTCAGAATTAATCAGCCCCTCAAAAGTTTTTTCACGCTCGCCGCTTTCAATCAAAATTTCTTTACGAGACTGCTCAACATTTTGCGTAATTTCCGTACCGTCATTTTTTTTTGGAATCTCATCCCAGCCGTCAATAAGAATCAGAGAATAATCAGTGCTGAAGTTTGAAACAGCCCATTTTGCAGTAACCGTTGTATCTCCGCCTTCCGCGACAAATTTCAGAATTGAAGGCACGGCAGTTTTTTTTGGTTTTTCTGACGAATCACTGTTTGAAAAATCAAAACTACATGAAAAAAAACTTGCAAAAACAGCGACAAGAACAAACCGAAAACCCAATTTAAAACAATTTTTCATATTGCGCCCCCAATAGATTAAATTGCTTTAAGTGTAATATTACTTTTTGCGGAATTCTTGCATTTTTCTACTTAAAAATTGGACAAAACTATTATATTACGGCGAGTTTCTTGTATTTCAGCGGCGAGAGCTTGATATATTGCTTAAACGAGCGGATAAAATACGAAATGTCTTCAAAGCCGCATTCATCCGCAATCTGCTGAACCGACTTGTCCGAGCTTAAGAGCATCACGCGGGCGTTTTCAAGGCGAATCATTTTCACATAATTTGTAAAACTTGTTCCCGAGACTTTTTTGAAAATGTTCATGAAATGGCTTTCCGAAAAATGAACGAGCTGTGCCGCATCAGAAACCGAAATCGGATTTTTGTAATTCTCGCTCACATATTTAAAGACCGGGATGAGTTTGTTCGCATAGAGTTCAGAATTATTCAATTTCACTTCCCCGGCAGAAACAATTTCCTGAAGATAATGAAAAATCCTAAACAAATCTGACTTCACCAAAAAAGGCTTTAAGACCGCTTCGTGACGATTTTCAAACAGCGAAATCACGCTTTCAATAATCTCTGTGTTAAAAAGCGTTTCTTTTTTGTGAAAATACGGAACGGTAATCTGGTCATTCTCGTAAGGCTTCAGCAGTTTCTTAAAAATCTCGGAATCAGGCGACTCCAGAAGCGAAAGTGAAAAGACAATGTTCGTGTAATGACAGGGCGTGTTTTTGTACTGAAAAAATCCGTGAATTTTCTGCGGCGGAATAATCAGTATGTCGCCCGCCGAACATTCAAAACGCTGTGCATGAATGATTGCGTCCAATGTTCCTTCAAGAACATAAACAATTTCAAAATCATCATGATAATGAAGCGGAAAAAACGGAAAAGTTTCAGGAATCCGGCAACGGTACACTTCATAGGGAAAATTTGTGAACCCGCGTTTTTTTGTCTCTTTTATCGCTTTTTCCTGCATATTTTTATCCACCCCTATTTCTCGCTATCCTTGCTGTAGAGTCTGAGCGGAGCTTTCTGGTCAAAATAACTTTCCGCAATCAAAAAATAATCCTCGGGCTTTGCCTTTGAAACCGCCTGATACTGGTTCAGGTAGAGCTTGGGATTTTTCTGCACTTCCCCGCCCTGCATGAGCCGCGCCGTTCCAGCCTGACTTGCAGCCCCGCCAATTACCGCCATGAGCCAGTTGTTTTCAAGCCGGGCAAGAAGGTCGGTCTTTTCAAGGTCGATTACGCCTTCGGTCTTTATTTCGATTTCGCGGGAAATGTCCTTTTTAATAGAAGAAACTGCTTCAGACCAGGCAGAATCAACCTGGTCCGTATGCTCAACGCTAGTGACGACAATCCGGGCAAAAGGAAGGTCGTTGTCCGGGAGCTGGGCCTTAACCTTAGTCTCCGGGTATTTTTGAGTAAGACTTGCTTCCATTCGGGCGGCCGTTTCAATCAGAATGGCATCAAAAAGAGCAAGGTCTGTTGAGGCAAGGTCTGGCGAGGGAAGACAGTAAAGGGCCGGATCAAGGAATTTGGTCGTCGGAATCAGGACTGCCGGACGGGGACCCGCTTCTTCCTTGGAAATGTCAGTCAAAAAAAGATGGCGGAGGGCCAGCTTCTTTTCGCCGGTTTTCAGTTTTGCAAAGTCAGGAGAAGGAACTCGCAAATCAGTCGAGCGGGTCTGCTGGATGCTTGTAAGCATGGCAAATGTTGACTCAAGGCCTTTCTGAAGTTTTTCCTGCTCAGGTAAGCCGCCTGAAAGAATCAGGGAAAATCTCGTTGAATCAAGAAGAAGCGGATAGGCTTCAAGGATTTTCGTAAAGTCCAGCGTTTTTGCAGGCTTGTCCTCGCCGTCGCGGTAAAGTTTTGGATAATCCGTGCCGCCGTACAAAAGACGAACCGCCTCGCACAAAAGCTGAAATTCCGTGCTGCCGCTTTTGAGCCGCCACTGGGTCCGCTCGTCGTAAGTCACGCCGTCAGCCGTCGCAGGCGTTATGTCACAGTAAACAAGGGCCGTATATGCCGCCTGAATCGCAAAGTCAAATTCGCCGGAAAGGCAGGTCACCGTGATAATCGAATGAGTGGAAAGAGTTTTTGATGAAACTTCGTAAAAGCCTGAAATCGCACCGTTGGATGCAAACAAATCAAGCTGGCGGTTGATGTTGACCGCAATAGAATCACTTAAAACACTGGCAAGTCCCGGAACCTTGTCACAGAAAAGAAGCTCGCCGCCTGCAATCGTGAGCGAAAGGACTGCCGTTTTTGAATTTTCACTCCGCTTTACCGTGACAGGGATTCCGTTTGAAAGCGTGAAGGATGAAAATTCATCGAGATTTTTGGAAATGAAGCGGTCAGCAGACGAAGCGATTTCCTCAAGAAGATTTTTGTCGCTTTCCGCCTTGCTTCCGTCCTCTTTCAAAAGATTTTTGTAGGCGGTCTGATTGTACCAGGCACTTTCTTTCTGCAAGATTAGCTCAAAGCCAGCCTTTTTGAATTCTGTCTCGTACTTTTGATAGACAGCCTGATTCACAAAGACAAAGACAAATGGCTCTTCTGCAAGAACTTTTTCCTGCAGGTCCTTCATGTCGATTTTTGAAAGACGGTCATTTTTTTCGAAGAATGATTCAAGGGCAAAGGCAGGATTTTTTGAAGATGCAAGGGAGCGCGAAAAGTTTTCCATCGTGGCATCGCTGCTTTCTGAAAGACGGGTAAATTCCGTGGAAGCCTTTTTGAGAGACTTCTGCAATTCCTTTTCTGAAAAAACATCTTCGTCGCGGCTCATCGAAAGGAAAAGCCCTGCCTGAACAACCGGCGAAACCTTAGCTCTTCCCAAAAGTGACTGAATTATGAGCCTTGAGGCATTTTTTTCCTGAGCCGAAGAAACGTCGATGTATTCGTCGCCTAGGATTTTGAGGTTTTTCTGCTTCAATAAAAGTCTTTTGAAGGCAGATCCGTCCTGATTCCATGATGAAGCAAGGGCATCCGCTCCGTCAGAAGGAAGATTCGCGTACTGAAGGACAATCTGAGTCATTTCGTCAGAAAAATCCTTGTGGAAGAGAAGGAACTTGCGCCCCCGGCTGAATTTTTTGTCACCGGCTTCGATTGCCGCACGAATTTTCTCGGCTCCATCGTCAACCGGGCTCAAAAATGAACGGTTCGGAAACTGAAGGAAGTATTTTTTGACCAGGGCAAGGGCCGCCCCCTCGGTGATGTTTCCGCTTACAAAAAGATGCGAATTGGACGGAATGTAGTAATTTTCTGAAATCTGAGCCAGGCCAGAGCGGATTATTTCCTTGCGGCGTGCAGAAAAAGAGCAGGGCACCACTCCGCTTTCACGGCTCCAGGGATTTTGAGCAAAGACCTTTGAGTCAATCGCAGAATTTATGAATCCTGCCGCACTTGCAGAATATTCGGCGTTTTCAGCAGACATGGTGTTTATAATAGAAGAAAGTTCAAAATCAGAAATGTTCAGGGGCTTGAGTTTTGAAGAAAGTGAAATTACGGCTTTTTCTGCCGCACTCGGAGCCGCCTTTGAGACAAAGCGGACGGCATCATTTGAAATCTCTCCGCCGCAAAGACGGGCATACATGGTAAAAAGCCCGCCATTATCCCGCCCCTGATTTGTAAATCCCGCGTTCACGCAAAGTTCCAGCCTCACAGTCGGCGAAGAAGAGTCCTCAAGATAATAGACTTTGAGGCCGTTTTCAAGCGTAAAGAGCTTTATGTCCGAGGCTGTAAAAGCAAAAAGCGAGAATGAAAGAAAAAAAATCGTAAGGGAAAGAATAAATCGCCGCATGACGGATTGAGATTATATCACACAGGCTTTAACTTTTCCATGTTTAGTTTATAGCTCCTTTTCTTTATCTTGACTAAAAGAATCCTTTTTGCAATCATGAAAAGATACAAGTAAAGGAGCTAAAACTATGAAAAAACTTATCGCATTGGCAGCAGCAATTCTGCTCTCTTCTTCGACACTTTTTGCTGAAAATGCATTTCATTTCGGTCTTGGAATTCCAGTCGGAAGCTATTCAGGTAATGACGACGGAGATTTTTCAACTTCCGCAGTAGATTTCTATGCCGACTGGACTCGCATCGCAGAGCGGGGATTCACTTTCAACTTAAACTTCGCAGCAGGTTCGGGCACCCTCAAGCCAAAGGACGGAAATTTTGATTTCGATGTAGACAACTTTGCTTTCGGAGCCGGATTCGGTTATTCTTTCATCCATAATGAAAAAATGACTCTCACCCTCACCGGCGATTTAGGCATTGACATCCTTTCAGGTTCTAAAAATAGCGTAGATATTACAAACATTGAATTCTACATTGGACCAAAAATTTCCTTCACCTACAAGATTTTTTCACACTTCGGACTTTTCGCAAACGCAGGACTTTATGGAACGGCAGGAAGCGCCAGCGTAACAAGCGACTACTTCACTTTATATGGTAAGTCTACCCGCACAGAAAGTGAGGGCAACTCAGGCATCTACTTCCGTCCAGAATTCGGCATTGCAGTTCCACTGTAATCAGATTTTTGCTTAAATCACAGGCTGTCCTTGGGGCAGCCATTTTTTTTGACTGGAGGGGAAATTTGAATTAAAAAAGGACATAAAAAAAGCCCGAGCGATTTGCTCAGGCTTTCCGACCCCTGCTGGGCTTGAACCAGCGACACACGGATTAACAGTCCGTTGCTCTACCGACTGAGCTAAGGGATCATCTTGTTCGTTCGGAACGAGTGTTATATTATACCAAACGAACAAAAGTGTCAACAGGTTATTAAAAAATTTTCAAAAATTTTTGCATTTTTTTGAAAATTTATTTTAGCCGCAAAAAAGCTAGTTTTCACAGCTGACCGTGAATTCAAGCCAGTGCTCGTTGTTCTGCCAGTCAGTTATGTAAAGCCTTCCCTTGCCGCCCTTACCCTTTGAGCGAACATAAGTTCCTGCCATGCCGCCTTTGAGGGAAACAAGCTTGGGACCAATCAACTCGATTTCACCCTCGCAGCGAAGGAAAACCGCTTCCTGGCAATAGGGCTGAAGGTTTCCGTTCTCATCGATGGCTTTAAGACTAACAGAGGCGACATCATAGCTCGATTCTTCGACAAGATTTCGACGTCTGGCTTCTATTTTGAGAGTGGTAGACTTTGCCGGCGTGCGGACGACAGTTTTTACCAGTTTACCGCCCCGGAAAGCCTCAAATTTGTAGACGACAGCCTTGCCGCCCCAGTTTCCGATGTATTTTCCATAAAGGTCGCGGAGTTTGTTTGGATTTGTTACCCCCCTCGCCCATAAACACAATCCCTTGAGGACAATTCCCAGAGGAAGGTTATCCACACCGTACTTTTGAAGGGCGAAAAGCATGTCCTTCATCGGCTTCAAGTCCTTTTCCCTGATTCCGTCCTCGTCAACAAGCCTGTGACCTACATAATCGTCAATCACAATCGGACCGTGCTTAAGATTTTTAAAGGGACTGTCAGAAGCCGTGTATTCCTTGATGAAAATGTCATTCACATACATTTTTACGCTGTCCGCGTTCGTGATGATGTAAACGTCGCCCCTCATGCTGGCTGGATATTCGCCTATGTCCATGCTCGAAGTGACGTAAAGCACATCGCCCGAAAGCTCAGCCTCTTCCTGACTCTGATAAACGTAGGCCGCCATCTTGGGATTTCGGAACATGTCCATTACACCGTGATAGCAGATGTAGTCGCCTGAGCCAAAATCCTTGTGGGTGTTGTAGTCGAATGCACACCAGCCGCTCGAACCAGAGATTTCATCATGACCTGCAACCGCGTCCAGAACCTTTGCGTGGCGGATTGCATGTTCAGTGCGGTGGCTCTCGCAGTCAAAAGTCTTTGTCGGGAACATGTGTCCGTTGTATTCAGTAATCATGTAGCCCTTGCGGGTATCAGTGACCTTTGCCTTTGGAAGACAGCCCTCGTTGGGCCCCCAGAAACTGAAATCGTTGAAAGTGTAGACGTCCTCAAGCAGATGGCTTTTTTTGAGGTAGCGCACGCCACCGGTAGGCCGGGTTGAATCAAGTTCATGGGCAAGCTTGTTTGTCCGCTCATAAAATTCATCATCATCCTGGCTTTCGTTGATTCTGACGCCCCAGATGAAAATCGAAGGATGATTTCTGTACTGCAAGACCATGTCGCGCACATTCTTAACGGCCTTGTCCTTCCATTCAGCGTTTCCGATATGCTGCCAGCCCGGAATTTCAGTGAAAACCAAAAGGCCGATTTCGTCACAGCGGTCAATAAAATACTGGCTCTGCGGATAATGCGAAGTGCGCACCTCGTTCAAGCCCAGCTCGTATTTCAAAATGTCAGCGTCCTCAATCTGCATGTTTTTCGGCATGGCATAGCCCACATAAGGCCAGGACTGATGACGGTTGAGGCCCCGGATTTTGATTTTTTTGCCGTTGAGGTAAAATCCCGATTCGTCATAGCGGATGTCACGGAAGCCGAAGCGGGTCTCCCGTGAATCAAGAAGTTTGCCCGCCTCATCAAAAAGCTCAGTCTCCAGAAGATAAAGATAGGGCTCTTCCGGCGACCACAATTTTATCTCACTCTTTGGGTCGCTGGTAAATTTTGCAGAAACAGCCGATTTGAGGGTGTGAGTGATTTTGTAATTTTTCGCCTCATTTTCCGGGCAGCCCGCAATCTTAACCTCAGCCTGGTATTCTTTTCCCTTAGTCTTTACAAAAACATCTTCGATATAGACAGGATTTTTTACATCAAGATAGACGTCCCGGTAGATTCCGCCGTAAGTCATGTAATCGATAACAAAACCAAAAGGCGGCTGATTCAAATCCTCGTGACTGTCAACACGAACTGCAAGTAAATTCTTCTGCCCGATCGGAGCCAGCTGAGATGTCAAATCAACAGTAAAAGCCGTGTAACCGCAGTCATGAGTGGCAAGCAGCTTTTCATTCAGATAAACTTCGCTTCGGTGGGCCGCCCCCTCAATCGTAAGCAAGACCCGTTTTCCTTCCCATTCAGGCTCAGTCTTAAAACTTTTCCGGTAAATGGCATCCTTTTGATAAAGGTCCGTAGAAAAAGCGTTGAATGGCGTGACTTCAAAAGTGTGAGGAAGACGGACCTTCTCACAATCACCCGCAAAATCAAGCTTAACCAAATCAGTCAAAAAAGCCTGGCAATATTCCCAGTCGTTGTTCAAATAAATTCTAGACATAGAGGATAGTATAAGGGTGAAGTAAAGAAAAGTAAAAGGAATTTTTGGGCGCTTCCCTAGCCTTCGCAGCACAGCTGCTCGGAGACTCGCTCAAAATGCTCCACTGGAGCATTTTGCCGGCTTTCAGCCGTCGCTCCCTAGGGCCGGGCTATCCGCGGTTCCGCTAACGCTCCATTCCTTCGCTCCGCTCCGGAACAAGCCGCTACTATCCCTAGCGCAAAAAAAAGACTGTCTTGTAAAGACAGTCTTGCGATTCGGGAGCGAAGGGGCTCGAACCCTCGATCTCCGGCGTGACAGGCCAGCGCGATAACCAGCTTCGCTACGCCCCCAAAAGGTTGTTATAGTATATGGAAAACCTAACAGAGAGTCAAGAGCTTCGCAAAGAAATTTTGATTTTTTTCGCATTTTTTTTCTTCAATATTAGTAATTGCTCATTGCAAGTCTTTTCACTATAATGTCTTCCATATTATTTTAAAAAGAGGAAACTTATGCTTACTCTCAAATTCGGTGGCACTTCAATGGGAAGTGCAAAAAGGATTCTTGATTCTGTTGAGATTATGATTGGTCGTGCCAAGTCAGACAGAATCAGTGTAATTGTATCTGCTGTTGCAGGCGTTTCAAACAGTTTACAGGCCGCAATTGACGGCTGCATCACCGGCGGGAACGCTACCACCTATGTCGAAAGCATAAGAAAAACACACGTTGAGATTTGCGGTCAGATTGAGGCTGAACTCAAAGGCTTCGACGCAAAGGAAGTTCTCAAAAAAATCGAAATCAACTTTACTGAGCTTGAAAAACTGCTCGCCGGCGTGGCTTCTTTCGGCGAATGTCCAAAATCAATCCACTGCCGTATCATGGGAATGGGCGAACTTTGCTGCGTTCCAATCGTAAACGCTGTTTTGCAGGCAAAAGGCCAGGACGTAATCGTTCTGGATTCACGCCGCTTCATCTTCACAACAGGCAATCAGGCAGAGGGTGACGTTGACTACGGCCGCACAGCAATCGCCTTTGAATCTTACAAGGACGGCGGCAAAAACGGTTCAAACCGCATCGTTCTCCTTCCGGGCTTTGTCTGCTCTTGGAGCGAGCACTACGACGACGAGCCAAAAATGGGCCTGCTCGGCCGAAACGGCTCAGACTTCTCTGCCGCAGTCGTTGCAAGCAGCCTCAATTCAACAAGATGTGAATTCTGGACCGACGTTGACGGAATCTACACAGCTGACCCTCGCGTCGTAAGCGATGCAATCCTCGTAGACGACATGACATACGAAGAGGCAATGGAGCTTTCATTCTTCGGAAGCAAAGTCCTTCATCCAAAAACACTGGCACCACTCGCTGCAAAAAACATCGAGGCATGGAGCCTTAACAGCCACAACCCTGAAGCAAGGGGAACAAGAATCGGTCGCGGCCCGTTTGAATCAGAAAAGAACGTTGGACCAGTTCGCGGCATTTCTTGTCTCAAAAACACAGCCCTTATTTCCGTATCAGGAAGCGGCATGAAGGGTCGCACAGGCTTTGCAAGCCGCATTTTCCAGGCTGTAAGCCGCGCCGGCATTTCAATGCTTTTGATTACCCAGTCTTCATCAGAATACACAATTTCATTCTGCGTAAAACAGGCAGAAGCACAGGCCGTAGAAGACGTTCTTTCTCAGGAATTCGACCTTGAAATCCGCGAGGGGGTAATCAACAAAATCAAAGTCCAGGAGCACACGGCAATCGTCTCAATCGTAGGCGACGGTATGAAGCAGAACTGCGGCGTTGCAGGCAAATTCCTCGACTCACTTTCAGCACGAGGAATCAACCTTCTCGCAATCGCACAGGGGTCTTCTGAACGCTCAATTTCAGTCGTAATCTCAGGAGAATTCGGTGACATCGCAGTAAAAGCAGCTCACCTCTTCTTCTTCAACACAGCCCAGCCAATCGAAGTATTCGCATTCGGTGCAGGAACAATCGGCGGTGCCCTCATTGACCAGATCCGCGACCAGCACGACAAACTGCTTGCCCAGAACATCGACATCAAAGTCTACTGTATCGCAACAATCGACGGCATGATTCTCGACGGAAACGGCCTCGACCTTTCAAACTGGCGTGAAGATGCCAAAAAGGCAACAGAAGAAGCAAGCGTTGACGAAATCCTCGAGTTCGTACGCGACACCAAACCGCTCAACCCGGTTTTCGTTGACTGTACCGCAAGCTACGACCTTCCAAACCGCTACCTCGATATTTTCAAGGCCGGCATGAGTATCGCAACACCAAACAAGCGAGCAAACTCAATGAGCATGGATTTCTACCATGAGCTTCGCCGCGTTGCAAACGAAAATCACTGCCGCTTCCTCTACGAGACAAACGTAGGTGCAGGACTTCCAATCATCGATACATTGCAGAACCTCTTCAACTCAGGCGATAAGCTCACAGGATTCAACGGAATCATGTCAGGTTCTCTCTCATACATCTTCGGAAAGCTCGACGAGGGCAAGAAGTTCAGCGAAGCCGTTCTTGAAGCAAAAGAACTCCGCTACACTGAGCCGGATCCACGCGACGACCTCAAAGGCACTGACGTAGCCCGAAAGGCACTCATCATCGCCCGCGAATCAGGAATGGACATTGAACTTGACTCAATCAAGATGAACTCAATCTTCCCGGAAGGATTCTCAATCGAAGGTACAACAGAAGAATTCCTCAAGAGACTTCCAGAAGTCGATTCATACTTTGAAGAAAAAATGGCAAAGCTCAAAAAAGAAAACAAAGTTTTGCGAATGGGAGCTTCAATCAAAGACGGAAAAGTCTCAGTCGGCATGCTTGAAGTAGGACCGGAAGATCCACTCTACGGAGTACGCGGCGGTGAAAACGCATTCGTATTCCAGACTGAGCGCTACACACCAATTCCTCTCACAGTCCGAGGTTACGGTGCCGGTGCCGGAGTAACAGCCGCAGGTGTCTTCGGCGACATCATGCGAACAGTCAGCTTCAACCCGATGAAGTAAGATAAAACCAGACTAGATTTATTAGGATGGGGATAGATTTCGGCAGAGGGCATTTGTGCTTTCTGCCGATTTTTTTTGAGTAAACAGTCATTCAATCAAAACATCATTAGCATTTTTCAACTCTATTGACCATGTTATCATAGTTCATTATCATCTACTGATTTGCTACGAAAGTAAATGGACGGTCAGGGGCAGAAGGAGTTATTATGTTTAAATTTGTAAGTACCCGAACCGTAAAACGCTACAAAAGTTATTGTGCAGATATTCTTAATCAGTTAAAAATGTCTTTAATTAACAATTATGGAATTGAGATTGGTATTGACCTTATAGGCAGTGGAGCAAAAAATCTTGTAACCCAAAATGAAAACGAACCTTTTGACTTGGATTTTAATCTTATAATCACTTCTTTTGGAGATTATTATAAGCCTAATGATTCAAACGATTTGAGAGAATTGAAAGATTTAATTCGAAATGAATTGAACGAAATTTTGGAAAAAGAACACTTTAGGGATGCACAGGATTCAAAATCAGTTTTAACGGCAAGACTTTTTTTCGCCAATGATCCAAAAAAGAAAGAATTTTCATTTGATATTGCAATTCTTGCAAGAAACTCGCTTGGAAATTATTGTCGTCTCATACACGAAAAAGGCTCTATTGACAGGCTTTATTGGAATGAAGTTCCGAGTTCACATGATATATATGAAAAATCAACTGAACTAAAAGAATATGGTTGGTGGCAAGATGTCAGAGAAACATATCTCAAATTGAAAAATATGTATCTACAGCACAATGATCATACACATCCATCATTTATTGTTTATGTTGAAGCTGTTAATAAAGTTTACAACGACTTTGAGAATTACGATGAATAAAAAAACACCCTGCAAGTTCACTAGAATTTACAGGGCAAAGTCGCACAGCCTAATTTTAATTGAATCTAATTGAACTCATATTTTAAGTATTGACTGTCTTCATAAATTTTCTTATATTGGATTAGGTTTCATGGTAGAGCTAGCGGTCAGTGCGAAGATTTTTATCATACCATATCAATTCTTAATATTTACCATTGGGCATAAGGTTTATTGTTGCTACAGTACTGACAATTTAGCAAAAACAATAAGAAATGCTCAAGGAGAAATATTATGTCTAATCTTGAATTTTTAAAGAAACAAGCAAAAAATTTTTTAAAAGACTGGAAGACTCAAACTAAAACCATCGAAAGTGATGGATTCGTTTCGTATCACTACGATTGGAAGTTCTACAATGTGAAGGATTTATTCTTCTATTATGGATTCGATGATAAGGATGAAGAAGACATTAACCTTGCCAGAGCCCAGCACATAATCGCGAAAATGGTAGGATTCAGAAAATGGAATGACCTGATTCATGCATCAAAAACTGAACTTGAATTAGCAGAACTTTTACTTCGAAGGTTTAAAACTTCGGAAGATATTCAGGATTGGGAAGAAACACTTAATTTTGCAGGGATTTCACAATACGGAACAGAAGCCGTCCTTGATTACGCACGTCAGTATTATAAAATTGACGACAATTTCAATTCAACTGAAACTATATCAAAAAAAGATTACACAGAGCCAACATATTATCTTCATTTTCTCGAAGAAACATTCCCTGACAAGCAGACAAGAAAAATGTTTGAATTTTTTATAGCTTCCATACTTGCTCACGATGATAAGCCACGAAAGGCAGCTTTTTTTGTTGGGGATACAGCTACTGGAAAAAGCACTATGATTAATGTTCTGAATACTGTCTTTAAGAATATGATAGGTGTTTTTTATAGTGGTTCAAATTCACTTAATATGACATCTTGGGATAATTCATATTTAAATAAATGGGCTATGGTCGGTCATCATATCGAAAACAAAATAAGTGGAAAATTTTTCGATATTTTTACAAGAACTCCTTCAAAAGAAGTTAAACCATGTTTTGCAAGAATGATTATTCAAGGCAATTTTATGCCTTATATCACAGGTGATAAATCTCGTTATGATTCCGTACTCGTAATTCCTTTTGAACATCAAATAAAGCGAGAAAATTATTTAGCTTCAGATGATATTTGTAAAAAAATAGAAACAGAGGTTCCAAGTATCATAATGCGTTATGCAAACCTTTATATTGAGTTACGGGATAAACTTAACGGAGTAATTTCAGAATCAGAATTATCAAAATTACGGAAAAAAGAGTATATGGCAAAAAAAAGATTTTAGACTCCATCGATACTACTTGCGTCTATCAAAATGGCCATTTTTTTATAACTTGTGCCAAAATTCTACCGTTTCCGTTGAACTTTAAAATTCTGTGAAAATTATATACAGTTGTTTTTGTAAATAAAAAAAAACCGCGTTCACAAGTAATTTTAAGGATTTTGACACAAATTTTGCAAGAAATTTGGAAAAACAATGGAGACACAATATCGATTATTCCTTAATATCGGAAAAAAAATCTTTATTGCCCACCAATCGTTTATTCTGCACAATTATCAGTCAGCAGAATTATAGGAAAAGATATTACCATTCATACTTCCCAGAGTTAGGGTATGGAGCACCTGCGAAGCAGTTCACCGACATCCATGTCGTAACGAGCTCTTCGTTCTCGCGGTGTTTATTGACTTTAAAAGCACGCGACAGCCATGTCGCGACCTGATAAAGCAGACATGGTTGGTGAGGAATGAGCGTTAGCGAGGTGCGGAACACCCGACCGCCGCTTGCCGGCGGTAACGCCCATAATTCTTGGCGTTATACAAAACCAGCCCTGCAAGAACCATTTAACTCAACGGCACTTGCAGGGCAATTTTTTACCTCACTCTGCTTTCCATCTCCCTATTATACTCATCCGCAATATAATCAGGGCCGTTGCACCAAAAGGCGGTGCGCTCGTCAAAAAGCATGTTTGCTGTCTTTGATTTTATGAAACTATCAAAGGCTTTGATTTGAGGGATTTTCTTTTGTTCTGCAATTGTTTTACAGGCCATTGCGGCTAAAAGCTCCATGCTGTATTCATATTTACTTAATGCCATTTTAGTCCTCCAGTTTTACAGTCTTGTAGCCCTTAAAATGCAGATTCTGAAGAACTTTTTCTGTTCTAAAACAAATCTGGTCTGAAAGATTTTCTGGAAGCAGGAATTTTATGGCAGTTTCATCGGCATCAGCCGAGCCTACTTCTCCATAAAATCCATTGATATAAGCGGTAAGCACCTGGTTTGTAGAATCATTTGCAATTTTTCCAGCAATTATGTCAAAATTTTGCCATTTTTCAAATTCATTTTTTAAGATGCCGCTTTTTCTGTGTGCAACAACGCAATGAAGCCAGTCCGCATCGCTGGATTTGAATTCAAAATATTTGATATCTGAAGCTTTATCGGCTTTGTATTCAAAAATAGAAATATATCCTGTTTTAGAATCTACATTTTCAACATGGTTTTTAAGGGCTTTACCAATAGCAGTTCTGATAAAACGACCAGCCTGATTATAATCTGTAGTTACATAAAAACCTTGTCCGAAATCTTTTCCAGAAGCACAGAGAGACAAATCAACCTTTTCAACAACTTTATAACTTGCATGATACAATTCTATTCCGTCTGTCAAAATCATATTTCTGCTCCGTTATTTTTCAAGTAATTTTCTATATCAGCTAGGTTTGCTTCATCGCCCTGAACATGGAAAAACTCATAGCAGGTTTCAATATAATCATAAATTTTATACCTATTGAAAAGTTCGCTACACTTTTCTTCATCGAGATTCCATTTATTCTGAGCCAAGCGAAACAAACGAATCTGAATCAAAAATAAATCATCTGCCTGTTTTTCCCCAACAAATCCGCCCATAAGCAAATCCTCTGTAAATATAATATACCACGAATTTGCTGTAAAATCCATGATTCTTATAACTTGTGTTTTGTTAGTATTTAAATGAGACTACCCCCTTCCCCTTTCAATCAACTTTAAATTTCCGCCACATTTTGCTATACTTCCCGCATGGTTATCGTATTAAAGAAAGACATTTCTACTTCAGAAAAAGAAAATATAAAGTCCCTTCTGGCGGCCCGTTCGCTTAAGATTAACGAGCTTAAGGGCGAAGAAAGCACTGTTTTTGCGGCGGTTGGAAAGCTTGCTATGGACGTGCGCGAGGTCGAGGTTTTGCCTGGCGTCGAGAAGGTTATTCCGATTTCTAAGCCTTACAAGATGGCTAGCCGTGAGTTCAAGCCGGAAAACAGCATTGTTGAGATTCCCAACAACCGCGGGCAGATTATCCGTGTCGGTGGCAGCCGTCTCGTTGCAATCGCTGGTCCTTGTGCTGTCGAGAGCCGCCAGCAGATGCTTGATGCGGCAAAGGCTGTTTCTGCAAGCGGAGCGACAATGCTTCGCGGAGGTGCCTACAAACCACGCACTTCTCCTTATTCTTTCCAGGGCCTGGGCGAAGAAGGTCTTAAATATCTCAAGGAAGCTGGTGAAAAATACGGTCTTCCTGTTGTAACTGAAATCGTTGCTTCTGAATATATTCCTGTAATGAAGGATTATGTTGACGTTTACCAGGTCGGTGCGCGCAACATGCAAAACTTTGAGCTTTTGAAGAGGCTTGGTGCCCTTGGAAAGCCTGTCATCTTGAAGCGAGGTCTTTCTGCAACCATCGAAGAATGGCTCATGAGCGCCGAATATCTTCTTTCTTCCGGAACTGACAAGGTAATTTTGTGTGAGCGCGGAATCCGAACCTACGAAAAGGCTACTCGCAACACTCTTGACTTGAGCGCGATTCCTGTCCTCCGAAGCATGACTCACCTTCCGATTATCGTTGATCCAAGCCATGCGCTTGGTGTGCGTGACAAGATTCCGCCGATGGCTCTTGCTTCGATTGCGGCGGGTGCAGACGGTATCATCGTTGAGGTTCACTGTCACCCTGAGCAGGCTCTTTCGGATGCGGCCCAGGCTCTCTACCCTGCTCAGTTCGACAAAATCATGCGCGACATTGAGTCTCTTGCTCCTGTCATGGGCAAGGAAGTCGCTCATATTCGCTCGGTTGATTCCCAGAAAAAGGCAAATGCCGAAAAAATCACTCACAAAAAGCCAATCTGCGTTTTCTCAGGCATGAAGGGTGCTTACGCAGAGCAGGCAATCGAGAATTTCTTTGAGGATTCTGTCGAAGCTCAGACTGTCGACTCATTCGATGAGATTTTCCAGGCGGTAGTTGACGGAAAAGCTGATTACGGCATGGTTCCAATCGAAAATTCAACAGCAGGCTCTGTCTACAACAACTACGACAACCTTACCCGATACGAAGACATTTCAATCGTCGGCGCCCTCACTTTGAGGATCCAGCATTCCCTTCTTGCAGTAAAGGGAGCAAGTCTTGAGACAATCAAAAACGTCTACTCGCATCCTCAGGGATTGAGTCAGTGTTCTAATTTCCTCAAAAGCCAGAAGTGGAATGCCGTTGATACAGTCTCAACTGCCACAGCGGCAGCCCTTGTTGCAGAAAAGAAAAGCACGGAAAACGCTGCAATCTGTAACGCTCGAAACGCAAAGATTTACGGTCTTGAAGTTCTCAAGGAAGGCGTGCAGAACGAGCAGAACAACTACACCCGCTTTGTCGTAATTGCGGCAAATCATATCGAAGAGCCGGTAAAACAGTGGGGCGAGCAGAAGCCGAACATGGCAAGCTTTGTCTTCACAACAAAGAACGAAGCCGGTGCCCTTTACGATGCGCTTGGCGTCTTCAAAAATGCAAGTCTCAGCATGAACCGCCTTGAGTCCCGCCCGATTGCAGGAAAGCCGTGGAAATACTGGTTCTACTGCGACGTAGTGATTCCAAGCGAGTGCGAAAATCCAGTCGAGATGATTACAGCCTTCAGCGAAAACTTAAAGAAAGTCGCCGAGGACGTGAGAATCTTGGGTATTTATGCAGAATAGGACATCCTGTCCTGACAAGTTTTCATTCTGAAAACTTGCGGGTTTTACTTTCTTTTTGCCGCATCCAAACAAGGGCGACAACGAATGCCCTTGATGCGGCAGTTTTTTTTACAGCCAGAGATTCATGTCTATTTTACAACCTGGTTTTTGCCGTTGCGCTTGCCGTAATAGAGCTTGTCGTCAGCCTGGCGGATTATGTTTTCGTAGTCCGTCAGGTCATTGCCGGTGCACATTCCCACAGTAACGGTGACTTTGATTTTATGATCGCCGTATTCAACGGTGCTGGCCCGGATTTTGTCACAGAGGTTTTCCAGATAATCGTATGCCTCATTTTCGCCGGTCTGAGGCATGTAAAGGATGAATTCCTCGCCGCCCCATCTTACAGTTACATAGTCTTCCCGCCAGCCTTCTCCCAGGATTTTGCTAACGGTCTTTAAAACGCTGTCGCCAGCCTGATGTCCGTAAGTGTCGTTGACCTTTTTGAAGTCGTCTATGTCAAAAATCGCAATCGTGTATTCGTTTTCATTTTCGGTCTTGTTTCGCTGCATGATGTGCTCGAAAAAACGCCGGTTAAAAAGGCCCGTCATCAAGTCATGGTTTGAACAGTAGGTAAGGGTTTCGCGGGCTGCATTCATTTCAAAGAAGTAAAGGTTTGAAATATAGAACAAAGTGAAGAGGGTTATGCCCAGGTTCATAAATCCGATTTTGCCCTTGCAAGCCTCAACAATCGGCGCGTATTCCGGGAAGATGCAGATTTGCTTCATGTAGACAAGATAAATTGCAATCGCGTAGATGATTCCGATTCCCTGGAAAATATGCTTCATCCGTTTTTTGGGCGGAAGAAGATAGAAGACAACTGAAATCATTCCGACAACATAGAAAATGTAGCAGAAGGCCCCGCCTGCAAAAAGCTCGCTGACAAAAGAAAAAGTGATGATTTCAAAATAAGTGAAGATGACGTAAACGTCCGTGCTTTTCTTAAAAGTCTGAAGGATGACGCCATAGAAAACCGTGCTTAAAACGTTGAGGATCGAGAATGGAGTCAGCCCTAATAAATAGAAGAGAACTGCATTAAAGGCATGCACCATGAGGCACATTATCAAAAACAGCTCCGTTTTCTTTTTAGAAAGGAAATCGAGTAAACATCCGTACATAAGCTCTCCCGGAAAGTTTTCTGAAATTTATCTTATAATATTTTAACACAGAAAATCGAAAAGAAAAGAAAAAAAAACGCGGGCTAAAGGATTTTTCCTGCCCGCGCCTGGTATTTAATATCAAGTCATTTGGATTTTAGTAATACCATGAAAGTTTTTCTCGGTTAAAGTAGCCGTGACGTTCTGCCTTGTCAGATCCTTTCGGATAAACTACCATATTATCCCAGAGAATTATAGAAATATTATTTGCCTTTCCCTGTCCATAGAAACATTCTGCCCATTTTACACGTTCAGAATAATTGTTTTTGTCAGAGGCACTAGTCTCACCAATGATTACAGGATAACCAAGAGAAGAAAGTGTTTTGAAAAGCCAGTTTTCAATATTGTCTTTGTGAGCGTTTGTAAATACGTTGTCTTTTCCCATACAGAAATCATATGGTGTGTAAGCATGAGCAGAAACAATAAGATTTTCACCTTCAGGCATTTTCCAACCGTCAAGCATACTTGGGCTGGCAGCATAAGGTGGAACCATTACATAGCGTGTGGCATTGTTTCCGCCTGAGCTACGGATAATATCAAGAGCAGCCTTTTCATATTCAACGATGATTTTATTTGCGGCCTTTACTTTTGATTCAGTTCCAGAAGCCGTGTACCATTCATATGCTGTACCGACAGCACGAGGTTCATTAAGAAGCTCAAAGATAAGTTTTTCATTATAGTCCTTGAAGTAGTCGGCAACCTGAGTCCAGACAGCCTTGATGTATGCAAGAGACTGCTCCTTCAAGGCAGCATTGTTTTCTGGAACACAGAATCCGTAATTTGACTTCATCTGATCTTCGGTCATGTTGTCATGATGAATGTTGATGATTACGTTCATTCCAGCACCAATTGACCAGTCAACGATTTCCTTTACACGAGCAAGCCATTTTTCATCAATAGTATAGTTTGCATCTTTCATATGGTTGTGCCAGCTGACAGGAACTCGAATTGTCTTGAATCCTTTAGCAGCAACGGCATCAATCATTGCCTGAGTTGTTTTTGGCATGCCCCAGCTTGTCTCTGTTGAAAGTCCGAGGTTGTTTTTGCTTCCGTCAGTTTTGGCATCAAGAGTGTTACCAAGATTCCAGCCATTTCCCCAAAGATTATTCGCAACTGTAGAAACTGCAATATTTGTGATAAGTGTTTTCTCTGTTTCTTTGCCAGAAGAATCTTTCTTTTCTTCACTGCCATCTGTCGAAGCACAGGCTGTAAGGAACAATGCGATTGAAAGAACCGCAAGCACAGTCTTAAGTCTTTTCATAAAAACTCCTTGTATCTATTACCGGTCCTGCCCGATAATGACATTTACAAAAAAAAGACTCCGCCACATGAATAAAATTACATCTGACGAAGTCTTTTTTAATTTCCCCCATTATATGAAGGTTTGCTGCTTATTGCAACATATTTCTTGAATTTTATTCTGTAAGTCCGGCGATTTCTTCGACAACAATTGCATCAAAAGTGATTGTGTGCTTTTTGTTAATCTGCTTGCCGTTTACAGAACCCATTGAAATCGTGAAGATTACCTTCTGGTCAGTGTTGTGTTTCATCTGGAATTCCCATGAATAATCCTGGAAATCTTTGCTGACGTCGAATTTGAGGGTGTCTGAATATGGAACCCAGTTGTTGTCCTTTGAACCGTCGCGCTGCAATGCGAGCATGATTGTGCGGTCAAGGTCAGACTTTGCCTTGAGGCTGATTCTGTAGAACTTGTCCTTTTCAAGGAGACATCCGTTCTGCTTGAGCTGAATCATCCAGTCCATGTTGCCAGTCTTTTCAACTGTAACCTGAGCCATTTTGCTTGCGCCCTCTTTTACGATTTCACAAGCTGCCTTTGAATTTTCGTGAGCATATACATCCCAGCCTGTCATGTCCATCTCAAAGCTGCCGTTTACGAGAACTGCATTTTCCTTGAGTGTAACATTGTCAATCCAGACTGTAGCGCCGTCGCTGCCACAAAGAATCTCGAAGTCACGTGCACTTGAATCTTTTGCGCTGTAAACCCATTCGCATTTTGTAGCCTTTGCCGGCTTTTTACCGTTTGGCTCGCCGGCTGCAACCTTAAATTCTTTTGTCTCGCCACCGATTTTTACAGTTACAGTAGTAGCTTTTGAAGCGAATGCGTCGAATTTAAGGACATAAGCACCGCTTGAAAGTTTGATTCCAGCCTGTTTAGCGATTACGCCGTCGGCACTTGTTCCAGCCTTTGAAAGGACCTGGAGCATTCGGGCACGGTCTTTAGAAACGCTTACTTCAGCGCCAGCCTTGTTTACGATATCCCAGCTTCCGAGTCGGTTCTTTCCTTCCTGGAACTGACCGTTTACAACATAGTTTCCGTCCGGCAGACATCCCTTGTCAGCAGAAAGGTTAGCCTCACCGATTTTTTCGAGGCGGATGTTGCTGATGTGGATTGCAGCCTTTGACCCCTGAGCGCCACAGTTGTATTCGATTCGGCAGTCAGCGTCTGAATCAGCTGTCATTACGAATTCGTAGCTGTAGTGCTTTTTGCTTGTTGTAAGCTCAACCTTTACGTCACCGAAGCGGCGTGTGTAGTTGAAGTTAGGAGCAGAAATGCCTGTAATCATTGTTCGAGCCTCATCAGCAGAAGCATCGAATGAATAGCGGTATTTGAATCCCTTGTTGAGGGCGATTTTTGGCTGAACGTACTGAACGGAATATTCGAGACTACCTTCGCTGGTAGTCTTGATTGTGTGGTTCTTTCCGTCTGTATCAACGCTACCCTGTCCGCCGCCGGCTGTGAGGAAGCCCCACTTGTCTTTGTTGTCAGAAACAAGGTTTCCAGAAGAATCAGCAACTGCAATTACAGGAGCATTTTTCGGTTTCTCTACGTCCTCGTTGTATTCCTTTTTCTGGTAAACTTTTACGTAGTCAACGTACATTTTTGCATCATCTTTCTTCGGGTTGAAGTCAGTTGTCTCGTCAGGATATCCGACCCATGAGCCGCCGACAGCAACGTTAAGGATGATGTAGAAAGGCTGGTCGAAAGGAGCAGGATAAGTTACCTCACCGAAGCCCTGTTTTTTTGTAAACCAGTTGTTTGCAGTATGATAGTTTACGCCGTCACAGTACCAGCGGATTTCACCAGGTTCCCACTCAACGGCGAAAACGTGGAATTCATCAGCGAAGTTACCTTTATCAAGGACATTCTCGCCCTGGCTCATAGCGTGTGGCTCACCGAAGTGGATTGTTCCATAGAGCTTGTTTGTCTCATGGCCCATAACTTCCATGATGTCGATTTCGCCACATTTCGGCCACTGACCGTAGTAGCTCTCGTCATCCGGCATCATCCAGAAGGCAGGGAGGAAGCCCTTTCCCTTTGGAACGCGGAGTTTAGCCTCAAATCGGCCGTATGTAAAAGCGTGTTTTCCCTGAGTGTTGATTCGGCCGGAAGTATAAGCGTCCTTTCCGCCCTTCTTTGACTTGATTGCCTGAATTACGAGGCAGCCGTCTTTAAGATAAGTGTTCTTTTTTGAGTCATCATAGCTCTGAAGCTCCGCATTGACCCAGCCTGGCTCGTGGAATTCATAGTTCCAGTCTTTTGTGTTCAATTTTTTGCCGTTGAAATCTTCCTGCCAGACCAAATCAGCGTCTGTGTAAGCAGAAGGTTTGCCCTGAGCAAAAGCAAAAGTAGAAGCAAGCAGCAACGAAGAAGCCAAAATCATCTTTGTGATTTTCATAGTTTTTCCTCACTTTATTTAAAGGCCCGTAATACAGCAGGCCCAGTTTCCAAAGCCATTTTAAGGCGAATCGCCATAAAAACTATCGATTTTTTGTGATTTATATTAATTTTATACGACAAATACAGAAAAAGAAATAAAAAAATCTGTAGCATAAAAGAAGAGAAAAACACCATGTACATTTCCACATTAACGGCAGGAACAATGCACATGGTGTTCTTCAATCAATATTTTCAGTTAAATTACTTTGTAACACTGAATGCAGTGCATGAAAGTTTTACAGTTGTATCACCTGCAAGACCGTTAATTGCGAGAGTCATGCTTGCAGCACCAGTTCCAACAGGAGCTGTAGTTACAGTGAACTCTGTTGTAATATCAAATTCTGTTCCGATTTCGCAAGCGTATGGATCAGCAAGATTTTTCCACCAGTTTGCAGCTTCTGTTGTATCACACAAAACAAGTTCTGCACTTCCCAAAGCCTTATCAGCAGTTCCCTTCATTACAACTTTTACTTTGTCACCAACTTTCAAAGAATCAAATCCAGTTTCAATTTTAACCTGTGTCTGGTTAGTAGCATACTCATTTTTTACCAGATCGATTGTTTTTACAACTGTTGAGCCAGCTGCTGGAGCTGGAGCCTCTGCAGCCGCAGTTTTTGTAACACTGAATGATGTGCATGAAAGTTTTACAGCTGTATCACCTGCAAGACCGTTAATTGCGAGAGTCATGCTTGCAGCACCAGTTCCAACAGGAGCTGTAGCTACAGTGAACTCTGTTGTAATATCAAATTCTGTTCCGATTACGCAAGCGTATGGATCAGCAAGATTTTTCCAATAGTTTGCTTCTGCTGTAGTGTCACAGATAATAATTTCGGCTTTTCCCAAAGCTTTATCAGCAGTTCCCTTCATTACAACCTTTACTTTGTCACCGGCTTTCAAAGAATCAAATCCAGTTTCAATTTTAACCTGTGTCTGGTTAGTAGCATACTCATTTTTTACCAGATCGATTGTTTTTACAACTGTTGAGCCCTTATTGTTGTTGTTATTTTTGTCGTCATCGTCGTCATTGCTTTTGCATGATGCGAATGCACTCACGAGAGCTACTGCAGCGAAAACTGCGGCCAAGTTTCTAATAATTTTTTTCATAATTGCCTCCTTATTTGCAATCTGTTTTTATTCTTGAAAAAGATTATTAGAGCCGAATTTTGCTAAAAAATATTAAAATATTTTGTTAAATCACACTTTTTTGTCACAAGTTAGGCATTTTTTTTATTTTTTTGAATTTTTTCTGCCTGCTGATGATGAAGCCGCTTGATTTCGTACTGTTTTTCATCCGCCGCTTTTAAAAGTCCGCAGAGACATTTGTCCTTCTCAGAGTAATAACTGACTCCCAGACTGATTGAAAGTTTGAAGGGCTCGCTCGAAGTTTCGTTGTATTTCTGGGTTTCATACTCAAGCTGGCGGATCAAACGGACAAAGCCGCACTCGTCCAGGCCCGGCACCAGCATGGCAAATTCGTCACCGCCAAGCCGGCCGATTAAATCAGATTCAGCAAGAATTTTCTTGAAAATTCCAACCTCGGCCTTGATTGCAAGGTCTCCCATTTCATGTCCGAACTGGTCGTTGATGAGCTTGAGCCTGTCCATGTCGCCGTAAATTACAGCACCGCCCATTCCCTTTTTGAGGGATTCCTCGATTGCCTTTTCGGCAAACTTTATGAATCCGCCCCGGTTCAGCACGCCTGTCAAAGCATCAGTTACCGAGGCAAGCTCCAGATCCTGATTTTCGCTGGCCAGCCGCTTTGTCTCGTAATCCTTGAGGGAAAGAACCCTGTTTGAGGCAAGGGCTATTCCGGTTACGCTGAAAAGGAGCTCGTGCATTCGCGATTCCACGTCACCGGGAGTGTAAAGAACATAGCCGTATTGGAAGGAAGTGTTGAAAAGCGACATGACCACAATCATCTTGCCCGGCTCAAATTCAAAATTCTTTGGGGACATTTCAGTGTGAGGATCAAGTTTTGTACGCTCAAGCTCAGTCTTTACTCCGTCCTTATTATAAGCCAGAAGAACCCGAGCAGAATCTGGAAGGACAAAATCATCCTTACGCTCATAATAAATCGGGTCGTCATAAAGACAGATTACGCAGCTTTTGATTCCATATTCGCGCAAGTGCCAGATAAGCTGGGCCTTGAACTCATCAAGCGAAAGGGAGGCCTGCATTTCCTGAAGGAAAAAGTGAAAATGAGCAAGATTTTCCTTGCGCCTTAACAGAAGAATTTCTTCATTGAAGAGGATTTTGCCTTTACGGGTGGCAGGACAGCCGCATGACTTTCGGTAAACCGGCAATGAAGGCACGGAAATTTCTTCCGGCTCAGCCAGTGGATTTTCGATTTTTTTAACAAGAAGGGCTGCCGCTGAATAGGCCTGAAGCTCCATCTGCTGGTCAATGCTTGAAAGCGAAGGAAAAGAATAGTTGCAGCGGTACTGATTGTCAAAGCCAGTGACTGCGATTTCTTCGGGTACGCTGATTCCAAGTTCCTGCAGGGCCGAAAGACAACCGAAAGCAAGGTCATCACTGCAAGTTACAATTGCGTCAAACCAAAGCTCATCCGCCTTTTTACCGGAGCAGATTTTAAAAATCTTATCTTTTGCCTCTTCGTAAATGTAATCGGCGTAGACAACCTTGTTTTCGTCAAAAGGGATTCCCCTCTCTTTGAGGAATTCCAGATAGCTTTCATAGCGGGAAATAATATCGACCGACGAACACTTGGGCAGCATGAGCATGATGCTTTTTTTGTGGTGCACGTCAACAAGATGGGAAAGCATTTCCTTAAAGGCAAGCTTGTTTTCCGAAACGACGCTGGAAAGCCCTGGAATTTTGGCACCGATGCTTACAAGGGGAAGATAGCACAAGTCACGGACAAGTTCCTCGCGCTTTTCTTCAGGAACGTACTGGCAGTATGTATTAGTAGCAAGAAGGATTCCATCGACATTATCTTTGGTGGCAAGCTTGACCGCAGAAAAAAGCTGGTAATCGAAGGAGCCGTGAGTCCAGTTCTTTCCACGTATGACGTAGACATAAAGCCTGTGGCCGTTTTCGTCACAATAGCGCTTGGCTCCATTCAGCATGAAATTGAAATAATCCGAGTCTAAATCCTGTACCAACAATGCAAGACGTTTCATTTTTAAATTTTCCTTTCGTTCGCCACATTCTAACACATGCTCAAGATAATTTTCAAACTTTTTTTCACTCTTATTAAATTAAGTTTGCCTATATCATTTTTTTAAACTAAAATAATGATATTGATTGTAAAAAATTGATATTTTTTATGGAGGTTTACCGTGTTTAATGAATCAGAGGATAACACTATGAAAAGAGAAGTTCGCGGAAGTCAGGTAATTCTTGACGGAGAGCCATTCTACAAAATCGAAAATTTCGATTGCATGACAGACTTTTTCATGACAATCACAAGTTCCAGCGATATCTGGAATTTCTGCTGGGCACAGGGCGGAATCACCGCCGGCCGCAAAAACTGTGAATACGCAATCTTCCCCTACTACACTTGCGACAAACTCCAGGACACAAAGGGCACGACAGGCCCGGTCACAATCATAAAAATCAAGAACGAAGGAAAGGGCCTCATCTGGCAGCCTTTTGAAAATCTCTACAGCACAGGCAAAGAACGCTACGCTGAGCAGCTCAACCTTCAGCGCAACATCTATAAAAACCTCAACGGAAGCAAAGTCTGGTTCGAGGAAATAAATCTTTCAGCTGGAATTGCATTCCGCTACGGCTGGACATCGAGCGCAAAATACGGTCTGGTTAAAATGACCAGAATCGAAAACCTCACCGGCAAAAAAATCAGCCTCGAAATTCTGGACGGATGCCGAAACATCATGAGCTCAACAAGCCCTTCAGAAATTCAGAGTTCAAAGAGCGTTCTTCTTGACGCCTACAAAAAAAGCGAAGTAATCGACGGGGCCAACATCGCCCTCATTTCACTTTCTTCAGTTGTAACAGACCGGGCAGAGCCAAGCGAATCACTCGCCGCTAACGTATGCTGGTTCTCAACAGCTGACAAAATGATTCTTTCAGAAAACGCAATTCCTTACTTCTTGAACGGAAGCCGGGAACAGCTTTACTCAGAGCCAAACAAGATGAACGGCAAGCGGGCTGAGTGCTACATCGTTCACGACTCAGAGCTTGACGGAAAGGCAGCAGAGTGCTGGGAGCAGATTTTTGACACAAACTACGACATTTCAAAAATCATCCACTTGCAGGACGAAATCACTCAGCGCGAAAATGCAGTCCGACTCCTTCTTGCAGACATTGCCGAAACAGAAGCAAAACTTGAGGCAAACATCGCTGCCGCAGACGGAATTCAGTCAACAAAGAACAAAATCTCCGACCTTCACCACCGCACGAACGTCATGTTCAACATCATGCGTGGCGGAATTTTTTACAATCAGGGCCGAATCCAGCCTGCTGATTTCATCGTATTCGCAAAACACCGCAACAAAAAGCTCGGTGCGGAGCTTGAATCGCTCGTTTCAAAGTCAGCTTTGGCTTCAAAAGATTCAGTTTCTTACGACGAATTAAAAGAGCTTGTTTTCGGAACAAACAATCCCCAGCTCAAGAGATTCTTCCTTGAATATCTTCCGCTCACATTCTCCCGCCGTCACGGTGACCCAAGCCGACCTTGGAACCGCTTCAATATCGAAATCCTCGATTCAAACGGCAAGGATAAAATCAACTACGAAGGAAACTGGCGCGACATCTTCCAGAACTGGGAAGCCCTTCTCTGGTCTTACCCGGAATACGTTCAGAACATCGTCGCAGTCTTCCTGGACACAATGACAGTCGAGGGCTTTAACCCATACCGAATCAGCCGCAACGAGCTTGACTGGGAAGTTCCGGAAAAAGGCAATCCTTGGGCTCAGTACGGCTACTGGGGCGACCACCAGGTAATATATCTTCAGAAGCTTTTGGAATTCCTGGCAAATTACGACAAAGATGCCCTTACAAACATGCTGACCGAAAAGGTCTTCTCAACATCAAACCTTCCATACCGCTTCAAGTCATACAAGGAAATTTACGCTTCTCCGCGCAATTCCCTGGAATTTGACTACGACATGGACAAAAAGCTCAAGGCTCTCGAAAAGGAATACGGCACAGACGCCCGCCTGATTCTCGAAAAAGACGGCTCGGTTCAGCTCACGACAATGACTACAAAAATCATGCAGCTTGTCCTTGCAAAAGTGCTCAACCTCATTCCTGAGTCTGGAATCTGGATGAACGGCCAGCGACCTGAATGGAACGACGCAAACAACGCCCTCGCAGGTTTCGGAACTTCTGTCGTAACAATGTGCTACCTGCAGAGAATGCTGAGCTTCCTCACTGATTTGTTCGGTGAAAGCGAGGCATCATTCCCTGTCAACAAGACTGTTGCGGAAACCCTCAAAAAAGCGGCTGCAATTTATTCTTCTCTCAACAAAAACAAGACACTCACAGACGCACAGCGAAAGGAATTCACTGACAGCATGGGTCTTTTGTTCGAGGAAGAGAGAAAGGCACTCTACGCAAACGGATTCGATTCAGAATACACAGAGCTTAAAAGTTCAGACATTTCTGCAGCCCTCAAAGCCTTTGCAACAGGAATCAAGAATTCAATTCAGGCAAACAAACGCGAGGACAACCTCTATCATTCATACAACTCTGTTTACCTTTCAGAGAATGAGATTAAGAACAGCAATCTCAAGCTCATGCTCGAAGGTCAGGTTGCAATTTTGAGCAGCGGCCTTCTTAAAAAGACTGAGAAAAAGGCACTTGTTGATGCATTGAGAAAGAGTGATTTGTTTGAGCCTAACCAGTATTCTTACATGCTCTATCCGAACAGCACACTTCCGGACTTCATGAACAAAAACGTCCTCACAAAAGAAGATGTTGCTCCACTCACCTCACTCATCGAGCGCTCAGGAAGCATCATCCTCAAAAAAGACGACCACGGCAACTTCCACTTCAACCCGCTTTTCCGAAATGCCGACGTAATGAAGGATTTCTTTGCTACAATGGAAGAAGGCAAAAAGCCGAGTGCAGAAGAAGTCAAGATTCTTGATGCGCTCTACGAAAAGATTTTCAATCATCAGTCTTTCACAGGTCGTTCCGGCGGATTCTACGCTTACGAAGGCTTGGGCTGTATCTACTGGCACATGGTTTCAAAACTTTTGCTCGCCGTACAGGAAAACATCACTGACAGCAAGGATGATTTGATTTCATTCTACAAGGATGTCAAAAAAGGCCTGGGCGCAAGCAAGACTCCGACAGAATACGGTGCATTCCCATTCGATCCTTACTCACACACACCTTACTTGCAGGGAGCTAAGCAGCCAGGCATGACAGGTCAGGTTAAGGAAGAAGTGCTCACACGCTGGGGCGAGCTTGGTCTTAAAATCAAGGAAGGAAAGGCTGTATTTGAGCCGACTTTCCTCGACAAAGCCGAATTCGAAGACGGCAAGATCAACTTCACATGGTGCGGCACAAAGATTCTTTACGACAGCGAAAAGGCTGAGTCAATCGAACTTACCTTCAAGGACGGAAGCAAGGCCAGCTTTGAAGGAAACTCACTTCCTGCAGCAGAGAGCAAAAAACTCTTCGCAAGAAGCGGGGATATTTCACAGATTACAGTTGGCTTGAAAAAGTAAAGTCAATTTTCAAAGCAAAAGCAGGGGCTGTCCAAGAGGGCAGCCCTTTTTGTTTTATTCCTTAAAAATCGTTATTCCAGTTCCCTCGCATTTTCTGCTTTCGGAAGAAAGGGAGCCGCTCTTGTTCATTACCATTGTGCCGCCGCCCTGATAGTCAAAGTCGGCACCAGGATTGATTACGATTTTGAGGGTGCAGTTTTTATTTTCCGGCGAGGAAGAAGAATTCTGGACTGTGTAATAAATTACATTTCCGCTGATTGAAGTTTCTCCCACTCCCCTTCTGTAGCGCAGTCCGTCGTTTTCCTTTCTGAACTGAATCATGTCCCTGTGATAATTGAAGCAGTCGATATTCTTTGCTTTTAAAGCCCAGTCTATCTGATTCATTTCGATTCCCCACATGTAGGAATTGTGAGCCTCGCCGGCAAAATTTCCGACCGCCTTAGTCCTTAAGAATTCGTCTCCGGCATGAATGAAGGGAATTCCCTGGCTTACAAGCAGGATTCCGTGCCCGAATTTCACGATTGCATCGGCATAACCGGTAAAACCAGAGCCCGCCGCCAGAATTTTGTCGTAAAAGCAAAGATTGTCGTGAGCCATGAGGTAATTCACGGCCTGCTCAGGATTTGCCGTAAAGAAGCGGGTCCAGACTCCCTCGCTGTCGCTTCCAAGACCTGTGCCTGAACCACGGATTCCAACGGTCACGTTACCCAGGGTCGCGCTTCCGTCCTTATCTTCCCTTCCGCTGAAAATGTAGCCCAGAGTCTTTCCGTCATCGCTGGAGCCTTTGAGGGTCTCTCGCCATTTTCCAGAGAAGCAGCCTATATGAGCGTTTGAAAGCCCCGGAATCGCGCTGGCATATCCGTAATCTGATGACTGATTATTATTGCACTGCCAGGGTTCGCCCTGCATCAAGAGATTTCTGTCCCTTGTCTCAGGATTCGTGACGTTCAGGTAAGTGCCCCAGTCATTCAGGGCTTTTTTGGTAAAGATTGCCATGAGGTCAAAGCGGAAGCCGTCAATGTTGTAAACTTCCGCCCAGTATTCGAGGGAATCCCTGACCATCCTGCTGACCATTTCATTTGAAACATCGACTGAATTTCCGCAGCCTGACAAATCCTTGGCCGTGTAATAGCGGCTTGTGATATTCTCAAACATTTCGTTGGCAAAAGTGTGATTGTAGACCACGTCCATGACGACCCGGATTCCATTCTTGTGGAATTCGTTCACCATGTCCTTGACCTCACGGATTCGCTCAACATAATCGCCCGGGCAGCTTGAATATCTGTCTTCCGGAACATTGTAGTTCACAGGATCGTAGCCCCAGTTGTAAAACTGACCGGTAGAGCTGACATATTTTGTCGCAAAATCATACATTGGCATAATCTGAACATGAGTTACGCCGAGTTCCTTGAGATGATCGAGACCTGTTTTTATTGTAGCAGAGCCGCTTGTGTAAGAAGTTCCGCCCTCAGTCATTCCCTTGAATTTTCCGCGATTTTCCTCACTTCCATTCCAGCTTGAAGAAGAAGTAAAATCCTGAACGTGGACTTCGTAGACAATGGCATCAGTCCTCTTTTCAAGGACAGGACGCTCAGCCCAGGCCCCGTCAGAAGGAAGAATATTTTCCGCATCAACAAGGATATTTACGCTGGGACCAGCCCATGAAGATCCGACCGGGCCGTTTTCATAGAAGGCCTTGTTGTTGCAGAGGACGTTTTCACTCTGGGGAATGACTTTGTTTCCGCAGGCAGGGACAGTATTTTCGACATATTTGACCATCTTACCGTAAGGATCCCGCACGGCAATACCGCCGATGTAGAACTGATATTCGGCCAGATTGCAGTCACCGGTGACAGTTACGCCGTAGATATTCCCGCTGTCAGGGTAAGAGCCGTCAACAAGAAAGCCCTTTTTGCAGACGTATTCAGTAAAGTCATCTTCTCCCTGCTTTTTGACCGCGACTTTAACGTCACTTGAATCAGGAGACCAGATGCTGAAGGAAGAGGCTCCCTTTTCGTAGAATGTTCCCAGTCTTGTCGGAGTTGCAGGCTCAAAATCATCCCCGCCCTTGTAAAGGACAGTAAGTTTTTCTTCGACTGTAGTTTTTTCGAAATTTGAAGAAATTAAAGCCCCGGTCGAATCAGTATTTCCGCCTTCCCCACCAATGTAATTCCATTCCCCTTCAGTAATGTAAAGGTCGGCAGTCTGACCATTTCCTGCACTTCCGCCAAAGCCATTGTTGAAAATCACAGCCGAGGAAGTTTTATTCTCAATGGTGAAATCATAAAAATCGCCATTTAAGGTCATTTCCTTTCCAGGCCAGTTTCCGCCGGTGTAGTTATCGCCCGTCGGAGAAGGATTCCATGCCCAGATGTGTGAATATCCCAGAGTTTTCGGCACATGAAGGACAATTTTTCCGGTAACAGGACTAGAGCCGTCAACATGAATGATTTCCAGCGAGCTTTCTTTCTTTTCTGAGACCGTAATGTCCCTTACAAAATCAGATTTTAGCCCGCCTTTTTGATCAAAAACCCAGATTTTCCAAGTTCCGGGAGCCGCCTTGAGCAGAAAAGTCTCATCATCGGAGCCGACGACCTTTTTTTCGCTGGCTATGTCCGTGATTTGAACAGTCCAGCCTGAGATTCCCTTTGCAGTCACCCTTACATTCTCATAATCAAGGACGTAATCTTCTGCGCTTTTAAGGGAAGCTGACTTGTAATCACTTGCAATCGCGGCCGAGTTCACAAGGCTTGCATGAAGCTTTGGAATGTATGAATCAAAAGCAGTAGTTTTAATAGAAGAAACATCAATCTTTTCAGTCTTAATCAGGCTGTAGAAAACATTTGCGACTGCGCTTGTAGCCCAGCTAACCTGACAGGACGACGTTTTTCCGGCCTCAATATCAACCAGGGCTCGGATTACGGCACCGTCAAGATTGCTTTTTACGCTTACGACGCGATTTTTCCCGGCAGGAATATTTTCTATCGTGACGCCGCTTGAAATTCCGCCGGAAATGCCCTCAACTTCTTTTGAAATGTCGGCTTCAATACCGCTTCCGCAGACGCTTACAGTCGCACTCGTAATTTCAGAGACATCAAGGGCCCGTGAAGAATCTACTCCGCCAAGGACCAGGCTTCCGTACTGAATTTCAGGCTTCTCAGTCCCGCCATTTTCGCTGACAGAAATCAAATCCGAGCAGCCAGTGAGAAAAATCAAACAGCAGGCAACAAGAGAAAGTTTTCTCCGCATTTTTGAACTTTTTTCCATAAAACCACCGCTTTCCATTAAAAGCCTAGAATGACAGGCCGTAATCAGCAGGATTTCTTTCGCTGACCAGAATAGGCTGCTTCTTGCTGCCGCCAGAGAATGATACAGAGCCGTTGCTTACAAGCGCATGACTTCCATCGTACCAGTTGTAGACAGTCGTACCATCCGCAAAGAGATTGCTGACATCAATTTCCGGGCCGTTGATTCCGATTGCAACCTTGTTTGTGCCGCCTTTTCCAGTGTAAGTACGTTTTGTGGCAGAACCGCTACCAGCTCCGACAGCAGGGTTATATTTTCGGAAGTTACCGATTTTGCCCCAGTGGGCGGTAAGGGCTCCATCGGCCTTAGACCAATCAAAATCACCACGAGTGGCCATATCGCCATCCCCGCAATCCGTATATGCTTTTTCGCGGGAAGTTTCATCGCCATAGTAAATCTGAATGCCACCCGGAAGAAGTACAAACATAGTTCCAAGTTCATCCTGCTTTGACCAGCGGCTAAGCCTTGTGTCGTGGCTTGAAATATATGTGAGCACGTTGTTTCGGTTGCCGTTTGAATCACTGTCTTCATTGCTGTTAATTTTGAGATAATTCTGCCATTTATCTTCATCAATAGAAGGTGAATGATATGCGTAACCAGAGCTTTCCCAATGATTTCCGCCACCGATAGAGAATTCAATCATCGAATCGAATTTTCCCGTCGTGTAATATTCGCCCTTGCCTTCAATTGATTTCCAATCAAAGCATTCACCTGTCATCCAGAAATTTTCAGTCCATTCTTTTGCACCGGCAGTATCAGTTTTTGAAGAATCTTTTCGCCAGGCCTCAAGAGCACTCTGACAAGCCTCCTTCAACTGCCCCCAGCGGTACATATGAACGTGTTTTGCGGTATCACATCTAAAGCCGTCAATACCAAACTCTCGAACCCAGGCCGAAAGCCAGATAATCTGATAATCAGTCGGAGCACACTCCTTGTCTCTACGCCAATCACCAGTCTTTCCGTACCAGTCAACGCTGGCTACAGATGGAAGTTTATAATCACCGTATTTGTTTCCGCATGTATTTCCACTTTCAGAAGGAACAAGACTTGCATCAGGCTCACTCTCCCATTTTGTCTTCAAGAAAGCCGGGATTTTAACACTGTCGGTCATTTCAGTTCTTACGTCCGGCAGACCGGCAAGTGAACTACAAAGTTCGCCACCGGTTTCATAATTTGAGAAACCGAAAGAGCGAATCCAGCAACCCCACCATGAATTATCCCAGTAATCATTTTTCCAATAGTCGCCGTTAAAATTATAGCCGTTGACAGGATTTCCCTTTTCTCCGCCATTAGGATTTGCATTCCAATTTCCGGCATTCTGGCACCATCCGTGGCTCATGGTTACTGCCCCGTAGTTTCCGAATTTATATGTCAGCATGTCTTCAACAGTGTTATATCCGGTATGATTTATAACGACATCCATTACAACACGGATTCCAAGTTTATGGGCTTCATTTACGAATGTTCTGAATTCCTCGATTGTTCCCATGTTCTGATCCATATAAGTCCAGTCCTGAGTATAATATCCATGGAAAGCATAGTGAGGGAATCCGTTTCCGCCGCCCTGACACCAGCCATGAGCCTGCTCGTAAGGAGCAGTAATCCAGATTGCGTTTACGCCAAGATTATTGAGGTAGCCAAGTTTTTCCGTAAGACCTTTAATGTCACCACCATGGAATGTTGCAACATTGTTATAGCCGCTTGCAAGAGTCTGATTATTGTCCTTGTTCTGCCTGTAGTAACTGTGGTCGTTGCCAGTATCTCCGTTAGCAAACCTGTCAGTAAGGACGAAATAGCAGTTAACGTTATCCCAGGTGAATGTATCTTTCACAACCGGTTTTACGTTTGTCGTATAAGATTTTGCTTCAGCAGATACTGTTTTTACGCTGTTTGTTACGCTTGCATTTACAGTGATTGACTTTCCGGCCTCAGAAAGACCAAGTCCGCCCTCGCCCACTTTTATTTTAAGGACATCATTTGTAAAATCTGAATAGGAATAAGTTTTGCTTACATCGCCGGATATAGTCACGCTTGCATCAGAAATCGTGTCATTTCCGTTTGAAAGAGTTACCGTGATTGAATCTTTTACGCTGATTTCGCCGGAAGCAGGTGAAATTGCCACATTTGGAGCAATTGGGAGCTGAGGATTTTCTACGCTGACTTTAAGGCCTGCGACCACAGGAGAAGGATTTTCTGAAGAGCTGGAAGAGCCGTCATACCAGAAAGTTCCGGCTTTTCCTGTAATTTCAGGATCTGACCAGTTCAGTTTAAATGCAATGGTTTTTCCAGTAGCAGAAGCCGTGTAATCAATCATGTACCAGCCGCTTGGCTCAGCCATATATTCTGATGTCACCGCAGACATTTTTGTTGCAGAACTTGAAGTTCCCCAGGTGCTGCCAGTTTTTTGTGTCAAAGCAACACCATCAACTTCCCAAGCCCAAATATCTGGAGCTGAGTTTGCTTTTACAAAAATAATCGTCTTTCCAGTTAAGTCTGCGCCCTCACCGTATTCAAGATTAATCTTCGTAGTTTTTCCGGCTGCAATCAAAAGGTCCTTTGTTTCTTTTAGTTCCCCGCCCTCATCAAAAACCTTTACCTTCCATTCTCCGGGATAGCCCTTCAAGTTTTCAGTTCCGTCCGCGTTAGAAAGTGTTGTTTTTTCAGAAGCAATGTCCGTTACCTGAACCGTGTAGCCCTTTGTGTTCTTGTAATTTACGGTCACACTTCCATAAGAAAGAATATAGTTTTCAGCAGTTTTCAAAGCTGGATAATCATTTGCAATCGCCTCTGCATTTACAAGGCTTGCATGAACGGCAGGAATCGCAGTCTCAAAACCAGTCTTTTCAATAGAAGAAATCTCCTGCTTTTTTGCCAGCCACCAGTAAACATTGCCGACAGCCGTACTTGCCCAGTTTACGCTAACCGAATTTGGCCCGGCCACGACATCGCAGACAGCGCGGAGAACGGCTCCGTCAACATTGCTTTTTACAGTCACAACCCGGCGGCCGACAGGAATATTTTCGATCGTGATGCCCTCGCCCTTACCGTCAGAAATTGCAATGTCATTTTTCACGATGTCTTTAATTCCATAACCGCTGACAGTCACGCTTGCAGAAGTTAAAGTGCCTACATCCAGCGACCTTGAAGCGGAATCTCCACCATTGATTGTGATTGAGCCGTATTCAGGAGCAGACTCAAGGGAATTTGTTCCTGAATCAGAAAGATTTGCGCAGGAAGCAAGAGGCAGGGCAAAAAGAGCCAGCCCCGTAAATCCTGCAAGAATATTTCTAAAAGATATTTTTTTCATAATTTTCTCATTTACAAATGTTTTTAGTTAAAATCGAAGCCGATTCCAGCATTTCCGTTATTATTAGTCTCTTTAAGTTTCTTTACTTCTGCCGTAGACGAAGCCTTACTTTTTGAATCAGATTTCTCACCAAGAGTAAGGGTGTTCGTTACAATGCAGTAGTAGAAAACAGAAGTTTCAGTCAATTCAGGAGTATATGAAGCCCCTGTCGCTTCAGAAATCGGACTTCCGCCCTGATTAGAATTTTCCGTATTCGAGTACCACTGATAAGAAAGATTTCCTCCATCGCTGACACTTACACTTACAGTCAGGGCTTCTGCGCTTGTCGCATCAGCAGCATAAGTTTTGCCCGCCGGCTCCTTTGTAATCACCGGAGTCTGGGCATTTACGTCAGGATTTGGCTTTTCTTCGACTGTGATTTTTGCAACTGAAGAATCAGTGTAAGCCGTGAATTTTTTGCCCTTTGCCTCAAGAGTATTTGTTACGCGGACAAAATAATTGAAAGTTCCCTCTTTCTGGGTGCTGACTCCCTCAAAGTATCTGCCAGTCTGTCCTTCAAGGGCTTTTTCCGCTCCATCAAGAATCATGTACCACTGATAGCTTAGGCTTCCCTTGTCGCTCTGGGCAGTTACAGACAGGCTGTCCGCATCATTTCCTACAATATAATTTGCACTTTTAGGCTCAACTGTGATAAGAGGTTTTGGAGCCTCGTAAGCTGTCACTGTAACCGTTACGACATCAGACTTTACGCTGGCAGTCTTATTTCCGGTTGCCTTTGCATATTCATTAGTTACGACAACATAATAGCTTTCAGAAGCAGGACCTGAAATTTCAGGCAGGTATGATTCCGCACTTGAAAGGACTTTTTCGGAACCGGCCTTGTACCAGGCATATTTGAAGGAACCCGTATCATCGGCTTCTCCAGCAATCCCGGCAATTGAAGCGCTTACAGTCAAAGGCTTGATTTCATCGATTTCACTATAAGTGCCGCCCTGTGGCTGAATCACAATCGACGGAATCTTTGCATTTGTTTTCGAAGCATCATAAACGGTAACGAGACATGTCAGGCTGGCCTCGGATTTTGTTTCTCCGGTTGCAGAAGAATTATTGTTAGTGGCAACAACCTTGTATGTAAACTCGCCATATTTATCAGTCGGAACGGTGAATTCCTTGTTTTTTGCTCCGGCAATCAGGGCTGCCGTACCGTCCGAGCCAATTTTATACCACTGCCAGGTGATTGTACCTCCGTCAGAAACTAAGGCATCGACAGACAGTTTTACTTCCTCACCGACCTTGCAGGCCAAAGACAAGAGGCTTCCGGCAAAATTCGGTTTTTCGGCGTCTTTTTTAGCCTCTTCGCTTACAATGATTTCAATATT
The DNA here is from genome assembly GCF_014201975.1 of Treponema ruminis. NCBI lineage: Bacteria > Pseudomonadati > Spirochaetota > Spirochaetia > Treponematales > Treponemataceae > Treponema > Treponema ruminis. The sequence continues at coordinate 34,499 of NZ_JACHFQ010000004.1, read as the reverse complement.
TTCAGATTCAGTAGTTGCAGTAGTTCCGTTCAGGCTGCTTGTAACCGCAACCTTGAATTTGTAGGCACCCGGAGCCGCCTTTTCAAAGACATATTCCTTTTCGTTTGCCCCGCTGATTTCTTCATCATCCTTAAACCATTTGTAGCTCAGGCTGCCGCCGTCAAGAGCAAGAGCCCTGACAGAAAGCTTAATGTCCTCGCCTGCCGCATAAGTAAGCTTGTCAGACTTAACCTCGTTCACCCAAGGTTTTTCAGCCTTTGCAGCCTGCTTTACGCTAACCAGAATCTTAATGTTTTCAGAACGCTTTTCCTCTGATTTTCCCTCGAGTGTATTCTTTACAATAACCGCATAAGAAAATTCACCGGCCGTACTTTCCTGAGATGTATAGACTGATTCAGTCGCATTTTCAATCTCAAGGTCTTCTTCGCCGTTAACTTTATACCACTGATAAGTCAGAGTTCCGTTTCCACTGGCAACCGCCTTAAGCTCAAGAGACTCACCGACGTAATAATCAGATTTTGCTGAAGTAACCTGAACGTCAGGGACAAAAGGCCTTACCCAGTCATCTGAGTCATCACCAGACGAAGTGCTGCAGGAAGCAAGCAGGAAAAGAGCCCCCGTCAAAGCAAGCAAGATTTTTTTCATTTTGTATATCCTCCAAATTTTTATTTGCAATTAATTAAGATATGGTCCGCTTTCCCCGATTTGACCTGTCGGTTCACAGCCGTCACCAGTCTGCAAGACATAGATTCTCGCATTTCCCTCGCCGATTGAATCAGATGTAAGGCTTCCCTCACAGTTCACGCTTTTTCCAGTCACAACCTCGACATAAGTTCCTTTGCGGACTCCAGAGAATGTGGCCCCGCCGCCGACAGTGACAAGAACATAGCTGTCAATTTCCTTCTTTTTGTAAGCCCGCTTGTAGGCAATTGCACCGGAACAGCCGTCCGTTGAATACTGGCCCTTTCGCAAAGCAGGAATTGCACGGCGGATTTTGTTCAGGCGGATAAGATGCTGAGAAAGAGGACTTCCCAGAGTTTTTGCAACTGCTCCGCTGGCCTCGTAAACTCCGTAATCACTTGCACTTACGCTTCCTTCAAGATGCTTGCCAAAGTAAGCCCGGCCTGACTCGTCATAAGGGACTTTGTTTCCGTTGGTATAAGGCTCAATCTGACAACCCTTTTTGAATTCGATTTCCGAGCCGTAGTAAACGCATGGAATTCCACGGAAAGTGAACATAAAGCTGAAGTTGTTTGCCCAGGCAGCCGTTCCGCCAGAATAGCGCGTGTACAAATATCCGCCTTCATTGGGGCCGTAATCATGGCTGTCAACATAAGTTACGTTGTATGTGGCATCGTTGAAGTATTTGTCTTCCTGTTTAGCAACTCCAAAAGCACTTCCAGCCGAGCCAAAACAGTGGTGCATGTAAAAATCAATCATATCAAGCCCGCTTGACTGGCTTCTGTCCGGCTCGTGATAATCGTTGTCGTCAAGGAAAGCGTTGGTGCTGACAGGCTGGCTTGCAATATTAAGATTGTCGCTAAAGTGCTGATAAACAGTCGCCTCGTTAGCAAGAGGATCTGTTTCGCTCCATGAATAAGAATCATCATTTCCCTTCCAGGTGTAGAAAGGAATTGAAATCGGAGGCTTGCTGTCATTCCAGACTTCATTGCGTAGAACACAGCCTTCACCGAACATGAAGAAGTTCTTTCCGTTTGCCTCGCCCGCTTGCTTGAAATATGGCAGGAATTCCTTGTTGAAGGTCAGTCGGCTTATGTGCTTAACAGTGTCGATTCGGAAGGCATCGACGCCCATGTTGATGTATTTGATGTAAGCGTTCCGGATATATTCTGCGACCTTGTGGTTTTCAGTATTGATGTCAACGCAGTCGTCCGCCATCTGGGCTGTCTGAACACTGTAGCCTTCCCAGTTCATGCTTTTTTCATGATGATAGGCCCGCTCAGTGTCATTTTCATCTTCCTTCATCGCATTAATTCTGGTCCTGAACTGAGCACCGCCGTCAAGCTGCCAGTAATCGTTTCCGCCAAGAGCCCTTTTGAGGCTTTCAAGTCCGTAAAGCCCGCTCGACAATGAAGAAGCCGATTCGTCCTGAGAGAATGCGTCAACTGGCTTTGTAACTCCGTTTGCTCCAGGTCTTTTGTCAGCAGTATTGAAGATTCTGAAAATTCCTTCCTCGCCAAAGTTTGAGGTGTGGTTCAAAACTATGTCCTGAATGACTTTGATTCCCTTTTCGTGGCAGGCATCGATGAGATTCTGATAAGCCTGCATTGGGTCTTCGTTCAAGCCGGCGTATCGAGGATCAACTTTTGTGAAATTTGTCGCATGGTAGCCGTGGTAGTCCAGCCCGCTAGAATTTTCGACAACCGGAGTAATCCAAATCGCACTGAAACCAAGAGCCTTGATGTAGTCAAGCCGCTTAATAAGTCCAAGAAAGTCACCCCGCCAGCCCGGATCTTTCAAAGTAATTGAATGGAAGCAGGCCTCGTCGTCCCAGCAGTAGGCGTTGTTGCTTTCGTCCCCGTCGTAAAATCTTGTCGTCATAAGGAAATAAATCGTCTCGTCACGGAAGTCCCAGTTTTCGTCGATTTTTACAGTAGTGACCTCAATTGAAGCAGGCTCAGAAGAAGACCCCTGGTCATCAGTTACGACAAGCGAGATTTTTACAGAGGCAGCGGCGGAATCCGGCATTGTGACGCTGATTTTTTGAGCAGTCGTTGAGTCACAGGTCGCCCCGGTCACAGTCCATTTGTAAGAAGTGATTTCCCCGCCGTTGGGATCAGTAGAATTTGCAGCCGAATAAGAGACCGTCTTTCCGACACCGGCAAGAATTGGTCCCGAAATTTTTGCAAGAGGAGGAAGATTTTCATTGCTGGTCGTAAGATTCAAGGTCTTTACAGAAGAAATATTTCCGGCTCCATCATAAGCCACGGCCTGAAGGACATGGACGCCGTTTTTTGCAGTCTGAGTGTTCCAAGTGTATTCAATTTCAGCAGATTTTCCGCTCACATTTTTAACCAGAAGATTTGAATCATCCAGCTTGATTACGATTTGTGAAAGGGCTTTGTCATCACCAGCGCTTACAGAAAGAAGCACTTCGCCCGAAATTGTGCCGCTTTTGCTCGCCGTAAAAGATTCAATAACAGGAGCTACAGAGTCGTCAGGATTTTCCCCGTACCACTTTCCGTCCTTGTACCACCACTCACCTGCCTCGCGGGAAAGGTCTGATGTCTGCCCCGGATTGTTGAAAATCAGCTTGCAGGAAGTTTTTTCGATTGTGACATCCTTCCAGCCGTCGCCGTCAGAGTCTTCCATTACTTTTCCAGGCCACTGGCCGAAGATTTTTTCACTTTCAGAAACCCATGCGTAGATATTTGAGTAAGAGCCCTTGTAGTGGACGATGATTCTGTCGCTTACAGAGCCAAGAGTTACAGAAGAAGTCTGACCGGCTTTTACGGTCACGAAAGACTTTTCGATTTTTCCGTCTGCCTTTGTAACATAAAGGGGCCAGGTTCCTGGAGCGACATTCTCAATCACAGAAGATCCGCCAGGAAGATTTTCCACCACTTCAGAAAGAGTGTCCCCCACTTGAACTGAAGAAGAAGCATCGTTATTGAGTATGGAAACGTTTCCACTCTGGAGAATATAATATGCCCCATCTTTAAGCGTATTGTTTACAAAGTCAGCGGCGATTGAAGCAGAATCAATCAAGGGCCAGTTTCTTGAAGAATCAATTTTTGAAAGGATTTCAGTCTTTTTCTCATCATCGATTTTTGAAAGGTCGTAGCCCGAAGAAAGCAGTTCATTAAAAACATTTCCAAGAGCCGTTGTATTTTTATTGACCGTAACGGTATTTTCACCCTGAGCAATGTCAGTTACCGCACGAAGAAGAATAGTTCCCAGCTTTTTGCTTTCAGCGTCGTAGGCATAGACGGTTACAAGGCGGTTTTTGCCGACCGGAATCCCAGTCACACTTACAGAGCCCTTGCCCAAAAGAACGCTGCTTTCTGCCCTAAGAGGAAGAGAAATTCCTGTGCCAGTAACCTCAACTTTTGCAAAAGAAATGTCAGAGACATTGATTGCCCGCGAGGGATTTTCTGAGTCAGAAGACGTAACAGTCAGGTTGCCGGTCGCCTTGTCCTGATTTGGGGAATTTGAAGAAGAATCTTCAACCGTCAGATTGCTGCAGGATGCAAAAGAAAAAAATGCACAGAGCAGGAAGAAGGGAAAAATGCACTTAAGCAAGTCGCGAAGGATAAAATTTACTTTCTTCATGCTTTAATTTTAAGTTGCAGAAGAAAAAATTTTCAATTTATTTTAGTGAAAAAATAAGGGCGAGTGAAATTTGGACAAGAAAAAGTGAAAATCCGCCATAGAGACCATGTCAAAATGGAGATTTTACTTTTTGGAATCAGCCTGAGCCTGAGTCTTGTCGCCCGAAGAATCTTTGTGGCGGTTATCGAAATATCCACCATCCTCAAGATAACGGCGGCGGGTGCGTATAAGGTCAATCAGCTCCTGATACATGTTGTAGTCGATTTCGAGAGCCATGGGGAGCAAAAAAAACTCGGTTTCGTCACAATAGCGCTCGATAAATTTCGGGTCAGTAACGAATCCGAGTGAAATCATATTGGAAATTCGGTCAGCACACTTAAGGATTTTTGCCTTCTGGCTTCCATTGTTGATGATTCTCCGCAAAAACTGAGTTTTGTTTTCATCCTCACGCCTTGTAACCTCAAGAACCAAATCAAGAACCTGCTGACCTTCCGGATCAGCGTTCACAATTTCGTTGCGGTCAAAGCCAACAATGTCTTCGACAGTGTCGTGAACAAGGGAAGCCTTTAAAAGCACGGAGTCGATATAGCCGTAGTCGATAAGGATTCCGAGAGTGTCAATCTGATGACGGAACATGTTTCCGCCTGCATGACGGCCTTTGCCAATCAGTCCGGTGGAAAGCTGCATGTATGGAGCAAGCACGATATGCTTGAGCTGCTGCATGTGTTCCTTGTCCATCTGGTCAGGTTTGTCAATCTTCATCTCATACTTACTAGCCATACACGACCTCCCGTTTATTCTGTGTTTTATATTTTTACTTCAATGCTTCGATATATGTTCCCAACTTTTCGATTCGGCGTTTTGTCTCAGCAAGCTTGTCGCGCTCAGCCTGAACGACTTCAGCAGGAGCGTGCTCGGCGAATTTACCGTTGAGCTTAGCTTCTGTGCGCTCAGCATCCTTCTGGTCTTTTTCCAAGTCCTTCTGGAAGTGGAGAAGCAGCTGCTCTTTGTTGATGTTCTCGTCGAGGATGATGAATGCCTCAAATCCAACGCCGACTGTACCGATTGACTTAGTCGGTTTTGCATCAACGAACTCAACCTTAGAAAGACCAGCCAAAAGCTGAATCATCTCAACCTTTTCGCGGCAAACTTCTGCTGCGCTGCCCTTTTCGATAAGAACGGCAAGGTTGATTTTGTCAGCCGGATTTACGCCACATTCGTTTCGAAGACCGCGTACAGAACGGATGAGGTCCTGAAGGGCTGCGAATCGGGCTGTAATCTCTGCGTTTTCGCGTCCGGCAGTGAATTCAGGATATGGAGCTGTAACGAGAAGGTCAGAATATGTTTCGTTAGACATAACCTTCTGCTCGCCAGCCTTCTTGCGGTTTTCAATGATTTCTGCCAGAGGCAATTTTGAGTAGATTTCTTCGGTAACGAAAGGAATGAAAGGATGCAAGAGGCGCAAAGATTCTTCCAAAACGTTGAGAAGAACTGAAACAGCGCGGTCTTTTTCGTGATCGTCGCCGTGCCAGAATGAAAGTTTTGTAGCCTCAACATACCAGTCACAGAAGTTGTTCCAGAAGAACTCGTAAACTGTTGAAGCAGCGTCGTTGTAGCGGTAGCCGTCGAGGGCTTCGCGTGCATTTTTAGCAGCTGCGTTGAGAGCAGTGAAAATCCATTTATCAAGCTCGTTGAGGTCAGAATCCTTTACAGGAATCAGATTGCGTCCCTCAAGGTTGCCCAGGATGTAGCGGCTTGCGTTCCATACTTTGTTACAGAAGCGGCTTCCCATCTTGAATGAGTCGTTGTCAACGAGAACGTCCTGTCCCTGAGCAGCCAAATATGAAAGAGTGAATTTGAGGGCGTCTGAGCCGTACTGGTCGATGATGTCGAGAGGGTCAATTCCGTTTCCGAGGGATTTTGACATCTTGCGGCCCTGCTTGTCGCGGACCAGACCGTGGATGTAAATGTCGTGGAAAGGAGCCTTGCCTGTGAACTCAAGACCAGCCATAATCATGCGGCTTACCCAGAAGAAGATGATGTCGTATGCAGTAACGAGTGCTGTTGTCGGGTAGAATTCTGCCAGGTCTTTTGTATTTTCCGGCCAGCCCAGAGTTGAGAAAGGCCAGAGCCAAGAAGAGAACCATGTGTCGAGTACGTCAGGATCCTGCTTAACGTTTGTGCTTCCACACTTAGGACACTTTGTAACGTCCTCGCGGCTTACGATTGTCTCGCCACATTCACAGTACCATGCAGGAATGCGGTGACCCCACCAGATCTGGCGGCTTACACACCAGTCACGGATATTCTCCATCCAGTGTGTGTATGTGTTTTCCCATTTTCGTGGGTAGAATACGATTTCACCGTCGCGCCATGCTTTCAAAGCCTTTTCTGCGAGAGGCTTCATTTTTACGAACCACTGATAGCTCAAATATGGCTCAACGACTGTCTTACAGCGGTAACAGTGACCGACTGAGTGAACCATTTTTTCTTCGCCCTTGAAAAGGCCTGCTTCGGTAAGATCTTCGATTACGAGCTTGCGTGCCTGCTCGCATTTAAGTCCGCGGTATTTCTCTGGAACATTGTCGTTTAAAGTTCCGTCCGGGTTCAAAAGATTTACGACCTCAAGATTGTGGCGGAGACCTACTTCCCAGTCGTTAGGATCGTGAGCCGGAGTGATTTTTACCATACCGGTTCCGAATTCTTTGTCAACGTAAGAATCTGCAATGATTGGGATTTCTTTGCCAGTGAGAGGCAGCTTGAGCATTTTGCCGACAAGAGCCTTGTATCGCTCGTCATCAGGATTTACGGCAACAGCTGTATCACCGAAGAATGTTTCAGGACGGGTTGTAGCAACTTCGATTTTGCCTGAGCCGTCTGCATATTCGTAGAAAAGGTGATACATTGCACCCTGTGTGTCAACGTGGTCAACTTCGTCATCAGCAAGGGCAGTTCCACAGCGAGGACACCAGTTTACAAGGCGCTGGCCTTTGTACATAAGACCGCGCTCGTAAAGTGTTACGAAAACGTCACGAACAGCCTTTGAAAGACCTTCGTCGTATGTAAAGCGCTCGCGGCTCCAGTCAACTGAGTTACCGAGTTTTTTCTGCTGCTTAACGATTGTGTCATGATGCTCGTGAGTTACTTCCCATGTGCGCTCGATGAACTTTTCGCGGCCCAAATCATTGCGTGATTTGCCTTCCTTTTTGAGGGCGCGCTCTACTACGTTCTGAGTTGCGATACCTGCATGGTCAGTTCCCGGAATCCAGAGAGTGTCGTCACCCTTCATGCGGTGATAGCGTACAACGATGTCCTGCAAAGTGTTGTTGAGGCCGTGGCCCATGTGAAGAACGCCTGTTACGTTTGGTGGCGGAATGACGACTGTATATTTGATGTTTGATTTTTTCTGTGAGTGTACAGGTGAGTCTGAATCACTTGAAGGCTTGAAATATCCCTTCTCGACCCACTGAGAATAAATTCTGTCCTCAAATTCTTTTGGATTATAAGCTTTTTCCAATTCAATAGCGTGCATAAAACAACGTCCTCAAAAAAAATTATGACGCTATTATAGTGAATTAGGCGTTTTTCTTCAATAAAAATATATAACCACAGATTATTTACATCTTATTTGTAAGAGATTTTAATCTGCGGCCTATTTTACAAATTATCAGCGTAATCGAGAAGTTTTCGGAAAGCTGAATCGTCTTTTTTAAGCTCCCGGGAACCGCGGGTGATTTTGCAGAGCGAGATATGGAATTTTCTTGCAATTTCACGCTGGGTTGTGCCCTTGTCAATTTCGCGGACCAAAAGCCATCTTTTTGCAAAGTCGTTCATTTCTGCCGGAGTAAAAAGGCAGCCGAAAAATTCATAAATAAAATCAGCATCATTATTTTTTGAAAGGAGCTTGCACATTTCACGGAGTGCCCCCTCCAAATCTTTTGAACTGAGTTCTTCAGTATTCTCTGTATTTTCCATTTTTTTACCTTACCTAAAATATTTTTCCTCAAATTCGTTGACCGGAACAGGTCTTGAAAAATAATATCCCTGGAACAAGTCACAGCCGGCAGCCGAAAGGAAATCAATCTGCTTATCGCTTTCAACACCTTCCGTAAGGACTTTCATTCCCAGCTCTTTTGCAAGAATAATGATTTTTTCAAGAATTTTGTGGCTCTTAGCATCATCTTTTGACTTCTGCAGGAAAGCCATGTCAATTTTGAGTACATCGACAGCAATATCTTTAAGCATGTTAAGACTAGAATAGCCGCTTCCAAAATCGTCCATTTCGACGATAAATCCCAACTCCCTCAACTTATCCAAAACATTGAGCTGATTTTCAACATCATAGATGACGGCAGTTTCTGTAATCTCAAGATTCAAACTCTTTGGCGAAATCTCATACTTTTTGATAAGATTGACAAGAGTTTCCAGCAAATTCATGGTGAAGAAATCCCTGGCGGAAATATTTACCGAAATTGTAAGATTAGTTTTGCCGGCTCGTTTCCATTCAGCAAGTTTTGCACAAGCACATTCCCAAATATAACGGTCAACATCAGAAATTATATTGATTTTCTCGATAATTTCAATGAATTCTCCGGGCGGAATGATTCCCCGGATCGGATGATGCCAGCGGACAAGGGCTTCGGCACCGACCAGAGTTCCGTTTTTGGTGACCTGGGGCTGAAGATACATCTTGAGCTGGTTTGTTTTGAGGGCAACAGGGAGTTCATTCATGAGCATCTGCAGTTTTAAAACTTCCTGGCGCAAATGGTCATCGTAATAGGCAAAAGCCGTCTTGTAATCATTTTTGATTGAACGCAGGGCAAGGAAAGCCCGGTCGCACATTACAGGAACAGGCATGGTCAAATCATCGATTTCATATAAACCCATGTGAATTATGAGATTGTAGGAAAAATTCTGAAGATAAGACATGTCGTTCTTAAAGGCATTAGCATAAACTTCTTCATCAAAACGCCGCTTTGGAACAAGCATGATAAAATGGTCATTGTAAAGTCGGCCGTAAATAACGTCGCGGGCCGCATATTTTCGGATAGCATCGGCACTTCGCCTCAAAATCGTGTCTCCGAAAGGCTTTCCGTGCAAGTCATTAACCAGCTTGAAATTAACGATATCCGAAATGATGAGGTAATATTTTGTAAAGCGGTCATACTTGAGGCGGTGGGCAACCTTTTCAAAGAAGTATTCCTTATTATAAAGCTCAGTGAGAGGGTCCCTGGTTCGCAAAAGCTTTTCTTCGTAAGCCTGATTTTTGAGGGCCGTGATGTCTTCAATCAGATAATAGCGGCCGACAATCGACTCACCGTCTTTTATTATGTAGTCACAGATATTCAAAGTTAGTCGCTTTCGTTCCGACTGGTACTCGACCTCGCATGAAAAAGAGTCCATGGGCTCCAGAATGGCCTCTTTCCGCCGTGAAAAATAGTCAGCAAAAACTTCATTATGGAGGATTTCATCCTTGCCGCACTCAAAATTCTGCTTTACAAAGGCGTTAACATAAATACAAAGGCCGTCATTATCAAGCAGGACGATTCCATTTTTTAATTCATCGGCAATACGGCCAAGCACATGCTGAATCAAAATATTTGGGACTGCCCTGTTGAGGACGTTGTAGGAACTGATAAAACAGAAGGCGTAGACAATAATCGAATAGTTGTAGGGAGAATCCAGACCAAGATAGAGGATATTAATGAAAGTTATCAGGGCCAGATAAATGAGGAAGGAATAATATTTAACCCGCAGAGTGGGCGGTTCCTTCAAAAATCTTTTAAGAATGATGATAAAAGAATAGACAAAAAGCCCGTAAGTAAAGACCAGCCGGCCTACAAGAAATAATGAAAAGGAGTAGCGGAAAAATTCTCCTGAACCATACTGGATTTTATGAATTGTGAAGAGGAAATGGTTAAAAACATTGGCAAATAGTAAAAGCGTATCAATAATACTGACAGGAACGACAAAAAATTTAATGACCTTATTGTGGATATCGCTGTTGGTGTAGCAGACACAGAAGGCCAGCACCCCTACCGACATCCAGTTTGCAAAGGCGAAATAAAAGGCATAGACCAGATAGGCAGGAAATTCTTTGGTAACAAAAAGCAAAATACAATGGGCGATAAGAGAAAAAGACGCAGGAACAAGAACCGCCAGCATCCTTTTGGAAAGAGAATCCTTCTTAAAAAAAAGTTTCTTCACGCCCACCGGGAAAAAGGCAAGCGTAATACCCATTAAAATTACAAAAATTGTTTTCATTGATTTTAATTATATTTTAACACAATATTCTATAGAAAGAAACAAGATTTTAAGAAATTTTAAGATAAAAAATTAGCAAAAAAAAATCCCCGCAAGAAGCGGGGCATAAGATTTACTCTGTTGGGCGTTTTTTAAGGTTCTTGCTTTCTTTTACAGCCTGACCTTCACCAACCTGCTGTTCCATCATTGCGCGTACTTTTAGCGGCAATCCGAAGAGAGTGATGAAGCCCTGAGCATCGTGGTGGTCGTACAAATCACCAGTTGTGAACGAAGCAATGCTCTCGTTGTAGAGGCTGTATTTTGAATATGAGCCAGCGCCACGGATTGAGCCCTTGTACAATTTGAGGTTAACCCAGCCTGTGCAAGTCTCCTGAGTTTTATCAACGAATGCCATGCAGGCATCCATTAAAGTTGTAAACCATTTTCCGTCATAGATAAGCTCGCTCATTCGCAAAGAAATCTGCTGCTTGAAGTGATATGTGTCACGGTCAAGACAGAGGTGGTCAATCATCTCGTGAGCTGCATAAAGGATAGCTCCGCCCGGTGTTTCGTAAACGCCGCGGCTTTTCATGCCGACGCAGCGGTTTTCACAGATGTCAACAAGACCAACGCCGTTTCGTCCGCCGATTTTGTTGAGTTCTGTCATAAGCTCAAGACCGTTCATCTTTTTGCCGTTTACGCTGACAGGAATTCCTTTCTCGAATTCGATTTTAACATACTCACCTGCCTCTGGAGCTTCCTCCGGGCAGACAGTGTTTTTGAGCATGTGCTTGTAGTTTGGCTCGTTCTCTGTTTTCTCAAGCTCAAGACCTTCGTGGCTGATGTGCCAGATGTTCTCGTCGCGTGAGTAAGACTGGTCTTTTTTCATCGGAACTTCAAGTCCGCGGTCTTCAAGGAATTTGATTTCTGCATCGCGGCTGTCCATGTCCCATTTCGGGTCACGCCATGCTGCGATTACGCGCAAGTCAGGAGCAAAAGCCTTGATTGCAAGCTCAAAACGAATCTGGTCATTGCCTTTACCTGTAGCACCGTGACAGATTGCAACTGCACCTTCCTGGCGGGCATATTCAACCAGGATTTTTCCGATCAATGGGCGGGCTGTAGAAGTGCCCAAAAGATACTGGTCCTCGTATTTACAGTTAGCCTTGAGGGCTGGCCAGATGTACTCTTCGATGTATTCCTGACGAGCGTCTACAACATAGCAGGCAGAAGCACCGGTTTTAACAGCACGACCCTTGATAAGTTCCCAATCGTCGCCCTGACCGACATCGATACAGACAGCGATGACATCATAATCATAATTTTCTTTGAGCCACGGAATGATTACCGTTGTGTCCAAACCGCCAGAATAAGCAAGAATTACTTTATCTTTTGCCATAAAAATGCCTCTCTATGCATAAAATGTATTAAAATTGAATATTTATGCAACAATATTAGCGTTTTATGAAAAAATATGCAATAGATATACACTAACAATCATCATTCTGCTACTCATCCGCACCTTCACCGGAATCTGCCCCGCTGCAGCATGAACCGCCGCTTTCTGCTCCGTCTCCTCCGCCGCTAGAACTGTGTTTTTTACCTGCTGACTTTCCTGCAATCGTACGCACAAGCCTGAATCCCACGGAAGGACTCCGCTCGGAAGGAGAAAGACAGTCCCTTGCAGAAACCTCACAGTATCTTGAATCGGAATTAAAAGCCCCGCCACGCAAAACGCGTTTTTCACCGGAATCTGCTCCTAATTCTCCCGTTGAAGAAGTTACCTCTCCGTACCAGTCCCAGCACCATTCCTTGACATTTCCTGCCAGGTCATAGATAAAAATGGAATTTTCCTTCTTTTGTGCTAGAGTGTGGATTGCAGAAGCTGAGTTTGCCTTGTACCAGGAAACAGAATCTGCACTGTTGCTTCCAGGGTATTTCGTCTGCTTTTTGGGGATTCCGCCGTCTCCACCACGGGCAATGTATTCCCATTCAGCTTCGGTCGGGAGCCGGTAACCGTCTGCAGTTTCGTTAAATTCAATCTGCACCCAGAGACTTTCCGCATCGTCCGGGGCACGGTATTTCCTTGATGTGTTTTCGTAATTTTCTGCCCCTGGAAAAAGTGCCGGATTAACGCTTCCGTTAACTGAATAGGCCGGTGTAAGTCCTTCCTTTATGCTCAAAAAATTGCAGTAAATTATGGCGTCAAACCAGCTTACATTGAAGGCCGGAAAATTTTTACCTTTTCCCGTATCTTCGTCTGGAGCAACTTTATAATAGCAGAAACATTCGTACTCTGACTGTGTAACTTCATGGTCGCTTACCCAGAGGCTGTTTATGTGAACCTCACGGGAAGGCACAAAAATATAGTCACCGTAAGAATTTGAATATTCAAGGCTTCCAGTAACGTCTGCGCCGTTAATTTCTTCATAGGGGGCTGGAATTCCGGCTTCCTGAACGCAAGAAAGTAAAATTAACGAGGCAACAGAGGCACACACTGTCATGAAAGTTTTTTTCAGCATAATTTTCACACTTTATACAATTGAATTTTAATTATTCTGCGTTGCGGACAAGGCGGAAACCAAGGAAGGCATAGAAACAGCCGCATCCGTCATCCTTGTTGCATTTTCTGCTTCTACGGCTTTCCGGAACTTTGTTCTTTATGTTTGAAACATAGTTTTCGTTTTTTGTACCGCCTTGATAAAGCACCTTTTCTTCTGCAATCACAGAAAGAGATTTTTCAGAAATTGCGGAACCACCGCGCAAGACACGGGTATAATAATCTTTTCCATTAATTTGAGCAGGAGTTGCAGGACCAGAAGAAGGAGTATCTGCGTCAATGTCTCCATAAAGATCCCAAACCCATTCAGAAACATTGCCGGCAAGATCATAGATTCCGTTAACAGCCTTTTTTGTCTTTACAGGATGCGTAGTAAGAGCCGCGTTATCTGCATACCATGCAACATCCCCGATTGTGTTACTTCCCGGGTATTTTGTCTGCTTCGGAAATACTCCCTTGTTTCCGCCTCGGGCAATGTATTCCCATTCGGCTTCGGTCGGAAGCCGGTATCCATCAGCACTTTCATTGAATTTTACGGCGTTCCACAAAGCTATAGTTTCCGTGTTGGCATTTTCACCAGTAACTGGTTTGGGAGCGGCATACTTTCCGTTATCTTCTATTATTCCGGGCCACTTTCTGGGGTCTATTTCGTCCCTGCCTTCAACCTGAATGCTGTAAACAGGAGTATATCCTTCTGCAATGCTTCTGAGGTTTGAGTAAACTAGAGTATCATACCAGCTTACTCCATAGGCCGGATAATTGTCTCCAAGCCCGGATATTTTTGCAGGTTTTGTTTCTGTATTACTGCCTCCGTATGCATTAAAAATCGCCTCATCTCCAATGCTTTTCGGATTGCTCATTTTTGCCCCGCTGTTCATACCCTTTACAGGACCATCTTCAAAAAAGTTATATTTCTGGAATTCCTGCTGGGTAACTTCATGGTCACTTACATAAAGGTTTTTGATTGTTATACTTCTTCCTTCAATAAAGACTTTTGAGTTTTTCAGCCCCCTGCTTTCTGCGTCTTCGGAATTTTCTACTTTTACCAAGCCGCCTTCAATTTTTACAAAGCCAGAGTCTGAAGACTCCCCGTCATCATTGCCGTCGTTTGAGCAGGAAGCAAGCGACAGGAATAAAGTCAGAGCCGCAAAAGAGACGGTCATTACATTTTTTGAATTAAATCTTTTCATATTTCCTCCAGAATACATTTGGTAATTTGTAAGGAAACATTAAAAAATAGCCTGCGTTTTGCCAACAGACTTTTGACGCAAGACTCTAAACGGAATCTAAACAGAGATAAACAAAAAGTAAAAATTATAACCTAGTTATAAACTAGGTTATAAAAGCCTTGTCCGGCATTTTTTTTATAAATAGACTAGCAGGTGCATTTAAAAAAAATAAAAATCTGGAGGTTTTATGAAAAAAATTCTTTTTGGAGCAGTCTTACTGTTTTTTGGACTGGAAATTTCTTCTGCAAAGGACAACGTATATTCTTCCTTTGTAAATGTTGAGGGGGGAACTTTTCAGATGGGAAGTTCAGATTCAAATGCCAAGAGCGACGAAAAAGTCCACACGGTTTTCGTAAAATCCTTTTCGATTTCAAAATATGAAGTCACGAGAAGCCTCTATAAAAAAATTACAAAAAAATCGCCGGGTTATTTTACATGCGGCGGAACCTGCTGCGATGATCCCAGCCTTTGTCCAGTGGAAAACGTTACCTTCCAGGAAGTGCTTGAATTCTGCAATGCCTTGAGCAAAAAAGAAGGCTTGCAGAGTGCATACATAAAGAAAGAAGGTGAAAACTGGGAATGGGACAGAAAAGCAAACGGCTACAGGCTTCCCACCGAGGCTGAGTGGGAATTTGCCGCCCGTGGAGGAAATTCAAGTCAGGGCCACGTTTATTCTGGAAGTGGAAAGCTCGGTGACGTGGCCTGGTATCTTGGAAACAGCGACGGCTTTCCCCATCAGGTTGCAAAAAAAGAAGCCAACGAACTTGGACTTTATGACATGACGGGAAACGTCTGGGAATTTGTCTGGGACATTTACGGTGAATACGATGACTCCATAAAGGAAAATCCATCCGGACCTGAAAAAGGACGGAACAGGGTTCTAAGAGGAGGCGGCTTCAACGATGTGGGAAGCCTTCAGAGGGTAAGCGCAAGATGGCAGCTGCGTCAGTCAGGTTACTGCGGAAATTATGCAGGCTTCCGTCTTGCAAGGAATGTTGACTGATATGAAAAAGACGATTTTACTTCCGGCACTTTTGCTGCTGATTTTTGAAGGCTCAGCCTTTGCCCAGACATTGACCTTTACAAACACATTTGGAGGAAATGTCGATAACCTTAGCTCCTCAGACTTCATCCGCTATTTAAAAGACGAAAACGATGAATTTCAGAAAAAAAAGTTTTCAATTGGAGAGCGCGCGCAACTGGACCTCTCTTCCCCTGAACTTGACGGCCGCATCCGACTCGATCTGGCAAGCCTGGACACAAAAGAAGATGAAGATGAGAATTTTTCCCTGAACTTAAAAGGCTACCTGGGCTTCAAGCCTGTAAGTTTTGCCACCCTTCTTGCAGGAAATTCCTTCTTCTCAAAATTCGTCATTCCGGCTTCTTACCTTCCGGCAAACGACGAGTATACCATTCACGGAAAGCTTACCGGTGCCGATGGAGCAGGAATTCTTTTACAGGCGGCAGGCTTCCGTCTTGGGGCAGCAACAGAAGCTGGTGAAGAGGCAGTCTTCAACTTTGGCGCTTCTTATGAACTAAAAAACGCCTTTAACATAGGAGCCACCATCCAGAACATTACCGACAAGGCCGGAAGTTTCGGCGTTTTTGCTGGATTCGATGCAATATATGACTTCAAGGTGGCAGGCGGCTACATCCGAAATTACAAGGGTGCCTACCTTCAGAATACAAAAGACGCCCTGCAGCTTTCTTTGCAATGGATTTTAAGTGGAACAGGTTTTTCTGTATATGCAGAAGGACTTTTGGGACTTACAAACGACATTGGAGACGGCTCAGGCAAGCGTTATTACGACACCAAATTTCCCTGGTATACTGCCGCAAGGCTTCTTTACAAACTGAATGAAGACACGACTTTTTACCTGAAAGGCACTTCAGGATACGAACTGAAATCCAGCAAGGCAGGCGAAACGCTTACAAGATTCCAGCTTTACCCGCATTTTGACCACAAGACAAGCATGGGAACATTCCGCTCTGGAGTTCGATTCAGCTTTACCGACAAAAGGCAGCTGACAGCCGTTTCAATTCCCGTAAGCTGGTATTACAGTTTCAAAGTAAAATAATGCCGCAAAAGAAAAACTGAAAAACCTTTATTTTCCTATTTACCCAGTAGGTTATTATGTGATAAAATCTCCTTGCAAATCAGCAAACTTGTTAAGGGGATTTTCATCGTGAATTTAAGGAATAAAATTGCAATCACGAATTTCTGCTCTGTAATAATTCCCCTGACAGTAATTTTTATGGTTGTTTTCATCAAATCAGGGAAACTTCACCCGGAGAAAAGCGAAAAGTTTTCTTCGGCAGAAGTCATATATCATTTTGAAGAAAATGTCTCAAAGCTCACCTCAACCAATGTTTTTTCAAAGACCGGGGAAAATTACATTTCTTCTTCAGCAGCAGACTTAACAGCTGAACTGGACTCAATAGGCTTTCATTTTAAAATTTTTACTGAAAATGCTGAATTTTTTAACAATTTAACGGAAAAAGAAACTGAGCTCATTTCTGAATTTCAAGAGAATTTCCTGAATGAAAATAAGGATGACAGGCTCGTCTTTTTTTTAAGGGCGGACGGTAAGAACCTGATTTATAAAAAAACTTCATTAAAAGAAGTGATTGCACTTTATGACCCAAGCCACGCCGACAAAAAATCACTGAACTCAGTCCTTCCAATTTCGTTTTTAAATTATGAAATAATAGTGATAATCGTTTTTTCAGTTGCCCTTTTTGTAATTTTTGTAAGTTTTCTTTCAAATTACTGGATTCAAAAATCCCTGCTGGAAACAAAAGAAAAAATCACCTGCGGAAAATTTACGATTTATCTGAGCACCATGAAGGTCTTTGTCGGCGGAAAAGAAATCGAGCTCAAGCGGCGGGAATTTGACCTTCTTGCATTTCTGGCGATTCATCGCGGAGAAGTTTTTTCAAAGGCAGATTTACTTGAAAATGTCTGGGGTATGGATTCCACGGCAAATGAGCCGACTGTAGCCGTCCACATAAACCGTCTCAGGGAAAAGATTGAAAAGACACCGGAAAATCCCCGCTATCTCAAAACCGTGTGGGGAAAAGGCTATGTCCTTGTTCCCTAGCCTGTGAAGTAAACGAGCCCCCCCCTGCAGCAAGGATGCAGGCGAACATCTTCGCCGTCACTCCCAGCACAACAGCAGTTTTATCCAAAAATCTCTTTTTTATGAAGGCTTCCAAGCTCGTGAGCAGCCTCCACAATTCCCAAACCGCTATGCTTAGACATAAAAGTTTTTAAATCAATGGAAAATCGATTCATTGAAAAGTGCTGGAAGACATATACCCTGTTCCAGAATTCTTCCGTTTTATCATAATCTTCGGAAAGTTCCTTTTTGTAACCCAGAAAAAGCCCCTTATCCTTTAACTCGGCATAACCGACAAGCCAAAGTTCAGGCTTAATTCCATCCTCACCGGCATTATTGCACAAGGCCTGATGAAGCATAGCCGTTTTTTCTGCCATGAAAATCTGACTTTCCAAAATAAGAGTGCGGACATCGTTGCCACCCTTTTTCAAAAGATATTTAAGGTGTGTCGTTTTTGCAGTATGAACAGGCGTTTTATTAAGAATTATGACATTTTTTCGGAAATCAGTGTTAAATTCAGCGTTCTTCTCAAAGAATCCTGCCGCAAGTTTGCCACTTTGACCAACGAGATATTTTTTATTCTTATCCAGCTGCTCGTCTTTGCCAGGGTTGTCACCAATCACAATCATACGAATATCAGATTTTTCTGTAATTTCATCAAGAGCAGAATTATAAACAACCGGAGTTTCAACCGGATAATCAGGCGTATCATCAGCAGAGGCCGCAATCTGCAACGGCTTAAGCAAATCCCCATAAGCCTTATTCATCTTCATACAATATGTACAAAATTCATCACGAAAATCAGAAAAAATCTCAAATTGGTTCGGAGTCATGAATTTATTATAAACTGAAAACAAAAAAATTGAAAATGAAATCTATGAAAAACACAGGACAGGGCAATTTATCACAAAATCAGTCTGTTACAATGCCTTGATAAATGTAATTATCATTGACTAATCTTTTTTTATGAATAAAACTTTGAATGTTATGAAGAACAACGAAATTTTAAATCACAACGAAGATGACAAAAATTTGACAGTCAGTGTCAAAAGCTTTTCATATAAAAAAGGTATTCCACATGATGAAAGTGGCCATGGAGGAGGATTCGTTTTTGATTGTCGCACACTCCCAAATCCGTATGATGACGAAAAATTACGCCCGCATACAGGCAAGGACAAGAATGTCGCGGAATTTCTTTCATCAAAGCCGCAGGTTGCAGATTTTTTGGACTTGGCAGAAAAGCTAGTCTCAATGTCAATAAAAGAATATCCTGGAAAAAATTACAATCATCTTGAAGTTTGTTTCGGTTGTACTGGTGGTCATCACAGAAGCGTTTATTCTGCAGAAAGAATGGCAGAATTTTTAGGTAAAACTTTCAAAGGTATCAAGGTTGAACTACGGCACACAGCCCTGGAAAATTCAGAAAATTCATGATCACCCTGACCGATTCAAAATCTGACAAAAAAGCCACACAGAGAAAACTCCATGTGGCTTTTTGTTTATCTAGTGGGTTTATAAAAACTCAACTTAGTTTTTCTCGTAAGAAAGGAACTTTAGTTCTTTGCGACCAAGAACGGCAAAGCCGTTCTTGTAAGAAAAACAGTTTACTGTTTTTCAACAAACTCTTCAGTGTAGTAAGCGTCTGTAAGAATCTTCTTCATGTCCTCAACGAGTGGAACACGTGGGTTAACTGGAGAACACTGATCCTCGTAAGCGAGGTAAGCGAGTTTCTCAACGTTAGCGAGATACTCTTTTTCATCCAAGCCCTGTCCCTTGAAGTTCATTACGATTCCAAGGCGTTTTCCGAGCTCACCACAAGCCTTAGCGTATGATTCTACGCCCTCTTCAATTGTCTTAGCTGGAAGACCGAGCATGCGAGCCAATTCTGCATAGCGCTCAGCAGCCTTGAAGTAGTTGTATTTTGGCCATGTTGAAAGTTTGTCCGGCTGTGTTCCGTTGTAGCGGATTGTGAATGGCAAGAGGATTGCATTTGCACGTCCGTGTGGAACGTGGAATTCACCACCGATTTTGTGAGCCATAGAGTGGTTCATACCGAGGAATGCATTTGCGAATGCCATACCTGCGAGACAAGAAGCGTTGTGCATCTTTTCGCGAGCTTCTGTGTCTGCACCACCGTTGTTGTAGCTTCTCTCGAGGTACTGGAATACCATCTTGATAGCCTGGATACAGAGACCGTCTGTGTAGTCGTTAGCCATTGTTGAAACATAAGCTTCTGTTGCGTGTGTAAGAACGTCCATACCTGTATCGGCAACGATCTTCTTTGGCAAGCCATAAGTGAATGTTGGGTCAACGATAGCGATTGTTGGTGTGAGTGAGTAGTCAGCGAGTGGATACTTTTTGTGCTCTGTTTTGTCTGTGATAACAGCGAACGGAGTAACCTCTGAACCTGTACCAGATGTAGTTGGGATACAAACGAGCTGAGCCTTTTTGCCCAAGTCTGGGTAGCGGAAAGCACGCTTACGGATATCCATGAACTTCTGTTTGAGGTCGTTGAAGTCAACTTCTGGGTATTCGTAGAAGAGCCACATACCTTTAGCACAGTCCATAGAAGAACCACCACCAAGAGCGATGATTGTGTCTGGAGCGAATGTACGCATAAGTTCAACACCTTCGCGAACTGTCTGGATTGATGGATCCGGCTCAACGTCGCAGAAGAGCTGATACTGTACTGGATCGCGGCGGAGTTTGAGCTGATCAGTGATTTTGTCAACGAATCCAAGCTCAACCATAGAGCGGTCTGTTACGATGATAACTTTGTGAACATCCTTCATCTGGTGGATGTACTCGATTGAGTCACGCTCAAAGAAGATTTTTGATGGAACTTTGAACCACTGCATATTATTTCGTCTCCTACCCAATTTTTTAACGTTCAAGAGGTTGATTGCGCTAACGTTGTCGTCAGTTGAGTTGTGTCCGTAAGAACCACAACCAAGTGTAAGAGATGGGATGAATGCGTTGTATACGTTACCGATACCACCGAATGTTGAAGGTGAGTTCCAGATTACGCGGATAGCTGGAACGAGGTCGCCGAATTTCTCTGCAAGCTCTTTGTTAGAAGTGTGGATTGCAGCTGAGTGACCGAGACCACCAAATTCGAGGAACTGTTTAGCCTTGCTCATACCGTCTTCTGTTGAAGAAGCCTTGAGTACTGCCAAAACTGGAGAAAGCTTTTCGCGAGTGAGTGGCTCGTTAACGCCAACTTCTTTACACTCAGCGAGGATGATGCTTGTGCGCTCTGGGATATCGAAACCAGCGTTCTTAGCGAGAACAACAGGGTTCATACCTGGAACTACAGAGTTGAGTTTAGCAACAGTTGGGTCGCCGTCTACGCCGAACATGTATTTCTCGAGCATTTTCTTTTCTTTGTCGTTACAAAGATATGCGCGGTACTCTTTGAATGTTTTGATTGCGTCGTTATAAATTTCTTTATCGATGATTGCGCCCTGTTCAGAAGCACAGATCATACCGTTATCGAATGCTTTTGACATTACGATATCGTTGATAGCCTGTTTGAGGTTGCAAGTCTTCTCAACGTATGCAGGAACGTTACCTGCACCTACACCGAGGGCTGGTTTACCCTGAGAGTAAGCAGCGCGAACCATTGCGTTACCACCAGTTGCCAAAATTGTAGCAACACCTGGGTGACCAATGAGAAGGTTTGTTTTTTCGAGTGATGGATCAACGATCCACTGAATACAATCTTTTGGAGCACCAGCTTTTACAGCAGCATCATATACAACTTTTGCAGCAGCGATAGAACAGTTGATTGCGCTCGGGTGGAATGAGAAGATGATTGGGTTTCGAGTTTTCAAACAAATGAGAGATTTGAAAATAGCTGTTGAAGTTGGGTTTGTAACAGGTGTAAGACCAGCAACAACACCGACTGGCTCTGCGATTTTTACAACGCCTGTAACATCATTGTCTTCAATAACACCGACAGTTTTGAGGTGGCGCATGTGGTTTACAACATACTCACAAGCAAAGAGATTCTTTGTAGCTTTGTCCTCAAATACACCACGTTTTGTTTCCTCAACGGCAAGTTTTGCGAGCGAGCCGTGCTGATCGAGTGCGGCTACACTGGCTTTTGCAACGATGTAGTCAATCTTTTCCTGATCGTAAGAAGCATATGCTTCCAACGCCTTCTGAGCTTTTGCAACAAGCTCATTGATTTCTTTCTGTGGTTCTGAAAGTTCAGTTTTTTCTTCAGCCATCTGAAATACTCCTTTGCATTTATACAAAAAAATTCTGACTTATATTAGCACAAAATCAATTGCTCTGCTATAGAATTTAGAATTTTCTTGCAAGATTTTTAACTATTCAGTGGAGATTTACACTAAAAAGTGAAAAACCGACCCCGTCTTAATCTTCTATAAACTGTGTTTTTTTAATATAATTCAAGCTATGAGAAAAGTTTTAACAGCATCATCAAACAAGATTATAATCAACACCGTAAAAAATGCCTGCGAGCTCTATCCCGCCTTTTTTGCAACCGACATATTCGACACAACGGAAGAAATCATCCGCTACATCGATTACGAACTCCCGGAAATTAAAGTCATCGACTTCACATCAGAAAATATTGACTGCGACAAAATCCTTCAGAATATCGCAGATGACACCTGGCTGCACTACGGCGGTGTAATTGCAGTCTGCAACAGCCACAAGCAGGTTGAGGAAATCGAGCACCGCAAGAACCCTAACATCCTTGCAATCCAAACGGTCGGAGACTTCCAGAATCACTTCACCCGAATTCTCCGCATCCTTTACCAGAACCAGCGCTTCCTTTTCAACCGAGGTATGAGGGACATCATCGGCAGCGAAGAATCAGCTTCATTCACTTTCGGCAACGATCCCATGGACTGCCTTTTCTACACAAACTTCCTCGTCAACTATCTTTACAATACCAACCGAATCTCTGACGGCGAGCGCTTCAGCCTGCAGATGACTTTCAGCGAGCTTGTCACAAACGCACTTGAGCATGGCAACCTTGAAATCGACTACGACACAAAATCAGACTGGCTCAACAAGGGCGGCAACATGATTCAGCTCATCCGCGAAAGGGCAAAAGACCCGCGCTATGCAAAAAGACGGATTAAAATCTCATACAACATCGGCCGTACAACCTCACAGTTCTCAATCGCCGACGACGGAAACGGCTTTAACTGGAGGGAGCGCCTGGCAAAAGCCGAAGCTGACGAGAGCATGCTTCACGGACGCGGAATTTCCCTGAGCAAGAGCGTCGTTCAATCAATGACTTACAACGAAAAAGGAAACGAAGTCACCTTTACAATCGCAAACCTCAGAAACACATCTTCAGCCGTTCCTGGCAAAATGACCCAGTTCGAGACAGTCGAATACAAGGACAAGGATGTGGTCTGCCGCGAGGGCGAATACAGCAACGACCTTTTCTTCATTCTTTCGGGCAGATTCGCCGTTTACGCAAACAATAAGCTGGCAACAGTTCTCACGCCAAACGACCTCTTCATCGGAGAAATGGCCTTCCTTTTAAATGACCGACGCACGGCAACAATTCTCGCCGTTGGTGACTGCCGCCTCATCCGCATTCCAAAAGCAGACTTTCTTCTAATGATTCGAAAGAACCCCCACTACGGAATCTTCTTGAGCAAAATGCTGGCCCAGCGCCTTTTGAGGCAGACAAACCAGACAATCGAACTTAAAAAACAGGTCGGAGAAAAGGCCTGAACGCGATTTTATTTGCGAACTTTCAAGTCCTCACGCAATTGTCTTATTTTCAGCAATCTGCGTGAGGATTTTTTTCATCAGGACATAGCTTTCAGGAGTCAGGCTTAAGAAATTGTCGTATTCAGTGTGAAAAAGCCTCCAGGTCATGGGCATTTTCTCACTGTATTTGAACTTTTGAATCGAAAGGTCAGCCGCGTTTTTTGAGTCAGAATCTATGCGGCAGTTCATCACGGCCTTTTCAAGATTCTTGTCCGACATCAGGTTACTATAATAGAAAGAAACTTCATCTTTTGGCAAAAAAGTGATTGCAACGGCAGGAATTCCACAGGCGAGGAAGCCCGCATTATCGCTGTAAGGAACCGGAAGAGTCATCCAGGAATTGGGCATTGATTTTTTAAGGAGATTCTGGGTGCGCTCATACAAATCAAGGAATTTTTTCTTAAAGGGCCCCGAAATTTTTGAATCCAGACCGGCACGGGCAAGAACCGCAACCTCTCCCCGCCCGCAGGCATCAAAGACATAAACATCATCGTTAGTGATTCCAATCTTTCTGAACAAATCCGCCAGGGCAAAGGCCCCCTGGGAAGAAACGCCCTCCGCTCCAAGTTCCTCGCCGTCAGTAAAAAAAATGCGGACATTGTGGACCGGCCGGCTCTTAAAGAGATTTGCCGCAAAGTCAGCAAGAGCAAAATTGGCAAGGGAATTGTCATTGGCTCCGGGACTTCCGGCAACACGGTCATAATGAGAGATTATCGTCTTGACTTTGAACATTGGATTATAAGCCGTCGATGGAAAATTGACGTAAAGGTGCTTTTTTTCGCCCAAAGGAATTACGGAAGTCTTAACGCCCAACTCAGAAAGATAATCACGCAAAAAATTAAGCCTGTCACAATCCGCGGCAATATACTTTTGAAAAGAAGAAGAATCAAAATCTAAACCGTGAATATCTGACAGGCCGTTCATGTAAAAAGTATCGGCATATTGCAGCCGAAACTTTGCTATCTGCTCAAAGAAGAAAGAGGCACGCAGCTTGGAGAAGTCGTTGCATTCTCAATCCGTGCGAATTCTTCCATAAGGCGTTTCTGCTCGCTGGTCAGGCGGGTTGGAATCTGAACGATGATTTTAACGTAGAGATCACCCTTGCGGCCTTCGGCATAAGGAACGCCCTCGCCCTTGATTTTGTAAAGCTTGCCGTTTGTTGTTCCGGCAGGAAGGGCAAACTTGATTTTCTTGCCGTCAAGCGATGTGATGTCAAGAGTAACGCCAAGGGCAGCCTGAGCGAATGTAACAGGAACCGCACAATAAAGGTCGCGGCCGTCACGTTCGAAATATTCGTGCTGCTCGACATGAAGGACGACAATCAAATCACCGGCAGGACCGCCGTTAGCTCCTACATCGCCCATGCGTGGAATTGCGATTCGCTTTCCGTCATCAACGCCAGCCGGAATTGTAAGAGACATCTTTTTGGTGACTGTCTCGTAACCTGTTCCGCGGCATTTTTTACAAGGATTGTCGATTTTTGTTCCGGCACCACCACAGGCAGGACAAGTCTGCTGAACTGCAAAGAATCCTGCCTGACGGCGAACCTGACCGGTACCGCCACAAGTCGGACAAGGCTTTCTTTTTGCACCCTTTGCTCCGCCTGTGCCGTGGCACTCAGAGCAGGCTTCGTTGTGCTGGAATGTAATTTCGGCTTTTGTGCCGTAAACTGCGTCCTTGAATGAAATGTTGAGGTCGTAGCGCAGGCTCTGTCCCTGGCTAGGCTCGTCCGGTCTGCGGCGAGAAGATCTTCCGCCACCACCGAAGATGTTTTCGAAGATGTCGGAGAATCCGCCACCCATGCCTCCGCCCATTCCTCCAAAGAGGTCTGAGAAGTCGTGGAAGGCCCTTGAGTACTGGGCACCGCCGCCACCGCCCATGCCTCCCATTCCGTCGAGGCCGGCAAAACCATACTGGTCATAGATAGGTCGTTTCTGGTCATCAGAAAGAACTTCGTAGGCTTCCGTGGCTTCCTTAAATTTTTCCTCCGCCTCTTTATCCCCCGGATTTCGGTCAGGATGATATTTGACGGCAAGCTTTCGGTAAGCTTTTTTAATTTCATCCTCGGTAGCGTTTTTCTGAATTCCTAAAACTTCGTAATAATCTCTTTTCCCAGCCATGATTTTGTTCCGTTTTTCGAATAATTAACTGTTTAAAAAATTACCCTGCGGGTCCCAGCGACGACAAAAAACAAGGTATCTCCCCTCACGGGGGCCCCCTTATTTTTTGTCTGCGTCCCGCAGGTCAATTTTTTGAGCAATTTTCAGTCTTATGAAAACTGCCCAAAATCTTCATAGATTAGTGTACCTCGTACTCTACGTCGTCAGCACTGCCTTTGTCGAATTTGCTTCCGCCATTGGCATTTCCGGCGTTAGGATCAGCTCCTGCATCGGCACCTGCGGCACCTTCAGCTCCTGGCTGTGCTCCCTGAGCGCCCTGCTGTTTGTAGACTTCCTCGGCAATTTTGTATGAAACGTTCTTCAAAGCTTCTGTTTTTGCCTTGATGTCGTCTGTGTTGTTAGATTCAAGAGCTTTCTTGAGGGCTGCAACTGCATCATCGATAGCCTGTTTGTCAGCACCGCTGATTTTGTCACCGAGCTCTTTCATGCTCTTTTCTGTCTGGTAAACGAGGCTGTCAGCTTCGTTCTTAACATCGATTGCTTCACGCTGCTTTTTATCTGCCTCTGCGTTTGCTTCAGCATCTTTTACCATGCGGTTGATTTCTTCTTCGCTCAAGCCGCTTGATGAAGTAATCTGAATGTGCTGCTCTTTGCCTGTTCCCAAGTCTTTTGCAGAAACGTGAACGATACCGTTTGCATCGATATCGAATGTAACTTCAATCTGTGGAACGCCACGTGGAGCAGCTGGGATTCCGACGAGGTCGAAGTTTCCGAGAGTGCGGTTCTGGCTGGCCATTTCGCGCTCACCCTGCAATACGTGGATAGAAACTGCTGTCTGTCCGTCGGCAGCTGTAGAGAATACCTGGCTCTTCTTTGTAGGAATTGTTGTGTTTCGTGCGATGAGCTTTGTCATTACGCCGCCCATTGTCTCGATACCGAGTGAAAGTGGAGTAACGTCGAGCAAGAGGATGTCTTTTACATCGCCCTGGAGAACGCCGCCCTGAACTGCAGCACCGATTGCAACTGCTTCGTCCGGGTTTACTGCGCGTGAACCTTCTTTTCCGAAGATTGCCTTAACAACTTCCTGAACTTTTGGCATTCGTGAAGAACCACCAACGAGGAGGACTTCATCGATGTCGCTTGTTGAGATGCCAGCATCAGCCAAAGCTTTGCGGCAAGGCTCCTTTGTGCGCTCGAAGAGGTCATCTGTCATCTGCTCGAACTGAGCGCGTGTGAGTGACTTCTGCAAGTGTTTAGGACCTGTTGCATCAGCAGTGATGAACGGAAGGTTGATGTCAACTGTTGTCTGGTTAGAAAGACCGATTTTTGCGTTCTCAGCAGCCTCACGGAGACGCTGGAGAGCCATTGAATCGTTAGAAAGGTCGATTCCTGTATCAGCCTTGAATCCGTCGATGAGCCAGTTTACGATAGCGCGGTCCCAGTCATCGCCACCAAGGTGTGTATCACCGTTTGTTGACTTAACTTCGAATACGCCGTCAGCAAGCTCAAGAATAGAAATATCGAATGTACCGCCACCCAAGTCATAGACAGCGATTGTTTTTTCTTTTGACTGGTCTTTGTTGAAACCGAAAGCGAGGGCTGCTGCTGTAGGCTCGTTGATGATTCGTTTTACATCGAGACCTGCGATTTTACCAGCATCTTTTGTAGCCTGTCGCTGAGAGTCGTTGAAGTAAGCAGGAACTGTGATTACAGCCTCTGTAACTTCCTGACCGAGATAGTCTTCTGCAGTTTTCTTCATTTTCTGAAGGATGAAAGCAGAGATTTCCTGTGGAGAGAACTGTTTGAGGGAGCCGTTTTCTGTGACTTCAACACGAACGTCCTGACCATTGTCTTTTACTGTATATGGAACTCGTGTAGCCTCACCTGTAAGCTCGCCGTAGCGGTGACCGATGAAACGTTTAATAGAATAAACTGTGTTCTTCGGGTTTGTAACCATCTGGTTCTTTGCAGGAACACCGACGATTCGCTCACCTTTTGCAGTGAATCCGACGATAGAAGGAGTTGTGCGTCCGCCCTCAGAGTTCTGAATGACGACCGGCTCACCATTTTCCATTACGGCAACACAAGAGTTTGTCGTTCCCAAGTCAATACCAATAATCTTTCCCATTTTATTTATCTCCTATAGTTTTCTATTACTCAGCAGGTTTAACTACCATGACTTTTGCGTGGCGGATAACCTTATCTTTAAGTTTGTAGCCTTTGAGGTAGACAGCGGCAAGTTCTTCTTTTTTGACTTTGCCTTCCTGCATACCGATTGCCTCGTGCAAGTCTGGATCGAAAGCATCGCCCTCTTTTCCAAAAGCAACGAGATTGTATTTATTCTCAAGCATGCTGACAAGTGACTTGTTGATCATCTTGATTCCGTCAGCGATTGATTTTGCATCCTTTGCATCTTTTGCCGCGTCAAGTGTGCGGTCAAAATTGTCCAGTGAATCAAGCAGGTCTTTGAGAAGGTTTGCATTGCCGTAATCGAATGCATCCTGCTTTTCCTGCATCATGCGCTTGCGGTAGTTGTCAAAATCCGCAGCACGGCGCAAAAGCTGGTCTTTAAGGTCAGCGTTTTCTTTTTCAAGCTCAGCGATACGCTCTTCCGGAGTCTTTTCTTTTGGAGCTTCGGCAGACTCTTTTGACTCGCCGGCATCCTCCGCTTTTTCAGAAGACTCTGAAGCCTGAGCCCCGCCCTCTTCTGTCTTTCCAGCAGTCTGCTCAGTTTTCTGCTCAGACTCGTTTACTGTTTCTTTTTCTTCGGTTTGTTCATGTTTTTCTTGTTTCATGATTACTTCCTGAAATCTTTTTCTTATTATAAAGATAGTAAAATCTATCAAAAAACGTCAACAAAAAAAAGATAAATTATGAGAAATTTTTCAAGTTTTTCCCACTGCAGAATCCAATAAGCTGAAAAAGCAAAAGTACTTCAAACTTCTCTTAAAATATGCTATTCTATCGAGGCTTTTGAATGGAGAAAATTATGAAGAAATATGTACTTTCGGTTTTAGTTGAAGACCATGCAGGCGTTTTGAGCCGCGTTTCAGGACTGTTCAGCCGCCGCGGATTCAACATCGATTCCCTCACAGTATGCGAAACCTACAATCCTGGCCAGTCACGCATGACAATCGTCGTTCAGGGTGACGAATATGTTTTGGAGCAGATTAAAAAGCAGCTCTCAAAGCTCGTTGAAGTCATTTCAATCACACACTGCCACAAGGAAAGCTCAACCCAGCGCGAAATGGCGCTCATCAAGGTTAAGGCTTCAGGCACAGACCGCGCAGTCATCATCGAAACATGCGACATTTTCCGCGCCCACATCGTTGACGTGGCACAGAATTCCGTAATCGTTGAGGCAACAGGAAGCGAAGAAAAGATTTCCAGCCTCATCCGCCTCCTTGAGCCATACGGAATCCTCGAGCTCTGTAAAACTGGTCTCACAGCAATGGGCCGTGGCGAGGAAGTTCTTAAATAATCCAAAAACTTAACGGTCTTATCCTTGCCTCTTTGTGCTAATCTAATGCTGTTTATGGCAAGTCTAAATTTATCCGAAAAGGAACTCCGCCGCCGCGAACTAATGCTTTCTGGAAGCCAGTTCAAGGCGATTCTGACAATTTCCCTGCCCCTCGTTTTTTATGCCAGCGTAGGGCAGGTTTTCCAGCTGATTGACACTTTCATCGCCGCAAACATGAGTGCTTCCACAATCTCGACAGTAAGCTTTGTCTATCAGCTCGAAAAAATGCTCATGGCGATAGCAAGCGCCCTTTCAATCGGCGGTGGTGTCATGATAGCCCGCACATTCGGTTCAGGTGACATGCAGACAGTCCGCCGCCAGATCAGCACCCTTTTCTTCTTCGCCCTTTTCGTCGGTGCGGGAATTCTAGCTATAATCATCCCCCTCATGTACCCCCTTCTTTCCCTCATGAAAATGCCCCAGGCCCTTCTTTTTCAGGGAACGATTTATTCCTGCCTCATGGTCGTGAGCGTAGTCTTTCAGTTCATAAATACGATTTTCTTCGCCGTCCAGAAATCCCGCGGAAGCACAAAAATCATCATGTGGGGAAACCTTCTGGTCCTTTTCATAAAGACTTCCCTGAACATCCTGACAATCCGCCTGATTGCCCACGGCGTTTTCGAGCGTGACCAGGGAATCTATTTTCTTCCTCTCGCAACAATCACGGCCCATCTTGTCCTGACAATCATTGCAATCCAGAACCTGACTTCAAAAAAGAATCCATTCCGCCTCAGTTTTAAATGCACGGAATTCAAAAAGACTTTCATGGCCCCTCTTGCATCGCTTGGGATTCCGGTCTTTCTCGAAAAATTCGTATTCGCATTCGGGAAAGCCCTGGTCAACTCCCTCTGCGCGACAATGGGAACGACAGTCGTGGGAGCCCTCGGTGTCAGCGACAGGATTTGCGGTCTTTCTTCAAATCCAATCAACGGCTTTCAGGAAGCAGAATCAAGCTTAATCTCCAACAATCTGGGAAACAACAATGTCCGCCGGGCAATCGGCTTTTTCTACCGCACACTTCTGCTCACGATGAGCTACACGGCAGTCTTTTTCGTAATCATGTGCATCTTTAGGACTGCAATCATCGACGCCTTTGCCAAGGGAAACGCCTCTTTTGCCCAGGAAATCGACCAGATTTACTATTGGGAGAGGCTGGACACCCTTTTAATCGCCGTAAACACCAGCGTCATGGGTCTTTTGTATGGCTTTGGAAAGACAAAAATCAGCATGGTCATAAACATAGCCCGCCTTTTCGTTTTCCGAATCCCGATTCTTCTGCTCTTCATGAAAATTCCGGCATTGTCAGCGGCAGTCGGAATCAGCGGCGTGGGAATGGCCATGTGCCTTTCAAACGGACTGACAGGCCTCACAGCAGGAATCGTAGCCATCCTCTTCATAAGGAAGCAATGAGAAAAAGATTCCGTATATATAGAATATTATAGAAAATTATGATAAAATAACGTTCGGACTTTTTAATGGAACACAAAATCGAACACAAGATTCAAGAAAAAGCGACTGAGATAATCGAACATAAAAAAGAGCAGGCGATTGACATTCTTGAAACAAAAACAAGTCTTCTCAAAAAAATATTTCTGGTTTTGCTCGCTATCGCAGTTGTCGGAATTGGAATCTGGTTCTTTTATGAGTATAGGCTGGGCACTTTCCGCGATGTAGAATCTTTCAAAATCTTCATCAATTCCTTTGGAGTTCTCGGCCCAATCCTGCTTACACTTTTTCAGTGCATCAAAACAGTATATGCCGTCATTCCAAGCACCCTGGGCTGCATCGTAGGCCCTGCCCTTTTCGGCACATGGACCGGAATTCTCTGCAATTACATTGGAATCTGCACCGGTTCCTTCCTTGCTTTCGCCCTGTCACGCAAATTCGGAGTATCACTAGTCAAACAGATATTCTCCGAAAAGCAGTACCAGCGGGGCCTCAAAAAAATGGAAAAGTGGCACAGAAGCTATCCAGTCTTTTTATGGATTGCAATTCTCCTGCCTATTTCACCGGATGACTTTTTGTGTTACTTCACCGGCCTCACCGAAATGAAGTTCAAAAAATTCGCCATCATAATTCTTACATCAAAACCGTTCACAATAATCATTTATGGCTTGATTTTTGGTTACAGTTTCAATTAAAATTCAAGTATTGAAATAAAGTAAAAGGGGATAAATTATGGACAAAAAACAGCGTTTACATTTACTAGGAGTTTACAACTATACGGTCATCCTTACTTATGTAGGAATGCTTTTTGCTTTCGCTGGAATTCACTTCGTTTTTTCAAATAACGACCGAAGTTTCATCCTTGCCCTTCTCTGCCTCATGGTTGCAGGCTTAATGGACATGTTTGACGGCAAAGTCGCTTCCACCAAAAAGAACCGCACTCCTTCCGAAAAGCTCTTCGGAATCCAGATCGACTCAATGGCAGACATCATCAGCTACGGTGTTTTCCCATCCCTCATCGTTTACAAGCTCGCAATCGGTGACAAACAGTATCCGGTCGAGCATCCGTGGCAGGCAAGAATCGTAATCTGCATCTGCGCCCTTTATCTTTTGTGCGCCCTTATCCGCCTTTCTTATTTCAACGTAGACGAAATGGAGCGCCAGAATCAGACTTCAGAAAGCCGCCATGAATACCGGGGACTTCCTGTAACAAGTGTTGCCGTAGTCCTCCCGGCTGTTTTCATCGCATCTTACTTCATGGGCAATTCACGACCACCAATCAACACAGCGACAATTTTCCTTCTCATCATGGCAATCGCTTTCATCACGCCTTTCAAAATGCTCAAGCCTCACCTTATCGGCAAAATCGTCCTTATTCTTATCGGCCTTGTTGAACTGGCACTCCTTCTTCTGGGCAAAGCATATTGCGTTCCAACAGCAGAAAAGGATCCGTCAATCGTATTTGAAAACAAAGCCACAATTCAGGAAATCGAAACAAAAAGCGAAGAAGCTTTTTAAGGAATAACAATGGCAGAAAACGCAAACGATAAGTCAGTACAATTTCTCTACGGAAGCAAATGCGGCCGGGTTTTACTCCATGCAATACTAGCCCTCCGTGTTCCAAAATTGCTGGGAGTCGTTCTGCGCTCACCATTTTCCAGATTTTACATAAATTCATTCGTAAAAAAGAACGGAATCGATATGACAGGCTTTGAAGGCGTAAAATTCAAGTCCTTCAACGATTTTTTCACCCGCAAAAAGGAAATCTCATTCGATTCAGAGCTTTCACATTTAATTTCCCCGGCTGACAGCCTTCTTTCAGTCTACGAAATCACAGAAGATGCAAAATTCCACATCAAGGGATTCGACTACACTCTTCAGGATTTTTTTGAGCCAAAACGCTTCAAAATGAGCGAAGAAGAAACAACCGAGCTCTTCAAGGACGGCCTCTGTCTGGTCTTCCGCCTCTGCGCAACAGACTATCACCGCTTCTGCTATGTCGATAACGGCAGCCAGAACGGAAATCACTTCATTCAGGGCTCCCTTTACAGCGTTCAGCCGCTGGCAGCCGAAAATTTCCGCCTCTATACCAAAAACCGCCGCTCATGGACAATCATGGACACAGAAAATTTCGGCAAAATTGCCCAAATCGAAGTAGGTGCCTTCAGCGTAGGCGGAATCAAAAACAACATCGAGACCGGCTCCTTCAAAAAAGGCGATGAAAAAGGATATTTCGACCTTCACGGTTCCACAATCGTACTTCTCATCCAAAAAGACAAAATCCAGCTCCTTGACGAAATCAAAAGTCTGACCGGCACCGGCAAAGAATACCGCGTAAAAATCGGCCAGACAGTAGCCACAAAGCAATAATTTTCATTTTTTTGGCGCGAGTCACCTGCAATCCCGGCTTTGCGCCCTTCCGCTAACCGCTCCATTCCTCCGCTACGCTCCGCGGGCACTCTCCTTGTCGTGCCCGTTCGAACGCCTTACGGCGGGGCTCCAATCCGGCGCGAGCGCTTCACGCCGTAAGGAAAAGATTTTCCTAACCCTCAAATTTTTTTTTGGAACTTTCTGACTTCTTTCGTTCTGGACTGCCGAAAACATCGACATCCATGTCGTTTATTATTTGCTCTTTTGCCCCCCTACGAGCACAGCTCTCCGGGAGACTCGCTAAAAAACTTGTCTCACAAGTTTTTACACGGTATACCGTGCCGCTCCCTATCCGTGTGGCAGTTTTTTTGTAATTTTCTGACTTTTTTCGATTTGCATTGCCGAAAACGCAAAAATTTTGGCAATTAATATGTTTAGAAAGAAAACGGCTGAGATGCCGTGAAAAACTACGCAGATTATTCAAAGGAGTTCGTATGAAAAAGAAAACAAAGGCAATCAAGAAGAATCGAACGAAAATGCAGGAGAAGACGGTAAAAACAGTAAACTTGCCGGGCATTGATGCGACAAAAAGGACCTTCCGCGACACGTTATTCCGCTCGATTTACAGCGGCAAGGATGATCGGAGCAAACGCTGGCTTTTGTCATTGTATAACGCACTTAGTGACAAGAATTATACCGATATTTCAGCTCTCGAAATCACCACGATTGATGACGTCATCTATGTCACCATGAAGAACGACCTGTCCTTCCTGATAAACTCGGAGATGCATCTTTTCGAGCAGCAGTCCACGGTCAATCCAAACATGCCGCTAAGGGGACTGATTTACTTCTCACAACTTTACCAAAAGGAAGTCGCCAAGCGGAATCTGGACATTTTCGGCCGGGCAAGAATCAAGATTCCTTCGCCGAAGTTTGTCGTCTTTTACAACGGAAAGCAGGAACAGGATGACATCGTAAAATACAGGCTTTCCGATTTGTTCGAAGTCAAAGATGAGAGCAGAGAGTTCGAGTGGACTGCAACCTTAATCAACATCAACAAAAATCACAACGAAAGTCTTCAAAAAAAGTGCGAGTCGTTGTATCATTACTGTGTCTTCGTTGACCGCGTAAAGGCGAATCTGGACAAGAGAATGGAGCCGGAAGACGCAATCAACGAGGCCGTGGACTTTGCCATTAAAAGCAATTTTCTAGACGGATATTTCAAGGAGCAGCGGATGAATATTGTCGGAAACCTTCTCACAGAATTCAATCAGGAAGACTATGACCGCAACCGCCGTGCCGAAGGCTTTGAAGACGGCGTGGAGTATGGCAAAGAACTTGGTGAACGACAGACTGCCATTTCCAACGCGAAGAATCTGTTAAAACTTGGAGTAACACCAGAAACAATTGCTCAAGGTTGTTCCCTGCCGCTGGAACAGGTGCTGGCACTTAGGGAAGAAATCGCGAAAGGGGTGATGGCTTAGACTTAGAGTACGCAGCTACACTCAGCCTACCGAAGCGGGGATTGCTGTCGGTCACACAGTCTTTAGCACCCACGCGTGATACGAAAACAGCCAGGTCAGACATTGCTGTCTACCTGGCTGTTTTTGACTGCCCGGTGTGGCGCCCGGCTCCGGACGAGACTCGCTCAAAACGCTTCTCAAGCGCTTTGCCGGCTGCGCCGTCGCTCCCTACCTACTTTCCCCGGCTCCCGGGGCTTATCAGAAGATTTTTTTATTTAAAAAAGAAAAAAGCCGGCGGCTCCCTACTTTCCCCCGTATCGGAGTATCATCGGCGCAGGGGTGCTTGACTTCCGTGTTCGGAACGGGAACGGGT